>NZ_CP015772.1:1875911-2501215 GCF_001654455.1 Niabella ginsenosidivorans
TATTTTGCTCCAATTGCGCTATACCCGTGCTGATCTTATTGGCAAAACGGGTAATAAATACCGCTCTGTCAAAGGTGGCAAAGTCCGGATGTACATGCAGGTACCTGATGGCTGTATCCAGCTCCTGCAATAAGGGAGTTTGCCGGTTTTTACCGGTATAGTAACTGAGCACCTTCCGCAGGCTTTTTAAAGACGCAGCCGATTCCTCCATACTGTTCAGCGAAAGCGCATTGTCGAACCCGGTAATACCCAACGTAATGATCCTGAAAACCTCCAATTTGGCAGCGTCCAGGATCCGCCAGTCGGCAAGCTGATGATCAGCAAAATAAGCCATCAGGTACTCCGTATTTTTTATTAGGTGGGCCACTTCACGGATCAGTTCCTTTTTACCGGCAGTATCATATTTTGGGTAGATCAGCGGCTCAATCACCTGCAGGCCCATTGGGTCAATGGCCCGGACCAGGGAGGAGTCCTGTAAGTCTGCATTCTCAACTTCCTGAACAGGAGGGCCATTTAACCGCTCCGTCAGCTCCGAATCAAAATATGCGGCAGCCCATTCAAATTCCTTAAACAGCAACCTGGATCTTAGAAAGGCCTGCCGGACCCTTTGTGTGTCTATATTTCCATTACGGATATCTGAAAAAAAGGAGTCCTTTACATAGTCATGAAAGGTTACGATCTGGCTGAAGACCTTTTTCTGAATGCTTAGTTCCCGTTTACGGGATTTCGTTTGCGCTCCATGATCCGTATAAAAGGGAGTAAAGCTTGCAATAAATAGCCCCGTAAACAAAATGGCCACTATCCACATCTTCTTATGCATAACACATCTCCCTGCTGTTCAACAGCAATTATTTAAATATCAGCGCATTCCGGAAGGGGCTTGCATTTTTATCCCTTTCAGCCAGTGGTTTTATTCCCCACCGGTGCTCTATAAACGAAAGAATACTCACTGTTTCATATTGGGTATGATCAACATATCCCTTTTTTGCAAACGGCCCGATAACAATGGCAGGAATACGGCTGCCCGGCCCCCATCTGTCAATAACCGGTGGGGGCACATGATCAAAAAAGCCACCAAATTCATCATAGGTCAGAACAACCAGTGCATCTTTTGCATTGGGCCCTTCCAGCACTGCATTAATCAGGCTCACTGCCAGTTGTTCAGAAGAATACACTGCAGATGCGCCCGGATGCTCATCATTTCCTCCGCCGGGTTTTACAAAGGACACACTGGGCAGCGTACCTTCCTTTGCTGCTTTAATAAAATCATTTTGGTCTTTCATATGTTCCCTGCCAGGTGTTCCTTCCTGGTATTGGGTAAAATACAAAAAGGGCTCATGGTTATAGGCAAAATTATTTTTTCTTCCCGCCACTGCATCGTCCCAGCCTTCAGAATACCAGGCCCAGGATATATTTTTTTCACTCAGCCGGTCGCCGATGGTTGGCATTGTCTGCGAGGGCAATAATCCGGAGGTATCCGATTTTGCAGGGTATGGTTTATTCCGGGAAAGAACATGGTTCACGGCATAGCCGTCAGGAGTAACGATGCCATCTTTTATCATTCTGCCATTATCATCCAGCTTTGCGATCAGTGATTGCGGGGCATCCGGCCAGACAGGCACGGCAGCAGATATCAGAAAAACGTGGTTAAAATAAGAACCGCCAAAAACGCTTTGAAAAAAGTTGTCGCATAAAGTGTATTTTGCGGCAAACGGATACAAAGGAAGCTTTTGAGTAGTGTAATAGCCCATTGCCAGCCCTTTAGACTCATTATATGCCGCAAATTTGTCCATTTTTCCCCCGTTAATCTGTAGCTGGTTGTGAAAAAAACGGTGTGTGACATCAGGCGTTCTTTTATCAGATGTAACATATTGGTCTATGTTAAAAAGTTGATTCGGCAGGTTAGCAGGGAAAGAGTTGTTCCTCGGGATCTCCGGCAGGTACTTATAGGGCGTTCCTTTTTCGTCAACCTGTATAAAGTTTCCTTTCCGGGCGTTTTTAATCCCGTTCGCTCCCTTGAACGCTCCATAGAGGTTGTCAAAACTGCGGTTTTCCATGTAAATAACCACCAGGTGCTTGATCCGGTGGATGCCCTCATCAAACGCTACTTCCTGCCGCTGTGCCTTTTTACCGGTTCCACAACTGCTGGCCACCAGACTAATAAGAAGGATAAAAAAAAGTCGCTGCACAATCATTCTGTATTTTTTAAATTCAATTATAAATAAAACCGTTAACCAGGAGGGGCTTATCAAAACCGGGTTCATTAAAAACGGGTATTCAGGCATTGACAGGCAGTATTGCAATACCCTCTTATTAAGGTTCTTGCTACATCACTTAAATTTCTGAATATTTCATAATCGCTCTTCCAACCGCAGTCTCCGCTATCCGTTACAAACTTACCATATTTTGTTATAAACAACCGTTAGTAATCAATCGAATCAGCGTATCAGTAAAAAATTTTTAATTGAGAAGCATACAGGAGGTAAAGAAAAGGAATCGTATATCCGTATACAGGTACAAAATATTTTAAAGCCCTGTAATTATGACATCAGCCCAGCCGATTTTAATTTTTCAAGCAAAGCATTGAAATCTGTCTGCAATGTGGCTATATCAGTAGCTGTACTATTTGCCTGTGAAGTGGTCCTGTAATCAACCCATGCGGAACCGTTCCAGAATACATGCTTGTCTATAGTTGTATCATAATACAATGCTCCAAACTGTGTACTTGTTAGGGTAGTAGGACGTTGAGCGGTAGTGCCTGTTTTAAGATAATTAACCAGCTCATATTCAGCGGCAATAAACGTAACTGTCGCCGTAGTAGGGCTGGTAATTAAGTTAGTTTGTACATTTATTGTCAAAGCTGTAGTGTCCATGGATTTAATCTTGTAGACAGTACTATCTCCAGCTATAGTGAACTCCGCACCTTCAATAAATTTTGTCATATCACCAGCATTAACAGTAAGTGTTGATGTACCACTTGTACCTGTAACTGTTAGGCCTGAATATTGTAATCCAACGCCTGATTTTGTAATTCTATATAGCTGGTCTGTGCTTGTTATATAATATTTATCCTCTTTTTCCCAGTTAGTAACTATAGTATTAGGTAACCCACTAAAATACCAATAGGCATCGTTAGGCCTTACTCTGCCTTTAAAAGATATTTTATGCATTTTCTTAAATGACAGCCTTTGTACCTGTATTTTTATTGCATTATCAGGATCAATAGTATTATGGCAGAAAAATATATATTTAGCGGTTGGTATGGTTAATATATTTACCTGTTGATAGCTTGTTGCTGCATCCCCACCTGATCTGATTAAACAGTTATTAATGACTGTAAATGTGATTCCAGTGCGTACTATATTATCTATTTGCGATGTAAGTAATCCATCATTATTGGTAATAATATTCATGTTCTCATCGCAAATTCCAAAAAAGATCCTGCCATTTGCATATACACGTATTGAGACCTGTTCATCTAATTTATAAAGATGCATTGGGAAATAGGAACTAAAACTGGTAGTGCTGTTAAATAGCCCTGTATTACTTCTATAATGAAATGAATCCATATTTTTAATAAGATATATAGCGCCTGCTTTTTTTAGATTATTAGCAATGGAGCCGGTATCTAATAGAAAAGCATCGGCAGCGGTATTAATATTCTTACAACCATTGGTGAATGTCAGTGTGTTACTATTAACATCACCAATTGCGAACATAAAATCTACCTGGACATCAGCATAAGAATCGGATGTATTGCATAGGATACCAAGCCTCATAGTGTTATCATGAGCTTCATATCTTATATCTCTAAATCTCCATCCCCGGATTAATGAATTGGAACAGTTAATACATTCAATATGGGAATTATTAGCTAAACTGCCGCCTTCAAACTGGCAACCATAAAATGTCCATGCATTAGAATGATATTTTCCGTCACTTATGGCTTTCACAAAAGACATTATATTGCTGTTCAGTCCTGTTATATCATTGGAAGAATAGCCAAATGATCCACCATATACAAGATTGGCGTTTGGCCAGCCATTATTTACCGAACTTACAACGAAATAATCGATAGCTCCCCACATTTGGTTTAACCAGATATTATTCCATGCAAAGGATTGACTTAATTGCCCATCTGCCTCACAAACGATTAACGTTTTAAATCGTGCAGCTATATTGATTTTAATATTGGACCACATAACAGACCGGAATATTATACCGGTGACTGGTGTCAGTTGAAGCATTTACTGCTGAATTACCAATAACAGAAATGGTAAAATCAGAGTTGCTGTAATTTTCAAAAACGATACAGGGCCGATCTTTTACGCCATTGTAAAAAAGCTGACTGGTGTTGTTAAAACAAATAGACCTGCCACCTACAGGAGGTTTAAAATATATAGTATCGGTAATTACGTATCCGTGCGCACTGCAGGCATTTAATTTTGGTACTGCGTGGGAGTGTATAAATCCGGGCGATGGTATTGTTTGCAAAAACGATGCAGCCGCCTGAAATGCTGTAGTATCATCAGTAACACCATCTCCTTTAGCGCCAAACCAGCTTACTTCAAATGCGCCTGAAATTATTCTTTTCCACCGACCTGTAGCTGTTCCTGTTTTCTGAAATATCGTTCCTCCATTTTCGTTGTCAGTTGATGTGGAATCCCAGTAAAATTCTCCACCACCACCATCTCCTGTAGAATGATATCCTAATACATTTGCGTAATTTTCGGTTGGCAGGGCAGCTGATTTTAAATCAGCTATTGTATTTACTATCATAGGATTATTTTTGTATAGATAAAGATAGATTATTTATAAAGGTCTTTATTGGGTGAAGTATCCTTTCCTGCCTTCCGGAAATTTTCAGTTAAAGTATTAATCAGATTTCCTGTTTTTCTTCCGCCGGGCATATAATATCCTCATTATAGCAGTCAATTTAAGATAGGAAGTACAATTTTAGCATTCAGTAACATCAAAAGGCCATAGAAAATACCAATCGATATAATTCCGTATCCGGTCAGGGACGGAAGTAAGAGAACGTTGTGTAAAAACAATTAATATAATAAGCCCGTCCTGGAAAAGACAGGCTGTTGCTAACCTATGAAAAACACCATTGCTAATTTACAATATTTATTGCGCATCATAAAATATATGTTTTGGCAGAAAAACAAGGCAGGAGTACTGGTCGGTTTATGATTGTTTTAGATCACAATCTTAAATAAATTTACCTTTATGTTTAAAACACAATATCTGTGACTATAGATGATTTGATAAATAATGCATTAAAGGGTAAGGGCGGAGCTCTTGATGCTTCGGGGTTATATGCTTTGGTGGCAATATTTTTACGCAGGAACTGTTTGTACTGAACCTGCAGGATTTTTTTGTTGATAATTTAGGATATTTCCGGGATGGAGAAAAAAGCGAAGTTATTTTAATCGGGGTTTACCAAACAGAAGAGGCCGCACAGGACGCAGCAAACTATGTGATGGAAGATAATAACCTTGGCCCTGAGCTGGTAGTAGCGCCGGAATGGCATATTCTCCTAGGTAACACCACTGAAAACCGGTTATTTGTTTTGCCTTTATCGGAATATTATGTTGGGTATCTTGGCTTTTTCCGGTATAAAGTCAACTCCGGTAATGTGGTATTAAGTATTTTTAATAGTATGGATGCAGCGGAAGAAGCCATTGATATTATCCGGTATAGGGTTAAAGATGAAAAAGGAAATATCCTTTAAGAATGATATAGAATAGGCCATTCACGAAACAATCCACAACATAAAATGGTTAATAATCTTTCCAGGGTGGGCGTAAAACTTTTGTTGATTGTATGCACAACGTGTAGTATGCAATACCAACGAATGAGGGACTGTCATCGCCATTGGCTTTTTCTGATCAAAGAGGGATACTGTTTAATTTTTAATAAGGTATTACCAGACGACTGGGTGGCTTCCTCACGAAACCATTCTCCAGGAAATTGGCTTACCCATGAGTCTCCGTTACCATTTTCGGCCGCTGTAATTATATACTTGCCATCTAATGTATTTGTTATAGAATTAAAAAAGCGATAATAATGATATGCAATGGGCGTTTGGCTATTCGTAAAATCAAGCACTTCAACATACCCGTTCCACGATCTGAATCCAACTATTTTATTTTTTTGACCATAATCAAAATCAAAACGCGCTGCATCAAGCGCATCCAATGTTGCATTTGTGTTTGAGCCCGTTTCAATATTTACAACAGACTGATAGTATACCTGCTGAAAATAAACATTTGCATCTTTCCTGGAAGCTACAGTAATATCACCCTGATTCCATGTGTTTTTACTATATACTTTATTGAAAGCCATTGTTTTAGAATCGAATACAGTGAAGTATTGTAAGCTATAATTTGTGAAAATAATTTTAGACTGATCATAGTTCACATCCATAGTATAGGGATACCATTCCATTTCCTCTGCATTTGTATACCATGTTTTATGCCCATGAGCCGCATCAATAAACCAAAAACGGGAATTACCAACGTCTCCGTTATAGGATAAAGATAAAAGACCAATACCAGACTTTGTAAAAACTAAATTTACAGGATATAATTCCGGGGTTAGTTCTTCGTATTGGTTGTATTTTAACCTTGTTGAATCTAGTTTTATAGGAATAGTTTTATAAGTGAAATCCGGATTCAAAATATATAATGCTGCTACTCCCGAATATCCGATGTAAATCTTATCATTATAAGGGTTAACAGTAATCATTCGGGCATTAGTGAATAATGGATACTCTTTTATTATTTTCAAGCTGCGCATATCAATCTTATAAAGAATATCCGGATTTTCCATTAATAGCCAAAAACTATTATCCTTGTCATTCACAAAATGAGTAACTATATTTCCTTTAAAGTGAAGTTGTTGTAAATAAAAGCCCACATTAATTGTTTCTGCAAAAGTATCTCCAATTGTATTCTTTACAGAGATGCTGAAAGGATATTCTCCCCCTAGTTCGCCACAACTATAGTTAAATGATAATATATTACTGTCAACCACAGGTTGTAATGGTGTGCCACTTATACAGTAATAGTACAGAGACTGAAGATTATTTAAAATAACCGGCTGATTAAACTCAATTTTTATTGAACTGGGGGTTTGGGTCATTACATTGCCTGGTATTCCTATAGTTTTTTTTATACGGATGGGTGGGTATTGAGTAATAACTACTTGCTGCTCATGATCTCCTGCCAATATTTTAATAGTTGAACTCCGGATGGAATCGGACAGGTTTGCCTTTGTCTGAACGTAAAATTCATCATCACCAAATGCTTCCGCTTTTGAAATTTCAATCCAATCAGATGTGTCTTTGGTAATCCATTTGGTATTACTTTGTATTTTTACAATACTGGATAATGAAGAGGATGGAAGCCTTAAAATTGAATCAGAGTTGAGTTTTAAATAAGCCTCACCGGCTTTTAGCACTATCTGCATTTCTTTAAGTTCATCTGCATTTAACTGAATTTTTTCTGTAAAATCAATGAAGCCGGTTTTATTTATCGTTAATGTATAGCCCCCCGCTTCATAAGAGGCCGTATAAATATCGCTTTCGCTAACTTTCGATATTGATCGCGATCCGGTTTTTAACGATATCGTAAATCCTGAAACAGGTTGTTTGTATTGATTAGTAACAGTAACTTTCAGTTTACTATATTGCTTAACTTCAGCTACCTCTCCTTTTTTACAGGAATAAAAAGCAAATAGGATTGTTGGTAAAGTAATATAAAGTAGCAGTTTCATAAGTGATTTTGGTTTAAGTTGATTCTTTGAAAAACTTTTTTTAATAGAATTGTATTCTTATTGTGTATTTCTTAAAATGAGCCTTCAGGATCGGTTTTTATAATAACTATTTGAGGATTATTACCAACAATACCTACAGCGCTGTTTCCTGCCACCATAAAACCACCATCATTTTGCGATAAAATGGCATTTGTTCTTAAAAAAGTAGCAACTTTATTGTAAGATTTCTGCCACAAAAGACTTCCATTTCTATCGAGCTTTGATAAACCCCAATAATCAAATGTCGTTTTAACGTCAATACTGCCTGTTGCCATAAAACCGGAATCCTTCGTTTCACAAATTGAAGTAATAGATAGCTCAGGTACATCTTCACTCCAGATTTCATTGCCATTCGCAGGATTAATTTTAAAAACCCTTCCATCACTATGATCTCTGTATCCCCAGCTGTAACCTGCAAATAGCAGATTTCCATCGCTTGTTGGAATTATTTGCCTGGCAAAATCATATCTTTCATCTCCATACCTCTTATTCCAAATTTCATTGCCATCCCCATTTGTCTTCAAGAGCCAAAAGTCATCTCTTTGGTTAATTTCAATCGTGCCCAGAATAAAAAGAGTATTGTTTTTGTCAATATACAAATCATTGAAGAAGCTGCGATAAGAATATTTGAATACTTTTTCCCAGATAATATTGCCACTTTTATCGAGCATCGTTAATGCCGACTCCTGTGCTATATCAGGATCGGGCGAACCTCTTCCGCCAACCAAATAAATATTACCTTTTGAATCTTCCCGGATCGATTTTATTTCTGACGATGCATCTCCATTATCATAGTTGACTATCGTTTTGTACCAAATGATGCTGCCATTTTGGTCCAGTTTTAATACATGATGACTACCCACTAATAATAACCCGTCTTTAGACGCTGTTATCTTAAAATTCCATGAGTCTCCCAATTGGTAGCCATAGGCTCTTTTCCAAAGTTCTTTCCCTGTAGAATCGACCTTTAAAACAACAAATTGATATCCATCTCCATTAAAGCTTGTAGAACCTGCAATAGCATAATTATTATCTGCCGTTTTTATCATTGAATAAATACTTCCTGCAGGATACGAGGATGGCGGAAAATTATAGCCTTTGATATATTTCAGATAATATTTTGGTGTAGTAACAGAAAGCGTCGCTATTTTTTCATTTTGCTTACTATCTCTTGCTATTACTTTAACACTATATGTGGTTTGTTCTTGAAGACTTGTAAGCTCATATTTTTGACCAGGCACATTTTCTTTAATAAGAAGGGTGTCAATATATACAGAATAAGTAACAGAATCTCCGTCGGGATCTTTTGCTGCGGACCAGGAAATAATTACTTCATTACTTAAAAGTTGTTCGATAGAGATTACAAAATCTTCAGGTGGATGATTGATTTCAGTTTCAGGCGTTTTTTCCTGATTTTGCGGGTCCTTTTTTCTGCAGCTAATAAGCAGGATTATGCAGGTTATGGTTAGTATAAAACAGTTGGTTTTCATACAGTTGATCATTTAAGGAAATGATTTGTTCAGCAAAAATAGTAACAAAAAAGATTGTACAAACACCTTTCACATGAAAAAGAAAAATATTCCTTTTCATAGATTCCTCTATCCTTAAAAGTTTTCTGCCACTTTTGGTGTTTTCTCCTGTAGGTAACCCAATGCGGTATTATATGTATGCTGGATCAGACCATGGCCATTTTCCGGCAAAAGCATCTGATAAAATAAAAACAGCTTTTTATTGTTTTTATGGTTTCCCGTAAAGACAATTTTTTCAGATGTTTATTTTTACGCAAAAAACCTCAAGTAAATTTATTAATCTTTTTATATATTTATTGCACCAAACAAATTTAACGATGCAACCCATAACTGCATATAACCCATTAGTCAATATTTTTATCTTATATAGAAATTATGAATGATAATAAGATTACGGATTTTCTACATAAGCTTCAAAATGATTATATAAATCTTGAGCTTCCTTACAAATTAAATATTCTTTGGTCACACATTCATTGGAGTAGATTTTATTGGAGTCTAAATGAGGAAAAATATGCTATTTTGAACAAAGGCCTGATAAATTGTGCTTTGTTGGAATCATCTATTTTATTTGGACGACTGTTATTAGAATTCATAGGAATAAAGCATAACAAACATGGTTTTGTTACGATGAGCAAAAAATATAAAGATGATATTTTGATTAATGATGTTTTTCCAACAATAAATTTATGTAGTACCGAAGAAGTCTCGCTTTTAAATAATAGAGGTCATATCCTTTATCTGTTAATGATTTCAAGCAAACGTGTTGCTCACAATACTTTTAATGATTTTGGAAAAACCGAAATTGATCGAATTCATAGTGCACAAGAATTAATTCACCAAATTATTGAAAAAATGTTACCTGATATTTCAAGAGAAAATTTATTGAAATATAATGAACTTGCAAATATGACAACTTGATGGATTATTTCATTAATATATTTCGCCAATTATTACTGCATAAGTACAATATAAAAATATAAGCGAAGAAGCAGAGGCAAAAAATCCTATCAATGGATTTTTTTGCAGTAGAAAAAGCTTCTGTGAAATTCCTAATCTTTTATATATTTGTTCACTACAAAATAAATGTACCCATAATTACTTACAACCTGCTAATGAATTGTTTTGTAACATATAGGAAATATGATAGTGCTGTTCAAAAAGTTAAAGTTTTGCAGAAACTAAGCCATTAAATAAAAAATTGTCAATGATGAATCCTTATAAGAAATGTCTTGATAAGTACTTTGAAACAATTACGGATTTCAAACATTCATTAAACCGGTTAAATCAAGTTCTATTAAACGATGTTGCGAAATATACAGAAGTGGACGCAACGTATTTTTTGGGAACAGCTCTCATAATTGGCGATTGGACAGGCCCAACAGATAATGGCTGGAAAACTAATTTTCATACAGGTGTTCGGAAAACAACACTTAAAGAAAATTACACTAATTAAATTGAAAAAGTGCTTTCTATAGAGTTTGGGTTAGCATATTCTCAATGTTATAAGGCGCTTGAAACGTTATTAAAAGATTTAATACATTTAAAAATTGAATCTGATAAAACTTTTAAATGCTTATGGCTTGATGATAAAGAATATTCAAGGGAACATTTGAAAGGGGGTGAGGAAATATTTAAATTAGTTAAAAAGGCTGGTGGAGATAGATTTAAAAAGTACTCAAAGGAAAATGCCCCTAATTTTAGATTTAAAGAAATGTTTAAAGTCTTCTCGGAAGTACGGCACTCTATTATTCACTCAAAAGGCGTTTTCAAAACCTCTAGACTCCCCGGAAATGAATATTACAAGATGCTTTTTGAATTCTTGCTGCCACTAAATAAGTTTGAAGGAGAATTTATTCCGTTAAAATTTGAATATAAAGTTGTCGATCGTATCTTAATGTATCTAGCAGAATTTGGATATCAAATATTTAAAATACTTAGTGAAGAAGATAATTATGAATGGAATTATAAAAAGCTTCAACCAAAATTCGAAATTTGAGAGTGTAAAATAAGTTGTGTAAACAAATGTAGTAACTGTCTTTAGAGCCGGCATCTGTTGTCAAAGATAGTTAAGAACTGATGGAGTATGAACCCCCAATTTTGGATGGGCATACTCCGTTTTTTTTCGATATTGGTAATAGCCATATAAACTGCTTTCAATGCGGCCTGATCATCGGGGAACTGTACTTTTGTTTTTGTATATTTTCGGATGCCCCGGTTCAGGTTTTCGATGGTATTGGTGGTATAAATGATTTTGCGGATTTCCAGCGGAAAGTCAAAATAGCTGGTAAGGCAGTCCCAATTGTTGCGCCAGGACTCAATGGCGTGGCGGTACTTATGCCCCCATTTTTCGGATAATTTTTCCAAAGCAGCTTCTGCCGCATCCCGGTTTACAGCCCCATAAACGTCCTTTAAATCAGCGCAGAAGGGCTTTCTGTCTTTCCATACCACATACTTGCAGGAGTTACGGATCTGGTGTACCACACAGAGCTGGGTTACCGTATCAGGGAATACCCCTTTGATGGCATCTGTAAAACCTTTAAGATTATCAGTGCAGGCGATCAGGATATCTTCCACGCCCCGGGCTTTTAAATCGGTCAGTACGCTCATCCAGAAAGAAGCTGATTCTGTTTCAGCCATCCACATGCCTAAAACTTCTTTCAGTCCATCGTTTTTCAGGCCAATAACCAGGTAAATGCACTTGTTGATATACTTGCCATTCTGCTTTACTTTCAGTACAATACCGTCCATCCAGACCGTATAATACACCACTTCCAGTGGCCGTTGCTGCCATTCTTTGATGTGCTCTATGATACGATTGGTGACATTAGAAATGGTGCCTTCACTAACATCCACACCATATACCTGCTTTACCTGTTCAACGATATCGGAAGTTGTCATTCCCCGGCTATACATGCCGATAATGGACTCTTCAAGCTTATCGCTCATGCGCTGACCTTTGGGGATCAACTGCGGCTCAAACTCGCTGTTACGGTCTCTGGGAATGTTGAGCACCATGTCACCCAGAGACTGGGTTTTTACCTTTTTGGGGTAGGTACCGTTACGGCTATTGCCGGTATTGTTGCCATCTTTGGCATGCTTCTCATAACCGAGGTGGCTATCAAGTTCGGCTTGTAACATCTGCTCTACGCCCTGTTTGTAGAGCTCGCTAAAAAATGATTGGAAATCTTCTTTACTGGTAAATTGCTTGAAGAAATCTTTGGGTAATTTGTTGTCCTGTTCCATAAAACTGTATTTAAAGTTAAAAAATCCGGGCCAAAGCGCCGGCCGCAACCCGGGCAGGTTCGCTTCGTTCGGCTCCGCTACGCTCCGCCTCACTTCGCTTCACCTGCCCGGGGGTTAACTCTCGAATACAGTTACTTAATATTTATTTACACAAAAAAATAGTATAAGCAATCTTTTGTTTCGTGTTATATAACTTAGAGACCGCTTCTTGCAGCTAAGGCCTTCTTAGTTCATTGAACATTAGTTCATCACAAAGTCTGGTTCCGTAGCCAATTATGTTTCAAATTGGGACAATTTATTGAGCCCGCATAGTAGAGTAAATATAGACAGGCGATCGGGCAAGGAGCTTTCATTAAATAAACAAAAATTATGAACAAACAAGACAAAAAGAAAGCAAAGAAAAAATTAACCCCATCTGATATGGTCCGTATGCCAATAGTCAATAGCGATGCAGCAGGCATTGATATATCGGCAACCATTCATGCGGTAGCTGTTCCTATAGATCGGGATGAGGAGAGTGTAAGATTGTTTGGAGGATTTACGGAAGACTTGAAGGCTATTGCCGAGTGGTTAAGACAATGTAGTATCACAAGTGTTGCTATGGAAAGTACAGGCGTTTATTGGAAACCTTTGTATATGATTTTAATAGAGAATGGATTTGAGGTATTACTGGTAAATGCTAAACATGTAAAAAACGTAACGGGTCGCAAAACAGATGAAGAAGACGCTCGCTGGATACAAAAACTACATTCTTGTGGGTTGTTAAAAAGTAGCTTTATACCTGATAATGCTACAGAGCAGCTACGTACGTTGGTTCGACATAGGAAGAGACTTTTAGAAGATAGCAGCAAATATGTGCAGAGAATGCAAAAGGCCCTAGAATTAATGAATATTAAAATACACTGTGTCATTAGCGATTTGATGGGAAAGACCGGTACAGCGATTATAGAAGCCATACTTGCAGGGGAACGAATGCCTAAAAATTTTTTAATTCATGTTGACGGCAGAATAAAGGCTGACTCAGAAAAAATTACCCAATCCCTAACTGGTAACTGGCGAGAAGAACAATTGTTTTTACTGGAAGAAAATTATAGTCTTTATCAGTATATCCAACAACGAATAATATCATGCGAATCAAAAATAGAAAAATATTTTAAAAGCGTTATCACCAACAGTGAGGGCATACACCAGAAACAAATTTCTACTGAACGACAGACTAGGAAAAGCAGACAAAAAAAGAAAAATGATCCCCTATTCGACGTTAGGGGGTATTTATATAGAATACATGGTGTGGATGTGACTGAGATATTTGGAATAAGCGAAACGTCCGCGTTAGAAATACTGGCAGAGACTGGGACCGATTTATCAAAATGGGAAGATGAGAAGAAGTTTGTCAGTTGGCTCAATCTTTGTCCAAATAATAAAATATCTGGGGGAAAATTGATTAGCAGCATGGTAATGAGTAAAAAATCAGGTTATGTAGCACAATCCTTTCGAGCTGCAGCCAATGGTTTACAAAGAAGCGACCATTGGTTAGGAGATTATTTTAGGCGTATGAAGACTAAAGGCGGCAACAAATATGCAATTATAGCAACTGCCAGGAAATTGGCCATCATTTATTATAAAATGGTTCGTTACAAACAAGAGTTTAACCCCATTGATGCGGAAACATACCGTCAAAAATATAAGGCCGTCAAAATCGCTTGGCTAGAAAAGCAATTATCCAGATTAAAGGTAGCTTAAGTGAAAGTTATATAGTAGAACTAAACACTACCCGAAATTTCGAATAGCTTATAAGCTTAATTTTCCCCAAGTTCCTGGTAACGGAATATACCTGAATTCACTGTTTATGAATGTAACACAAGTTTTAGCCTACTGGGGAGCTGGTTTATCAACGATAACTGCTATTATTAACGGATCATTATTTCGATACTGTAGATTCTAATGACGACATAATTGTTGTAACGGGTATTTCATTGGCTTCAATAAAGTACCCTGGTTCAAGCTTACCTGTTTGATGAAGATTTAGTGCTTTTCCTGTTTACCGCATCTCCCTTTTAGTGCTACTTCTGCAATCTTACTTTGCAAGATATACTGGCGGCTGGGTGCGTCTGAACCAATACTGTTTTTACAGAGCAGTAAAAATAAGCATAACCTATTGTCTAAGATTTTTAGGGATTTTATAACACCTGTTTCGTATCAGATTTGACTATTATGGGGAATTTAGAATAGTAAAACTAATATACAATGAATTCACTATTAATTAAGAACACTATGCAGGAATTGAGAACGCTTTCTGCAAGTGAAATCAACAACTTAAAAAACAACGTATACACGGGAATACTTCTTCTTGGCTATTATCAAAAAGGTGATACCCCCTTAGCTATTCAGAAAAACAGCACTGCCGCTCCCGGATAAAACATAACCTGTATCTGCCAGCCTTTATTTTCAGTCAAAACCCGATGCTATGCTACATGTTCAAAAACGCTTCTGCCTGGTACTGTATAGCCCCCATAACGCCGGTACAACTGCTATAACCTGTCTGATGCTTTAACAATACCGGGCAGATGCGGGTAACCTGCGCAAAACACTGTGACAATTTTTTAGTGACAAAAAAAAACGGGCACCTAAAAAATGACACCAACCTATTTTTTCTGCATACCAAAATGTAATCATATGAAGAAGATCAGAAAAGCCCTCAACCTGAGCCAGCAGGAGCTGGCCCTGCTGCTGAATGTATCGCGCAGCACCATTGCCATGTATGAAAAAGGCCTGCGCAGCCTGCCTTCCAAAGCCTCGGAAATATGGTGCCGCGTGCAGCTGCTCTGGCAGCAAAGCCTTATTCGAACAGTGCCGGCAGCTGCCATGGCAAACAGCCATCACCTCCAGCAACAGCAGCAGGCCCTTTCACAGCTGAACGCCCGTGTACAAAGGGCTGCAGCCCGCAGGGTACGGCTTACGCAACAGCTGACCTATATGGAAGAGCAGCACCAGCGCCTGGGTTTTAAGCTCTATGTGCTGCGCCACCTGATGGAGGATGCCCTGCCCGGCAGCCGGCAGTTGCAGTTGCTGAAAAACCGGGAGCTGATGACCCTTATCCGCCTGGCGGGATGCTGCTCCTCCCGCCGGCAGTTGCTGGCCTTTCAACTACAGGTATTAGCTACTGAACAAAAGGCGGCGCTCTCCGGCATTATTACCCTCGGGCAGGAGGGAGCTTTGTTAAAGATTCCGGAAACTGCGGCTCCCGCCTTGCAAACAGGGGGTACGGGGGGCTAAGTTTGGCCTATTGTTTCACTTTTAAAATTTTAATTATGCCAAATTATTCAGTAGACAAGCTCACAACCACATTTGATTGTGATGCCGTATTAACCATTGCTGCCAGCGAGCAAAAAAACCTGGAATGGAAAAAACTGTCCCTGGAACGCCAGGAAGAACAGTATGAAAAAAACGCGGTGGGCATCGCCGCGGAGCTGGTGGGCAAGCAGGCGGAAAAGGCCGCTTTGGACACGGTGATTGACAACCTGCCGGACGGCCCCACCAAAAATGACAACATCATAAAACGCACCAAGGTGGAGTACAGCATTTTCCTGCTGGAAAACCGTAAGGCCAATTATGGTGATGTGGCCCTCCTGGAAAAGGAGCTGGAGCTGCAGCGCGCCGGCAAGGAGCTGGAGGAAATAGCCACCTTCATTGCTGAAGTGGAAGCCCGCAAAGCAGCCATCTGAGCCTGCCTCTTAACCCCTGCTGTCATATGGAGGCAGGGGTTTTTTCCGGAAGAGAAAGGATAGCAGCCGGTGAACGGTGAGCAATAACAAACAGGGAAGATTTTCACCCAACCCCCGGGTGCCCGTGCCGGCCCCAATATTCCCTTTCTTATTCCTTATTTCTAATTTTTTATTTTCTCTTTCTTATTTAAAATTTCATAAAATGAACCACTTTATTCAATACCGGCCCAATGCGCCTTTGCTGGTATGGCTGTTGGTGGTTTTTATACTGGATTTTATTTTCGGCCTTTCCAAAGCCATCTTCAGCAAACTGCCCCGTACCTCCAACAACCTGCGTAAAAGCATTACCAAGTTCCTCCAATACGGAGGCTGTATCATCGTATCCATGGTGATCCTTAATATTGTGTCTGCCTCTAATGAAACATTTGGCCGCTCCTTTGCCTGGTTTTTTGGCGATGTAATGTTATATATCATGATCTATACAGAGGTGGTTTCGGTATTTGAGAACATGGAAGCCATGGCGCCTGGCAGCACTTTTGTAAAAGTTTTTGTTCGGCCGGTGCGGAAGGTAATCACTTTTCAGCTGAAGCAGCTGTTCCGGGAAGACCGGGCGGCCCCGGATGGTACGGGTGGAACCGATAATGAAATAAGCAGCAGCTGTTCTGCCAGGGATCAGTGCCGGAATTAAAGTTTGAGCATTGAGATCTCAGGCAGTCCGGTAGTAAGTTATCAGTGCATTATGACTTCGGTCTCCCGTCTTTCACTTCCCGGCTATTGAACATCTGTCTTCTCCTTTCTTATTCCTTATTTAAAATTTCTTATTTTTTATTCCCTGTTTCCAAAGATCAGTCGCGATAGATCGGATCAGTCTCCGGTCTTTCAACTCCCGACTTCCAGCTCTTTTCTCCCGACTTCCCAACTATTAAACATCCGTCAGGACATCCGCAACAAAACATTGCCCCGTATCATTCCGGACTTGTTCCGTGTCATCCCGGACTTGTTCCGGGATCTATTAGCAGTATTCATTCCAACAGATGCTGAAACAAGCAGATGCTGAAACAAGCAGATGCTGAAACAGGCAGATGCTGAAACAAGTTCAGCAGGACATTGTAAAAATAGCAAAATACTCTTTACACAAAATGTCACCTTTTCCCAATCATGCTGGAATGTTGCTAAGAATGTCACTCTGCCCCGAATGTTCGGGGTGTTTCGGGGTCTGGTCTTATCCAGAAGCCTTGTGTCTATAGATGCTGAAACAAGCAGATGCTGATCCGCCAGCCGGCGGACAGCACGACATCCGTAACGAAATGTCATCCCGGACTTGTTCCGTATCATCCCGGACTTGTTCCGTGTCATCCCGGACTTGTTCCGGGATCTAAAAATTCAAATCACCATGCCCATATTCAGCACAAGAAGCAGCAATAACCTTAAGGGAATCCATCCCCGCCTGGTAAGGGTATTGAATGCCGCCATAAAAACCACACCTGTTGATTTTATCATTGTTGAGGGCGTACGATCGCTGAGCCGCCAGCAGCAACTTTATGCGCAGGGAAGAACAAAGCCCGGCCCGGTGGTGACCTATGCAGATGGTATTAAAAGCAGATCCAATCACCAGGTGCATAAGGATGGTTACGGCTATGCCGTGGATCTATACCCGTTTATAAACGGCAGGGTGGAACTAAACGCCGATAAGGAACTGAAAATAATAGCCGCTCATATAAAACAAACGGCTGCGGGAATGGATATTAAAATTACCTGGGGCGGCGACTGGAAACGCCCCTTTGACCCACCCCACTTTGAGCTTATGGAAGAGGGCTGATAGTGTTCTGTGAGAGTATCTTGCACCTTTATTGGTGTTGCGCAGGGACTTCGCAACGATGGCGGAACACCAACAAACACTGCTATGTCGTTAGTGCCCTCCCGTATAACTGTGCACAACACCAACAGTGGCAGTGAGATTCTGAAAACTAACAACTGAAAACTGATATCTTAATCCTGACGTCTCGGACCTGCAGGGCTGAACGCAACACTAACAACAGCGAGGGCGGCGAAAAAATTTGCGGGCCGCTTGGCCTTTTAATTTATATTGTGATAAACCGATTACAGGAATTACTCTTTTAATCGAGCATTGTTGCATTGAAACTGGATACAACCATATGTCTGGACAGAAATACCTGGTGTTGCATGAAAAAGGATGGAAGCGGATCGTTGCCATTGCTGTTTTTGGAATCTTCGTCATGTTTGCCGGTTTTTCTTTTTGGTGTCACCCGCAGGCGGATGATTTTATAGGCGCTGTTTTAAACAGGAAATATGATTTCCGGGGTTTTCAAAGCTATGTTTACCAAACAAATTCCGGGCGGTATGTGGCCAGCTTCCTGGCGGATTTTTTTTTTCGTAACGGATTTCTTTTCAGGCATTATTACCTGTCTCCGCTTTTATTCATTGCGGGCACAATAGCCGCGCTTTGCTATCTTTTAAAAACCATCGCTTATACGTTATCTTTTCAAAAGATTCCCTTTCTTCAATTGTTATTTGCTGCTTTCTGTATTGGGGTAGTGGTATTGTCTGTAATGCCTGAGCCGGTCAGTGCCTTTTTCTGGTTTTCAGGCGCAGCTACCTATCAGACAGGCAATATCCTGTTCCTGGTTTTCCTGTCGCAATTATTACGAACAGCACCGCCCGGCAGGAAACAGCTTTGGAACAAAGAGGTACTGCTATTGATGGTCATAACGGTTTTACTATGCGGCTGTAATGAGCCGGTCGCGCTTTTGGCGTTTTGTTGTACACTGATCATCATCAGCCCCTTACTTTTTAAATCCGGCTATCCTCCATTATTTGTTGGAGTATTATCAGGTGTATTTATACTTGCAATCATTATTTTGCTGGGAGCGCCCGGTGTCAGGAACCGCGCAGGAGCATTGCATTTCAATTTTTTCCATATTTTAAAGGCCGGAGCCTATACCATTTACTGGATGGCCCGGGCACTGTGGTACCTGTTTAAAACGCCCCTGTTCTGGTTTTTTGAATTGGGCGTATTTATTTTTGCCGGCAGCATTGGCAGTAATACCGCCTTATGGCAATGGTTCAAAAAAGTATCTGTTGCCCGTCTTTTTTGGAGTCTGCTGCTGGTGAACATCGTTGCGCTGTATCCTGTTCTGTTCGCCTCCAATGGCAGCTTCCCGTACCGGGCATTAAATACGGTGGTCTTTGTAAATTTTATACTGCTTTCTTTTTTTACCGGCAGAGTAGGGGTGGAATACCCGGGCATAGTAAAGCTGTCTTTTTATGAGCATATCCGTTACCCTGTTTTTTTCCTCCTGATCTTTTGCAATGGGTTTATGACCGGGCTGCTGCAGACGGCTTTGTCTGGTTATTTTTACAACAGTGTAATGAAGCAGCAGGAAACAGCACTTCAACGGGCTGCAACAACGGGTGTGCGGCAGCTTAACATGGATAGTTATGAACAGGAGCGTGTAACAGTAAGGCAGCTGCTGTTGCAGCAACCTGAATTCCTCTATTTTAAACCTCTTGAGGATGATAAAACCTATCAATACATGCTGGAATATTATCATATGGATACGCTCAGGGAGGGGAACAGGTTGTATTATAAATAGCTGCCAATGACAGATTACATTATATGTTGAGACCAATCCTGCTTTAGTCATGGTGTCCCGATAGCTATTAAACTTTTTGTAAGCCTGGTTGATTTTACACAGCATATTGAATCTTAAATGTAAAAGGAGGGCAAGCGGGAAGAATCGGATTATCTCAATTCTCAACCCTCAACTCTCAAATCTCTCTTCAAATTGCACCTTGTTAGGTGTTGCGCAGGGGCTTCGCAGCGATGGCGGAATACCAACAAACACTTCTATGCCGTTGGTGCTTTTACCTCGCGCATAGTTTTCGGTTTTCAATTTTCAGTCTTCAGTTCTCAATTCTCAATTCAACCCATAACCAGGAAGCACAACAGTAAGATCCATTGTAAGCCGATTGTATACTTATAATAAATGCCTTTTCTTTTCAAAACAGAGCACTGTGCAAGCGTTGCCGCACCTATAAAGAGCGCATTGATCCATGTGATCTGCTGCATGGACAAGGGGTATAGCAGATGGACGGTCCAAAACGTTGCGGCCATCAGCAGTACGATCATTGCCAGCACTTTTACATAAGCGCCCAAAAGATTCTCCCGGTACAGGACCAGGTCCATCAATGCAAAGCCGGTCCAGAGCACTGCCTGGAAAAGTACGGTATGCCATAACGCACGGTTGTGCAAAATGGTTACTATTAGCGGGTAACGGGCTCCTTTTAATAACTCCGGCAAAAAATAGCCTGCCGCTGCAAAAAACAGCACTGCTGCCAATACGATGGCAAAGAGCCGGTCCAATCGCTGATGGGGGCTGGTGTAAATATGGGTATAGAAAAGCGTCTGGATCACCCGGTGAAAAATAATAATGACAGAAGCAATACGGATCAGGTAAGAGTATACACCGATCTGTTCCAGGCTGGTAAAAAATTCCGCGAAAATGCGGGTGCTGGTGGTGAGCAGGGAAACCAGTAACAGCACCACGGTGGAATAAACCCCGTACCGGAACACCGGCTTCCAGTCCTGCCGCGTTAACCGGCGAACGCCTTTTATTTGGCGGAAATGAAAACGGAAATTCATTAACAGCAGGTAGGCTAATACGAAGACGGTCCACCGGCTGTACCGGTAATCCAGGATACCCGAATAGATCAATGCCGTAAAAAGGAACAGGAGCAGGTAAATGCCGGTATCGGCAATGGTAGCTTTAATATTCTGATGCTGCAGTTTATAAAAGGTTACGGCAAACAATTGCTGCGCAAAAGCAAAGCCGATGATGATACTGCCGGTAAAGGTATTTTCCAGCAGTGCCGGTACTGCCAGTACCAGCAGTAATAACAGCAGCGGCGGCACCAGGTATACCAGGTGCAGCAGGGGTTTCAGCTGCTGTTTTTTTTGTTTGTATATAAAAAAAGTGTAGGCCCCGTGCATGCCCAGGCCCGCCACCGTGGCAAGGGTCTGCCCTAAATTGAGCGAATATTCAAAAGCGCCAAAAGCAGCGGTATCCTTAAGCGTGCTATATAAAAAAAGCGGGGCAAAATAAATGATGGATTTGGTAACGCCATAAATGAAAAACAGTCCTATATAGGCCCTTATATAGGAGCGATACCGGTTGGCCGGTAGTTGTTTTATTTTTGCAATCCATTTCAATGTCACGGATACACGAATCCTGTTTTGCCGGACGGTTTTAAAATTTGTGAAATGATTATCTCAACGGAATTGAAAATACAAATTCTATGGGATCCTGCAAGCTTTTTAAATACTACCTATATTGATATCATTAAACGGGCTCTACTACTTTTTTAGATAAATGAAGCTTAGAGGTTTTTCATTATCTCATAAACTGAACTGCTTTTCCGGAACATAACTGCAAGTGCTATATCCAGCCGACTTCGTAGCGCCTCTTTTGGTAGCTCCCGGCGGGCAGGCTCGAATAATGTCTGTAACTTATTGCATCAACATGCGCTGTACAGCTGAATCCGGAAAAATGGCCGGCAGCGGATCAAATGGTCAATACCTGCTCCAGGGTTTCTTTCCAGATCTGTTCCTGGTGAAAATATTCCTGTACAAAACGCCTTCCTTCCTGCCCGTGCTGCACGCGAAGATGGTGATTTTTATAGTAAAAGTCCATTTTAGCCGCTATTTCTTCAGGGGCTGTTGTTGTAAAAATGCCCGTTTTGTTTTCAAGGATAGCATCCACACAACCGGTAGCCCGGGTAGTAATAACGGGCAGCTCCATTGCTGCGGCTTCCAGTAATACCGTGGGCAGGCCCTCCCGGTGAGAGGGGAGAATAAACACATCCAGCAGTGAATAGTAGGAAACCATATCTTCCAGCTCGCCCAGTAGGGTTACAGAAGGCTCCTTTTCGAGGTACCGCCGCGTAGCCTGGGGAAGCGCATCCCGTTGCTCATAGCTGCCAGCCACCAGGAGCCTTGCTTTTTTACCGTCTTTTATAAACAGCTGCCAGGCTGCGGCCAGTTCATTTAAACCCTTATCATTCACCAGCCGGCCGGCAAAGCCAAAAATCACTTCGGGGTCTTTTATACGGGCACGTTCCCTTAAGGCGCTGACTGCTTCCGGGATCTGTTTTGACCGGTCAAACTTTATAGCGTTGATACCATTAAAAGATCCTCTCGGGCCGATCAGTTTATTTTTTCCGGGCCGGTTCAGCCGGTAACGGATGCTTTGCTCCAGCACCGAAGGGCTGATGCAAATAACTTCTGTAGCACAGGCTGCCGTTAATTTTTCAATAGCGATCAGTAATTTCCTTTTCAATCCTTTTGCCGTTTCAAAGAGCAGCCCATGGCGGTAATATACCCGCTTGGGCACACCAGCCAGGCGGGCGGCGATCATGCCGATCATGCCACCCTTGGGGGTGTGAGCAATAGCGATATCAAAATGTTTATTGCGCATAGCCTTTATAAGTCTTACAATAGCAGCCAGGTCCTTCAGGGGCGTTATTTTTCGCAGGATATCAACCGGCAGGGGTATATAACCAGATTTTGCGGCATCATTCAACAATCGTTCATCCTGGGTACAGGCCATGGTCCAGTATACGTTTTTTTTTCTAAAATAAAGCAATTGCTCTTCTAAGAAGTCTCTTAAAAATTTGCTGGTGGAGAATATTTGTATGATTTGCATCTGGAGGCAAAGTATTCATGTTTAATATTTAAATCCTGCTAAAATAACACAAATAATATATAGTGAAGCTAATTTCTACATGTTAAGAAATATTCACCTTATATTCTTAACATCTAACAGTAACAATACTTCGGCATTTTTATAGTCCGGAAAAATGTGGATAAAGTAAAATTTTCTTGATTTTGTAGGGATTTATTCACAGGCGGTGAAAGAGAAGAAAAAAGACGGTTGAATATTTATTGTGTGAAGAATAAGACCACCGTCCTTAATAAAGCGATAAGCTTTATTAGTGCAAGAATAAATCAAGTTTGTGAATTGACCAAGCCTTATAAGAAGTTTCTGTGTTGGGTCTTTGAAAAATGGATCATGTTGCCTGTACGGCATAATTTTCTGAACTGTTTCGGGTATTCGGGTGGTCAATATGCTGAGAAAAGCATTGGAATCAGTTTAGTCGGAAGATGAATTTTCAGTCTTTGTTTGATGTTTCTTTCGAGAATCCTAGACGAAAAGTGTGTGATCTTAAAACGAGCAAAAGTGGTATACCGTAGAAACAAACAGGGAACTGGGCATACCGTATTCTTAAGTACAGACACAAATATTGTATCTACAACAAAGCGTATATAAAATATTGAATATCAATTTATAAAAAATAAATGTATCTAATCTAGAAATTTATTTATAATTTACAAATTATTTAACACAAAATCTATTACCATGAAAAATCTACTTCGCTCTAATGTTTTGCTGTTGCTTCTTCTTTTGATAGCTTGCCAAAAAGAACATCAAAATCAGTCGTACAATACAGTCAATAATAGCCAAAAGAATATGGTTACGCTCAGTGTTTTTAATGATAAGAAGAACCACCTTTCAAGTGATTCTCTGAAACAATTTTTAAGTTTAATTGGCTTATATATAAAGCCTCTTTCTGCTTCTAATAATTATTATCCATACCAATACCAAGACAGTAATTCTGCAAATTTTGGAACATTTACTGATTCTCTTCCGGAGGGAACCTATAAAGCCTATTTCTATGCGTTTGGTCGTGACGCAAAATTGTATCCGGCATTCCTCAATCCAGATGCAGGGTACCAATTGCTTGATTACTTGCCAAATATAAATTTCCTTTTAAGGTATTCCTTAGATTATTATGATATTTCTAACTCTGATTGTTTTGTGGGCGATAGTGTTATTTTTACAGTAGGCAGCTCTGGAGAGCAGGTATGTAAACAAACAAATATGCGAAGAATTGTGGGGCTTTTGAAAGTTAAAATTCAGGATGCGGATCCTAGTACAAAATTTAGGGTAAAAACTTCAAGAGGATTAGTGGCAGGGACATACACTTATTCTCTTGATCAATATGATACTATTCATGTAGACGAATCTATTCCCTATTATCTTGGGGGAGGGTTTCAGAATTTAGGGAATGGAGAATTTCAGTTATACATGCCATATGTTGCGGGAAATTTTCCAATAATAATTGAGCAGCTTGCTGCAGATAGCGCTACAGTTCTAAGTTCAAAAACAATAAATAATGTTTTCTGTCAAAGAAATAAAATCACCTTGGTTTCAGGGAACTTCTTTGGAAAAGGCTCTTCTGCTAACACTTCCCATAGTTTGTCCACTGTAAATTCAAAAAATACGAAGAGCCTTAGTTCAAATATCAATACGTCACTTTCCTTAAACTTCAATCCTCAATGGAATGCTGATACTATCCGGATTAACTTTTAGAAATCTTTGTATATCTGAGATATTGAGGTATAAAAGAGTTACGAAATTTGCTTAAAACCTGTTCTAAAAATGTGTGGGTAGAGATTTTGAGAAAATCAGTATAGGCGAATATTAGGTATACATTCCATTATTTAAATACTGAATTTCACATGACTATCGAAGATGTGGCAGGCTATAGTTCGGGCTTAATCTGGACCAAACCTGAGATACAGATATAATTAGAATAAATTTTTAGGTACTATTGCACAAGTATGCTTCATTTTGATGTATAGCCAAAAAGTCAGGCATATTGGTTTTTATTTTCAGGATTTCCTGAAACCTGTTTTTTCAAAGAGCATTTAAATGTTCTTACAGTTTAAATGTAATGAAATGTTTATATATCAGACAAATCCTTCTGTGGTAATCCGTTAAAAACTTTGTGTGGTAGTTTTGTATCCGGATTAATGATCGACCAGGCCGTCAAGAAAATGATCCAGAAATCTACCCGGAGGCTTTTATTTTTATTGTACCACATTTCCAGCTCGCCTTTATAAGGCGCGATCACTTTTTCATAGTATTCTGTCCGGTCCATTTTTGTATTGGTAAGCAGGTCTTCTTCATCCCTGAAAATAATGGAACCGATCCCTGTAATTCCCGGAACTGAATCATATATCTTGTTTCTGATTGCTTCAGGATAGGCATTAAAGGTCTTGTCTACCAACGGGCGGGGCCCCACAATGCTCATGTCTCCTTTAATAACATTTAAAATCTGTGGCAGTTCATTGATCTTGGTCATTCGTAAAAAACCGCCAATAGGCAGCAGGCGCGGATCCTTCCGTATCGTGATCAGCCCTGTGCCCATATTGGGGCTGTTCTTGAGCATGGTGGCAAACTTGATGATATTGAAATACCGGTTCTTGTAGCCGATCCTTTTCTGCAGATAAAATACATAATGTTCCCCTGTTAATAATAATATGATTACAATGGGAAGCATAAAAGGCAACAGGATACAAAGGACGATCAATGACACAAAAAGATCGATGAGGCGTTTGAAAAATGGATACACGGTTTTAGAATTGAGATTTGAGTATTGAGATTTGAGTATTGAGAACAGCCAACTACATCTTCTGATCCAGGTTCATGCCGGTTTCAATGTGCTCAAAGCCCGGGATCATGGTGTTTAGCACTGACACAATGTCCTTCTTGGTGGCCTGATGGTTTGTAAATACCTGTTTGAGGCCGTCGATCACTTTATCCAGTTCATCCAGTGATCTCCGTTCTGCATTTTTTACAATACCAAAGGATTGATAACTTTCGAGGTCCAGATCCTCCGCCTCCGTATAGAACTCTTCGTATAATTTTTCCCCGCTGGTATTACTGCTGAAAAAGTATACCGGGTATTTGCCACCGGGTATACCAGTAACTGCAGCTCTCGCCTCATCTTCTGAAGCACAGGTATTTACTTCGTAGCCCATTTCCTTTAAAAAGGGGGCTACCACATCTGCAAATTTTACCATGGTTTCTTCTGCGAGTTTCGGAAAGAAGATATCGCCGGAAGTTCCCAGGATGCATGCGGATAGACAGATCTGTCCGGATTCATCCGGCGATACAAAGAAGCGTTTTACATCAGAAGGGCAGGAGAGCGGCTGCTGTTTGATCAGGCGCTCAATAAAGCCCGCCAGCAAACTGCCATTAGAGAAGGCCACGTTGGCAAAACGGGCAGTGGTGATCTTTATTTTCTGGGAATAAGCCAGGATCACCTCCTCCATCAGTTTTTTGCTGGCTCCCATTACATTTACCGGGTTGGCAGCCTTATCTGTAGAAACACAGAAAAAATGCCTGGGCGAATGCTCCAGCAACAGGTCCAGTAATTTCTTGGCGCGGATCACGTTATTGTCAATCATCGCTTCAATCGAAAAGATATCTTTTTCTGAGCGTACATGCTTATGCGCGGCAAAATTGGCTACGATATCAAAAGGGCCTTCCTGTTTAAGGATCTTTTCAAAGACGGCATCATTAAAATTAATAGGGTAGGTCTTAAAATCAGCCGGCAGTTTCAGATCGCTCCGGCTCCGGCAGTCGCGTACTAATTCAGTTAATCCGTTCTCGTTAATATCCACTACGATCAGTTTTGCCGGCTGGTATCTGACCAATGCGCGGATAAAAGAAGATCCGATGGTTCCTGCTCCGCCAATTACCAATGCGGTTTTACCCTTTATTTCCTGCTCAAAGAGTTGGCTATGCTTTTCCATATCCGGCAGGAACAAACTTTGCCGGCGGTGGGTAATGTGCTCCCCTATAAATTTTTCAATATTAAAGTTTAATGACATAGTTTTACTTATTTTGAAAGCTTTTAATTGTTTTTTGAAGACCTTCCACAGAACTAACCGGAAGCCTTTCTATATTGAGCTCTTTTTTGATTTTTTGATTGGATACAACATAGCTCTCTGTTAATTTTTTTAAGCGCTCTGAATTCAGTGGCATAAACCGAAGCGTATCTCCAATTTTTGCCAGACCATTTATAAGACCAGGAGGAATGGCCCAAAGACGAGGCCGCTTGTCCTCAAGTTTAGCGATCAGCGTGATTAACTCATTTGTTGATAACGGTATATCATCTGCAAGATTATATATCCCGGACCTGATTTCAGGATTATTGAGCATCTGTATAACCAAATAGCATAGATTATCAATACTCAGAAATGACCTTTTATTTTCAAAAGCGGCTAAGGGCCACGGTACCCCTTTTTTTGCAAGTTTATAAAGTAGATTCAGATTACCTTTATTTCCTGGCCCGTGGATCATACAAGGGCGAAGAATAAAAAGTCGCTTATCTTTAGGGAGATTTTGTGCTGTTAAATAGTTTTCAGCGGCTAGTTTCGATTTCCCATACGGAGTAAGAGGACTCGGTATGTTTTCTTCTGAAAGGGATTGATCTACCGTATCTGCCACAGCTTTAACAGAGCTAAAAAAAAAGAAATCTGTAATATTTGAATCAAGGAATTGCTTAAAAATCCTGATTGTAAGATCACGATTAACATGAAAATATTCTTCTTCTTTATGCGACCTGTTAGTAGTATCGTGTGCCTTCCCTGCAAGATGGATTATAGCGTCTCCATCTTTTGGAATTTGATTTTTCCAGTCAACATTGCGTAAAGATACTGGTTTAACAGCTTTACCTGAGCGCTGTAAAGACTGCACAAGATTATTGCCTACAAATCCAGAAGCCCCTGTTATTATTATTGTCATTTAATTTAGAAGTTGCTGTACAAGTTGAATATATTGTTGAGAGACAGCTTCTTTTGAATAATTTTTTTGAACTTCATTAAAACCATTTTCTCCCATTTTTTTTAGCTCATCTTTAGATATAGTTTTTAAAAAAGATGTTATCTCATTAATCTTGTTATTATTATCATTTGTAGTAATAAGCTTTGCACAGGTGAATTGACTCAGAAAATTTACGATCGGAGTTTGTTCTCCTGAACAAACGAGTAAAGGCTTTGCGCTGGCCATTATAGTATATACCTTTGAGGGAAACCCATGGTTTTCCATCTCCTTGGACATAAAGATAAATTGAATATCAGAAAAAGCAAGCAGATGAGGCATTAGTTCCCTAGGCTGGTAGGGAAGAACATGTACTTTATTCAGGCTCTTTGTCTTGACCTGGCTGGAAAGATATTCTTTCATTACGCCTTCTCCAATAACATAAAATTCAATCGGATCATCTTTAAGATATAGGGCTGCTTGTATAAGAGGATCCCAATCTTGGGCATGCCCTATATTTCCGGCGTACATTACTTTTAGAGCATTACTATTTTTAAATACGTCCCTGCAGAGTTTAATGGTTTCTTTGGAAAGGGGACGGTAAAGTGCAGTGTCTACAAAGTTTGGAATAATGTGTAACTTTTTTGGGCATACAAATCTGGGAGATATAATATTGTAAAATATTTGGTCAATTGTAGTAACAGCATCCGACTTATTGTAAACAAAGCGCTCCAGCCATTTTAGAAAACGTATAATTATGCCAGATTTGAGATTTCCCTGCTCTATAAGAAAATCCGGGTAAATTTCCTGAACATTATATATTACTTTTGCCTTCTTTAATCGACCAATGATCAAGTTAATAAACCCAATTGATAAAGGAGGGGATGGAGATAAAATAAGATCTATACGTTTTTCTTTTAACCCAAGTATTAATGAAAGTGTATGCCAATAGACAAAACCTAGCATTCGAAGAATTGTAGATTTAAACTTCTTCTGTGTTACGTGCAATACTTTAATACCATTGTACTCACTAGTATAGTATAGTCCTAAAAGATGTTTCGATAACGGTTGCTTCTTAATTACCGCTGGTACTATATTGTAGTGGGGGGTTGTTGTTAATACCACCACTTCATATCCTGCGTTTTTTAATGCTATTGCAATATCATTATAAAGATAGGCGGTTGATACACCGTCGGGACTAAAAGCAATACTATGAATTAATATTTTTTTTTCATTGATTAAATGGCTTCAGACCACACTATCCGTTTTACATAATCAGTGTAACTTAATATAATCCTTACTACTTTTTCTGAAACATTAGGCATACAATAATCCGCTACTTGCCGAAAATTACGATTGATACCTGTTTCCTGTTGTTGCAATTGTACCAGGCCTTGAAGGATACGTTCTGTATTTAACCCTACCATCATTACAGCTGCCTCTTCCATAGCTTCCGGACGTTCATGCGCTTCCCGGATATTCAGTGCCCGGAAATTTAATATGGAAGACTCTTCCGAAATGGTACCGGAATCAGATAGCGTGGCAAAAGAATGTATTTGTAAAGCATTATAATCATGAAAACCGAGCGGTTTCAGAAACTGTATTTCGGGCCGTACCTGAACTTGTTTTTTCTCAATCATGTTTCGCGTGCGGGGATGGGTAGATATAATAACAGGATAGTGGTATTGTTCTGCAATTGCATTCAGCGAATTGATAAGCCCTGAAAAATTCTTGTCCGAATTAATATTCTCTTCTCTATGGGATGATACTACAAAGTACTTATCTGCTTCAAGTCCCAGTTTTGTTAAAATGTTAGATTTTTTAATGTCTGGCAAGTAATGATTCAATACTTCAAACATAGGAGAACCCGTTTTAATGATTCGATCTGCAGGTAATCCTTCACGCAAAAGGTACTCCCTGGCAATATCACTGTAGGTAAGATTAATATCAGATGTATGGTCCACAATACGGCGGTTGGTTTCCTCAGGCACCCGCTGATCAAAACATCGGTTTCCGGCCTCCATATGGAATATAGGGATATGCCGCTTTTTAGCAGGAATAGCACAAAGACAAGAGTTGGTATCTCCTAAAACTAAAAAGGCATCTGGTTTTAATGATTCTAACAGTGGGTCTATTTTTATAAGAATATTACCAACTGTTTCCGTAGCGGTTTTCCCAGCCGCTTCCAAAAAGTGATCAGGCTTGCGAATGCCTAGGTCTTCAAAAAATATTTGATTTAACTCATAGTCGTAATTCTGACCAGTATGAACTAATATGTGATCAATAGCTTGGGAAGCATCCAATGCCACCAAAACTCTGGACAACCGTATTATTTCTGGACGGGTTCCAACAACCGTCATTACTTTTAGTTTCTTCATTTCTTCTGTTAAACTGTTTCAAAATAAGTGTCTGCATCTTTAGGATTATAAGGCTCATTGATCCAAAAGATGGTATATAATTCCTGGTCACCAATGTTTTTAATATTATGCGTATACCAGATCGGCATGTCCACATAAGCGGGCTCGTTGCCATCTAATTGAAAATTCAATACTTCATCTGTACCGATCTTTCTTAGTTGGATCAAGGCTTTTCCCCTGATGACTGCAAATCGCTCAATTTTCCGGGTATGGAAATGATTACCCCTGGTAATGCCGGGCATAGTGGTGGAAAAAGAACACTGCCCACCAATACCTAACCGGATCACCTCTACAAAGGCGCCTCTTGGATCCGTATGTTGTACAAGTTTTACGGGGTAATGATTTTTTATGTCGAAATAGCTACGAAAGGTATTAAAGAGATTCAGTTCAAAACGATCAGTAATAATAGGTATCTCGCCTTTTAAAAAATACAGGTCCTTATATGCGTTCAGCAATTTCAATACGTCCGAAACTTTGCGAGTGGTTGTATAGGGTACTATAAACTCCGGTTGGGTTTCATCTTTCCGGATTTGGTCAATGATAATTTCAGTCAGCTCATCTACATAAATCAGGTTTACATCGGCATCCTGTCTGACTTCAGGAGTTTCACCATGTGTCAATTTATGACAAAAAGTGGCAATAAAGGAGTTATAATTGGGTTTACCAAAGGGACCAAAAACATTTGGAATAAGCAAACCTGTAAACTTTCCACCGGATCGTTCTGCCCATGCATTCAGCAACTCTCGGCCTTCTTTCTTTGATTGCCCATATATATTGTTCAACTGTTCCTGGGAAGAGGATGAAAATAATACATGTGCTTTGGAATTGACAGCTTCTAATGCACCAATTAATTTCTTAACCAGGGATACATTGGTTTCGTATACTACATTAAGATCGGGATGCCGGTTCATGGCTGCCAGATGTACAATAACATCACATTGAGCAACAAATTTTTTTAACTTTTCGATATTCTCAAAATAATTGCGTTCAAATGGAACTAACTCAAACTCTTCCTTATACAAAGCAAGTGTATTAAACAAGTTGGAGCCGGTAAAGCCATTTTGACCAGTAATTCCAATCCTTATCATAAATCGTAAAATATATTTTTAAAGTACTCTAAGTCAAACCCTTATTCGTCTTTTAATCCCCTGAGTAAATAATTGCTCATGACCAACTACTACTTGGTATTAAAGAATGAATACCCGTAATATGGCCCGAAGGTATATGTAATACATCCAATTTTTCCTGTTCTAAGCGAAATTGTTGATGTGCCAGGCTGGGCGGTGGATGTGCCCAGTCGTCAATTGTTATAATATCAATATCAAATGATCCGCTTATTGTAATAAACCATCTTTGCTCTATTTTGTGCTCCTGCCAGCCACGGATGGAATTGCTTTCACTATTTTGAATAGTGTGGATACGTTTTACTGGAGTTGTATCGAAATCATTATTATAGTTTAATATACCTCCACCACCTTTATAACAGGTACCCTCAATAATATTTGGACTTTTGAACATTATACAGGATAATGGATAACATCGATTTCTCCTAAAATATCTTCTCTTATTACAGGTAACTTTTTAAGCAGTTCTTTCATACCTTCCACGTCCAGGCGATGCGTATTATGTGAATGATATTCTTCTATTTGAGCCTCTTCTTTATTACCTTCAGAAAAATACTGTTCATAATTTAGATCCCGGGTATCTGCTGGTATACGATAGTAATTGCCCATATCTTCGGCCTTTAACATATCTTCCCGGTTTACCAGCGTTTCATATACTTTTTCTCCATGCCGGGTACCAATAATTTTTATTTGGCTATCAGATTGGTACATTTCAATCAGTGCTTTTGCGAGGGTTTCAATAGTAGCTCCGGGCGCCTTTTGTACGAATAAATCACCCTGTTTGGCATTTTCAAAAGCATACAGTACCAGATCCACCGCATCTTCCAGCGTCATCATAAAACGGGTCATACCCGGATCTGTAATGGTTAGTGGCTTTCCTGCTTTGATCTGATCAATAAACAGGGGAATAACGGAACCTCGGGAAGCCATCACATTCCCATAACGGGTAGCGCAGAAAATGGTTTTTGAATCATCCAGGTTACGGGATCGAGCTACAGTAACTTTCTCCATCAATGCCTTACTCATGCCCATTGCATTAATCGGATAGGCCGCTTTGTCTGTACTTAATACCACAACCTTTTTCACGCCGAATTTCTCGGCTGCATTCAGCACATTATCGGTACCCAATACATTGGTTTTAACTGCTTCCAGCGGAAAGAATTCGCAGGAGGGCACTTGCTTTAAAGCTGCGGCATGAAAAATGTAATCCACACCATTTACAACAGTTTCAACACTTGAATAGTCGCGCACATCACCAAGATAAAATTTGATCTTGGCATTGTTATAACGTTTCCGCATATCATCCTGTTTTTTCTCATCACGGCTGAAGATACGGATCTCTTTAAAGTGATCTGTATTTAAGAATCGGTTCATAACGGCATTGCCAAATGAACCTGTACCACCTGTGATTAATAGGGCTTTACCTTGTATACGCATAAGATTGTCAATATTTATATTTTTTATTTATTAAGCTGCAATTATCGGAAATGAGTATAAATTGTTAAAAATGGTTAAAAATTATCGCTTTTTATAAGATACATGTTATTCATTACTTTTGTTATTTTTATTAATACTATTAAAGATTTATATTAATATCCGGATTATCGAAGTTTTTAAATCTGCACTAGTCTTATCTGTTGAATAGCCTAATAATAGGAATAAAAGCATAGAAAGGTAAAGTTACCTGACAAACGATTTATACAGTTTAATATTTTTGCTTCTTAACCTAAATGCGATAATCCGTTCTTGTATAAATGGGATACACCAAAATACTTTCCCAAAAAATTCTAAGGTACTTTCTTTTGTTTTAAAAGATTTCTTTAAAGAATTCAATATTGTATTGCCGATAACATACTGTTTATAGATGAATAATATACTGGTTGGTACATTTTTATATTGTCCTTTTTTAATTTTCGAATAAATAATTGATTTAGCATTAAAACGTACCACTGCACGTGAAGCTGCATTTGTTCCACGTTGCCTAACTTTCACTAGAGGTTCTTTCAGAAGTGCTAATGGGTAATAATAAGCAATCCTGGACCATAACGCGGCGTCCTGTGCATATCTCATATCTTCATAAAATGTGAGCTCAGGATGAGCATCAAAACAACGTTTATCAATTACTAAAGAAGGTGTATTAATCCGTAATGAAATAAAACTTTGAAGGTATACATTCCCATAATCCGTTTCATTTTTTGTTAAAACGAATTTATCTAAACTCGGATACCAATTATAGCAGCAAGTGTGAGACCACATGGCGCCAGTTGTTTCCATAAAAGATATCTGCTTTTCTGACTTAAGAGGGAGCCATACGTCATCAGAATCAAGAAACGCTATATAATCTCCTGTTGCACATTTAAGTGCTAAATTACGAGCACTTGCTGGCCCTCCATTTTCTTTGAACTTATAAATTATGTGTCTTTCATATTTTGAGAGAAAAGATGCTATATTTTCTGGAGAACCATCATTGACAACAATTATTTCATGATCGTAATGCGTTTGATCTAACACACTTTGAACAGCTTCTTCTAGCCAATCTACTCCACTATAAAAAGGTATTATGACGCTTATCTTCTTTTTAACTGCCACAATTTTTATTTTATTCGTATTTCTTTTCCACTTTTAAAATCTTTACTCAAACTATTTGTAATAGCAGAGGAAATAAATTGTTTATTGCTGTTTATGTTGGATACTCTAAGCTCAATATTGTTTTTTTTGCTTACCCCGCTTAAAAAACCTGCCTTTTTATTATAGTAATACTCTGTTTTGCTTATTGAAATATACCCGGAATTCTGATTGGGTAATTTGTTTCCGTTTCCTCTATCAGAATATATTTCTAACCCCGTTGGTGAATAATAATCTTTATGATTATTGATGTCTATTGATATTGCTTTTTTGTTAACACCATTTAGGTAGTCCAGTGCTACTAATATTCCTCGAGAGCCATTGTTATAAGTTGTAATGTTTGTTAATTCAATATTTTTAAGTTCATTGTTATTAGCATTTGGCTCAATATCAATCCCTCCTGAGGGGCTAACCCCATTGGTATTTGAAATAAAACAATTCTTGACATAAATTCCATTCCCAGATACTATTGATATTCCGTTTCTTCTATTATCATCCAAAAAGGCATTAGAGATTGTTATATTAGTTGATATCTTATTTTGTTGTTGTCCAATGTAAATGGCATCTCCCCACATTTTCGAAATTATGGGATTATAAATGTTTATGTTATTACTACTCGTAATAAATAATCCCATTCCCCATTGACCTTTCGAAGACAAATGATTGTATTTATCTCCAATCAGTTTAGGGTAATAAATGTCAACATTTTCAATATTATCTATCCATATCACGCCATATTGAGCCAGGTTAGTGGGCTTTAAATTAATCTGAGAATTGGTTTGAAATAAAATACTCGAATTTGATTTTAGTTTTATGCCTTTTGCATTTATTAAAATGGGGAAGTTTGGCATTATCACTTTGCGATTTTCGTCTAACCCTTTCTGAATATATGAGGTATAATCAACATTACCGCTTTTTGAATAATTTGGAGGTAAATATTTAGTTAAATCAACGGCAGTTTTAAAAGTGGTACTTTTAAGTGAATTAATTTTTGACGCATTACTTGTATAATTTGATTTGGTCTCTTGGTTAATATTCTTATATAAAAATTGAGCGTATGTACTGCTACTGCATATTAGAAAGAAGTATAAAAGTCCTTTTTTCATAAATTCCAAAATTTATTTATTAACAGTTATATATTTAATTATTCTCGCTGGATTGCCCGCAACTACTGCATAATCAGGTACATCTTTTGTTACAATTGCTCCAGTGCCAATGACCGCCTTTTTCCCTATTACAGAAACATTGTGAAGAATACAAGAATCTGAACCAATAAACGCGCCTTCTCCAATTTCTAAACTTTTGCCCACCGGCGGATTTTTATAATCATAACCATGGTCGTGAGTAGATATAGAAACTCTATGTGCGATATGAGCATCCTTTTTAATGATTATTCCTCCTGAAAAATCAATGTGGCAGTAGCCTCCAATGCTGACCCCATCTTGGATTAATAAACCTTTGCTCGGAATATTTTCTGCAAAAAATGATGTGTTTTTTCCTATGGTAATATTGCTTTCCATTTCTATATTTTTGGGAAATCTATATGAAATTCCTCTTATGATAGACACATTTTCCCCTGCTTTTTTGATATTTGAGATAAATAAAATTGTTGAAATTTTGTTAAATATTTTTCCAAGAATTATTTCAACTAAAACTAATAGTGTACTAATTAATCCTGATAATTTTCCATTCCAAATCTTATCCATTAGTTAATTCTTTTATTTAATGCCTGAGCATGGGTTAATTTATTTGTGTCTAAAATTCGTTCAATAGTTGTTGTCGCATTTTTTGTATAACCAATAACCTGAGAGTAATTGGTTATTAATCTTTTTACAACATCAACGATGGACTTTGCCGATTGCGGTATTATTTCCAAACAATTAAATTCATTTTTCATTATGGACGGAATTCCTCCCACAAATGTAGTAACAATAGGTGTACCATATACCATTGCTTCATAAAGTGTTCGTGGAAAACCCTCGCTATATGTTGGAAGTATGTAGATATCAGCATTCAAATAATATTTTACGATTAGACGTTGGTCATAACATGGGCCTTCAAATGACACAGTATCCAGCAGATTTAATTGTCGACATGTTTTTTTTAAGCTATTAATTTCATCTCCATCCCCTACAATTTTTAACTGTAAATTAATTCCATCCGATTTTAACTCATTAATGGCCTCTAAAAGCTCATAAAGTCCTTTTTCTTTCGTTATTCGTCCCAGATATAGTAATTTATACTGATGTTTTGCATTATAAACCCTATCCCTAATAATGTCTTTATTGGTTAGAGCTATCATAGGTCTAATTGTTTCTGCTATATTTTTTCCAACTACTTTATTAACATAAGCTGTAAAAAAATTGGAAACTGTAAAAACAGCGTCTGAATTTTTGTATAAAATTCTTGAAAACTTTCCTTTTAAATGGTTCATGCCCCTAATGTATAATCCGTATCTTTTTCTGAGCAGAATTGCTTCTAATCCGGTGAATTTTAATGCATTAGGGTAGAATATGTATATATAATCAGCAGAAAATATGGGTTTTAAGCTTTTTATATATAAACATATATAATTTAATAGTTTATTTTTTTTTCTATCTAAAGAAATAACTTCTATTCCGTTTTCTTTTAGTTTAAATGTATGAATAATTGTATCCACTTTTACTGCTTGCCCAAAAAAAATTACTTTATTTCCTAAATTTTGGAGTTCCAAAGCAAATTTTCCAGTTCTTTCATCTACATAAAAATCTTCCTTAATCTTAGTAAGACCTGAATTAGGAATGATTAATACTTTTTTTTTCTTCATTTCATTTCTTTTAAAGAAATAATAAATTTAACTAATGCATCCGTGTATGTTGCTGCATTAAACTTCTCTTTGGCAGTCCGCATTCCATTTTTTCCTATTATGTTTGCTTCTTTAGGATGCTGGTGCACAAATAAGATATTCTTAGCAACATCATCCAGATCTCCTACCTTGGATAATAGAATATCATAGCCATTTGTAACATAGTCTGATATTTCTCCCGCGTTTGTTGCTACTACAGGAACACTTGAAAGTAGGTATTCTCCTAGTTTAGTTGGAAAACCACCGGACGAAAATTTAGCAGGGGTTGTTAATAGGCAATTTGCGGAGATTAAAATTGTTGGTACTGTATCTATGGGTTGTTTTCCTAATATTTGAACATAATTATCAAGACCATTTTCATGAATATATGTTCTTATTCCCAAACAAGCTGGAAATTTTTCACAGAGTTTCTCAAAATCACCTACTAAGTATAATAAGAATGGGCTATCTTGTATAAGTTTGCAATAGCTGTTATATGCAATTACACTTTCAAACAATCCATCTCTATTATGAGTTCCGAATGTTAAAGCTATATATGGGTAAGGGCTAGGAGTTTTACTAATACCTTGAAATCGATCAGGCGCGATTGTCATGGGTAATAAAAATATACTACTAGAAAACCTTGAATAGAATGTTTTTAACTCTTTGGTGATGACAATAATTCCACTAAATAACCGCAAATTAAAATCGATTATTTTTTTTTGAAGCCATGATTTATTGAAATATCCATATGGATATTCTGTTTTATCAATTATATATGGAACAGACGTAAATGACACAAAGAATTTCAGAAAACAGTTTGTGAGAATATTATCATGATAAGATAAGATGGCGTCAATTTTATTTTTCCTAGTAAATTTTCGAATAAAAAGCAATCCAGATAACCTATAAAAAAATTTGTAAAGTATATTTCTTGTATAATAGCTTTTGGGAGAAATATAATGATAATTGACTCCTTCGAAATTTCCTGATTTTGGTATGTCAGTTAGAGAAGGATAGACAATTAAAACACTGACTTGATGACCAGCCTCTGCCAGTGATTTACAATAGCTATGAATCCTTAGAGAAGATGCATCTCTTATAGGAACATAATGGGATGCTATCATTGCGAATTTCATATATCGCTATAAATTAAATTCGAATTGATTAAAGGGTAATAGGTATAATCAAGTGTGCTATAAGAGAATTGATATATAATAATTAGATAAACAGCAACCAGTATCGTTACTAACATAGATCTATAATTCCGTCTTTGATAAAAGAAAATTAGATATAGAATATAAAATAGATTTATTACAAACAACACCTTAAAGAACCTACTGAAATTAGGAAGAAAAAAGTACAGTGGAATATAGATTAAGGAAATTATGTTAACTTTTGTAAACAAAGTTGTATTTTCTTGAACTTTAGCAGGTAGGGATGATAGATATTTTTTTGAATATGAAATGAAGAATGCTAGTGATGATACGATTAATAAATGCCCTATAGCTGGCCCGATGGGGCTTGCATCAGTATAATAATAAGCTATTTTTGAATTAATGGTGGTGCTACTAATAAAAGAAAGAAAGAAAGTTAGAGAAGTAAAAAGAACCAACACAACGGAAGCGACAATATAAAAGAGCTTTCTGGGCTTAATCTTATCAATAAATACTATCAAAAAAGCAAAATAAACGATAGCAGTGTTATGAAACAGTAATGCTAAACCTAAAAGGAAAAAAGATTTAATTTTTTTCTGTTTTGCCGAACCCATCACAACTCCTAAGAATAATAAAAAGAAAGTATCAGCCATATAGTTGCGCATAAATACGAATTCCATAATAAAAATAAGGAAATAGAGCATTGCGAGAATTGCAGGATATGGCGATCTGGAAATAAATAGATATGTTAATCCCAAAACTATAAAAGAAAAAACACCCATAAAGTTTTGAAAAGACAGCCCAAGATTATAACTTATTTTATTCATGAATGCATAACCTACTTCTATATCACTGCTGGAAATTCCGAACCTTCCAATTGTCTCATAAAGTAGTCTATAGCTATTATAATCACCATTCCAACTATTCCATCCCCAAAGCTGCCACATAAATAAGAAAGCAATAAATGCAATGAATTTGGATTTTGGAAACAAAATACACAAAATAAATAGCGTTATTATTATAAAATTTATAATCATGTATTTGTTTCTCGTTTATAATAGTATAGAATTACGAAAGTATACATTAATCCCGAGACAATTCTTGCAATTGCCGCCCCCTGCCCACCAAATAGTTTAATGAAGGCAACATTTGCAATTAACAAGGTGATTCCTACATAAAATGATGCATTTCTTAATTCTTTTCCTTTTCCTTTTGCTAATAAGAACCTATTATAGTAGTCGCCAATGCCATATAGTACGTAGCCAATTGATAAATATTTTAATATGTCAATTGCATTAATAAAATCTTTTCCAAATACTAATAGGATAACAAATTTTGCTGAGAGGACTATTGCAATAAAAAGAGATAAACTGATACCTAACATTGTTAATGTTAAATTCCTACTAATCTTATTGCTTTTTGAAAAGCTTTTAAATTGCACGGTAGCTATTATATTGGGAACTAATGTTAAAGGCGATGACAAAAAGGTGGCTAATGTATAATAGCCTACCTCAATATTATTAACTCCAAATTGACTTATCAGAATCCCAGATAAGCTTCCACTTCCAGATGCTACTAAAGCGCCAAAATAAATATCAAAACCGAATCGTTTGGTTGCCGAAAAAATTTCTAATAGCCTCCTTTTGAAATTGCTTTTCGTGGGCTTTGTCTTAATAAAAATATAAGCATATGCTAATATAAAAGTAAAATAATTTATTAAGATCATTGAAATTAAGTCAGCCCGCAAGGAACAAAAATAAACAATAGCTAAAGTAAGAGTAAAATAAACCTTTGGAAGAAATCTAGACATTGACAATAAGTTGATTTTATTGTCTCCTTGAAGAAAGCTTTCATTAAGATTTGTTAAAAGATATACCCACGAAAGTGGAATAGAGATCAACAAAATTCCAGTTAAATTACTTTTAGCAATACTTTTTGAGAAATACGCATAAAAAATTAGTGCTATCGACATAATAACAAAAAGTAATAGCACTAAAAAACACCCTGCTAAATAATACCCACGAACTTTCTTGGGATCATTTGTAATTGCAACTAATCGGGATATTGAATGAAATACTCCAAAACTAAAAATTATCTGGCAAAAACTAAAAATATTGAAAATTAGTGCATAATTTCCATATTGTTCCTTTCCTAGAACCCGAGTCAGTAAAGAGGTCGAGATTACTCCTAAAATAATACCCAGTACTGTTGAAATCAGTAAATAAGAGGTCTGAGCAAAAGCTCTGTCCTTAATGTTCTTGCGAAAAGAATATACAGTTTTAATCATTAATAGTCGAATGCTTATTTTAATTTATTTGTAATTACTTTATTATAGTTTCATATCAACGCTTGCATTCTTTAATTGTCCTTTTACATCATAAATTATTCCATTTTTCTTTTTCAATTTTTCTATGTCCATGGTTAAGAACTCTTGATGAGCAACTCCCAGAACAACCGCATCAAAGGATTTCTTAGGTAATTCACTTAAACAATCAATATTATATTCGTGCTTAACTTCTGTAATATTGGCCCAAGGGTCGTGAATTTCCACGTTTATTCCATAGTTGATTAAGGCTTTTATAACATCTACAATTTTTGTATTTCTTACATCCGGGCAGTTTTCTTTAAAAGTAATTCCCAGCATCAAAACGTCTGACCCATTAACGTTAATTCCTTTTTTAATCATCGCTTTTACTACTTGTGAGGCTATATATTCTCCCATAGAATCATTCAAACGACGACCTGCCAGAATAATTTCTGGATGATAACCTTGTTCCTGCGCTTTTTGTGCTAAATAGTAAGGGTCAACCCCTATACAGTGTCCTCCAACGAGCCCAGGTCTGAACGCCAAAAAGTTCCATTTGGTTCCAGCTGCTTCTAATACAGCATGAGTGTCGATATTAAGGAGATTAAAAATTTTTGCTAATTCATTTACAAATGCAATGTTAATATCCCGTTGGGAATTCTCAATTACCTTTGCAGCTTCTGCAACTTTAATCGTGGGAGCAAGGTGTGTTCCGGCGGTAATCACTGATTTATATAGATCATTAACTATAACCCCAATTTCAGGGGTGCTACCAGATGTCACTTTCATTATTTTTTCCACTGTATGTTCTTTATCACCAGGATTGATACGTTCGGGAGAGTAACCTGCGTAGAAATCTTTATTGAATTTTAGACCAGATACTTTTTCCAGCACCGGCACACATTCCTCCTCTGTTACTCCTGGATATACTGTAGATTCATAGATGACTATGTCTCCTTTTTTTAAGACCTTTCCTACTGTTTCACTGGCTTTATAAAGAGGGGTGAGGTCCGGCCGGTTATTTTTATCTACCGGGGTTGGCACAGTGACAATGTAAATATTGGCATCCATAATATCATTCAAGTCAGTAGAGCAATAGAGCCCGGTCTGTTTAAAAGAAGGACTACTCTTTAATACCGATTTTAAAACTGAATCTTCTACCTCTAGGGTATGATCATGGCCATTGTTAAGTTCGCTTATCCGGTTCTTATTGATATCGAATCCCACAACTGGATATTTTGTAGCAAATAAACGAGCTAGAGGGAGACCAACGTATCCTAATCCTATTACTGCAATATTTTTTTTCATATTAAACTATTTTGATTGTATTTGTCTCAACTTATTCATAAAATCCTTTCCAATTCTTTGTGATAGAATTTTAGTACCAAAAAGATTTAAATGATCTCTATCATAATACATTACTGTATCATTTACAAAAGGAATATCATCTCTAAACGCATTATAGTCTAAATCTAAAAAATAGATATTTTTATACTTATTTTTTAAATTTTCAAGCCAGGCCGGAGCCATATTAATCTTTACGTCATAAATATTCTTTTTTCTACTATCCTTTAAATAATTCCTGTTAACTCTAATAGGATCTTTATCTAAAACAGGAAAATCACTTAAAATAATAACTTTTTGATCTTTCCTAAGATTAGTAACTAAAGATTCGAATGAGCCGGGTAAAGAATGTATACGTTCCAGCCATATAGATGCTATTATTATTAAATGCGCATTTTTTAATTCAATTGAAGTTGGTTGGATCAACTTAAGATACTGGTTATAATAACGTACATCAGGAAAATCCTTTTTTTCAATTCCAGGTATATTGGGGTAGGTATTATTCGTTACTGTGCGAAAATTAAATTTATAAAGTTCCCCTATATTATTTAACACACTTTTATATACTAAAGCATGACTATCTCCAATTAATAAAAGAGAGTCGTACGGTTTAGAAGTGTCTCCTAAAAAATCAACCTTCTCAAAATTCTGTGCGTGAGATTTCAAACCGAAGATAGGTCTGGAAAAATTATCAGGGATCTTGATTACCCTTTTATTAATTGGTGGAATAATAAAAAATAAGCCACATAAAAGGGCTGCATTACATGAAACTAGGGTTAAGAATTTTTTTGTTGATGATTTCCTATATGGCTTTTCTATAAAAAGATAGGATAAATAGGATAGGATATAAGTAAGCGATATTATAATTAGGATTTCAAACAGTGTAAAAGTGGTATCATAGTTGTAATACCGAAAGTATGCCATTATAGGCCAATGCCATAAATATATAGAATAGGAAAGTTCTCCAATATGAACAAAAAATTTAGAACTTAATATTTTCTGATTGATAAAACTATTTTGAGATAATAATAATAAAGATGTGGCTATGCATGGTGCTAATACAAGGATTCCAGGAAAATTGCTTTCTTCATTAAATGTAATAGCACAAAAAAGTAAAACTACTATACTTAACAAAGAAGTTAAATTTGAGTTTTTTATTTTTAAACGTAAATATTTTTCATTTACCACAATCAAAGTGCCAATTAAGAATTCAGGTATCCTGGCCAATAAAGAATAATACATTCCATCCTTATTGTTTAAGTATGTGCTATTGTAATATGAATATGCAGTTAAGCTAACTATAAGAAGGAGTACGAATAGTTGAAGATTTGATTTCCTTTTAATTAACATTAAACCCAATGGCAATATAAAATAAAACTGCATTTCAACTGCCAGTGTCCATGTATGTAATAGTGGATTTTCACTACTTGTAGCGCCAAAATAAGTATCTAAAGTCGATAGATAATAGTTAGAATTGAAAATAGCAGCCCAAAAAACATTAAGTCGTAGAGACTGCATATCTCGGTTGAGATATATAATGGCTCCAACACTAAAAATAATCAATAAAAAACAGTAAAATACAGGAACAATCCGCTTAAACCGGCTTAAATAAAAGTCTAAATATTTGAAAGAATGTTTTTGTTTTTTATGTAATATTATCCCTGATATAAGATAACCGGATATAACAAAAAAAATGTCTACACCAATAAACCCCCCAGACAGGAGATGAGGACTAATATGAAACAGAAATACTAAAAGGACTGCGAAAGCTCTAATACCTTGGATATCTTCCCTAAATTTCATTACACATTACATATATGGAATTAAAGATTGTTCCAATACCATTCTACTGCTAATTTTAAACCATCTGCAAAATGGTGAGAAGGTGCATAACTTAATAAAGATTTAGCTTTTTCAATGCTAGCTTGCGAATGAGGAATATCGCCTGCCCGCTCCGGGCCGCGGATGACGGCTACCTGGCTGATGGCTGGATCATAGGCTGACAGGTATTCTTTTAAAAGCGCTACCAGTTGATTCAATGTGGTACGGTCGCCCACGGCAGTATTATATATGGTATTTACTGCTTCCGGGCTCTCAGTCAGCATGGCCCGTTCATTCATCTGGATCACATTGTCGATATAAGTGAAATCCCTTGAGTAATCGCCGGTACCATTGATCACCGGGCTTTCATGATTCATCAGTTTCTTTACAAAAAGCGGGATCACCGCGGCATAGGCCCCGTTAGGGTCCTGCCGGCGGCCAAATACATTAAAATAGCGCAGGCCAATGGTGGGCAGCCCATAGGTACGGCTGAAAATATCGGCATAAAGCTCGTTTACATACTTGGTTATGGCATAGGGAGAAAGCGGCTTCCCGATTTTGTCCTCTACCTTGGGGAGAGATGCCGAATCGCCATAGGTAGAAGAACTGGCGGCGTATACAAAACGCTGCACGCCCGCATCCCGGGCCGCTACCAGCATATTCAGGAACCCGGAAATATTGACCTCATTGGTAGTGATCGGGTCTTTGATGGAACGAGGTACGGAGCCCAGGGCGGCCTGGTGCAGCACATAATGACAGCCCTTTACCGCCTGCTGGCAGGTATCCGGGTTCCGGATATCACCTTCCAGCAATTCAAAATCGGGGTTGGTTAAAAAAGGCTCAATATTGAGACGGTGACCGGTGGAAAAATTATCCAATACCCGTACGGTATACCCCCTCTTATTTAAGAAATACTCGGTTAGATTAGAGCCAATAAATCCAGCGCCACCGGTGACTAAAATTTGTTTTTTACTCATACTTGTTCTGCCTTATTTATTGCTTAAATAGCTTTTTAATTCTTTGTTTCAAGGTTCTCTTTTTGAGACTATCACTAGCGTATCCATATCCATATCCGTATCCATACCCATACCCGTAAGAATTTTTAGGCTTAGCATCATTGAGCACGATCATGAGGTTATTGAGTTTTTTGTTGGTATAAATATCCTGCACAATATTCAACTGCTCTTTAAAGGTATAATTATAACGCACTACATAAGCGCTGATATCAGCAAAGGCGCCCAGGGTAAAGGCATCTGACACCTGGCCCACAGGAGGACAGTCTATAATAATATGATCATATTCCTGTTTAAGGCTGTTGATCAGTTCCCCGATCCGGTCGCTTAACAGCAATTCGGAAGGATTGGGAGGAATAGGTCCGGCACCGATGACATACATACCATTAAGCTCCTTTACCGGCTGCACCAGGTCTGCAGGTCTCAGATTTTTGTCAATTACGAAGTTCGAAATGCCCTTAGCAGCGGTGATATGCAAACCTTTTAATAATTTTGGTTTGCGGAGATCAAATTCCAGCAGCACTACTTTTTTACCGCTCAAAACTAAGCTAGCCCCCAGGTTGGTACAGAAAAAGGTCTTGCCCTCGCCGCTCATACTGGAAGTGGTCAGAATGACTTTATCCTCCTTACCTGATGTGGCAAATTTGAGATTGCTGCGGATCAGCCGGAACATTTCAGAAATCGGAGTGCGGGTGTTCTCTTTTACCACCAGTTCCTCATCGGACTGAGCATGCATAATTTCACCCAGTATGGGGATATTGGTACGGGAAAGAATATCTTTTTGTAAGCGAACTTTATCATTTAGTAAGTCTATTATATACATAATACCAAAGGGAATCAGTAGTCCAGCAACCAGGGCTCCCAAGTATACCAGCATTCTTTTAGGTGATACCGGTTTATCATCAGCAGCAGTATCATCAATAATCCGGGAATTGGATACCGTAGCAGCCAGGGAGATCAGTGATTCCTCTTTTTTCTGCAACAGATACTGGTAAATGGTTTGCTTGATGCCCTGTTCCCGCTGTATCTCCAGCAATTGCCGTTCCACCGCCGGAACGGTTTTGATCTTTGACTGGAACTGCCCATAATCCTGGTTGATCAGCCCCTGGGTCACATTCACCCCCTTTTGCAGGTTGCGGATATTCTCGGAAATGCTTTTGCGCACGGTATTGATGCTTTTGTCAATATTCTGCACCAGGATATTATCCGGCTCCACCGTGGCCAGGGTTTGCTGGCGTTTTAACTGCAGGTCGTTAAAACTCTGGATGAGTCCATTCAGAGTTGGGTCCTGGATGCCGAGGGAGGTAGGTACCAAGGTATGCTCATTGCCAGGCTTGCTGATATAGGTCTGCAGGGAGCTGAGTATATTGGCCTGCAGCTTGGCGTCTTCCAGTTTCTGGTAGAGCCCCTGGGTCTGGGTCATATAGGCGTTGATATCTGAAGTAACATCGGTGATTTGGTTCTTTTCTTTAAACTCCGATACTTTTTTTTCCACTCCGGAAAGTTCGCCCACGAGCGTACGCAACCGGTCATCGATAAAGGCTACCGTATTTCGTGAAACAATATTTTTATCATCAATGGCATCCTGGTTATACACCTCGATCAACTTGTTAATAATATCAATAGCCTTCTGTGAAACGGGATCTTTGACAGTGATAATAATGGTACTGGTTTGTTGATCACTTACATCGATAGACATATTTTTAGCATAATCTGCCGCATATTCCTTAATATTATTGAAGCGGAGTAGGATCTCGTCCCCAGAAAACCGGAACCGTGGATTAGGATTGATGCTAAAACTGCCAAAAAGTGTTTGTATTTTTTGCCCGAATCGGAAATATTGGGTCTTATTATCGATTTCTTGCGTTAATGTAAATCCTGTATGCTCTTTATTTACAGAAATAGTATAGTTTCCAACTCCTTTTTTTAAAAGTGAATCTTCATATAATGTATCGATCTGGATTATAAAAGGCCTATTTTCTCCATAAGCCTCAGAAGTACGTATATTCCCTTGAACCAGCTGGGTAGGTTGTAAACCTGGTAATTGCCGCATTGCTCTTTGCAACAGGCTTTTACTTTTTAAGACCCGTACTTCATTATCCACGCTCTTGGTAGTATTAAAAATATCCAGGTCCTGGAACATCTGCATGGCATCCGCAGCACCACCACCTCCTTTTTTATCATCTTTGACCAGCAACTCGGCACTTGTCTGGTATACCGGAGTCGTATAACGCAAATATAAAAAAGCCAGGATAAGGCAAATCAGTACCCCTAGTGCAAACCAGTACCAGTTGCGGGTATAACGGGTGAGCTCTGCCCGTAAATTTAATTCCTTCGGTTGTTCATTAGAGATAATCGATTCTTCGTTCATTATAAAGCTCAATTTAATGTTTATGGTTTGTTGCTCGTAATTACTTATTTATCGTTGTAACTACTTAAGTGCGATCTGAAGTTATATAAATTTAATTTCGAAGCAAGGCGGCCAAAAGCACAGCAACTGCTGAAATACCGGCCGTTGCAATCGGAATCCAGCGGTAATTACTGGCGTCTGCCTGGCGGGCTTTTAGTTTGTTTTCGGGCTGTACATAGACCACATCATTCTGCTGAAGGTAGAAATACGGAGATTGAAATACGTTCTTATCCGTGAGGTTTAAACGTTCCATAGTACGGGCGCCGTTTTTTTCCCGGATGACCAGCACATTTTCCCGGATGGCATAAGGAGTCATATCGCCCGCCATGCCCAGGGCTTCCAGCACATTCACCCGGTCGTCCGGTATGGTAAAGGAGCCGGGGCGGGCTACTTCCCCGATCACGGTTACTTTATAGTTGAGGAATTTTACATTGACAATAGGTTCTTTGGCGGTTTTGGCTACTTCCGCAGTGATCTTGTCCTGTGCTTCCTTACGGGTAAGCCCTGCCACATCCACCTTGCCCAATATGGGCAGGTTTACCTGGCCGTTCTCATCTACGGGGTAGCCATTACGGGTAGCGTCAAAATTGGCATTATTAAACGTGTTTACCGTATTAGGAGTGGTGCCCTGAACGGTGGCCAGGTTCTGGTTTACGGCGCCGGAGCTGAACAATTGATTGTATTCCGGGTTTAAGGTCGTAATGGAAATACCCAGGATATCGCCTTTTTCAATTCTGGGCGTCATTTTATTAACGATCTCGCTGGTATCGCCATCCTTTGGCAGGTTGCTGAAATAGACCAGGTTTCGCGGCGTACTACAGGAGGCCATTAATAAAATGGCAAAAAGAAAGGGCGCAAAAACCCCTTTCTGGAAGGCCCGGATGGGGACGGACGTATGTATTTTCATAAAAATCAATGGTTTCGAGAATAAATGTCTGCAAAGATACGCTGCAAGATTAAGAAAAGATTTTGAATTTATTAAAAGGCTACTATTTTATTTATCCTGATTACAACAGATCCCGGGCTAAAGGCCAATGACAGATGTGTTATTGTTTTGAAAATCAATCTTTCTTTTGTCATGCCGTTCCGATAGTTCGGAATTGTTTCGGCATCTGTTGGAACGCATATCTGCCGCCTCACTTTAAAACAGATCCCGGAACAGGTCCGGGATGACATTCCGTTACGGATGTCGTGCTGAACTTGTTTCAGCATCTACTTGCTTCAGCATCTACTTGTTTCAGCATCTATTGGAACTTATTTCAGCATCTATTCCCGCCCGGACAACCCGGTCAGACAGATTTTCCGCCACTACTTTTCAACGTTTTATTTCCAAACGCACCCATCTATTTAATAAATGCTTAATTTCGACCCGTAATAAGAAAAAATTATGCCACAAGACCCGGTTAGACAGTTTTTAGATTTTGAGAAGCCCATTAAGGACCTGATCGAAGAGATTGAATTGACAAAGGAGCGCGCGGGGAAGACCCAGATCGACCTTTCCGGCCAGGTGGAGCAACTGGAACAAAAAGTTGTGGAGACCCGGAGGGATATTACCCGGCACCTTACAGACTGGCAGCGCGTGCAGCTGAGCCGCCACCCGGACCGGCCCTATACCCATAAATACATAGAGCTGATGACTGAGAATTACGTGGAGCTCTATGGCGACCGGAACGTGCGGGATGATAAGGCAATGGTGGGCGGTTTTGCTACATTAGGCGGACAAACCGTAATGATCATTGGCCAGCAGAAGGGCTCTAATACCAAAAAACGGCAACTGCGCAATTTTGGTATGGCCAACCCGGAGGGGTACCGGAAGGCGCTGCGCCTGATGAAGCTGGCGGAAAAATTTAACAAACCGGTTATTACCTTAATTGATACCCCGGGGGCTTACCCCGGCCTGGAAGCGGAGGAGAGAGGACAGGGAGAGGCCATTGCACGGAATATTTATGAAATGATCCGCCTGAAGGTGCCGGTGATCTGCGTGATCATTGGGGAAGGCGCCAGTGGCGGCGCTCTGGGAATAGGCGTGGGCGACCGGGTATTTATGATGGAAAATACCTGGTATACCGTTATTTCGCCGGAGAACTGTTCTACGATCCTGTGGAGAAGCTGGGATTATAAGATGAAGGCGGCCGAGCAGCTAAAGCTGACTTCCGCTAAAATGAAGGAATTCGGCCTGATCGATGGCATTATACCGGAGCCGGACGGTGGCGCGCACTGGGATTATAAAGTTGCCGCGGAAAACCTGAAGCGGCAATTGATCGCCACCCTGAACGAACTGAAACCCCTGGACCCTCAAAAACGCATTAACGACCGTATTGAGAAATTTTCCAAAATGGGGTTCTGGCAGGAATATAAATAGGGAGCAGGGAGTAGCAAGCAGGGAATAGGGGGATACAACCCATACGTCTGCGGCCAATGTTGGTCAATAGTGAAAAATGAATAGGAAATAAACGCTGGTGCCCTCTGATTTTGACTGATCAACTGATTCCTGACCACTCAATACTGATAGCTGAAAACTGATATCTCAACTCTGAAATCTCAAACATAAATGTCACTTCAACAAAAATTTACAGGAACGGGGATTGCGATTGTAACGCCGTTTCATGAGGACCGTTCTATTGACTGGGCCAGCTTTGAAAATTTAATTAATTTCTGGATTGAAAATAAGGTGGAATACCTGGTGGCTGTGGGCACTACCGGCGAAAGCGCCACGCAAACGCGTGAGGAAGAGCAGGAGGTGTTTGATTTTGTAAAGAAGGCCACTGCGGGCCGGGTGCCCCTGGTGGCAGGGGTTGGTGGAAACGATACCGCCGAGGTGCTGGAAGCTTTTAAAAAGATGCGGCTGGATGGCTTTGATGCGCTCCTATCCGTGTCGCCGTATTATAATAAGCCCCGGCAGGAGGGCATTTACCAGCATTATAAGGCGCTGAATGACGCCGCACCGCTTCCCATTATTATGTATAATGTACCGGGGCGTACCGGCATGAGCGTTTCTGTGGAAACGACCCTGCGCATTGCGCACGACTGTAAAAATATTTTTGCCACCAAAGAAGCTTCCGGCAGTTTTGAGCAGATCAACCGGATCATGAAAAACAAACCGGATGATTTTATGCTGATCAGTGGTGATGATGCCATTACCCTGCCCATGATTGCCTGCGGGGCAAAAGGCCTGATCTCCGTAATTGCGAACGCTTACCCGAAAGACTATTCGGATATGGTGCGTCTTTGCCTGGCCGGAAAATTTGAAGAGGCATTGCCCATTCATTTAAAATACCTGGATATGGTGGATGCGCTGTTTAAGGAAGGCAGCCCTTCCGGTGTAAAATACGTGCTGAGCAAAATGGGCTATTGCAAAAATACCATGCGGTTGCCTGTAGTGCCGGTAAGCCCGGCGCACGAAGCGCGGCTTGATGAGCTGATGGCGGGGCTCTGACCCTGAAGCAGACCCTGCCCCGAACATTCGGGGCAGGGTGACATTCCGTTACGGATGTCCTGCTGAACTTGTTTCAGCATCTACTTGTTTCAGCATCTGTTGGAGCTTGTTTCAGCATCTGCCTGTTTCAGCATCTATTGGAACGCATATCTGCCGCCTCATTTTAAAACAGATCCCGGAACAAGTCCGGGATGACACGGAACAAGTCCGGGATGACACGGAACAAGCCCGGGATGACACGGAACAGGTCCGGGGTGACATTCCGTTACGGATGTCGTGCTGAACTTGTTTCAGCATCTACTTGTTTCAGCATCTGTTGGAACTTGTTTCAGCACTGCCTGTTTCAGCAGATGAATTCGTACATTTGCAGTGCCTGTTAATAAACCATATGAATGAACACCATTATACTGTTTACATCGTTTCCAATTACTTAAGAACCGTTTTGTACACCGGTGTTACTAACGATATTGTACGCAGGATGAGCGAGCACAAAAGTGGAGAGCAGAAGGGATTTACTTCCCGCTACCGATGTTATTACCTGGTATATTTTGAAGAATTTTCTGATATCAGAAATGCGATAGCACGTGAAAAACAACTAAAAAGATGGCACAGGGAGTGGAAGCTAAACCTGATCAAAACGCAGAATCCTGATATGAAGGACCTTTCTGACGAATGGTTTGTGTGATCCCGAGACGAGTCCGGGATGACATTCCGTTACGGATGTCGTGCTGAACTTGTTTCAGCATCTACTTGTTTCAGCATCTATGGGAATGAATACAGCTAACAGATCCCGGAACACGTCCGGGATGACACGGAACAGGCCCGGGATGACACGGAACAGGTCCGGGATGACGTCCAGAGTGAGCTCTGAGAACAGACCCGGGGTGACGTCTTCAGTGAGATATAGGCTCAGGATACCAGCGCCACCTTATACCACCAGTCGATCTTACCGCCGGCGTCTTCATGGCTGTAATTGCCTTCTCCGTTACCGGCTCCGCCGCCTCTCATTCCTCCTCCATGCATGCCGCCACCCCGCATGCCATGCATTCCTCCTCCCATGCCACCACCCCGCATGCCACCGCCTCCTGCGCTGACGCGGGTATGCGCTGTTCCATGCACGGCGGATTCCCCGCCGGGTCTTTTCAGCTCGGCAATGCTGATGCCGATAACCGTATTGTTCTTATTAACGGCCAGCAGGCTTCTGGGAATAGTGACCACGTACCTGAAGAAGCCACTGGCATCGCTGGTGGCCGAAAAATGAAGGGAGCCGGGAGCCGTGCTGTTTACATCCAGCAACTGTGCTTTTCCATTGTCAGTAAGCGCTGCCTGTTTGTAGAACGAAGTATAATTGCGCTCGTCATCCGGCTGTTGCTGATAGAACGGGCGCCTGCCGCCTGTGGTTGTATCGCCGGGATGCCCCGGCAGGCTGCCACGGTCCCGATGGCTGTCGGAACGATCAGGATTGTTATACGGGTACTGAACATACCTTGTGGCATCTTTTGAGCCCGAAGGGCTGAAATAGACTTTCACCCCTTCCCGCAATATCCGCATCTTTGCAGCGGCATTATCCGTTTCCAGTATCACGTAAAGGTTTTTATCATCATTCCGGAAATCGTACCGGATATGCGTTTTGTCGTCATAAAACCGGGAGGGATAAGCCTGTGTGGTGGCTGCATCCATATGCAGCGCTTCCGCGGGCATTATCTTTTTACTGCCGGAACATGCGGCAAGCATTATAGCCAGTACTACTGCGGGAATCCATTGTTGGGCCATATATATAAACCTGTTTTACAGTATGACTCTTTTTGTAAAAAATAATTGCAGGCAGCAACAGTTAATTAGTTTTAACAGGCATATAATTGTGCAGCACTGTAACCAGTGCTCAGCCCGATGGCCATCAGTACAGGGCAGCATTTTTGACAGGGGGCTCACAGGAGCCAAGAGCCGTGCTGTTTAAAAGCAGCCATGCTGCACAGGATTTTTTCCCGGTAGCTGAAGTTCGGAAAGCCCCGTTTGATGGTTTCTTAAGCACCGGGGCAGGCGGTATGCACTATTTTCCTGAAATGGGCCAATACAGGCGGAACAAAGGTTGCGCGGCGGCTATGCAGGTATCAACTCCCGGGTTGCTGGTAATCATCCATAAAGCGGGTATTTTATTGCTGCTGCTGTATATGAAACTGTTCGGGAATAAAGGCGGGCGTCTGCACTTTCTGCTGGTGCATTTCCACTTCGTTATTGTCTTCAATGGTATGACCGTCTTCATACCCTACGCTAACATACACGTTCATGCTTTGATTGGCAATGCCCTTAAAGGACCCTTTTACTGGAGAGCAATCATTAAAATGCCTTCCTACGGCCAGCTTTACATGTGCATCCGCCACCCACATATTATTGGTAGGGTCAATGCCATGCCAGCCATATTCATCCACCCAGGCTTCCACCCAGGCATGGGTGGCGCCCTGGCCGCGCATGCCGTTCCGGTTGGGGCAAATATAGCCGCTTACATACCGGCAGGTAATGCCCAGCGTTCTTAAAAGGTGCAGCAGCAGGTGCGCAAAGTCCTGGCATACCCCGCGCTGGTGCTGCAGGATTTCATCAATGGTGGTTTCTATAGTGGTAACCCCTTTTTCGTATTTAAAATGATGATAGACATACTGGCTGCACCATTCTACCAGGGTACGCTTGTGCGCATTTACCGGTGCGCGGGACAGGATATCGTTAATGATATCATTGGAGCCGATCAGGAAGGGTTGGGTATAATCCAGCCGCATTATTTCCGGCAGCGGCTTCATCAGCCGCAGCGATGGCAATTCTGTATGCACCACTATTTTACTGTCTATTTTTACGGTATAATGCGGCTCTGTTATAGTAAATACAGCTACCCGGTTGCCCCAGTAATCAATGAATAAATTCAGCGGAGGATCGCCTGTAATGGCAACTTCCTGCTGAATAACGTTCTGATCGTTCCCGTGAAAGGGATAAATTTTTACCTGGGTTACACTGTCAATAACAGGTGCGTCATACAGGTACTGGGTAATATGTCTTATATTATATGTAGGCATTTACAACGTGTTCTGGATTTAATAATAAGAAAAGAAACTTTGCCCTATGAGCTGGCTTAACTGGTAAAGATCGGATTTCAGTTCTTCAATAAAGGCGAGTACTCCTTTTTCCCGGATGCCCTGCAGATCTGTATAGGCAATTTTTGAAAACAGCGCACCGGTCTTCCGCTCTATTAAGGGGTTATTAGGATGGTTATTCTCTTTTAAGATATTCCTTATATACAGCTGTATTTTACCAAAGCTATAGGTAATGCTTCTTGGAAAAATATTCTTCAGGAAAATCATGTCTGTAATGTTCTGCATGTGGTTTTCACCGCGATAGCTTTTCAGGTAAAGCTCATACCCGCTCAGGTTCAGCAGCAGGTTTTTCCAGTAAAGGATGCTCAGGCATTCCGGGTCGTTGTTGTTGAAGGCGGCAAACTTTGCTTCCGCAAAATTCAGCGTCTGCATACTGCGCTCCACAAATCTGCCGAGGTTCATAAAATTCCATCCCTGCCCGCGGGGCATCGTGTTTTCAAAAACACCGTAATAGATCAGGCTTTCATCAATTTTATGTAAAATAAGGTTCATCTGGTCGCCATCGGCAATCACTTTTTCAATGTTGATGTGCACTGTTGAATGATAGGTTTCATTAATGGACTCCCACACTTCCTTGGTGAGGTGCTCCTGTGCGCCTCTTGCATTTTCCCTTGCTTTTAAAACCAGTTCCTTTAATGAATTGTTCTTATCACGGATCAGCAGTTCCCGCAGCACGTTGTCTGAGCTGGCTGCAATGGCTTCAATTTCCTCATCCGTGCGGTAACAAAAGATCTTTACCAGGGCACTCCAGTTAAAGACCTGGCGGCTGCTTATATCATAGCTGGCGTAAAATCCATTGGCCAGCGTTCTTGAAACAATATCAGCGCGTTCCATATAACGGCTCATCCAGTACAAACTATCGGCGGTCCTTGCTAACATATCCTCTAAAAAATTATGATCAGTTATTCTTCACTTAAAACCCAGGTATCCTTACTGCCACCTCCCTGGGAGGAGTTGACTACTTTGCTGCCGGCTCTTAGTGCCACGCGGGTAAGGCCGCCGGGCACTATTTCTATGCCTTGCGGCCCGCAAAGGGCATAGGGCCGGAGGTCTACATGACGTGCCTGCAATTGCCCGTCTATAAAGCAGGGCGCCGTGCTCAGGGAAATGATCGGCTGGGCGATGAAGTTTCTCGGGCTTTCGGTAACGGCGGCTGTAATATCCGCAATTTCCGCATCGGTGGCCTTATCGCCCATCATCAGCCCGTACCCGCCGCTTTCATTGGTTTTCTTGATCACCATACGGGTGATATTGGAAAGGGTATATGCCCTTTCTTCTTCATTTTCCATGCTGTACGTAGGCACATTTTGTAAGACCGGTTCTTCATTCAGGTAATACCGGATCATTTGGGGAACATAATTGTAAACGGCCTTGTCGTCTGCCACCCCGTTTCCTATGGCATTGGCAATGCTTACATTGCCTTTCCTGTAAACGCTCGTCAGACCGGCTACGCCAAGGGTGCTGTCCGGCCGGAAGATCAGCGGGTCCAGGAAATCATCGTCCACCCTGCGGTAAATCACATCCACCTGTTTTAAACCGCTTGTGGATTTCATGTACACATGGTCATTTTTTACCACAAGGTCCCTTCCTTCCACCAGCTCTATTCCCATATACTTGGCAAGGAAGGTATGCTCATAGTAAGCGCTGTTGTAAATGCCCGGGGTCAGCAGCACAATGGTGGGATTACTGATATTGTGCGGAGCAACATCCGCCAGTACCTTATGCAGCAGGATCGGGTAGTCTGAAATGCTTTTTACTTTATTTCCGGAAAGCAGGTCCGGGAAGATGCGTTTGGTGATCTCCCGGTTTTCCAGCATATAACTGACACCGCTGGGGGTGCGCAGGTTATCTTCCAGTACATAAAATGTTCCATTGGTATCGCGGATGAGGTCGATACCGGAAATGTGCACATAAATGTCGTGCGGCACATGGATACCGTAAATATCCCTGTTATAATGCGGGCAACTGGCAATGAGGGTGGCCGGAATGATGCCATCGTTCAGTATCTGCTGATCATGATATATATCTTTCAGGAAACAATTCAGTGCTTTTAACCGCTGGCGGATGCCCTGTTCAATAATGGCCCATTCGGAAGAAGTGATGATCCTTGGAATGATGTCAAAAGGGAATATCCGCTCAATGCCCTCTTTTTCGCTGTATACCGTAAAAGTAATGCCACGGTTCAGGAACAGGTCTCCTGCTATTTTTTCTTTTTCCCGGAAGGCGCCGGCATTGAATTTTTTGATATAATCGTTCACTTTTTCATAGGGCACCCTTACAGAGCCGTCTTCGAGGTGCATTTCATCGTAAGAACGGGAAGCAGAAAGATAATGGTCACTCCAGTGCGGCATAATATTAATCTTTATGGGAAGATATAGAAAAAGAATAATATTATGAAAAATAAAAGAACAGGTTCGGAAAACCTGTTCTTGTTTAAAAAAATACAATTATTTTTTATGATTGGCCAAATAAGTTGGCAACTGCTCCTTCCAGCATCGGAAATTTTTCTACAATATATTTTTTTACAGTTTCCAGTGCTTTCTGTGCCTGCTCATCGCTAAGGCCTGCTTCATTTTTCAGCTGATCAATCAATTCCTGCATACGGTTTCAAATTTAATATATAATGGCTTTTTCTTATGCTGCTTTGACCAGCCCCATTTTGCTTTTTTCAAATTTCCGGCGGGCATAATCTTTTGTAAGCACAAATCTTGTTTCAGGGGAGGAGGGCAGCTCATACATAGCATCTGTAAGGATGCTTTCACAAATACTGCGCAGGCCCCGGGCGCCTAATTTATATTCCACTGCTTTTTCCACCATAAAATCGAGCACCTCCGGCTCTACCACCAGGTCGATGCCTTCCAGTTCAAACAGTTTTTTATATTGCTTCATCAGGGCATTCTTGGGCTCGGTAAGGATGGCGCGCAATGTGGGCGCATCCAAAGGATCCAGGTGGGTAACTACCGGCAAACGGCCCAATAACTCCGGTATCAATCCGAATGTTTTCAGATCCTGCGCATTTACAAAACGCAGCAGGTTTTTCTTCATGTCTTCCTGTTCTTCTTTGTCTACATTAAACCCGATGGTATTGGTTTGCACCCTGCGGGCAATGATCTTATCCACCCCGTCAAAGGCACCGCCGCAAATGAACAGGATGTTCTGCGTATTTACTTTAATCAGCTTCTGATCGGGGTGCTTCCGCCCGCCCTGCGGGGGTACCAGCACATCAGTTCCTTCCAGCAGTTTCAGCAATCCCTGCTGTACGCCTTCGCCGCTTACATCGCGGGTAATGCTGGGATTATCACTTTTGCGGGCTATTTTATCCAGCTCATCAATATAAACTATACCGCGTTCTGCTGCTTCCACATCATAGTTGCATACCTGCAGGAGCCGGGTAAGAATGCTTTCCACATCTTCACCCACATAACCTGCTTCTGTAAAAACGGTGGCATCTACAATTGCAAACGGAACATTCAGCATTTTGGCAATGCTTCTTGCCAGCAGGGTTTTTCCGGTACCGGTTTCACCCACCATAATAATGTTGCTCTTTTCAATTTCAACCTCATTATGATTGTCAATTTCCCTGCTTCTTTGCTGCAGCCTTTTATAATGATTATAAACGGCTACCGCCAGCACTTTTTTGGCATCTTTCTGTCCGATCACATATTCGTCCAGGAAAGATTTGATTTCCATAGGCTTTTTTACGGCCTGGTTAAAGCCGCCGGAAACCCGGGCATCTTCCTTATAATGGAGCTCCTGGTTAATGATCTCCTGTGCATGCTCTACACAGTTTTCACAGATATGCCCATCCTGACCGGCGATCAGTATTTCAACCTCGTCCCGGCTTCTGCCACAAAATGAACATTTTAATACGTTATCTGGCATAGTAATTTCTTAAAAATTTAAGATACAAATATAAAAAATCGCTGCCAAAACAGCGATTTTTGAAGTTTAAAGAATATTAAAATTATGATGATGATCTGCGGCCTTACAACTTATCAACAATCTTATCTGCAATGCCATAGGCTACCGCTTCTTTGGCATCCATCCAGTAATCGCGGTCAAAATCGCGCATGATCTCTTCTGTTGTTTTTCCACAATTTGCTGCAAGTATCTGGGCGCCAATCTGTTTTACCCGCTGGGTTTGTTTGGCCTGTATTTCCAGGTCGGTGCTTACCCCGCGTATAAAACCACCCAGGGAGGGCTGGTGGATCATTACCTCGCCGTGTGGAAAAATACAGCGGCTGCCTTTTTTACCACCGCTCAGTAAAATACTGCCCATAGAGGCTGCAAGACCCATACAAATAGTGCTTACCGGGCTTTTGATCATTTTCATGGTATCATAGATCACCATCCCGCTGGTAACCACACCTCCCGGGCTGTTGATGTAGAACTTGATGGTTTCTCCCGGCTTGTCCGCATCCAGCAATAACAGTTTGGTGGTTACTTCACGCGCGCTTTTATCATCCACAACGCCCCACAGGTACACTGCCCGCTGATCAAAAAACATCTTTTCCAGGCGCTTATTCAGCATCATCAGGTCATCTCTTTTATCCGGGGTTTCCTGGGGCTCCTCTTCTTCACCCTCCCCATCGAAACGGAGGGGATTCAGCCATTTATCTGAATTTAAATTAGCTATCATAGTATTCATTTAGTTTGTAATTAACAATTACGCTTTTTTCTGTTTTTTGTTGTTCACCAGCAATACCTCATCTACAAAACCATATTCCTTTGCTTCGCTTGCGGTCATCCATTTATCGCGGTCAAAGTCTTTTTCGATCTGGTCAATGGGCCTGTCTGTATGTATATTTACAATTTCATACAATTCCTTTTTCAGCTTGCGGATCTCATTCACCGTAATTTCAATATCGCTGGCCTGACCGCCGATACCGCCGCTGGGCTGGTGCATCATAATGCGCGCATGTTTCAGCGCAGCCCGCTTGCCGTGAGTGCCGGCACCTAGGAGCACGCAGGACATTGAGGCGGCCATACCAATACAAATAGTGGCCACATCCGGGGTTACATATTGCATCGTATCATAAACGCCCAATCCGGCATACACGCTGCCGCCGGGGCTGTTAATATACATATTGATGTCTCTTGTGCGGTCTGTACTGTCCAGGAACAGCAGCTGGGCGGTAACAATATTGGCTACTTCATCATTAATAGGGTAGCCCAAAAAAATGATGCGATCCATCATTAACCGGCTGTACACATCCATTACAGCAACATTCATAGGTCTTTCTTCTATGATGTTGGGCGTTAAAGCCGTTACCAGGTGGTTGCCATAGCTGTGCAGCGTATTGCTGGAAATACCTTTATGCTTTACCGCGTACTTTTCAAATTCTGAGTTATATGTCATAATCAATGAATTAATAATTATCGGATTAAAAGTAATCAAATATTTATCCATTTACAAAATAGGAGGCTTTAATGCCAAGTTGACTGTTTTTGTCCGGCAAAATCGTCATCCGGGCATTTTTTCTTAACGATTTCATGATCTGCAGGCGGTTTTTCTTTCAGGAGATGTTATAATTTTAGCTGAAATACTGTTTTTATGAACCGGAAAGATTTTCTGAAGGGCGCGGTTCCCGCATTTTTATTACTGGCAAACGGCAGGCTCCTGCAGGCGCAGGAGCATCTGGGCCCTGTCTGCAACAGGAAAAGACGGCTGCGCTTTGCGATAGCTTCAGATATTCATTACGGACAGGAAAAAACGGAGTTTGACCGTTTTTTGAGCACAGCGATCCATAAAATAAACGGGGCGCATGCTGAAGAAGCGTTTGATTTTTGTGTACTGAACGGGGATATTGTGCATAATGATCCGGCGCACTATCCTGCTGCAAAGGCATTGATTGAACAGCTGAACATGAAATGGTACGTAACACCGGGAAACCATGACAGGGTTACGGCAGCGCAATGGGAGGCGATCTGGAACAGCCCGGTGAACTATGATTTTGTGGTAAACGGAACCGTGTTCCTTGCTGCTGCCACTTCTGATGAAAAAGGCGGATATATTTGTCCGGACCTGGCGTGGATGGAACAGCAACTGCAGCAATACAGGGCTTCAGAGAACGTGTTCATTATTATTCATATCAACCCGGCAAAGCTTACAAAGTTTGGTATTGACTGCCCTGATTTTATCAGCCTGCTGAAACGCTACAGGAATGTAAGGGCGGTTTTTAACGGGCACGACCATGATGAGGATGGCATTAAAAAGCGGGACGGGATCCCTTTTATTTTTGATGCGCATGTTGGCGGCGACTGGGGCACAGATTATAAAGGCTTCCGGGTGGTGGAACTGCTGGACGATAACAGCCTGCTTACCTATATCATGAACCCGGATGTGAAAATGAATAGCGCTGTTTTATAGGGGCTGTTTGTTGAATGCCCGCAGATTCTCGGAACGCCGCTGATGATGAAAGATGTCTGCGCATTTAGCGTATTCAGCGGGGAAAACCCCGTTCTGGATGGGGTTTCCGCAAAGTTTTTGCCGGAGGTATTTATTTTGTAATTTATCCGGATCTGAATTCCGGAAAGCAGCTATATATTCACAGCAATACTGTTCTGCAAAGAACAATGATACCCAGGCTGTATCAAAAGTCATTATTGTCATACCGGGCTTGATCCGGTATCTAAAAATCACATATAATTATCAATAGATTCTGAAACAACTTCAGAACGACATTCCGCTGTTAAAGCAACTTTTGATACAGCCCCTGTTTGCTGCAACATCTAAACATGGTTACAATAATAAAATGAATTATGGCGGTATTATTGAAGAAATGATTTGATGAAAAAAGAAAAGGGGGAATGCGCTTTCATTTTTAAAATCACAGAAATACAACCCCCCATTTTAGTATGGATAAAGAATTCGTCTGAAGCATTCAGCAGCATGCTGTTTCTTACAGAAAATTGTTTTACTTTTAGTAATCAACCAAAGGTAAATAAAGGACGGCTTTTATTATGGATGGGATTTATATTTTATCAGGGATCGGCATTGGTATCATTACCGGCTATTTCATTGCCCGGTGGAAACTGATGAGCGGGTTTGTTACCTGCGAAGAGGCAGAGCAATTGCGAAAACAGGTAAGCAGCTTAATGCAACAGAATGCTTCCAAACTTTCAAAAGAAGAGGTGCAGGATGCTTATGTGCCCAGGGAACTGGCAGCGCACTACCTGGGTACTATTGAAAAGCTGCAGGAACGCCTGAGGGAGCAGGAGCAGGCAAGCCACCGGCAACAGGAGGAACTGCTGCAGCTAACAAGGGAAGCGGAACAGAAGATTCCCAAAACAGTGGTCGATGCCAAAGACGCGCTGATCCTGGAATTAAAAACAGCGCTTACGGCAGGTGCGGAAAAAGAGCGGGCAATGGCCGAAAAGATGGAATGGTTCCGGAGCGAAGTAGAGCAGTTGCACCGGTTTGCTCAGGAACAGTTCAAAACGCTGGCGGGTGAAGTGCTGGAAGAAAAGAAAAAGCTGTTTGTAACTGAAAATAAGAAGGAAATGACCACGCTTCTTGACCCTCTGAAAACAGATCTGAACCAGTTCAGGGAAAAGGTGGAAGCTACCAGGAAGGAGGATATACGGGAAGTTACATCTTTAAAAAAAGAGATCGAATCCCTGCAAAAGCTGAATGCACAGCTGAGTGATGACGCCAGGAACCTGGCAACAGCGCTGAAGGCCGAAGTAAAAATGCAGGGCAATTGGGGCGAAGACCGTCTGAACCTGATCCTGGAAACAGAAGGGCTGCAAAAATACATTGATTATACCCGGGAAGAGGTATTCCGGGACCAGGAGGCAGACAGGAGCCTGCGCCCTGATTTTATCTTAAGGCTGCCGAACGGTAAACATATTATCATTGACAGTAAGGTTTCTCTCACAGCCTATGTGGGCTATTTTAATACAGATAGCCCGGAACAAAAGCAGGCTTTTTTAAAACAGCATGTAAAAAGCATTGCAGATCATATTGAAAAGCTGGCCGACAAAAACTACCAGTCGCTGGCCGGGCTGAACGCTCCGGATTATGTTTTCCTTTTTGCACCGGTGGAAGGAGCACTTACGCTGGCGCTGAACCAGCGCCCCGATCTGTTTAACCAGGCCTTAAAAAGAAAAATTGTGTTAATAACCCCTACCACCCTGGTGGCTACGCTGAAAATTGTAAAGCTGCTCTGGCAAAAAGAGAACCAGGTCAAAAACGTGGAAGAGATATTCAGGCAATGCGGGGAGCTGTATGATAAATTTGTGCGGTTTATTAGTGAAATGGACCGGGTGGAAGAAGCATTGCAGCAGGCTGCAGGGGCGCATCGCGATGCCATGAATCATTTAAAAGACGGGACCCGGAAAGGCAACACGATCATCGGCCGTTTTGAACGGATCAGGAGCCTGGAAGCCAAAGTGAATAAAAGCATCCCGGAAAAATACCTAGCCGAACTGGAACTGCTGCCTGATGACAATGAAAAAGAGCGGGAAGCTGATACTTCCGGAATGTACAACCTGCAGGACAATGAATGAATTGTTTGAGTTTAGGGCAAAGATCTGTAAACCGGGCATTAACGGGCGTATTGATGTGCCGGACCGGGTTGTAAAAAAATAAAAAAAGAAAAAGGATATATCCGTATAAAAGGAACCAGTAATGGCTTTGCATTCTTTAAAAGCCTGATACCTGTAAAAGGTGGCGCCTGCAGGTTGTTTGTAAACGGAATAATGATGAAAGGAGCCCATACAACTGCTGGTAAGGGGCTGTTTTCCATATCCGGCCTGATGAAACAAAAGTAGAAAAGCAGTTCCCGCTCCCTTCAAAGCTGAAAAGCATTTTGACGGAAACGGAGCTGATGTTCGCATTTAAAATGCTCAGCGTGTCAAAGGCAAAAGGACATTTTAAAGTACCTGAGCTATATAAAGACGGAAGAAACATTTATAAAGAATATGCAAAAGCTGGCCGCACAGCTCCGGTCTGACAAAAAGATGTACGGATCCCCTGATTTTACAGGGTATTTTGTTTGCCCGGATTCTTATAGTTTTCTTATTTTTGTAAGAAGCCAGTGAGCGTTGAAGAACTGGATGACAGAGCCCTTTAAATTTTTATCAGTATGGCTATCAGCTTATGACTGTCCGGGACAGGTTGCCGGTATTGCCTTATGTTGGTTGATGGTAAGAGGCCGTCAGCCTTTATTTTTACAATGGATTGGCAGGGCGCACAGAAAAGCAATGGCTCCTGATGATGTAAGTATTTATCAAAAAAAATAATATGAAATGACTGTAGCAACGACCGCTTAAAAAAAACAGGTGATTTGTTCTGCCCGTTGCCCGGAACCGGCGGAATTTTTATTTTGAAATGGCTAATATTGCAGCCGCAACTAAAATCTTTAGATCAGAAAAATTGGGCCGGCAGTTTTATTGCCTGCCGGATAAAACAAGGGGTGTTCATTTGGAAACTGCAAACATATATAAGGCAATATTTGAAAATGACAGGGACGGTTTTGCAGTGGTAGATAATATTACCGGCTTTTTTGTAGACGTTAATAAAACATTTTGCAGCATTACAGGTAAGGAAAAGGCATTTCTTTTGTCGCAGAAAGGCATGGCAGAAGTGGTGCCCTCCCGTATTCTTAAATCGGATAACAATAAATACCAGCAGGTGCTTAAAGGAGCAAGCAATGGCTTTGAGAAGATTTACTGGTACCGGAAAAAAGAGGGAGAGCCGGGCTGTATTAAGGTGCGTGTTGCCCCGCTTAAACCCGAATGGGGAAGCTATTCGCTCATTGTGATCGAAGACATCACCGAAATTCAGTTTTCAAAGAGAAAATGGAAAGAGTCAGAAATGCATTTCCGGCATTTGTTTGATTCTTCTCCCGTGGGCTTGTGGGAAGAAGACTTTTCTGATGTGGTTGACTTCCTGGAAAGCCGGCACCTGATCGGGCAGCAGCGCAGCCAGGTAAAGCAGTACCTGGACGCGCATCCGGATGTTGTTCATAAATGCCTTTCACTTGTAAAAATCATTGATGTGAACCAGGCGGTACTGGACCAGTATAAGATCGCTGATAAAGTTTATTTTCTCAAAAACATCAATACCATCCTGGCATCACAAAAGGGATTTGCAGCCGCCCAGAGCTTTTTAACCGCCATCTGTGTCAACGCAGATTCTGATATGCACGAGTCTGAAGGGGTTACAGCTACAGGTGAAAAGATTGATTTTCAGCTTAAATGGCATGTAACTCCCGGCATAGGCCGGCGTAGGTACCAGCGTGTAATTTTAGCCAGCATTGACATAACCGGGATGAAAAAAGTGAACAGGGCGCTGGAAGACGCTTCATCACGTATTGCTACAATTATTAACACTATCGACGGGATCGTCTGGACCGCAGATCCGCTAACCTGCCGGGTGAATTTCATGAGCGAAAAGATCCAGGAAATAACCGGCTATCCCAAAGAAGCTTTTGTTGGCCGGGAACTGTTTACCACCACCCCGGGGTTTTATGTGAACCCGGAATTAATGAGCGTTTTCCGGCAGAAGGTATCCATGGGCATGCCCGACATACTGGAATACCAGATCATTAATAAGAACGGGCAGGTCTGCTGGCTGCGCAACAGCATCAGCTTTATAAAGGAAGGAGAAAAGGTTCAGCTTATACTGGGAATTGCTATAGATATTACCGCAATTAAAAAATCAAGAATGGAGCTGAGCCGGTCTATGGAAGTGCTCCGTAAGCAGAATAAACGGCTGATGAATTTTTCTTACATTGTTTCCCATAACCTGCGGGCGCATTCCAGTAATATCCTTTCCCTTTGCGAGCTGATCCTGCATACCAAAGATGAAACAGAACGGCAAGAGCTGATCAGTCTTCTGGAAGAAGTGGCCCAGCAACTGCACAATACCATGCAGGGCCTGAACGAGGTAACCAATATTCATACTGCTGAACGTATTCCACTGGAAAAGCTGAATCTGTACGACTATATTAATAACTGTTTTGATGTACTGGAAGATCGTGCGGCGGAAAAAGAGATCATTTTTTTAAATAAGGTTGATCCGTCTGTAACCGTAGAATATAATAAAGCATATCTGGAGAGTGTATTGCTGAACATCCTCTCTAATGCAATCAAATACAGCCATACAGACCGTGTGCTGCAAATAAATATTGAATTTTCCTGTGCCCCGGATGAACGGGTGCTGACAATAGCTGATAACGGGGTGGGAATGGACCTGGAACGGGAAGGAAGCAGGCTGTTTGGTTTATTTAAAACGTTTTCAGCGAACCGGAAATCAAGAGGCATCGGCCTGTATATTACCAGGAACCAGGTAGAGGCCATGGGGGGGCGTATTGAAGTGGAGAGTGAGCCGGGTAAAGGAAGTATTTTTAAAATTTATTTTAAATAAGTTGACCGATGCGTGTGTTTGTAGTGGATGACGATCCGGTATATAAAATGATTGTACAGCGGATGCTGGCAGAACATGAATCCAATCCCGGGGTCTCCCTTTTTGAAAACGGCCGGGATGCATTCAATAATTTACGCGATGCGCCGGGAACGGCATTGCCGGACATTATCCTGCTGGATATAGAAATGCCGGTGCTGGACGGCTGGGGATTTATGGATGCGTTCCGCAGGCTGTCGGAAGAAAAAAGAAAAGGCATTAAAATTTACATTGTAACATCGTCCGTAGCCAATGAGGATGTATACAAGGCAAGGGCATACCCGGAAATCACCGCTTATATTTCCAAACCCGTTACACGATCAAAAATAAACAGTATTCTTACCGGAACTGTTTAGTAAAGCAGTTTACACAAGGGTAGCTGAAATGTGCGGGTGAGTGAAATTGCATATTCCGCAAACAACTGAGTATCCGGTGCCGTTTTAATTTTCCGTTTCATTCAGCTACAAAACAGTGTGGATTTTTGCACGAGGCTGTATCAAAAGTCATTTCAGAACGTAATGTCGTTCTGGACTGGTTCAGAATCTATTGAGAATCATATTTAGATGCTGAAATAAATTCAGCAAGACAATAGCGGACTTTTGATACAGCCCCACTCCCTACATATGCAAAACTAATAAAGGTACATCGCAGCGCCACGCCAGGCTTTTGGTAACACTTTTGTGAAACAGGCCGGCAATAAAGCCCCGCATTTTGTGTATGGATATAACGAGGGAAGGACTGTTATTGCTGGCGTATTCATTGATGGCAGCGGGCAGGTCCTTTACATCTTTTATAATCTGAAGCGGGCAGTTATAATGCTGTAACTGCAACTGTAATTCATTAGCTATTTTTGATTCCTTTTCATTGAGCGCCCCTTTTATACAACGGTGTATGGCCGTTACTTTGCCATTAAAACGATATAAGAATTTATGAAGTTTTATCTGGATCGCTCTTGTTAACGGTTCCCGGAAGGGCGCAGCCAGGATCACGTTTTGAGGAACGGCAATAGAAGCGCACCGGGGTATTAGCAGAACCGGGTAATGGATGCGGTCTACGGCTTTCCGGATATTACTCCCGAGGATCAGCGTTTCCAGGTCGTCCTGACGTTTGATTCCGATGATCACCAGGTCAATATCTTCCTCTCTGCAAACCTGGTTCACCGCATCGGGCAGGGCATCATTGATGATCAATGGAACGAGCACTGTTGTTGTATGCAACTGATGCGCAAGGTGCTGTTTGAGCAGTTGAAATGATTCGATACGCGATTGCTCCAGCTCATCCGCTTCCTGCATGGACAGGGCCAGGGAACCCGCTTCACCGGAATCATAGATGGGAATATTTTCATAGGTGTTCAATAAGAAAAGATGCTCAATGTTTAATTTATTAGCCAGGTTGCAGGCATAATCCACGGCATGATCCGCTACATCCGAAAAGTCGGTAACAACCAGGATCTTTTTCATGTTCAACCGTTTTTACGGCTCCTAATTTACAAAAAAAACTGGTTTCAAAAAAATAGCCCTGCTGCTGTAAGCCGTGCCGGTATTGGGCTGCCGCTACCGGTGAAGATACCGGCTGCGGCAGCCGGAATGCATCTGCAGGGGCTGCAGCCATCAGCAACTGAACGCCTTTCCGTACATTTGCCAAAACCTTTCGGAGGTATACCGGTTTTAAAGTTGTGAAATTCAGTTATTACCCGTTCAGTTTAAGATTCAGGCATCCTTTTACCATTTCAAAAGGAACAAAGACCCATCAGCCAACATTGATAGTAGAGCTGGAGCACCTGGGCATTAAAGGGTATGGTGAGGCTCCGGCCATTACCTATTATCATATTACTGTTGAAGATATGATCCGTGACCTGGAAGCAAAAAGAGTCCTGCTGGAGCGTTTTGCTTTTACAGAGCCGGAGCGCTACTGGCATTTCCTGCATCATTTATTGCCCGGGAACCCTTTCCTGGTATGTGCGCTGGATATGGCCGCCTGGGATATATGGGGCAGGTTGAACGGGCAACCGCTTTATAAAATATGGAAGGGGGACCCTTCAAAAAATCCCACAGGCGATTTTACCATCGGGATTGACACCGTTGATAAAATGGTGGCAAAATTAAAAGAACAACCCTGGCCCATTTACAAGGTGAAGGTGGGCACTGCTGACGATATAGCTATTGTAAAAGCCCTGAGAGCCGCTACCGACGCCCCTTTAAGGGTAGATGCCAATGCCGGCTGGGATCTGGAAACCGCTTTACAGCTTATTCCGCAATTAAAAGAGCTGGGCGTGGAGTATGTGGAGCAGCCGCTGGCAAAAGATAACTGGGAGGGCATGAAAGTGCTGTTTGAACAATCGGCCCTGCCTTTATACGCAGACGAAGCCTGTGTGTTTGAACAGGACGTGGCCAGATGCGCCGGTCATTTCCATGGCATTAATATAAAGCTTACCAAGTGCAGCGGCATTACACCTGCCCTGCGCATGATCGGTCATGCCCGTGAACTGGGATTAAAGATCATGGTAGGCTGTATGAATGAAAGCACAGTGGGGTCTGCCGCTATTGCGCATCTGGCGCCGTTTATTGACCACCTGGACGTAGATGGCCCGCTGCTGCTGGCAGAAGATGTGGCCACCGGACTGGGCTTTGACTACGGCAAACTAATTTACAGTAATGAACCGGGGCTGGGCATTGAATATAAAGGGTTGTTTGAAAAATAAGGAATAAGAAATAAGAATTGATGGCATATAAGAATCAACAGGAATTTATCGCTGCAATTGAACAGGCAGGCGAACTGGTACGTGTAAAAGCTTATGTGAATCCAAAGCTGGAGATGGCGGAGATCACGGACCGGGTGAGCAAAGAGCCCGGTGGCGGCAGGGCCATCCTGTTTGAGAACACGGGTTATGATTTTCCCGTTTTAATGAATGCCTATGGCAGTGAAAAGCGGATGTGTCTTGCTTTAGGCGTAAACCGGCTGGATGACGTGGCAAAGGATATTGAGCAACTGTTCCGGTTACTTTCAGCGCCTAAAGAAGGAATCATTGATAAACTGAAGCTGCTTCCCCGATTGAGCGAGTTTGCTTCCTGGATGCCAAAGGTCAGGAAGGGGAGAGGCGCCTGCCAGGAAGTGGTAATTACCGGTAATCCGGATATTACAAAACTGCCGGTAATTACCTGCTGGCCGCAGGACGGAGGGCCTTTTATTACACTGCCGGTTATTAATACAAAGGATCCCGTTACCCAGGTGCGCAATGTAGGCATGTACCGGATGCAGGTCTTTGGCCCGCAACTGACCGCCATGCACTGGCATAAGCACAAAGTATCTGCCAAACATTTTAATGAATACAAAAAACTGAATAAACGGATGCCCGTGGCCGTAGCATTAGGAGGCGACCCGGTCTACGCTTATTCGGCAACGGCTCCGCTGCCGGAAAATGTAGATGAGTATATGCTGGCAGGTTTTCTCCGCAAAAAGAAAGTGGAGCTGGTAAAATGCATTACACAGCCGGAAATAGAAGTACCGGCTGATGCCGATTTTGTAATTGAGGGATATGTGGATCCCAATGACGAACTGCTCTGGGAAGGACCGTTTGGCGATCATACAGGATATTATTCATTACCCGACTGGTATCCGAAATTCCACATTACGGCCATTACCCATAAAAGGAACCCGGTATACCCGGCAACCATTGTAGGTATTCCGCCCCAGGAAGATGCCTGGCTGGGCAAGGCAACGGAGCGGATCTTTTTAGCGCCCATAAAAATGACGCTCGTACCGGAGATTGAAGACATGGAAATGCCGGTAGAAGGTGTGTTCCACAACCTGGTCATTACAAAGATTCAAAAAGATTATGCCGGCCAGGGGCAAAAAGTAATGAATGCCATGTGGGGAGCGGGCCAGATGATGTTTAACAAGATACTGGTGCTGGCCTCCCAGTCAAAAGATGGAAAGTCCATTCCGTTGAGCAACTATAAAGCCTGTGCCCGTGAAGTATTTAAGAACCTGAACCCTGCCACAGATATCTGTTTCAGCCAGGGACCTATGGACGTGCTGGATCACAGTTGCAGCAAGATGGGCTTTGGCGGTAAAATGTGCATTGACGGCACGCTGAAGTTTGAGGAAGAGCAACAGGACGGTTATTTATACGGGCTGACCGGGGGAAGTGATACCGGTTGGATCGCTGCCGTTCCAACCCGCTTTGCAGAGGTATGCCAGGTAAATGCGTCTTTATTAAAAGACCAGATCCCGGTTCTGATCCTTTCCGTTAAAAAGAACCGTAAAGGGCATATCCGGGAACTGCATGAGCAGATAGCCGGGCTGCCCGGTATGGAAACTGTAAAAATGATTTTATATGTTGAGCATACCGTTAATGCCAATGATCTGGCCCTGGCCTTATGGCGTTTTTGCAATAACCTGGACCCGGTGCGGGATCATTTCCTTTCAGCTACTTTGAAAGAAGGTGCTTATTGCATGGGGTTGGATGGCACCATTAAAACAAAGGAATTTGATAATTTTCAGCGCGACTGGCCCAATATTATTGTGGCGGATGATGCTACCATAAAAAGCGTGGATGAAAAATGGGCATCCTTGCAGATCGGGCAATTCATTCCTTCCCCATCCCTGAAATATAAGGATCAGCTCTACGGGCAAAAAGCGGTCGCGGCTGTTTAACCGGCTGTGATATGCACAAATCATTTCCTGATGCGGTAATAATTTTCAGCAGTTCCGAGGCTTTGCATAGCCGCCCGTTTAGGGGCGGAAGCACGGTTTTTGAGTATTGCTATCCGAAACACTTCCCGGTGCCAAAGAAATGCATCGTGCCGGTGGCACTCAAAGTTCTATAGGGATTTTTTGGGGCTGACCAAAAGTAAGCCTGAGCCCGCCCGTTTTCTCCGGTCGGACGGGCTTGATGAAGGCTAACCCCCTGATTGCCTGTATTTCAACAGACTGCCCATGACAGATTATATGATATGTTGAAACCAATCCTGTTTTAGTTGGGGCTGACCAAAAAGCCCTTTTTGTCATGCTGAATTTATTTCAGCATCTAAAATGGCGTCTGATTGTAAATAGATTCTGAAACAAGTTCAGAACGACAATCTACTATAAACAGACTTTTTGGTCAGTCTCCTGTGTATGGTACCGCTCAACAGGCCCTGAAACAAAAACCCGGAACAGGTCCGGGATGACATCTTCAGGGTAACCCCTGAGAAGGATCGACATAGCCTTATTGATTTTGTTTTTGCAAATGGAAAACTCAGGGTGACGGTAAAAAAGAGGGCCATTTTAAAGAATTTAATTCTTTTTATCTGAGACTCAATATGACAATCAGGGAGCCTTGGTAGTCATCCCCGTTCCATGAACCAGGCCGATGGCCTTTGGGCCTGGAAAGAGCTGCAGCGCATTGTTTAGGAATTGCTATAATGATGCGTACAGAGGTGCAGCCTCGACCGGATGTGTTAACAAAGAACTTCACTTCAGCTCGTTGTTAAAGTGACGGTAATAAAAACGGAGAGCTGTAGGCTCGGGCCATAAGCTGACAGCAATATGAGGCTTTGAAACGCGGACAATGCTAACAACAGAACCATCAGCGCATTCTGCATATTTTTAGGGAGCCTCCAAACGAAATGTTATACCAGATAAATTTCCCGCAGCTCCGAAGAAGTTTCGGAACGCAGACAACGCTGAAGACAGAACTATCAGCGGATTCCGGGGCCTCGGAACTGTACGTTACTACCCGCTGCTAAAGATCACAAAAGAAGCTGTTTTCCCTGTCCGGGAAACAGAAAATGCATCTTCAGCGGGTTGTTTTTTAAAAGCTGCTCTCTTATAGCAGCCTCGTGGTTGCCTTCCGGCTTTATATGGGTAATGATGACCGGAACCCGGCTGAGCATTCCGGGTTGGCAACGGGCATTCAGCACTGCTAATTCATTGTTCAGCAATCGGGGGGTAAGGTGGCCAAATAGTGCATTATCCGGCTGTTCATCAGGAAAGGATGTCTCAATCAAAATGCCTTTTAACTGCTTTTTATTTACCAGTGGCGCAATATGCTGCCAAAGGTTTTTCAGGCGGTCCGTTTTTTCAACGGCATCGCTTCCTGTATCACCCAGGTATAATACATACCCGTTATTATGCCGGATGAGGAATGCAGTGCTTACATAAGGGTTTACATGGCTCAGCCGGAATGCCGTTACCTGCATGCCGGTATTTAACAGGGGCACTTCCCTGGCTGTATCCAGCAGGGTAAAAGTGTATTTGCTCAGATGAGGCGTTTCCCCTTCATTCGTAAAATTAGCCCAGCTTTTCCAGGAAAAATACCTGTCTGTAAGAATCTTTGCCACATCGGGCAGCGCATAGATATATTTTGAAGTGTCATCCGGGCTGTTCAGCACCATCCCCGCCAGGTGGTCCAGGTGCCCGTGGGAGATCAGGTAACCTTTTATATTCCGGCGAAGCACCTGCACGTCTGTTTGACCCGGGAACAGCTTGTTTTCAATTGCCTTCCGGATCCCTGCCCGGACGGTGCCGGCATCCAGGCAAACATAATCAGATGAATTTGCAGGAGCGATCATGTAGCTGGAAAGATTGCTTTCTATACCACCACCAAAAACGCCCAGGGGAACAATTTTAAAAACGGGTTGCTGGCCGTAACCGGTCAGACAGCTTGTAAGCAATAACAAAAATGTGCAAAAATGACGCATAGGCCTGTGGTAACAGATATTGAACAAAACTGCAAATTTAATGGTTTTAAGAATTGAGGTTTGAGTATCCAGTTATCAGTTATAAGACATACCCGCTATTGACTATTCACCATTCACTGTTCGCTGCCTCTTTTTACATTCTGTATTCCTTATTTTTTATTCCTTATTCCTTATTCCAACGCTCCCGGCAGCTATCTCAAACGTTATCGTTGTTTTTGTACAGCAGATGTGCGATCGCATTTTTCCTTTTCGTACCTTAGTTCCTATTCACCTTCTATGACTGAACAATTTGCCATTATGAAGCGTCTGTTTTTATTGCCCTTTTATTTATTGCCCGTTCTGCTGATCACGGGCCTGCCGGTAACAGGTATGGCCCAGTCTGCTGATAAGATCGGGAATGAATTCACTGCTGCGATCAGCCAGTTTCAATTGCTTTCAAAGAACCTCCCGCCGGATAAACTGGCGCAGTATTCTGACCACGGACAGGTAAAAGCCTGCGGCCCCGGCAGCTGGGTGGCCGGTTTTTATCCGGGATCCCTGTTTTATTTGTATTCAGAAACAAAAAACTCCTGGACATTGGAAGAAGGGTTGCGGCGCGTAAAGCTGATGGAGCCGGAACAGTATAACACCGGAACCCACGACCTGGGCTTTATGATGTATTGCAGCTATGGCAACCTGTATAAAATAAAACCGGGTGAAGCCGTAAAGCAGGTGTTGGTTAACTCCGCCACGTCTCTTTCAAAACGGTTCAATCCGGCAGTGGGCTGCATCCGCTCCTGGGGCAAAATAAGTGACACGACTGAATTCCGGGTGATCATTGACAATATGATGAACCTGGAACTGTTGTTCTGGGCAGCCAAGGCAACCGGCAACCGGCAGTTCTATGATATTGCGGTAAAGCATGCCAACACCACCATGCAGCAGCATTTCCGGCCGGATTACAGTTCTTACCACGTGGTAGTGTATAACCCCAAAACAGGAGCTGTTATTAAAAAGCAAACGGCACAGGGGGCATCAGATGCATCTGCGTGGGCCAGGGGGCAGGCCTGGGGGCTTTATGGGTTTACGATGTGCTACCGCGAAACAAAGGACCGGAAATACCTGCGCCAGGCGCAGCATATTGCCTCTTTTATTTTAAATAATCCCAACCTGCCCAAAGACAAGATCCCTTACTGGGATTTTAACGCTCCCGGCATTCCCAATACCGATCGTGACGCTTCGGCAGGGGCTATCATGGCTTCAGCGCTGATAGAGCTTTCTTCATATGTGGATAAAAAGCTATCAGCAACCTACTTGAACGCGGCAAAGGAAATGCTGAACAGCCTGTCCGGGCCGGCGTATAAGGCAGCGCCGGGGCAGAACGGCGGCTTTCTGCTGATGCACAGTGTGGGCAGCCATCCTGCGAATGCTGAAGTTGATGTGGCGCTTTCTTATGCCGATTATTATTACATTGAAGCACTGAAGCGGTTAAAAGATGCCGGCGGACGGCTTTAGGATTGAGACTCCGTCAACAAACAGAAACAGTATTGTTCAACTTAAAAGGTTCTATGAAAAAAAGAAGGCTGTCAACATATGGTGTTAAACAAATGCTTTTTTGCAGTTTGCTTTTTTATAGTGTATGCTCCGTAAAAGCCCAAAATCGTATTCAGGAGGAAGGTCAAAAAGAACGGGCTTATCTGGTGGCGGCCCTTTGTAAGATCGCAGACCCTGTATTAACCAATCTGGCTCAAAATACATTGCATAAAAATATGCCTGTTGAAAGCAACGGTAAGGACAGGGCGCAGTTCAGCCACCTGGAAGCATTTGGCCGATTGCTTGCGGGGATGGCGCCCTGGCTGGAATTAGGCCCTGATGCCACGGCTGAAGGAAAGCTGCGGGCAAAATATATTTTACTGGCAGGAAAGGCGCTGGCCAATGCGGTTAACCCTGCCGCCGCGGATTTTTTAAATTTTCATAAGGGCGCACAGGCCCTGGTAGATGCGGCATTTATGGCACAGGGGCTGATCAGGGCTCCGAAACAATTATGGGAGCCCTTACCGGCGCAAACAAAAAAGCAGGTCATTGATGCATTAAAGTCAAGCCGGGTTATAAAGCCCGGGCAAAATAACTGGCTGTTGTTTAGTGCCATGGTGGAAGCTGCCATCCTGAAATTTGGCGGCGATCAAAAAAAGGAGCCCGTTACCGTGGCTATTCAGAAACACCTGGAATGGTATAAAGGGGATGGCACATACGGAGACGGTCCTCATTACCACTGGGATTATTATAACAGCTTTGTGATTCACCCGATGTTCCTGGAAGTGCTGGAAACAATGAAAGAGAAAACGCCTTCTTCTTATATTGATTCTGTGTATCAGCTTGAGTTGAAGCGTGCCCGGCGTTATGCGGCAGTGCAGGAACGGATGATTTCACCGGAAGGGACCTACCCGGTTACCGGAAGGTCGCTGGCGTATCGCTTCGGGGCATTCCAGGCGCTTTCCCTGATGGCATTAAAAAAAGAGCTGGATGCGTCTGTAGCGCCACAGCAGGTACGCGCGGCTTTATATACGGTTGTAAAACGGCAAATGGAAGCGCCCGGTACTTTTGACCCCAATGGCTGGCTGCAGACCGGCATCATGGGAAAGCAATCCATACTGGGCGAAGGATATATTTCTACCGGCAGTTTATACCTGTGTGCTGAAGGGCTGGTATTCCTGGGTTTGCCGCCTTCAGACCCTTTATGGAACGGAAAAGATGAAGACTGGACCGCAAAAAAAATCTGGAAGGGGATGGAAGCTCCTATTGATCATGCAGAAGATTAGTTGTATCTTTGCTTTATAAACAGGAAATGGTGTCTTCCTGAACCAACCGTTCACGCCTTTTGCGGGATCTGATGGCGCCTACAAATTTTAAACGCGGTCCTGGTGATTGCTCAAAATGAATTTGTAGAAAATGACAAGACACAAGAAAAAGCGCCTCCTTAAGACTTCCTTTGAACACGTATTTATTCTTTCGTATTTATTGAAATGGACAGTACTGGCCGTACCGATGTCCATAGCGGTCGGTTCCCTGATCGCCTTCTTTTTATGGCTGCTGGATAAAGCCATTCATTTCCGGTTCGGGCATCCCTGGCTGTTATTCTTACTGCCCGCTGCCGGGGTGCTGATCTATGGGCTTTACACGTACCTGGGCAAGAACTCCGACAAAGGCAATAATTTAATTATGGATGAGATCCATGAGCCCGGTGGAGGTGTTCCTTTCCGTATGGCGCCGCTGGTGCTGATCACTACCGTAATTACGCACCTTTTTGGCGGTTCGGCCGGACGTGAAGGTACGGCTGTGCAAATAGGGGGAAGCATTGCCCAGTTCTTTGCAAAAAAATTAAAGCTCTCGCAGGAAGATGTAAAGACCTTCCTGATGACGGGTATTGCAGCAGGCTTTGGTGCTGTATTTGGCACCCCCATTACCGGGGCCATATTTGCCCTGGAAGTGCTGGCGCTTGGGCGCATCAAGCACGATGCCCTGTTACCCTGTTTTATAGCAAGTGTGGTGGCAGATATTACCTGCGCTGCCTGGGGCATACACCATACGCATTATGCTATCCGCTTTGCTGAAGAAGGAAAAGTATTCTTTGGCATCTTTCATCTTGATATTGTTTTGTTATTAAAAGTGATCCTGGGCGGCGTGCTGTTCGGGCTGGCAGGGTATATTTTTGCAGAGCTTTCACATACCATTAAAAATTACAGCAACCGGTTCATCAGGATCAAATGGCTGATCCCTTTTATTGGAGGCTGCATCGTTATTGCGCTGACCTGTATTATAGGCACACAGGATTATTTAAGTCTCGGCGTTTCCAATCCGGATCCGGATGCAGTGTCTATCCTTTCCTGTTTCAAAGCAGGTGGCGCTACGGATTTCAGCTGGTTCTGGAAGCTGTTGTTCACGGCTGTTACATTAGGAATGGGTTTTAAAGGCGGTGAGGTAACGCCCCTGTTCTTTGTAGGCGCCGCGCTGGGCAATACCATTGCTGCGCATACCGGCGCGCCGGCAGACCTGATGGCCGGCCTGGGCTTTATTGCCGTATTTGCCAGCGCTACCAATACGCCTATTGCCTGCACGTTTATGGGGATAGAATTGTTTGGTGCAGACAATGTATTGTATTATGCGGTAGCCTGTTTTACGGCTTATTATTTCAGCGGCCATGCAGGTATTTATCATGCGCAGCGGATTGCCGTATCTAAAGTGCATCATCTGAACCATCACAATAATGCCACCCTGCACGAGGTGAGGGAAAAACGAATTAAAAGCAGAAAGAAATGGCGCATCACAAAGTAAAGAACCATGTATTAGGCAACCTGCGTATTTATATAGAACCCGCGCATAAGGTAAGGCACGGTGAGCGTTCCTTATTCAGGAAGATTTTTCCGAGATCCGCCTACCTGCACATCCTTGAAGAAGCCAGGAAGGACGGCATCATCAATGCAACAGTGCACAATACGCAAACCAGCTATACTGCTGATGGAAAAATCGTTACTTTTAATGCAGAAGGAAATAATTCACAACTGGCAATGGTGGTGGAACTGATCGATAAGCGGGAGCGGCTGGAAACCTTTTTCCTGAAGCACAGAGAGTTGCTTTTGGGTAAAGTAGTTATTTATAAAGAGGTGGAATTCTGGGACATTGAATAATTAAATATGAAACCGATACTTATAATAGGACTGGGTGGCGGTTTGGGTAGCATGCTTCGTTACCTGGTACAGGTGGGTGTAAGTAAGCTGATCACTGTTACTTTCCCCGCAGGTACTTTCCTGATCAATATTACCGGTTGTTTTGTGATCGGCTTGTTATATGGCCTTTCCAATAAGTATACGGCGCTAACGCTGGAATGGAGGCTGTTCCTGATCACGGGGCTTTGTGGCGGTTATACCACCTTTTCCAGCTTTTCCTATGAAAGCATCAGCTTGTTCCGGCAGGGCAGCTATCTCTATTTTGTTTTATATATAGGGTTAAGTGTGAATATCGGATTGCTCTTAACATTCTTAGGTTTAAGCGTTACCAGGTAAGTAAACAAAGATCATGGAATATAAAAAAATACTGATAGCCATCGACAGCAGTTCCTATTCTATGAAGGCAGCAAAAGCCGGCTTTGCATTAGCCCACCAGCTAAATGCAGCTGTAGGGATCATCTACGTGGTGAACAGGGCAAAAGAAATTGTGAATGCGGATCTGGGCATTACAACAGGAGAGAGCGAAACCCTTTTGCTGAACGAGGCAGAAAATACAATCGGCCAGTACCTGCGGTTATACGATGGCATCGGGCAGGTAGAAAAGTTTACACCGGAAGGGCTGCCGGAAGATGAGATCATCAACATTGCGGAACAATGGGGTGCGGACATGATCGTTATGGGAACACATGGGCGTTCAGGGATCGGGCGCATTTTAACCGGGTCGCTGGCAGAATACATTATCCGCCATGCCACCATTCCCGTACTGGTAGCCCCTCCGAGAATGGAGTAATTGGATCCTGCAATGCAGAGGCGCTGGTGAGGCTAATTTCATACTTGTTTATAAAGGAAATGTTCCTGCTTTATACTAACCTGCGGTATTCTATAGCTATATAATTTCGTTCGTGTTCAACATTTGTTTATGTTGTTCCAGAATATGCTGGTTGAAATCGCTGGGCGCAACACCAAAATATTTTTTAAATTCTTTACTAAAGTATTTGCGGTCTTCATATCCAACAGCATAAGATATTTCATTAATGGTCAGGCCCTTTTGCAACAACAGTGCTGCGGCTTTTTTAAAGCGGCGGGTTTTTATAAATTCGTTTACAGACAGGTTTGTGAGCGCCCGGATCTTTTTATAAAGCACAGGCGGGCTCATTGCTACTTTACGTGACAATTGTTCTACTACAAAACCCGGGTCTTCCAGGTGCTCATCAATGATTGTAGTAACTGCTGCCAGAAAATCGCTGTCCATTTTGTGTTGCGGGTCTTCTGTGCTTACGGATTGCGTGCTTGCAGCAAAAAATCTCAGCTCCCGCATATTTTTTTCCTGTAATCTTTTATGGGCCTGCAGAAGGTTATTTACATGCAGCTCCAGGATCTTTGTGCTGAAGGGTTTGGTCAGATAAATATCGGCTCCGTTTTCCAACCCTTTTACCTGATCATGCTGCGTGCTTTTTGCGGTCAATAACAGTACGGGAATATGACAGGTGCGCTGGTCGGTCTTTAACCGGTTGCACAACATAATGCCATCCATACCCGGCATCATAATATCGCTGATGATCAGATCCGGAAGGTGCTCTTTTGCATTTTCCCAGGCATCCGCACCATCTGCAGATTCATGCACAAGATAGTAAGGTTCTAACTGCTGTTTAATAAGCGCCCGTAATTCAGGATTGTCTTCCGCAATTAATATTGTTTGCCGTTTGATGCGAATACCGGCCGGTGCAACCGGCGCTGGCTTTTCCCGGATAGGAATACTTTGCCGGGTAGCAGGCGGGAATGGCTTCCTGCCTGGCAGTATGGTAACATGCGCATTTCCTTCGAAGTGCTTTTTACCCGGCAGGAGTCGTACAAAGAAAGAAGTGCGCCCCTCAGTTGTGGCAGTTGCGGGGGTACTTTCCACCCGGATACTTCCATGGTGTAATTCGGTAATTTTTCTGGACAATGCCAGCCCGAGACCATAGCCCGTATTTTGCATCCCATGATCGGCTACCTGATAATAATTGGTAAATAGTTTACCCAGGTATTTGGCCGCAATTCCCCTGCCGGAGTCGGAGACGATTATTTCGGTAAAGCCGGGCTGTGTGTTCACCGTTACGCTGATATGGCCACCTTCGGGGGTAAACTTAAACGCATTGGCCAGTAAATTAAAGAAGACCTTTTCCAGTTGCTCCTCGTCAAAGTATAAAAAGACCTGGTTTGAGTTGTGTGTAAAAGCGATCCGTATATTTTTTGCCAGGGATAATTCACGGAAGCTGGTATAAATGTCCTGTAGAAAGGAAATGAGGTCCTGTTTGCTGACGCGCAGATCCAGATGATTGGATTCTGCCTTGCGGAAGTCCATCAACTCGCTTACCAGCTTAAGCAGCCGGTTAGAATTATTCTTTATCTGCATGAGCTGCTGGGACGTAAAAGGATCCTTGTGGTTGATATCGATTAATTTTTCAACGGGGGCCATGATCAGTGAGAGATGTGTGCGCAGCTCATGGGAAACGTTGGTAAAGAAATTGAGCTTTACCTGATGCAGTTCTTCTTCTTTTTTAAACAATGCGCGTAGAAAAAAGAAGCGTATAACCAAAAAAAGAACACCTGCAAGAAGAAATGTATAAATAGCATAAGCCCACCAGGTTCGCCACACCGGGGGGAGTACTTTTATTTTTACCATGATTGGTTCCGTCCATATACCGTCATTATTGGCGCCCTTAACAAAAAACTGATAATCGCCTGGAGGCAGATTGGTATACGTAGCCGCGGGGTTATGTACCTGCTTCCAGTCCCTGTCAAAACCCGACAACTTATAGGCATACCGGTTTTTATCGCTTTTGATAAAATTAAGCAGTGCAAAATTTATGGTAAATAGATTCTGATTCGGCCGGAACGTGAGCTGATCAGAATGGCTGATGTTCTTTTTTAAAAGCCCGTCCGGTGCATTTATCTGAACCTGCCTGTTGCCCAGCCACAGGTTGGTAAATACCAGGGGGGCTTTGTAAGGATTCACTTCTATATCAGCCGGCAGAAAATAAGTGATCCCATGGTATCCGCCAAAATAAAAAAAACCGTTATGATCTTTAAGATGTGAATTATAATTGAATTCCCCTCCAGCAAGCCCGTCAGATACAGAGTATGAAAGCGTGGTTTTGCTGACGGGGTTATACCGGAAAAGCCCTTCGTCAGAACTCAGCCATAGCCAGCCGTTAGGATCTTCCAGGATGCCCAGGATGTTTGCCGATGGCGCACCGGGATGATTGTACCGCGTCAATTGACTGGAAACAGGGTTCCACGATGCTATACCTCCTGTTCGCAGGCCGATCCATATCATCCCTTTACGATCTTCAAAAATGGTATTAACAGATAAGGTTGTACTGATGGTTTTAAGGACGTAGTGCTTTATTACATGTAAACCTGAGGAGGTACCAATCCAGACCTGGCCTTTCCTGTCAGTGTATAATGTACTGGCAATAAAGCCGCTTAACTTGTTATTGATCTGTTTTAACGGAAGCTCATTCAGTTGGAGGCCTTTTCTTTGAAATACCCGTAACCCCCTGCTGGTACCTACCCAAAAAAGGCCCTCTCCTCCCTCAGTAAGAGTCAGTATTTCCAGGTTGGCATTTTCAGCATCACCCGGCAGGTATAGATAATGAAGGAACTTTCCGGTAGCTTTGTTCAGAACATTCAGTCCGCCACCGTGTGTGCCACACCATATATTACCGTCTTTATCAATATAGGCCACCTTTACCAGGTTGGATGCAATGCTGAACGGATCAGAGATCTCGTTCTTAAAAACCTGGTATTTTTGGTTCTTCCGGTTATAAAAGATCAGCCCCGCACCTTCAGTGCCCATCCACAGGTTATTATTATTGTCTTCCAGAATGGTGCTCACTACATTGTTAGCAAGGGTATTGCTGCTTCCATTATTGCGGATTACTTTAAAGCCGGTGGAAAAAGCATCTACACGGTTAACGCCACCAAAATAAGTGCCTACCCACATAGAACCGTTTGAATCCTTATATAAACTGTAGATTGAGTTTTGACTAAGGCTTTTCACATTGTCGCCTTCATTCTGATAGGAAGTAAGTACACCATTATTAATATCCATAACACTAAGGCCTTCCTGGGTACCGATCCACAGCTCATTGTTATTGCGCGCCACCAGGCTGCGGATATTATTATGGATAGGGCCCCGGTTACCGTTACCGGCCATAAATCGCCGGAAGGTTTTGTTCGCCGGACGGTAAAGATTAAGACCGGAGTTCTGGGTACCGATCCATAAATGATTCTGCGGATCTTCATAGATGACGGAAATATTATTGCTGCTCAGGCTTTCCGGTCTGGATGGATCATAAAAGAAATTTTCAGAGAAATACTGTTGCCTTTCCTTCCACATCCGTATCAGCCCGTTGCTGGTACCAATCCACAGGTTCCCCTGGTGATCTTCGAAAATAGTCCTTACCACTCCAGTGGTCACCGGGGCACCACGCGGAGTTGTAAACTGAAGCCGTTGACGTTTGGTTCCATTGGTTAAGAAGGCAAATATTCCTTTACTGGAGCCTATCCATAACGTGCCCTGGTGGTCTTCGTAAAGGCAATTGATGGCAGCAGTTCCTATTGCAGGCAACCGGATCCGCTCAAAATTGTCCTTTTGCTCATCGTATCTGTTAAGGCCGGTGTTCGTACCAATCCATATGGCGCTCTTTGAATCGCGTAAAAGAGAAAGGATGCCTGCCGACCAGAGGCTCTGGCTGCTGTTACTATCGGGTGTATATACTTTTATTTTTGATCCGTCATACCTGTTGAGCCCAGCTGATGTTCCCAGCCAGATAAACCCCCTGCTGTCCTGTACGATGGACAGGACTGAATTGTTCGATAACCCGTTTTCCACAGTGAGGTGATTAAACTCCGGAGGCTGTGCTGCTGCAGACACCGCCATAAATAATATAATATTACTTATAACAAACAACCTGGTAACATAAAAATCTCTAACAGTCATTTTGAGATTACGCCATTTTTGAAAATAAAAAAGCAATGTAGACTGTAATGTTAAAAAAAACAAAAAAAAGTCTATTGGCAATCAAATAGTTACATAAACCTTTAAAAAAACCACCCTAATTGTTTGCAGAATTCACCCTCCCCGGGATGAAGATGATAGCATATTGCTTCCTGAAATTGTAAGGCTGCCCATTTTATAAAGCTTGCAACTCGTACCAAATTAATAATTGTACTTCAAAAAAAAAGACCGCTATGCTATTTCAAAAAAAGATTCCTGTTTGGAACAGGGCAGGGTGTTGTTCCCTGTTACTATTTATTTTTTTACTTCCTGTTTTTGTATCGGCCCAAAACAACAGGGTCGAAGGCTTGGTAACTGATGATCAGGGAAAGCCCATACCAGGGGCCTCTGTTGTTATTAAAAATACAATAACAGGAACAACAACAGATGAGAAAGGAAAATTCATTATCAATGCAAACCAGGGAACCACATTGGTGATATCTGCTGTCGGATACGAAGCTCAGGAAGCAATCATTACAGACCGGAACAGCCTTACGATTTCCCTGAAAACGGCACCCGGATCACTGGAAGACGTGGTAGTTGTAGGATACGGCACCCAGAAAAAAGTGAATCTGACCGGTTCGGTATCAACTGTAGGTGCAGATAAGTTAACCAACCGCCCGATCATGAACCTGGCGGCTGCTTTAGGTGGTACTGCTCCCGGGGTTCGGGTAACCCAGGGAAATGGAAACCCCGGCAGTGAAAGCGTGTCTATACGAATACGCGGTACCGGATCGTTTAACAATAGTGATCCCTTGATTTTAGTGGATGGAGTAGTAGCGGATATGGTGCCCTTAAATACGGATGATATAGAAAGCATTTCTATTTTGAAAGATGCATCTTCAGCTGCTATTTACGGGTCCAGAGCTGCTAATGGTGTTATTTTGGTAACTACCAAAAAAGGAAGAAAGAACCAGGCGCCTAAAGTAACTTTCACCAGCCTGTTTGCCCGCGAAAAGCCGGTTACCGACCTTAAATTTATGTCGAGTACTGCTGATTGGATGGAGCTGCATAATATAGCCAAGCTGAATGCAAACCCAACAGCTACTTCACCGGATTATGCCTATGCTACTATTGATGAATGGCGCGCGGCGAATGCTGATCCCAATGGCACATATACCAATCCGATAACCGGGCAAACGATCCCTAACTGGCTGGCATTTCCAAATACAGACTGGGCACAGATCCTTTTTCAACCTGAATATTATCAGCGATACGGCGCTGCTGTTTCCGGCGGTAGCAAAAACTCAACTTATCTGATGTCGCTTGGATATCAGAACAATCCCGGTACATTAAAGAATACCGGCATGCAACGTTATAATATGCGTATAAATCTTGAGACAAAGATTGCCAACCTCATCAATTTTGGAACCCAAACCTATGCCACTAAAGAATTTAAACAACCCGGTAGTACATCAATGACCTATTTGCTCCAGGCTTTCCCGGGAATGACGCCTATTTATGATGGTAAGTATGGAGCCAGTGAAGACCCAAATACCACGCAAAAAGATAATATTCTTCAGGGCGTGGCTTCTAACGGGGGAATGAACAACTTTACCCGGATCAACACGTCCTGGTATGCGAACGCAGATCTTTGGCGAGGAATTGTTGCTGAAGCGCGGTTTAATTACAGCGAATATATGCGCGAAGACGAAAATTATTCTCAAAATCTGCCGAGGTATAGTTTCCGGGAAAGCTTTGATACTCCTAAAGAAGGAATTGGTAATTTAGACCAGGCAACTACGTATCGGTATTCTTATAAATCATACAGCTATACAGCAGATCTGTTGCTGCGGTATTCACATTCCTTTGGAAAGCATGATGTAAGCGGATTGTTGGGCTATGAACAGTATCAGTCAGAGAATAGTGGGTTCAGTGCAACTAAAAAAGGGTTACTGGATTGGAACATTACGGATATTACTTCTGGTGCCAATATGGAGTCAATAGGAGGCTCTGCAAAAGAAGAGTATGCGATGCTGTCTTATTTTGGCCGGGCAAATTATGCATACGACAGGAAATATTTGTTTGAAGCCAACTTCCGTTCCGATGCTTCCTCTAAATTTGCTCCGGGCCATCGCTCGGGTTTGTTTCCTTCATTTTCTGCCGGCTGGGTGATCAGCAATGAACCGTTTTTTGCATCGAATGCTGTTAATTATTTAAAACTGAGGGCCTCTTATGGCACATTGGGAAATACTGTAAGCGGTAATTACGACTGGCAGACCTTATATCAGAAAGTAAATAACGTATTTAATGAGCAGGTGGCAAACGGAGTGATACAGCAAACCATTCAAAACCTGGCTTTATCCTGGGAAAAGCTAACGACTTACAACCTGGGCCTGGAAGCCAGATTCTTAAAGCAACGGTTGAATACAGAGCTGGATTTTTATTACCGGCACACTTCAGATATTCTTACTCCGGCCATCATTTATCTTACAATGGGCAATATCAGCGCGCCTATGTCCAATACAGCATCCCTGGGAAATAAAGGGGTAGAGCTGACTTTGGGCTGGAACGACAACGTAGGCGAGTTCAAGTACGGAATCAGCGGTAATGTGAACTATAATGATAATAAGATTACCAATTTTAAAGGCGCGTTAAGATATGAGCAGGATCCCTCCACTCCTGATACCTGGGGCAATCCTACCTGGCGTTATACCAACCTGGCTGATGTTTCTACCGGTGGAGATACCCGTCGTGTGGAAGGCCACATGATCGATGAATGGTTTTTGCGCAGGCCTTACTCAGGAAACGGAACGTATTTGAATGCTGATGGATCAGTGAATCCGAACGGCGGGCCTAAAGATGGAATGATACGCACGAAAGCAGATCTGGAATGGGTAAAATCTATGATTGCGGCAGGATATTCTTTCAATAATAACACCGTAGGACCCGGCGCTGCTAATATCTGGTACGGTCAAATGATCATGGCCGATGTTAATGGCGATGGAAAATATGGGAATGATGATGACCGCGAGTTTACAGGGAAGTCAGCCACCCCGAAATTTACGTTTGGTTTAAATATGACGGCAGCCTGGAGAGGCTTTGACCTTAATATACTTTGGGCCGGACGCGTAGGATCATACCATTATATTAATGAGCGGGGAGCCAACGGTTCTATTTTGGCAAATACAGGAGACGGAATTCCTGCTGATGCCTGGACCAAATATTACTTTTATGATGCGGTAAAAGCAAATACGGATTATGATAATTACGACCCCGCCACCGATCCGAATGCGAATATTAATGCCAAGTTTCCCCGCTTATTATCTTCAAGTTCTATCATGACCTCCAATACCTTTTACTTATATAACTCGTCTTATTTAAAACTGAAGTCACTACAGGTTGGATATACTTTTCCTAAAAGTTGGATGAGCCGGGCAAAGATCAATGACTTGCGTGTTTTTATATCGGGAGAAAACCTGTTAACCATCAAAAACAAAAATTTTGAAGGGGTCGATCCGGAATTAGGCAGCTCTATCATCGTTTACCCGATAGCAAAACTATTTTCGGCCGGTTTATCACTTACTTTTTAAATAATCTAACAAAACGTAATATGAAAAAGATAATATATCCGTTTGCAATAGCTTGTATGTTAGGTACGCTGCCTGCATGTAACAAGATATTGGACACAGTGCCCAATGATAAGATCTCTGCAGGAACCATGTGGACCACAGAAAGCCTGGTCGATCAGGGGGTGATAGGCGTTTATTATTCACTGCAGCGCCCGGTGCAAAGTGCCGGTCTTATTGGAGCCAGCACAAATATCGGCTATTATGGCTATGAAGCTTTTGGCATGACCGGGCAGGGAGAGTATAATTTAAATAACCTTTTTTCGAGCGCTGTAAATCCAAGTAATTCTTACTTTTCTTTTCAATGGAAATGGTTTTATGATGGCATCCACCGTGCCAATGATGCCATTGTACACATTCCGGATGCCCCCATGAATGAAGAAAAGAAAAAACGCCTTGTAGCGGAATGTAAGGTGCTCCGTGCATTTTTCTATATGCGCCTGAATGAGCTATATGGAAGGGATGGGTTAGGAGTGCCCATTTATACAGAACCCATCGATCCGTCAGAAGCTAACAAAGGACAAAGCCCCGAATCGGATGTTTGGGCATTGGTTACCCAGGATCTTACAGATGCGATCAATGAACCGAATCTGCCCGATAACCAGATCCAGGGAGAAGGCCGTGCGAGCAAGGGCGCTGCTTATGCATTAAGGGGAAGGGTATATTTACTTACAAAACAATATGAGAAAGCAGCTGCAGACTTCGCCAAAGTAGGAGAGAGTGGCTACAGCTTGTATCCTGATTACAAACAATTATTTAAAGTAGCAAACGAACGTTGCCAGGAAATGATATTGAGCGTGCAGTATATAGAAGACCCAACAGGTTATGGTACTGCAATACAAAAGTATTGCGGGGCATTTCAGCAGGGAGCACTGGACAGCCGTGGCTGCTGGACCGATTTACAGGTAACACCGGCATTGGTAAATCTTTATGAAGAGGTTGTTGATGCCAATACCGTAAAGCCCTTCAACTGGTCTGATTACCTCCCTCAATGGGATGCTGTCAGTACCCTGGGCACTGCCAATAGAAAAGTATTTTTCATTCGTGATCAAAAAGTAAATGGAGCTGATGTGCATGCTACAATAACAACAGCAATAAATACGGAACTGAGCAAATTGGATGCTTCAGTTAAAGCTTTGTATCTGCCTGAAGGAAACGAAGCCCGCCTTAAAACTGCCTATGAACATAGAGATCCCCGTCTGGCTTATAATGTGGTTACCCCGTATGCTAATTTTGAAGGTGTAAACAGCAATTCTACTGCGGAAGGAATGTATACCTACCGGTTTCCTGTTACCGGAAAGTATTATGTTGACCAGTCCGGTGCAGAGCCAAATTTAAACAGCAGTTTGCCGGGCACCTATTATACATCCGGCAGTTGCAATGCCCAGGCAGAATTCAAATACATCCACCGTAAATTTATTGGAGAGGGTTTGGAATATCAACGCCGGGAGCAAAATCCGGTTGATGAGCCGATCATTCGGTACGCAGATGTGTTATTGATGTGGGCAGAGGCGCTTGTTGAAATGAATGATCTCAGCGGAGCGATGGCTAAAGTAAAACAGGTAAGAGATCGCGTAGGTATGCCTACAATGGCTGCTTCATTTGCTGATCAGAATACAGCGCGTAATTATGTTCGGGATGAACGCCGCCGGGAGCTGATGGGTGAGGGAGTAAATTTCTTTGACGAAATGCGCTGGAAAACCCTGAAGCAAACTAAGTTTGATCAGAAGGTAGCCCAGCACGCCTGGGGAGGTACAGAAAGTACAGGTGGTACTACATACGAATGGATTGGCGACCAGTGGTACACATGGCCGGTTCCAAAAGCAGAAATAGAACTAAACCATAACCTGAAGCCTACTCCGGGATGGGTGTATTAAAATTGTTTCGGGAAGTGACCGGCCGCATAGCTTGATATTTTTATAAGGAGGTCCGCGCAGCCGTCTCCGGCAAGGTAGAGGGCTTGTGCAGTGCCTCCTTTTATTTAAAACGCCGGCCGGGAATTAACAGTTACACCGAACTGGCGTTTCTTTACAAAATTTTTAAACATGAAAAAGATCCAGTTGCTGTTTTTTGTTGTAGGGGCTTGCTTTTCAAACTGCAATCCCTCCGGAAAGACAGCCGGCCTGAAAAAGAATCCTGCTGGCAACCATAGCTCCCTTCACCCTGTTACCTATTATGTAGATCCTGATGGAAACGACAACAACAAAGGGACCAGCGCTTCGGCCGCATGGAAAACATTGTCCAAAGTAAATTCCGTAATCTTTTTACCCGGAGACCGCATTTTGTTAAAAAGCGGAGGCGTATGGAATGAGCCCCTGTATCCCAAAGGCTCCGGCAAGGCAGGTGCGCTGATTATTATTGATAAATACGGCGGTACTATACGGCCGGTCATCAATGGCGGAGGTAAAACAAACGGATCCAGTACATTGCTTTTAAACAAGGTTTCCTATTGGGAGGTGAACAACCTGGAAATAACCAATAAAGTGCCTGAGCGTGTTACATACGCTGCTACCGGGATCCGGGTAAACGGTGGCGATCGGCCGGATTCTTTTTTCACAAATATTACTATTAAAAACTGTTATGTACATGATGTAAATGCGGCAACTGCCAGGCAATCCAATTATGTGAAAGGAACAGGAGGAATCATTATTAATGGCAAAGTAAAGGATGTATTGGTTCAAAACTGTCATATTGCGAACTGCTCTGTAGAGGGATTACGCACCACAGGTTTTTCCGATAGGGAAAGCAGGTTGAAAAATATTGTATTTGATAATAATTTCATCGAAAATATCTATGGAGATGGTATTGTTATGGCACAGGTAAGTAGCGGCAGCAGGGTTACCCATAATACGGTTTATAATGCTTGTATGACCAATGATATTAACTTTGCCGGTATCTGGACAGTGGGCAGCAGTAACACGATCATTTCTCATAATGAGGTATACGGAATGAAAGGGGGTGGTCCAAATGACGGTATGGCGTTTGATGCCGACGGATGGGATGAACCTTCTGCCACCGAAGGCGATATTTTTGAATATAATTATTCCCATGATAATAACGGTGGGTTTTTCCTGTTTATGAATCACTCTAATAACATTATTGTAAGGTATAATGTTAGTGTGAATGATGTAGGCAAAACCGGTCGGAAAAAACTTTTTCTTATTCAAAATAGTCCCAACAAAGATCGCTTTGTTTATAACAATGTGTTTTATATAAAAAACCCGGTGAATATGTTATTCTGGGAAGGTACAGGCGCGCTCTTTGCAAATAATATTTTTTATACAGAAGCTGCTATAAGCAGGCTGGCCAGTGTAACGCCGGATGCAAGAGCCCGGTTCAGTAATAATTGTTTTTATCCTGCTGCCGTTTTCTCACTGCTCAATTGGGGCACTTCTGTGCGCAGTAATAATTTTTACGATAATCCGCTATTTGTAAACCCCGGATCCGGTCCGGGTTTTGAGGCAGCCGGTGGGTATATTCTGCGTTCCGGATCACCTTGCCGTAATGCCGGTATTTTTATCAGGAACAATGGAGGAACCGATTTTTCCGGAAATCACCTTCCCGAAGACAATCCGGATGTGGGCGCTTTTCAACATACTGTTAGATCCGGTGCTGGCAGTTCATTGGGTAAAAAACAGAAGCAGCCTTAATCAGTCAATCTTTTGTTCACAGGCATCCGGCCTTTTGGAAAATTATAATTGAATACTTTGTTTTATTTCGGGATGAATTAGTTCCCAAAAAGCCAATGAGCAATATCCGCTTCACAAAAACAGGAAAGAACTCATTTTTTAAATAGCGCAATTTGTATATTTAAGAATGCATAAAAAGAATATTTTGACGGTAGTGCTTTTAACAGCCGCACTGATTCCCTGCGTGGTGACAAAGGCGAATAAAAACAACCGGCCCCGTGCATCTGAAAAGGACAATTTTACAAACTCAGTACTTAATGGGCTGATAAAAAAAACAAGTAAAAAAAACGATGCCTCTTTTTTTGCTATTGATAAAAGGGAGCGTTCTGTAACACTACCCACTCCCCGTAACCTGCTGCAACAGCAGGCATCGGTTCAGCAGGTAAAAGAACGGCTATTGCCTTTAAATGAATGGGTGCCTTACCCGGCCTATCACAACAGGAATGGCTGGGCACAGATGACAGGCGCGCTTACAGATCAATTGATCCGGCAGGGCGAAAAACTGCTGGATTATCAATGGCAGGTAATAAAAGCGACAGATTACCTGGAGTATGAGCGCAGCGGTAGCCGGGTGATTATGGAACAGCCGTATAATGCAAATATAAATGCACTTGCCCGGTTAATGATTGCAGAGCTTGCCGAGGGAAAGGGCCGGTTTATGGACCAGGTTGTAAACGGGGTATGGGCGCTCTGCGATATGCAGTCCTGGGCTTTATCCGCGCACCTGCCCGTTCAAAGATCAAAACGGAACCTGCCGGACCCGTCTGAACAGATCATAGACCTTGTATCCGGCGATGTGGGGTCGCTGCTTTCCTGGGCGGTTTATTTTTTTAAGGACGACTGGGATCAGATCAATCCCGTGATCACCCAACGGGTGCAGCAAAATATCCGGAAGCGCATTCTGGAACCCTATATGCAGCGCAGCGACTACTGGTGGCAGGCATTGGAAAACAAACCGGGTCAGTTGGTGAACAACTGGAACCCCTGGTGCAACGCCAATGTGCTGACCTGCTTTTTATTGCTGGAAAACAAACCGGATTCCCTGGCAGCAGCCGTGTACCGGACCATGCGCAGCGTTGACCAGTTTTTGAATTATATAAAAGAGGATGGAGCCTGCGAAGAAGGGCCCTCTTACTGGGGGCATGCCGCCGGCAAGCTATATGATTACCTGCAGTTGTTATCTGATGCCTCCGGCGCGCGCATCAGCATTTTTGACAAGCCGATGATCAGGAACATGGGGGAATATATTGCCCGCAGCTATGTAGGCAACGGCTGGGTGGTCAATTTTGCAGATGCTTCAGCCAGAGAATCTTCCGATCCGGGCCTGATTTATCGTTATGGTAAAGCCGTAAACAGCCGGGAAATGCAATCCTTTGCCGGCAGGTTACTGGCCGGTAAGGAGCATAAAGAAAATGTGCCTGTGGACCGGGATCTGTTCCGGGTACTTGAAGGAATAAAGGGATATAAAGAACTGCAGCAGGCTCCGGCTGTATTAATACAGGCTCCTTATGCCTGGTATCCGCAAACGGAATTTTGCTATATGAACAATGGCAGCGGTATTTTCTTTGCAGGCAAGGCCGGCAATAATAATGAAAGTCATAATCATAATGATATAGGTTCGTTCAATTTGTACATCGATGCCATTCCTTTTATTATTGATGTGGGGGTAGGAACCTATACCCGGCAAACATTTAGCAATGAGCGGTATAGCATATGGACCATGCAAAGCAATTATCACAACCTGCCTGTAATAAACGGGCAGCCTCAGTTGTTTGGTGGTCAATACAGGGCCAGATCCGTGTTTTTTGATGCTGCGCAAAAGCGCTTCGGTTTGGATATGGCAGGTGCTTATGGTCCGCTGGCAGCGGTTAAAGAATGGAAACGCACGTACACGCTCCTTAAAAATACGCTGCACCTGGAAGATGCTTTTCAGCTGAGCACGGTAAAAGATACCACGGCTCTGCATTATATGACCTGGGCCCGCCCGGTCATTACCAGGCCCGGCCATATAATGGTTAAGAAGGGCACGGCCGGTTTGCTGATACAATATGATCCCGCTCAGTTGGAGCCGTCTGTAGAGCCCATTGCGGTAACGGACCCGCGCCTTACAAAGGTTTGGGGCGAAACGGTATACCGGTTGGTGCTGCGGGTAAAAAAGCCTGCCTTAAACGGAAAATATGCGATCGATTTTATAAAGCAATAATAAATACAGGCACCCCGGTTTCAGATGAGCCAGTGCATTAACTTAAAATAGCCGTCATACCGCAGCTATAGGTCTTTACCCTGTTTAATAACTATTAAAACAAACGTGTGAAAAAAAAACTTATTCTGTTTATAGCCCTGGCCGTTTCTCTGATAGGCGATACTGCCTGTAAGACGGATGAAAAAAAATGGGTGGATGAAAATTTTAAATATGCGGTAACCCAGTTAAAAGGAATGTTACAGGCTACGGAGCATGCCCGCGGCCAGTTTCCCCGTACAACTGATAAAACCGGGAAACCGGTAAATACGGATATGTATGACTGGACTTCCGGTTTTTTCCCGGGAAACCTGTGGTACCTGTATGAATATTCCAGAAATGCTGCAATAGAAAAGGAAGCGGTGCGGTGGACGGAAAAGCTGGAATCATTGCAAACCTTTACCCAGCATCACGACCTGGGGTTTATGATGTATTGCAGCTATGGGAATGCGTACCGTATAACCGGTAACGAAACCTACAAGAACGTTCTGGTACAGGCCGCCCGTTCATTGAGCACCCGGTTTAACCCGGTTACCGGCGCCATTAAGTCCTGGAACCGTTTTGCGTCCTGGCATGGCAATAAAACGTATTCTTATCCTGTGATCATTGATAATATGATGAACCTGGAGCTGCTATATTTTGCTTCAAAAGTTACTGGTGACAGCAGCTTCAGCCATATAGCCACTGCCCATGCGCTAACAGCAATGAAAAACCAGGTGCGGGAAGACTACAGCCACTACCATGTGGTATGCTATGATTCCCTTACCGGTAAAGTGGAAGCACGGGAAACAGCACAGGGATATGCAGATAACTCTACCTGGGCACGGGGGCAGGCCTGGGGCGTTTACGGATTTACCATGGTATACCGGGAAACACATGATCCCCGGTTCCTGAAAACAGCCACAGGCATGGCTGATTTCTTTATCAATAATAAACGGCTTCCTGAAGATAAGATCCCTTACTGGGATTTTGATGCGCTGCAAAAAGGGTACGCACCGGGTATTAAATCCTATGCCAATAAGGTCAACACCCTTTACAGGGATGCTTCTGCTGCTGCCATTACCGCATCGGCATTACTGGAGCTGGCAATGTATGTACCTGACAGGAAAACGCAATACATCAACACGGCAATTGCTATGCTGAATGCATTAAGCAGTCCTGCCTACCGGGCCCCAATAGGAGCAAACGGTCACTTTTTGCTGATGCACAGTGTAGGCAGTATACCCCATCATACTGAGATTGATGTACCCCTGGTGTATGCAGATTACTATTTCCTGGAAGCATTGACCCGCTATAACAGGCTGTTAACTACAGGATCTCCGTTGTAATAATGGATTGTATTATTATAGCCTGCATTTGTTAAAACAAGGGACCTTTTAAAACTGCTTCAGAAACAGAATCAGGAGCGGCAATTCCCTGAACTATTTTAATTTTTTAAAACAACTTTACAATGACCGGATATAAACAGATAATCCTTGCAACAGCTTTAATAACGGGCTGTTTGCCGGGCATCAGGGCGCAAAAAAGCAACCCTGGGATTCAGGAAAAAATGAGCCCGGCCACGGGGCAGCAGGACCGGGCTTTTTGGGTAAAGACCCTGTATAAAATTGCCTATCCTGTGGTGCACAACCTGGCGCAGGGCACATTGAAAAAAAATATGCCGCTGGAACAGGGCAGCAATTATAACTTAGTGGTAAAGGATGTAACCTATTTGGAAGCCGTTGGAAGAACTGCCGCTGGTATTGCTCCCTGGCTGGCATTGCCGGATGATCATACCGATGAAGGCAGGTTGCGGGCCAAAATGCGCACCGAATTTTTACAGGGGTTAAAAAATGCGGCAGATCCGCAGAACCCGGATTATCTGAATTTTGAAAAACAGGCGCAACCTATAGTGGACGCAGCTTACCTGGCACATGCATTTTTAAGAGCGCCCAAGGCGTTGTGGGAACCATTGGACACTGTTACCAAACAACGGTATATCCGTGCATTTAAATCGCTGCGCAACCGTAACGGGGCCTATAATAACTGGCTGGTCTTTGCAGGCCTGACGGAAGGGTTTTTAAGACATATAGGAGAGGACTATGATCCGGCCCGTGTAGATTTTGCTTTAAACAAAATGAAGGAATGGTATGCCGGCGACAGCTGGTATAAGGACGGCGATCTTTTTAGTATGGACTACTATAACTCCTATGTGATCCATCCTATGCTGACTGATCTTGTAAAAACGCTGGAAGAAAAAAGACCCGGGAAAATGCATGTGTCTCCCGGAGATTATGAAACGGTTTTAAAACGGATGGTGCGTCATGCAGAATTTCTGGAACGGATCATTGCACCGGATGGGACCTATCCTGCGTTCGGGCGTTCTGTTACCTACCGTACAGGTGCTTTCCAGGCATTGGGGCAGGTAGCCCTGCTGGAAAAACTGCCGGAGCATATTCAGCCGGCGCAGGTGCGCTGCGCGCTTACGCGGGTGTTTTATAATATGTTTGCCGGTAACCAGAATTTTGATGCCAACGGATGGCTGGTACTGGGCTTTAACGGGCATCAGCCAATGATGGCAGATGTGTATACTTCAACGGGCAGCCTTTATATGGCAACGCTCGGTTTTTTACCATTGGGTTTGCCTGCGGATAATGCCTTCTGGACAGATGAACCGGCAGACTGGACCAGTAAAAAAGCCTGGAACGGCCAGCCCGTAAAAAAGGATTATAAAGTAGAATATTAACCGGCAATCTGTCAATGTATCCAATAAAAAATGCGCTGATCAGCCAGCGCATTTTTTTATCCCGTATTGTTTGCGGAACCTGCTAATTTAATTTCTTCTGGAGGTTCTCATCAATTGCCTCCAGGAATTCTTCGGTATATAAATAATCTTTACCATGCTCCACTTTATTACCGTGGATGCAAACCGCAAGGTCTTTGGTCATTTTGCCCTGCTCAACGGTTTCAATACAAACCGCTTCCAGCTTATTGGCAAAATCGATCAGTTCCTGGTTGCCATCCAGCTTTCCGCGAAAAGCCAGGCCCCTGGTCCATGCAAAAATACTTGCGATAGGGTTGGTGCTGGTAGGCTTCCCTTGCTGATGGGCGCGGTAATGGCGCGTTACGGTTCCGTGCGCTGCTTCGGCTTCCAGCGTTTTACCATCAGGGGTTACCAGCACAGAAGTCATCAGGCCTAAAGAACCAAAGCCCTGGGCTACAGTATCGCTCTGCACATCGCCGTCATAGTTTTTGCAGGCCCAAACAAAATTGCCGTTCCATTTTAAAGCGCTGGCCACCATGTCATCAATCAGCCGGTGTTCGTAGGTTATGCCCGCGTTCTCAAATTCTGCCTTAAATTCATTTTCATAAATTTCCTGGAAAATATCTTTAAAGCGGCCGTCATATTTCTTAAGGATGGTATTTTTTGTAGAAAGGTACAATGGCCATTTTTTGCTGAGCGCCATATTGAAACAGCTTCTTGCAAAACCTTTAATGCTTTCATCCGTATTGTACATGGTCATGGCCACACCGTCGCCTTTGAAGTTGTATACATCAAAGGTCTGCGGCTCGCCTCCGTCTTCCGGGGTAAAAGTCATGGTCAGTTTGCCTTTTCCTTTGATCACCGTATCTGTAGCGCGGTACTGGTCTCCGAAGGCATGCCGGCCCACAATAATAGGAGCGGTCCAGTTGGTCACCAGCCGTGGTATGTTGCTGATCACGATCGGCTCACGGAATACAGTGCCATCAAGGATATTGCGGATAGTGCCATTAGGGCTTTTCCACATTTGTTTTAAATTGAACTCTTTTACGCGCGCTTCATCGGGAGTGATCGTTGCGCACTTAATGCCCACTCCATGTTCCTTAATAGCATTTGCGGCGTCAATTGTAACCTGGTCATTGGTTGCATCGCGGTGCTCGATGCCTAAATCGAAATACTTTATATCCACATCAATATAAGGAAGGATCAATTTGTCTTTAATGAATTTCCATATAATTCTGGTCATTTCATCCCCATCCAGTTCCACAACAGGGTTGGCAACTTTAATTTTCTGAGCCATAATTTTTTTTCGTTTATTTAAAAAATGTGATGGTCGCAAACTTACATGAAATTTTTCATTCATAATATAACAAAGGATGGATGAAAAATTTCATAAGAAGTTCCTCCTGGCTGAAAACAATAAAAAATATCCAGGAGAAATCTAATGGTTTAGTGGAATATTTGTAAATACATTAGTGCTTCAGATAGATTATGGCCATTTTTTCTCCTATTTTTGCTGTATGACTCCGGACCTGAATGATATCGAAGATTTTGTTTCCTTTCTAAGACAATTTGTTTCTCTTACACCAGAAGAAGTAAAAACCATTGTACTGCCTGCGCTTCAGATACGGTCATTTCATAAACGGGAAGTGATCACCCGGGCCGGGGAAATAGAGGATTACATGAATTTCATTAAAAAAGGAACGCTGAGAAAATATTATGTGCAGGACAAAGAAGAGATCATTGTACAGATTTCTATTGAAGGGCACCTGATTTCCAGTCAGGAATCATTTTATACCAGAACGCCTTCTGAATATTTTATTGATGCAATAGAACCATCAGTAGTCATCAGCCTGCAGCATGATGCATTGGAAAAGGTTTTTGCATCCAGCCACAACCTGGAGCGGTTGGGCAGAAAGGTAACGGAGCATACCATGGTATTAAAGGACAAATGGCAGTTGTCATTGATCCGCCAGACACCCAGGGAGCGTTTCCTGAACTTTATTGAAAAAAATCCGGAAATTTTACAGCGGGTACCGCAAAAATACCTGGCTTCCTATTTAAACATCAAGCCGGAAACCTTTAGCCGGTTTAAGCACCTAACACGCCAGAAACACTGATTTACCCGTTAATTTTCTGTTGCCGTTATTTTAACATTTAAAAGAGCTTCATAATATACCTGCATCTATTTTATTTTTAAATACAGCATACAATTGTCTTATCATAAGGGCATTAAAATAAACTATATGTTTTAAACAGGATATTTCAGCTTTCTGTTATTGTTAAAGCCGGTTGTTAAATAATACGGATTATCAACAATTGTTAGTTATTTTTTCTTGGCGGTTAGGATATTTCAGACTATCTTCGCGCTGTTCTTTGCGTTTCTGATCTAATATCAGTTCGTGTAATTCAGTAGAACAGGCCGGGAGGCTTGTTTTAAAAAAGTTCACAGTTCCGGTAAAGGAACTGCGTTCCAAACTTCCAGTGGAATACATTCCTGGAAGCTATTGTTTAACTTAAACCTGTTACATGAAGACAATAATTCTCTTAGTAACCGCAATTGCCATCTCCACGGCAGGCTTTTCTCAAACAAGTGGAGGAACCAATGCAAAAGCAACCTTTTACAGTAAAAGTTTCAATGGCCGCAAAACGGCAACAGGTGAAACTTACTGGGATCATTTATTAACAGCGGCATCCAATATTTACAAACTGGGCACTAAACTGCTGGTGGTAAATAAAGCAACCGGTAAAAAAGTAACGGTTACCGTAAATGATCGTATGGCCCCCAGTTTGAAAGGCCGGGTGGATCTGAGCAAATCAGCTTTTCAGAAAATAGCTTCGCTGGATAAAGGAATTGTTCCGGTTAAAGTATATGTGCTGGATGAGAACGGAGAGCCGAAAGAAACGGACGGAAGTTTATAAACAGCCCCCAATCTTATTATAAAGCCGCTTTTCCGAAAAAGCGGCTTTTTTATGCCTGATCAGAAAGAGGTCATTCCTTCACTATTTTCGTCAGCAGCACATCTTTATCTTTCTGGCGCAGTACATAAATAATTCCTTTTTTAAAAGAATCTTTGAGCACCTTCCGGGGCAGGATGGCATCTATGTCCGATTGACCGGACCTGTCAATGACCCTGCTTTTTTCAACTCCGCCAGGTGTCAGTGCAGCCGCTATTACTATGGTTTCATCTGCATTGGCTCCTCTTGTATTTTTTAATTTACTGTCTGAACGTTCCAGGTTTCCGGGCAATTCATTGTAAATACAATAGGTGATATCATTATGGGTGAGCGTGGTAAAGCCCATGTATTTGACCCTTGCCGGGTTCGTAACCTGTTTTTTATGAACGAGGTTAATTGCTGTTACCAGAGAATTTGTATCAATGTCAACCGAAATAATATTTCCCAGGTTATAACTGGTTGGTGCTCCATACGTGGTTAGTAATAACCTGCTTTCAAATAAGACCCTCATCCCGCTTTTAAGGGGAATGATATTGGTAAGGATGCAGGATTTTAAGGAAAAATCTGCGCCATCTGCATCGTCTGTTGCTTCCGTTTTAAAAGGGATCGTTACTTTTCGTATCACCCGGTGTTTTTTTAAATCTGCAGTAACAAGATAAACGCCTCTGGCCTTGCTGGCTAATAAGCTGGTTGTGTAAGGACATAGCAGGTATAAAATGCCGTTCTCATCTGTATAAGAGCCGAATTTTCCGGTTAAATGAACCCCGCTTCCTTCAGGCGGATTGACATTGATGATTTCGGGTTTGCCGGAGGATGGTGAGTAAAAGCTTAGGAACCGGTTAGCATGATTTTCATTACGGCTGTCCTGTTCAAAGCGGCAAATAGTTTCATCATTCAGAAAAGAGGCCACCAGGTAGCGGGAATTATCAATAATAAAATCCTGAGACTTTAATTTATTGCCCGAATAATCAAAGTGGTCAATGTTCAGGTAATATTTGTCCTTCTCTTTTTTGTACCCGTACGATAGAAATTGCTCATCCCTGGAGAGATCTGAAACAACAAAAGTGCCGGCTTTTCTTTCAGTTATGCCGGGTAGTTCATCAATAAGCTTTATAGCTCCTGTACGCGCGCCTGCCTTATCAAAGGCAATCATTTCCAGCTTGGCCGTTTGTTCAGCCTTATTAAAATAAGAATAAAATACCAGGAACCGGTCTTTAAGAATAAAAAGGTTTTCAAAATCGAATTTTATGGAATCCCTTGGCGGAAGCGGTATTGGAATATGCGCTTCGCGAAGCAGGTTGCTTTTATCAAATATGTCCAGATAATAACCGGGCTTTGTATAATGAAATGCATAGATCTTTTCCGCATCCTGCTGAAACAGTTCAAAGTAGCTTTTTTCAAAATTCTCAATTGCAGCACCGGAATAGTAACTAAGGTTTTGTGATTTCGTATTCAAACAAGACAAAATGGTCAGCAACAATAAAAGCAGATATCTCATAATGGCAGATTTTTAGTAAAAGTTGTACTGCTAAAATAATGAAAAAACGAATGTGCCCCGCTTCAACAGGGCTACGGAATAACCAGGAGTTGCGTAGGTTCCTATTGCTACAAATGCACAAATATCCGATGCTGTAAAACAGCGGTACTGAATAATGATTTCCGCCAGTCGGCAGGAACATATAAAAAAGCCGCCTCAGTTATTTTTGAGGCGGCAATAGCTTTTATAAATAAGGAGTATCAGCTTATGCGTTCCGGCCAATACAGTTTAAGTCGGTAAAAGCTTCTTCCAGGCGTTTTACAAAAGACTCTTCTCCTTTACGCAGCCATACACGCGGGTCATAGTATTTCTTGTTGGGTTTGTCTTCCCCCTCAGGATTTCCTAACTGGCCCTGCAGGTAGGCTTCGTTCTTTTTGTAGTAATCAAATACGCCTTCGGCAAATGCCCATTGCATATCCGTATCCAGGTTCATTTTGATAGCCCCGTAACCGATGGCTTCTGTGATCTTTGCTTTTTCAGAACCGCTGCCACCATGGAATACAAAGTAAACCGGCTTGTCAGAAGCGGTACCAAATTTTTGCTGAATGAATTTTTGACTGTTATCCAGGATGGTTGGGGTTAACACTACGTTGCCCGGTTTGTAAACACCATGCACATTACCAAAAGCAGCAGCAATGGTAAACAGGTTGCCTACTTTACTTAAGGCTTCGTACGCCTGCGCCACATCTTCCGGCTGGGTATACAGTTTGGAGTTATCTACATCCGTATTATCAACGCCATCTTCTTCACCACCAGTAACGCCCAGTTCAATTTCAATGCTCATACCCAGCGGTGCCATGCGTTTGAAATATTCAACAGAAGTGGCAATGTTCTCATCAATCGGCTCTTCGCTCAGGTCCAGCATATGAGAGCTGTATAAAGGCTGTCCTTTTTCCTTGTGGTACTGCTCACCGGCATCAATTAAAGCACTGATCCAGGGTAACCATTTTTTAGCAGCATGATCCGTGTGTAAAACTACCGGTACCCCATAGTATTGAGCTACTGTGTGCACATGCAGCGCGCCGCTGATGGCTCCGGAAATATTGGCCTGTAATTTGTCGTTAGGCATGCCCTTGCCGGCAAAAAATTGCGCTCCGCCGTTGCTGAACTGGATCATAACAGGGGAGTTTACTTTTGCTGCCGTTTCTAAAACAGCGTTTACGCTATCAGTTCCTACTACGTTAACAGCAGGTAATGCAAATTGATTGTCTTTTGCGTCATTGTAGAGGTCTTCCAGCTCTTTGCCAAACAAAACCCCTGCTCTGTATTTACTCATTTACTAAAAGTTTTTAAAATAACTGATTTTTTGTTTTAAGAGGCGCTAAGTTAATTAATCCGGAAGAAATTATCCATTAATCTTTATAATAAGTTGATTATTTTCCAATATTTCTTTGTACGGGCTGGTAAACGGGTTTTTTGAGGGATTTTGTTTTTTCCTGTATCAGTTTCAGGTTTTCGCGCAGCATATATTTTAAATGCAGTTTCAGGATCTGTCCCATAGAAGTACAGCGGTTGAAGGCGGCTGTATGGTTATGCTGGTTCAATTGTTCTGCCAGTTGCTTTTGCTTGGCAATAGGGGCGATGGTATCGCGGGACATAATGTTCAACAGCTCCATCAGCCGGAAACGGCCGGCAGCCACCCGGAACGCCATGGCAGAGCGCTCTTCCGCCTTGTACTGTTCAATGGATTCTTTGTTCAGGTGGGTCAGTACCGTTTGCACAAAACGGTTGTTCTCCTTAAAAAACTGGGGCATATAAAGGTTTTTGCGGCCTTCATAGCTTTGCTGGTCAAAATCAATAGCCCGTATCCGGTACTGGTAGCCTTCAATATCCGGGGTGCTTACAATCACAAAATTATAGCTGCGCATATCGCCCAGTAAACGCACAAAACAACGTTCGTTAAATTTTACGAACTCTTTTGCAAAGCGCGTTTTATTGGTCTCCGGGAGGTCTAGGTAATGCTCCAGGAACACATCGCCCGGCAGCCCGGGAATATGCTCCTCCACCAGTGTTCCCCCATCTGTATAAAAGGTAATGCGGTTGGGAGAGAGGATGTGCTCCATTTCCAGGCCGTAAATGCGTGATGCATCCGTGATCTTCATATAATAATGGTCAAAATTGGCGTTGAACTTATTAATAATGCGGATGCGGAAGGGAAGCGAATTACCAAAGTTGCAGAAATCAATACGCGCCACATCCAGCTGGTCGGCAAAGGTCATATCCCCCTCCGTTTTCAGGATGGCATAGATCTGTACAAGACCTTCCTTTAAAAAATCCCAGTCGCGCTTATCATAGATAGCTTTTTCCCAATGCGTATAATTGCCATCGGTATCCTTGATGGGTATGGACCATGTAAAATTCAGGAGATCTTTATGAGACACGGGCAGCTTTACCTCCCGGCCCTGGTGCTTCAGGTACACGGATAATTCCTCATTTACCGGGTACAATAATTTTTTCCGGGAGGGTTTATCGTTCAGCTCATCAATCAAAGAAGTGTCCATACCGGCAATTTAAGCAATTGCCGGGGCATTTGATGGAAGTTTTACCGGCCGGAACGTTTTGACCTTTCCTTTTGACTGCCACCGGATCTGTGCGGGCATTCCTTGCCCCGGGACACAGGCCCCACCTGCTCCAAACAATTTAGAAGGCCCCTCTTTAGAATATCCGTAATTGATCTGTAATTTTGTTACAAATCAGAATGATGAAAAAGGCGTTGCTGCTGGCAGGATTTTTTCTCGCGACCGGAGCTGTTTCCGGCCAGGACTCATCCCGGCTGCGGGAGCTGGTAATGAAGGGGGTACAGCTGCACGACCAGGGGCAATATGAAGCTGCCATTAAAAAATATGATGAAGCGCTGGCACTTGCGCCCGATTTTGTAATAGCCCAGTATGAAAAATCCTATTCCTTAATGGCGAGCAAAAAGTTCCGGGACGCTATAGAGCTCAGCCAGCGGATCATTAAAAATGACCGGGCAGACAGCAACATGATCGGCAATGCCTACAGTACCTGGGGAACAGCATTAGATGAAGAAGGCGATCCGAAAAAAGCGATAAAAGTGTACGAAGAAGGCATTAAGAAAGTGCCCGGGTTTAATATGCTGGATTATAACAAGGCGATCTGTTATTTAAGGATGAACGAAACGGATAAAGGCCTGGCGGCACTGAAGATGTCGCTGTTGAAAAACCCGCAGCATGCTTCTTCCCACTATACCCTGGGCAGGGTATTATTCTTTAAAAAGAACCGCATAGCAGCTTTAATGCCTTATATGGTATACCTGCTTTATGATAACGGAAGTCCCAGGGCTACGGATGTGCTGGCAACCGTTCGTTCCGTGGTAGAAGGCTCAATAAAACAGACCGACTCCAACAGCTACCGTATCAATATTGCCGCAGATGTTTTGGGAAAGAGGCACAGGAAAGCCCGGCATGCAGATGATGATTTCCAATCGCTGGAACTGCTAACAAGCCTTTCACCGGCCGCCTCTTTGTCGGAAACAAAGGATATGCTGCCGGCAGACCGGTTTGCTTTGCTGCTTTCAAGACTGATCGGTAACCTGGCGCTGGAAACAGGTCATAATGGGTTTTACGGGAAATTTTACCTGCCCTTCTTTAAGGCATTAAGCAAACAAAAATATGCTGAGGCATTTGCCCACCAGATCTTCCTGCCTTCCGGCAATGTGATGAACCAGGCCTGGATACAGGATCACCGCAGCCAGATGGATGCGTTCCTTGTATGGATGGATGCCTATAAATGGCCGGGGATCAGGGATATAGCTTCTGAATAAATTCACAGGTTGCGCACAGGGGCGGCGGCCCGATTTCGGCATTGCTGCGATTATCATTATCTTGCGGGCATGCAACAATACCTGGATCTACTTCAGCATATACTCCATAACGGGGTTGAAAAAACGGACCGTACCGGTACCGGTACCATCAGCACTTTTGGCTACCAGATGCGCTTTGACCTGCAAAAGGGGTTCCCTATTGTAACCACTAAAAAACTGCATCTGAAAAGTATTATCTATGAACTGCTCTGGTTTTTAAAAGGCGATACGAATATCCGTTACCTGAAGGAGCACGGGGTGCGTATATGGGATGAATGGGCAGATGAAAATGGCGATCTTGGTCCCGTGTATGGTAAACAATGGCGCAGTTGGGAAGGAAAGGACGGGAAAGTGATTGACCAGATTTCCGACCTGATCCACCAGATCCGGAAAAACCCGGACAGCCGCCGGCTGATCGTGAGCGCCTGGAATGTAGGGGAGCTTTCAGAAATGGCGCTGATGCCCTGCCATGCATTGTTCCAGTTTTACATTGCTGCTCCGAAAGGGCACCCCGGAAAACCCCGCTTAAGCTGCCAGTTGTATCAGCGTTCCGCCGATGTGTTCCTGGGCGTTCCGTTCAATATAGCTTCCTATGCATTGCTGACCATGATGATTGCCCGGGTGTGCGACCTGGAGCCGGGGGAATTTATTCATAGCTTTGGCGATGTGCATATTTACAGCAACCACCTGGAACAGGTAAAGCTGCAATTGACCCGCACGCCTTTTCCTTTGCCCCAGATGAAGATCAACCCGGATGTAAAAGACATCTTCGGATTTCAGTTTGAGGATTTTGAACTGGTCAACTACCAGTCTCACCCGGGTATTAAGGCGCCGGTAGCGGTTTAGGATAAGGAATGAAAAATAAGGAATAAGGAATTTGAAATAATTAACCGGGAAAATAAAATACCATGAGAAACACTACACAAAAATTTGATCTGGAAGACAGGCTGGTTGATTTTGCCTGTATTTGCCTGGAAGTATGCGAATTATTGCCACCAACAAAAGCGGGACAGAATTTAGAATATCAGCTATCTAAAAGCAGCACTGCTTCTGCTTTAATATATGGGGAAGCACAGGCTGCCGAATCAAAAGCTGACTTTATCCATAAGATGAAATTAGTACTTAAAGAAACAAGAGAGTCGCGGGTCAATTTGATGATTATTAAAAGGAAACCGATTCTTACCCATGAGAAAGTAGAGTCAGCCTTTAATGAAGCTACTCAGTTAATGGCTATTTTTCTAAAAAGTATTGAAACAGCAAAGAATAATATCCTGAAACACTAATTCTTTTTTATTTCAGGTTTAGTGGTTTCTTATTTTTTATTTTATAAAAGCAGTGCTGACCTTTAATAGAGCTGCTTAATAAATTTTTGTTGTTTTTCTGAAAGGTGTGGAAATAGCAAAGAATAATATTCTGGAACATGAATTCCATTTTTTATTTCTAATTTAGTGTTTCTTATTTCTTATTTTATGATAATATCACTCGTAGCAGCAGCAGCTAATAACAATGTAATAGGGAAAGACAATAAACTGTTATGGTCTTTGCCCAATGATATGAAGCATTTTAAAAATGTAACCTGGGGAATGCCGGTGGTAATGGGGCGCAGGACCTTTGAGTCTTTTAAACAGCCACTGGCAGGAAGGAAGAATATTGTATTGAGCAATAATAAGAACTATAAAATAAAGAACGCCATCGTGGCCAGGAGCCTGAAAGATGTGGAACTGCTGGTAAAGGAAATGGATGTGAAGGAGTTGATGGTGATTGGCGGAGGGGAGATCTATAAACTGTATCTTCCCAAAGCCAGCCGTATTTATTTAACCCGCGTGAATGTTGCTTTGGACGGCGATGCGTATTTCCCGGATTTTGATCAGAGCGAATGGACATTAAAGAGCACTATTGAGAACAAAGCAGATGATAAACATTTGTACAACTATGACTTTGAGCTGTGGGAGCGGAATTAAATTTAAAATGTAAAATCTAAAATTTTCAATGTAAAAATTACTACATTTTACATTTTCCATTCTACATTTATTATCTCCATGGTTTACTCACCTTTAATAGCCGCCAAAAAATACTTTAAGTATTACGTAAATGCTTCCAACAGCAAAGGGCACGGGATGCATTCCCCTTTTGTATTTGAGTTTATAACAAAAGTGATGAATGACTTTACAGAATACCCGGATTATAGCAGGATAGAGGCATTGCGCAGGCAGCTTTTAAAAGACCGCACCTCCATTACTATTGAAGACTTCGGGGCCGGATCGGCAACCACCCGGTCCAACCGGCGCAAAATATCTTCGATTGCCCGCAGTGCGGCCAAACCGGCCAAATACGGACAGTTGCTTTACCGGATGGCCCGGTATTACAAAGCACAGTCTGTTCTGGAAATGGGCACATCGCTAGGAATTACAACGGCCTATCTTGCCTCAGCAAACCCCGATGCAAAAGTTGTTACAATGGAAGGTGCCGGTGCTGTGGCAGCTGTTGCGCAGCAGAATTTTGACATGCTCGGGCTAAAAAATATTGAAATCGTAAAAGGCAATTTTGATAATACTTTACCGGAAGTACTCGGCAGCACGCCGGGGATCGATCTTGCCTTTATTGATGGCAACCACCGGCAGGAACCCACTGAACGGTATTTTGAGCAGCTGCTGCCGCATCTGCATAATGATTCATTACTGGTCTTTGATGATATTCACTGGAGCGCAGGGATGGAAGCTGCCTGGAAGCATATTGTTGCCCATGAAAAGGTAACCTGCGATATTGATCTTTTCTTTATTGGTATTGTCAGCTTCCGGAAAGAGTTTAAAGAAAAACAGGGGTTTTCAGTACGGTTTTGATACCGGCATCTATAAAAGAAGAAATTCAATTCTTTGAATTCAAACATTCGGATGATAAAAATGATTGTCATGGTGCGCCTGTCATAGTGAGGCAACCATAAAAGCGTTGCATCTAAGTTCATTCGGATGACAAGTTTTTTTTTAATCGTCATCCCGACCAAACCCGCTTTCAGCGGGTGCGCAGAGGGATCTCATCTATTACAGAGATCTCTCCGCTCGTTCTCCGAACTCGGTCGAGACGACGATCTTGTATATTGGTGGCTTTCAATACAATAAGATACCTGTTATTAACAGCTTGCCGAACTACGAATCATGCCTTTCGTCAGGCAGGGTGGCATTCTATTTTCCGGCACTATTTCTTTACCAGCTTATAAATGGTTTTTGTGGTATAGGCTTCCCCCGGTCTCAGTATCGTATCAGGAAAAGACGGAATGGTAATAGCATTGGGGTGCACCTGCGTTTCAAAGCAAAATGCGGAAAAAGGCTGGTATTGCTGACCGCCCTTGCCTTTGATCTCCGGAGAGCCGCAACTGTTGTATAAATGCACTAATGGTGCCGTGGTGTATACTTCCAGCTTTATAGCTTCTTCATCGCAATAGGCCTCCGCCGCTATGTATTCAATGCCCTGCCTGTCTAAAGGGTAGCTGATATCAATTCCCTTTTCAGGGTGCTCAATATCCCCGGTCTGGTTATAAGTACTAAAATCATTCCGGGTACCCTTTACAGGTAGCACGTTCCCCGTGGTGCAATAATTGGGATCCTGTTCCAGGTAACTGGCAGCATGAATCCTTAAATGCTGGTTGTGAATAGTGCCTTTCCCGTTGTTCAGGTTGAAATAACTGTGATGGGTCAGGTTTACCGCAGTGGGTGCATCGGTAGTAGCTTTATATTCATAACTGAATTCATTTGCTTCGTTCAATGAAAAAATGATCTGTACAGTAAGGTTTCCCGGAAACCCTTCCTCACCATCCGGACTTATATATTGCAGCACTACCTTACCATCGCCTGCCTCAATTTTATCCCATACCTTTTTATCAAATCCCTCAACCCCGCCATGCAGCTGGTAACCGGGTGCAGCACTGTTCAGCCGGTATCCCTTTCCGTCAATATGAATGACCGTTCCGTTAATACGGTTGGCATAGCGGCCGATCGCAGCACCATAATAAGGATAATTTTTCAGATACTCAGCCGACCAGTATTGCTGCGGTTCGTCAAAGCCTAAAACAATATCGTTAAAAGTTCCATCTGATTTCCGTATTTTTATCGACATGATAATAGCGCCGTAATTGGTGACCTTTACTTCCGTTCCTGCGCTGTTTTTTAGTGTAAACACATAAACATTTTTTCCATTGGGATGCTGTGTAGCAAGCTGCTCAGTGATTTCAATCATGAATTATCGATTTTTGATAAAAATAGTATAATTGTTATGACCATTGCCGAATTACAAAAAGAATTTGAAAAAATTTACAACAAACCAACTGAACATATCTTTTTCTGTCCGGGCCGCGTAAACCTGATCGGGGAGCATATTGACTATAACGGCGGCCAGGTAATGCCCTGTGCCATTTCATTAGGTACTACTTTACTGGTTGCAAAAAATAACGAATCTGTTTTCCGTTTTCACGCAACCGACTTTGAGGAAACGGCAACTGTTGCCATCAATAAGAAAGGGTATACCAAATCCGGTAGCGGGTGGTTCAATTATCCCGTGGGTGTGATCCATGAAATGCAGCAGAAAAATATAACAATAACCGGGCTCGATTTTCTTTTCTCCGGTAATTTGCCCATCGGTTCGGGGCTTTCTTCCAGTGCTTCTGTTGAAGTGCTCACTGCCCATGCATTGAACCAGTTGTTTGCCGGAGGCCTCACAAATGTAGAACTGGCCGTGCTTGGTAAAAAAGTAGAGAACGGTTTTATGGGATTGAACAGCGGCATTATGGATCAGTTTGCGGTAGCAATGGGAAAAGCCGGGCAGGCGGTGCTGCTCAATACGGATACACTGGATTATGAGTACATACCGTTTGAGATAGGGGATCATGTTTTGGCGATCATTAACAGCAATAAACCCAGGAAGCTCGTCGAATCGAAATACAATGAACGCTTCAGCGAATGCAGAGCGGCATTGGAAAAGCTCCGGCAGCAATTCCCGGTAAATCATCTGGTGGAGATCAGCATTGATCAGTTCAGCCAGCATAAGGGCCTGTTAAATGACCCCGTTCTTGAAAAACGTGCCCTGCACGTCATTTCAGAAAACAACCGGGTAAAGCAGGCAAAAGATGCGTTGATCAACGGTGCCATTAAAACCTTCGGGGAGCTGATGTACGCATCGCACGATTCCTTACAGCATTTGTATGAAGTATCCGGCCCGGAGCTGGATGCCATTGTTGATTTCTGCCGGACCTATCAGAATTGTATCGGCGCCCGGATGACGGGGGCCGGTTTTGGCGGCTGTGCGATCGCTCTGATCAAAAAAGACAGCTTCGATGATTTTTCGGAAAAGATCACTGCAGCGTATGAAGCAAAGATCGGCTACCCGCCCGGGGTCTTTTCTTCTGTAATTGCTGAAGGGGTAAGAACTGTTGCCTGATGCAGGGGAACAGGGAGCGGCGGGCAGGGAAATTGATGGTTGCTTTTTATCCGGTATTCTCAATACTGAAAACTGATAACTTATGACTGACCGCTCAAATGCTCATTCTTAATTGAACAGGACAGTAGGAAATGGCAAGTAGCGAGTAAGGGGATCAGCGTTTTCCTTTAATTCAGTCTTTTCAATACTGACAACTGATAATTGAGCACTTCCCCGGCTCTCATCTCTCAACCCTCAAATCCGGAACATTATTTTAGCACCCACTTTTTATACCGTTCCAATGCTTCCATAAAATAATAATCGGCATAGGTAAGAGATACGTTCACTTCTGAATGGGCCGGTAAATGACCCACGCTTTGTGTAAGGATAAATCCCTTGCTGCCACCGGGCTTTGACCGGTAGGTGGTGGAAAGTGACCGGAGCATGGTAGCCGCATCTGAGGTATACGATGCCTGTTGTGTTTTGTTACTGTATTGAGCCAGCTCCAGCAGGGCAGAGGCCGTAACCGCTGCCGCTGATACATCACGCGGGGCGTTCGGAATATCAGGCGCGTTAAAATCCCAGTAGGGAATCTTATCTGCCGGCAGGTTCGGGTTCTTTAAAATAAACCGGGCAACTTTATGAGCCTGTGCCAGGTATTCCGGCTTTTTGGTAAAGCGGTACATCATGGTAAATCCATATAAGGCCCAGGCCTGTCCGCGTGCCCATGCTGATTCATCGGCATACCCCTGGTGGGTCACCCGTTTCAGTACACGCCCGGTAGCGGTATCATAATCCACTACATGATAGCTGCTGCCGTCCGGACGAAAATGATTCTTTAAAGTAGTATTTGCATGGTTCTCTGCAATTTCGGCCAGGCGCTTGCTGCCGCCGTTTTTAGCAGCCCATTCCAGCAGTTCCAGGTTCATCATATTATCAATGATCACCGGTGCATTGAATTGCCGGCTTTTATTCCAGGACTGGATAGCGTGCATGCCCGGCCGGTACCGCTTTGTAGCTGTTTCAGCGGCAGTAAGCACTACCTGTTTGTACTGCGGATCTCCCGTAATTGCATAAGCGGTTCCAAAACTGCAGAAGATCATAAAACCGATATCATGGTTGCCGGTATAATATTTCATTGGTTCTTCAATAGCTAATTTCTCCCTTGCTGCGGCAAGGAGCTCCCTATCGCCGGTGGCTTTATAGATCAGCCACAGGGTGCCGGGGTAAAAGCCGCTTGTCCACCAGTCAACGCCGGATACTTGCAGCTGATCCTTTGCGGGATCATAGTACCGCGGCATTTTATCTGCCGGCACATTTTTCATCAGCATTTTATATTGGGCGGCTGCAAATGCTTCATTGTTCTTAATAAGCCTGCGCATATCCTTCTGTGCCCATGTGGGTAAGGACGCCACCAGCAATCCGATTGCCATTCCAAAGAAAAAGATCCGTTTCATAAGAGAAATCGTTTATCATTTTAATTAAACGGCCAAAATAGGGAAAATAAAAAGGCGGAACAACAGTTACGGGTGCTTATTATTTTATGGAATGAATAATTCCGCCATGGAAACGATTGCACAGGTTTGTTTTGCAAAGGCTGATGCTAAAGTGAGCCAGGGTGCTGGTGGGGGTATAAATCCCGAACCCTGCAATGACACAAACAGTTTTTTGCTTATATTGCTGTTTGAATTTTGCAAATAACAGCATTACATGAAGCGCATTGGAACCACCTCGCTTGAACAGTTCTATGAAGAAACTGCCGCACAAACCGGAACCGAGATAAGTACGTTGTTGCCACCGGGCATCAGCAAAGAGATCGGGCATTTTAATATTTTTAACATTGCGGCCACTATAGAAGCGGTAAAGCAAAGAAAGCAAATGCCGTACAACCGGAGGGCTTATTATAAGATCAGCCTTATACGGGGCAGGAACCGGGCGGAATATGCGGATAAGGTTATAGAGATAACAGGCAACGCCTTGTTATTTGCCACGCCAAAAGTACCGTATCACTGGGTGCCGCAGGATCCGCATCAATCCGGGCATTTTTGTGTATTTACCGATGCCTTTCTTGTAAAGAACAAGACCGGCATGGTGCCGGATGACCTGCCCCTCTTTCAGCCGGGCGGTTATCCCGTTTTTGAAATTACGGATAAACAAGCGGCGGAGCTGGGAGCGATCTTTGAGAAAATGAAAAAAGAGATCGCTTCAGATTATGCCTTTAAATACGATCTGCTGCGCAATTATGTTTTAGAGCTTATCCATTACGGGCAAAAGCTGCAACCCGGTACAGCGCAGGTGGTTACCCCAAATGCAGCGGCCCGTGTTACGGCGCTGTTCATTGAATTGCTGGAACGGCAGTTTCCTATAGAGTCCCCGCAGCAGCGGCTTCAGTTGCGAACGGCAAAGGATTATGCCGACCGGCTGGCCATTCATGTAAATCATCTGAATAAGGTATTAAAAGAAAATACGGGCAAAACAACTACTGCTATGATCAGCAACCGGATTCTGCAGGAAGCAAAAATTTTATTAAGGCAAACCGATTGGACGATTTCCGAAATTGCCTACAGCCTCGGTTTTGAGGAAGTGGCCCATTTTTCCAATTTCTTTAAAAAGCAGACGGCGCTTACACCGGTCTTTTTCCGTTCCTGAACGGTTGGTTTGAATTTTGCAAATATTGGATTGATGTTTGCAATAACTGTTACTCGTAATAAACTCAATTTTGCGGTATTAAAATAATAATGAACATGAGCACAAAAAACAAAATTGCAATAGTAACCGGCGGCAGCCGGGGTTTGGGCAAAAATATGGCCATCAGCCTGGCTAAAAAGGGTATTGATGTAATACTGACTTATAACAGCAACAAAGCAGCGGCAGATGAAACCGTTGCAGAGATCCGGGCGCTGGGGCAGCAGGCGGTTGCTTTTCAGCTGGACACCCGCGTAATAAGCAGTTTTGACGATTTTATTAGACAGGTGACTGCTCATCTGCAGGAGCAGAACGGCAGTCCGGACTTTGATTTTCTGGTCAACAATGCCGGCACAGCGTTGTATGCAACGGTTGGCGAAACCACCGAAGCGCAACTGGATGATATCGTAAACATTCACTATAAAGGAGTGTTCTTCCTCATTCAAAAGGCTCTGCCGTTCATCAATGAGGGGGGTGGCATTGTAAATATTTCATCGGGCCTGTCGCGGATCATCTTACCGGGCCTTTCCGTATATGGCTCCATAAAGGCGGCAATAGAAGTGCTGACGCGCTACCTGGCCAGGGAATTAGGCCCACGGAAGATACGGGTAAATGTAGTGGCTCCTGGCGCCATAGAAACCGATTTCGGTGGCGGCCATACCCGCGATAATAAAGAGATCAATGCACAGATCGCAGCTGCCACGGCTTTAGGCCGTGTAGGTCTGCCGGATGATATCGGGGGGGTGGTAGCTTTCCTTTGCACGGAGGATGCCCGCTGGATCAACGGGCAGCGAATTGAGGTTTCAGGAGGGCAGGCGTTATAAAGGCATAAAAAACTCAGGAAAGGCCGGCAGTATGTTTGCCGGCTTTTTAGTGCCGTTAGGAGAAGGTAATTATACCTGATATTTGCCAAAGCCAAAAGCGCAGGTGGGCGGTTGTCCGCACTATTCAGCACATTCTGCGGGAACATTTTAACGGAGCTGTTACCGGAGCCTGCAAGGACTTCCGCAGATCTCGCAGACGGACGCAGAATAGGATTAAAATCTGCGGGAATACCAACAGCACGTACGCTTTTTTTGGTGCTTCCCGGAGATCAGGGGAATGTCCTGATCCTAAAATAACCCCTTTTAGGAATTTTTAAGTCTTTGATCTATGATCCCATTTTCCAAAACAGGTCGTATCTTTAATGTACATAATGCATCCTAATGACCCATAGAAGCATCAGGATGTCTCTACACGTGCATCTGGCAGCTACTACCATGGAATTTACCTTTCAGGCAACCTGTTGGCAAACGTATTGTACCCGGTCTTCCCAAACTTCTCTTTCAAATTAAAAAAATATTTCGTATATTGCTTCCAATGCTATCACACCAAAGACCTGAAAATGAAAAGCATAACACAACGGCTGCATTGGCAGGCCTTTGCCGGTCGCCGGAAAACCATAAATTTAGCCTCATAAAAAGAGTACATTGACAAACCTCATACCATTAAATATAACGGATACCGATATCCTCAAAGCCGTCCGGGACATCAACCCTTCTGCCATACCCCCAAGGCGGTTCTACACCAAGTATTACCTGGTGGCAGATGGCAACAAATACCCGCCCAAATATGTGTTAAGCAACGCCAATCAATACGCCAACGGACTGGAACTGCCCCTCGATCTGTTCACTGCCCGGCAGGCGGTGGACTACTTAACCAAACTGGGTTTCCAGGTGGAAAAAAGGGAAGAAGTACCCAGTTATTTTGAAGAGCTGGAGCGCTTCCTGGAGCAGGCAAAAACAGAGGATCTCAAATACAGCAGTTATAATAAAAACTTCATTGGTTTGGAAGTACGGGTAAGTTTTGGACGGGCGCATAAGGCAAAAGTTCCCCGCATCGCATTTTTAAATAAAGCAAACAGCATCCAGGAATATATTTATCCTGCCTATTTTTTCTATGAGGAGCAGGGGTTATTGATACTGGCATACGGTGTTAATGAAACCCACGAACCACCCCATAACTGGGAGCTGCATAACCCTGTTACCATTTCAAAATATTTTGCAGAGCATGATTTGGGCAAGCCGCCTAATTATGGCAGTTCCTATGTGTATAAGGCGTATAATGCCAATAACCCGTTAAACCGGGATGAAATAGAAGAAGACTTGCTGGACATCATTGATATTTATAACGAAATGCAGGAGGATACCGATATGCCTACCAACACCAACGAAACCGCGCAACAGGAATTCCGGCTATCTGCTTTTTTAGAAGCGCTCAATGCAACCGGGCTCAGCTTTCATCCTTCGCTGGTCACCCGGTTTGTAGGTTCTTTACTGGCCAAGCCCTTCGTCATCCTTACCGGGCTTTCGGGATCCGGGAAGACCAAACTGGCGCAGGCTTTTGTACAATGGATTTGTAAGAACGCGCAGCAATACAGCGTGGTGCCGGTAGGAGCCGACTGGACGAACCGGGAACCGCTGCTGGGCTATCCCAACGCGCTGGACGCGCAGGACTATGTAAAGCCGGATAACGGCGCGCTGGATCTGCTGCTGAATGCCAATGCGCATCCCGCCCAGCCTTATTTCCTGATCCTGGATGAAATGAACCTCAGCCATGTGGAGCGCTACTTTGCAGACTTTCTCAGCGTTATGGAATCGCAGGAAGCCATTCCCCTGCATGCGGGTGGTGCCCAAAAAAGATCGGGTGTGCCTGCTGCTATCAAATGGCCATCGAATTTATTTATCATTGGTACGGTGAATATCGACGAAACCACCAATATGTTCAGCCCCAAAGTGCTGGACCGGGCCAATACCATTGAGTTCCGGGTAACGGAGCGGGAGATGGCGGCTTTTCTCAACAACCCGTTCGGCGCGGATAAACAACCGCTAAACGCTGCGGGTGCTTCCATGGCAGAAAGCTTTCTGAAACTGTCGGGCATCAAAGCCATCCCCAATGATCATGCAGACCGGCAGCTGATCAATACCACCCTTATCAGCTTTTTTAAAGAGCTCAAAAAAGCCGGGGCGGAGTTTGGCTACCGTACCGCTACGGAGATCCTGCAACTCATTAACCAACTAGAAGTAATAGATAGCACACTATCCCTGAATAAAAAGCTGGACATTGCCCTTATGCAAAAGCTATTGCCCAAGCTGCACGGATCGCGCCGCAGGCTAACGCCCGTGCTCAGCACTTTAGGATCGCTTTGTTTTAATGGCAACGGCAATATAGAGCATGAAGTTTTTGAAGCCACCGGTTTTGATTTTGAAAAAGACGACCGGGTATTATACCCCCTGTCGCTGGAAAAAATAACCCGCATGTATAAAGGCGCTATCGATAACGGGTTCACCAGTTTTGCCGAAGCATAGGAACACATGAAGGCTGAAACCTCCATAGAGATCAATTTAGATAGCATCGCAACCAGTCTGCGTTTGTATATCGATGCCCGTAAACCGCATACCCTGTTTGATGGGGAGGAAAGCGCTGCGGAAAACAATGAGGCACGATATCAGCTGGTGGAAGGAGCCTTTTATGATTATGCGTTCAACAACCCGGATTACCAGTTGGGCGATGTGGGGGAGAGCATCATCACCCCGCATAAAAGAAACCCGCATACGGGCACCCTGGCGCCCAATATTTTTACCGGTACCCTGACCATTCCTATATTGCACGTACATCACCCGGAGCCGTTGACGCAGATCGAGCTGGAAGTGCAATCCGTAAAAACCAGTTACCGCAATGATTACCGGGATATGCTGGAGTTTATTATGGAACAATGTACGGACCTCATCTTACAGTCCAACGCGCCGGTGGTGCATTCGCTGGAAGTGGATTATTCAGCCGACAGCCACACCCTGTACCAGCAATTTGCCTTTATACAATCCGTTATTGGTACGGGCGATTTTGCGGAGGCCATCCACCGCATTGTTACGGCACCCGTTACCCAATGGGCCGATGCGCCGGAGCTAAAGGATGTGCGCCGGGTGCGCCGTCTTTCCAATGCGCAGGTACAGGAGTTGCTAAAGGGCAGCAACCGCACGGAGCTCCTGGCAGGGCATGCATTGCGTAAAGCAGGCCTCACCACCATACCTCAAAAAATTACCACAGTTGCTAAAACCGACACGGTGGATACACCAGAGAACCGTTTTGTAAAGCACGCGCTGGAAGTGTTCTTAAAATTCTGTACGGATGTACACAATGCCGCTGCCGCACAAAGCAAGCTGTATAAGGAATCGTTCTTGCTCATCCGCACGCTGGAAGGTTTTTTGCACCATAGTTTTTTCACCAGCATTTCCGCACCTACCACGCTCAGGCTCAATAGTCCGGTATTGCAGCGTAAGGAAGGCTATAGAGAAGTGCTGCGCACCTGGCTGCTGTTCCAGGTAGCGGCCAAGCTGGTATGGCAGGGTGGGGATGATGTGTACCGCGGTGGTAAAAAAGATGTAGCCACCTTGTATGAGTACTGGTTGTTCTTTAAACTGCTGTCCCTCTTTCGATCCGTCTTTAAATTAAACGCGGAGGATATCCATCAGCTTATCGAAAAAACGGAGGACGGGTTAAACCTGCGGCTCAAACAGGGGCGGCATTATCCCATCCAGGGCGTGTACGATGCCGGTTCCCGCAAGCTGTCCATCCGCTTTAGCTACAACCGTACGTTTAGCGGGGTAAAGGATTATCCCCATGCCGGCAGCTATACCTCCCTTATGCGGCCGGATTATACGCTTTCCTTCTGGCCCGCAGGCATTACCGAGGCGGAGGCAGAGCAGCAGGAGCTCATCACCCATATTCATTTTGATGCCAAGTATAAAATTGATCACCTCAATAAATTTTTAGAGCCTTCTTCAGCGGCCGCGCTGATGCAGGAAAAAAAGGAGAACAATAAAGGCATTTATAAAAATGCCGACCTGCTCAAAATGCATGCCTATAAAGATGCCATCCGGCGTACCGGCGGGGCCTATGTGCTGTACCCGGGGCATACCGCTTTAAGCCGGCAGGGCTTTCATGAAATTATACCCGGACTGGGGGCTTTCCCGGTGCGACCTTCCAAAACAGACGACGGCATTGGCGCCTTAAAAGCCTTTATCCTTGCTATTATCGACCATTTTATCAACCGTACTTCCCAGCGGGAAAAATGGGCCTACCACACATTTGACGTTTTTAAAGAAAAGCCTGTACCGGGCCATGTACTACAGGAGCCGCTGCCGGAGCCTTATGGGCCCAACCGGGATCTGTTGCCGGATGATATTTTTGTGCTCATCGGTTATTATAAATCGGCGGAGCAACTGGAGTGGATCCAGAAACACCGGTTGTACAATTTCAGGACCGGCAGCGGGGCAGGGGCCTTGGTGCTGGACCGGGCAACCGTAAGCGCCCGGTACCTGCTGTTGCATACCTCGGGGCAGCAGCACTCCGGCCAGCTGTGGAAGATCGTCAGCAAAGGTCCCCGCATTTTTTCAAGGCAGGAGCTGGTGGACCGGGATTATCCTTCCCCCACGCAGGATCATTACCTAGTCATAAACCTGGAGCCCGTTACGGACCCGGAGTTCCACGCCCTGCAATGGAATTTTAAAGATCTGCCCAACTATGCCACCGGCCGTCCCTCCGCTTTTCCCTTTACCGCCACCCTGGCACAGCTCATGAAGGTGATCTACCACGGTAAGGACTAGCCCTCTATAATTATCAGGGTGATCGTATGCTGTTTTTGGGCGTGCCCCCAGCCCGCTACACTAAGGCCAACGCACGGCTGGGGTCGGGCTATCCGCTGCTACTCCGCCGCAATACCCACCGCACAAAGGCTTCAGCGGGGTATCCGCTGCTATCCCTCACGCAGGCATCCGTGCTATAAACCCGGTTTGCGTTTAAAGAAGAATGACTAATGCCCTCACCGTGTTCATTTTGACCGGGCCTAACTCAATAAAACCTATCCTCCTTCCAATTAAAAGGATTTGTGATGATGTAATTGGAAATGCGGTTGTATTCCGCGCTGTTGCGGATGATATGATCGTAATAATTACGTTGCCATATTTTTTGTTGAGGCAAATAATCATTTGCCCCGGCAGATCGAAACCATTTCGTAACCCCGATTTTAAATCCACTTACAATAGACCCGACAGATCGGGGAATAACCTTCTGGAACCGGTTTTCGGTCACCGCCGGTAGGGGTTGAAAATTTTCAATCCCTACCGGCGGTACAATATTCGCATTTTTTATTTCAATAATCCCATGAATATGATTCGGCATTACGCCGTATCCGGAAAATGTGCCGGAATGGCCTGCCAACAATCCGCGGCAACAATGCCTGCATCATTTAATATCATTTGGCCTTCAGTAATCTGCCCAAGCAAATGCAGCCGGTCTTGTGTGCAAATTGTGATAAAATATAATCCCGCCTGCGCGTAATTATAACCCTTCAAACGTATGGATTGGCGATGGTGTCTTTGCGGATTATAGGTCATGGCATAGGTGTTTGCCTAAAGATACAAAAGACGCTGGTAATTTGCGAAAACACCATAGCCGCCACGGTGGGATTTTATCTCATTTCTATACCGCACCAAATAAACATGATTTTCCGCCGACAGGTTTTTGATGGTTTCCCTGCAGGTTATTCCTGCTTTATGATAGGCGCTGGCGTACAGTTAGCAGGGTAATGATTTTCTTTTTTGGGCATGCCCCCGACCCGCCATGCATTAAGATCCACGCACACGGCGGCGGCCGCCCTTTCTATCCCTCACGCGGTATCCGTGTTATAAACCCGGTTTGCATTTTTATAAAGGCCACCGGTCTGGTGTAAAGGTTTTGGGCTGGGACAAGGCGGGACCTGCACGACACGGACCTTTCTTCCACCATCCAGAGCGCAGCGTGCCGCTACACCCACGTGCACCCTTCTTTATAAAGGCCACCGGCCTGGCTGGGTTGCTTACAACTCCGGATCCGAACATTCGGATTATTCCGGAGACCGGGACATGTTGCGGAGCACAGGAGTGCCGGCGGCACGGCGCATAAAGGAGCTGCCTCCTGTGTTGCAAACGGGTTTACCGGGTGTTGAATGTTACGGTATATTTTTCGGCTTTTAGCGGGTAGCCCTCTTTTGATCTGAAACTTTTGTCCGTTATAATAAACCCGTATTCCTTACCCGGCAGCAAGGCAACGCTTAGCACACAGGTTTTGTTATTATTTTCAAAACCGATTACCTTTTTTATGGGGAAATAGTCTTTCCCTTTTTCCGGGTAGTCGAAGGAGTAGCAGTTGCCCGGCATCATTTCTTTGGAAAACGTTATCCGCAGTTCGGTTATTTTAGGGTCGGCATTGGTAGCACCATCGTTAAACGGTTCCATTTTTACAAAGTAGGGAAACTTTTTTTTGTATTCCCTAACCAATTGCTCCTTATTTACTTTTTTGTAAAATTTTGATTGGGTAAGGAACTGCTCAACCGCTTTGTTGTTGCTATAGTCCAGTTCAATAATCGTTTTTATCGCCTGCTTTTTGTCCGCCGCCTGCCGGTAGTAAGATTTACAAATTTCATAACCGATGAAATACCCCAGATCTGCCGTATCGCCTTTTTGCGCGCCATTATACAGCCAGTTAGCATCATAGCCCATAAACATGTCCTTTTTAAACTGCTCTTTTATTTTGGCCCTGTGCAGGTTGCCATACAATATATAGGGCCGTTGCAGGGGCTGACCAAGCACCAGCTCTGCCATAAAATCACAAGCGCCTTCCTTAATGGATTTATTAAGCAACTGATAACTGTAATTTGCCTTTTGCTGGGTATGGATGTATTCGTGTATGTTAAAATACAGGATGTCTTCGGCAGACTGCCTGGCAAACGTGTTCTTCAGCCATTGCCAGTCGGTATTAAATTCAGACACATCAACATCCGGCGTACCAGCCGCTATTTCTGCACCCACCAGCACCCTGTCGTTAAGCGTGGTTCCCCCTGCCTGCAGCCCGCCAATGGTAAAATACATGTTGGCATCCTTTAAGCCGGGGTAAAGGCTTTTAAGGTGTTGCACCCCTTTATTTAGCGCCGCCGTTTTATTTTTTATAGCTAATGTGTGTGGCCTTATGGCATTCCAAAACCGGGGATAGGCATCAATAAGTTTTACATACCCGGTATCGGTATAGTTTTCAATTTTCATAAAAGCCTTCAGGCCTTCGGTGCCTTTTTCAATATACAGCTTGTTTATAAAGTATATTTTTTTAGCATAATCATTGGTTTGGCGGATGCTGTCAAAAGCAATCCAAAAGTTATCAATATCAGCAGTAACTACTTTATTGGCAGGTTGGGCGTAGGCACCGGCGGTGGCCAGTATCAGAAAGGCGGTTACTGCTTTTTTCATATTTTTTTACGTTAACGGCGGCAAATGATCACCACCTCAAATATATGCGAAAGTTTTCGTATTCTATTACCCGGCAGCATTATCCCGGGGGTAAATAATACAACCCCGGGGTGAGCAGCACCGGAGGTGCGGAGCGTAAGGGTGAAGCCATCGAAGACTTCTTTTACCCGGGACAAAGCTTTACGGGCTGCCTCGCAAAACAATCACACACCATTGCATCTATGGCTTTCTAAAGCTGCAAACAACCCGTTAAAGTGAGGAATTGAATACAACAAGTTATAAAATGCACAACAAATAGTCACGCTTAAGCGCTTCTGTTATAATAAATTAGCAAAGCATTGCGGCGGCCCCTTAGCAGCTGCCGCAGCGCACGGGGTACAACGCTTATTTATTTAAAACAAAACTGTTATGAAACAACGCTTACACCTGGCCGCACGGCCGCCTGCCGCCGGCATCCGTAACACTCCCCATCGATGGAAATTGCAGAAAAACTTGTGTCAAACAAAACAGTGTCAGCATTGCGATGACACAAAACGGGTTGACACAAAATTGTGTCCACCAAAATAGTGTCAGCAAAAAAATGACACGCCGGGGGCGCACACAGATCATCTTTTAAAACAACAACAAGCACCCTTAAAAAACACAACCCATGAAGTTATTGAGGATCCAGTTACAGCTAAGTCAGCGGGAGCTGGCAACGCTTATAAATGTATCGCGCAGCACCATTACCATGTACGAAAAAGGCTGGCGCAACCTGCCTTCTGAAGCTATGATAAAGCTCCTCCAGCTGGAGGCCCTGCACCAGCAGCTGCTATTAAAAAAAGCGTTATCCAGCCGGCAATTGCAAACCTTTTTGCAACCCCGCATGCAAAAGGTAGAAAAAGCGCTGAACGCGCATGCACAGCGGGCTGCGGCCGATGCAACAAGGGTAGCTTATAAGCTAACCCAAATGCAGGAGCATTATGCACAGCTGCACCAAAAGCTGGCCTTTATACACCACCTTATGGAGGCGGCAACGCCCGGCAGCAGGCAACTGAGCCGCCTGCAGGATATGGAGGAGAACGTGCTGGAAGCCATGAGCAGTTGCAGCCCAGACAGGCAGCTGCTGGTGCAGTATAAATTATCCCTCCTAAAAGCCCGGCAGCAGGCTGCCCTGCGCATAAAGGATGCCGCCCGGCAGGGCGGGGCGGATGTTAAACTATATTAAATACAACGCAGGGCTATTGCGCCGGTGTAAAGGGCGGGGTAGGTTTGGGTATTCATTCACCCTTTAAATGTAGAGAAAATGGCTAATTATTCATTTGATCAGCTCCTCACTGCTGCCGACTTTGATGCGGTACTCAGCATTGCCCGTAAGGAACAAAGGACCTCGACTGGCGAAAACTTTCCCTGGAGCGCCAAAAACAACAGTATGCGGAAAACGCCGTGGAGATCAGCACCGAGCTGGCGGCCAAGCAGGCAGAGCTGGCCGCGCTGGACGGTATTATTGCCGGCCTGCCGGAGGGCGACCTTAAGAAGGAGCACGAAAAAAGACGGCGGCGTACGGAGTACAGCATTTCCCTGCTTACGGACCGTAAAACCAACTACGGCGCCGTAGCCCTGCTGGAAAAGGAGTACGACCTGGAGCGGGTGCTGCGGGAGCTGGAGGAAACGGCTGCGTTTATTACCGAGCTGCAAAACCGCCGGCCTGGCGAGCTTTAGCCAGGCACAAGGGCCGCCCACGGGGGCGGCTTTTTTTATGCCGCTTTAAAAGGCCAGGGCCATTGGCGGGGCAGTGGTTTTCTTTTTTTGGGCGTGCCCCCGGCCTGCCCAAGCATCCCGATAGCTATCGGGACCCACACACGGGCCAGGGTCGGGCTATGCAGGGGTGCCGTGCTGCGCACCGGCCCCGCCGCGGCGGGGCCGCCCTTTCTATCCCTCACGCGGGCATCCGATCAGTAAACCCAGTTAAGAGATAAAGAAGCGTAATCCTCTAATCTTTAGGTTTGTGTTTGTGAGGTTTTAGTGGTGGATATTGAGGCTTCTTTTCAGGAGTAACCCTTCTCCTTTTATCTAACTCCCCGTTATCTTTTTTTGGTTTTGGCCCAGGTTTAATAGCTTCATTTTTTTTCATACTAAATTGTTTTAATCAAGATATTTAATACTACAAGTATAGTAAACTGCCAGGTTATATATTTACGGTTTTCCGTAATGGCGTAAGTTTAGTTTCAGCAGTAAACGGTACAGACTAAGACTACCTATAATAACTAGTAAAGAGAAAATGCTGTATAAAGAAATATAAGCTTTAAGTATAAATTGAGCAGTTAAGTAAAGATCGTATCGCTTGCTTAATTTATCCCACAGTGGATGAGACTTTTTACAAAAGATTGGAATTTTTACCTAGCTTTCAATTATATTTACAATTAGATATATTTGCATAATGTGCAGATTAATTTACACAATATGAAGATCAATCGCCTCAAAAGTGTTTTGGCAGAACACTCTAAAACCAATAAATGGTTAGCCGAACAGTTAAGTAAAAACGAAACCACTGTTTCACGCTGGTGCACCAATGAAGTGCAACCATCTGTAGAAACACTGGCTACAATAGCCAAGCTGCTAAAAATAGATGTAAGAGAATTATTAAATCCAACGAAGTAGAAAGAAGAATGATAACAAAACAAGCACTAGGCAGCACGCTTTTTGGGATGGCTGACATTTTAAGAGATAAAGTCGAAGATTACAAAGCCTATATTTTATCACTGTTATTTTTTAAGCGACTTTCAGATAATTAAGAATGGGAATCGGAAAATGGTATAAAAGAGTTTGTTGAAGAACATAAAAGACAGCCAACAGAGAAGGAGAAAAATAAAATTTTAGAAAAAAAGCACGATTTTAAAATTCCTGAAGGCTGTTTCTGGAAAGATGTTCGGAATGCTTCTATTGATAAAAAGAACGAGGCTTTACATAAAGCAGTAAACGGTATTGCAGAAGCTAATGTAGATAAAGACGGAAAGTTCTTCCTTAAAGGAGTTATTAATACCGTACGTTGGAACGAACCAGCTCCGGACGGATCGGGAGGAAAGAAACTCGACCCGCAAGTATTACATTTGTTGGTGAGCTATCTGGATGCCGTAGACTTAAGCAATAAAAATGCTTCGGTAGATGTATTGGGAGATGCTTATGAATACCTGATCAAACGTTTTGCAGATGAAAATAAAGGTGGTACCACTGCCGGCCAATTTTATACCCCACAGGAAGTAGTGGATATTATTGTTCGTTATCTAAAACCTCAGAAAAATGATACCATCTATGATCCCACATGTGGTTCAGGTGGTTTTCTGATTAATGCCGCTAAATATTGTAAAACCAATTATGGTACACAAAAAGCGGTTCGTTTATTTGGTCAGGAAGATGTATGGAATACCTGGGCGATTGCCAATATCAATATGATCTTGCATGGATTAGATGCGAGAATTGAAAAAGGCGATACGCTCAAAGATCCCAAATTTGTGGATGAAGAAAATGAATTACTGATTCGGAAGTTCCATAAAGTAATGGCTAATTTCCCTTTCTCCCAGGAAAACTGGTGGAAAAATGGTGAACCTAAAAAAGATGCGAAAGGGAAAGCGGTCAACAAAAAAGACGGTTCACCACAATTAGAATATCCGGGTAAAGAAAAATTCAATGATCCGTATGAACGATTTGAATACGGATTGCCACCATTTTCTAATGGGGACTTCGCCTTTTTACAGCATATCGTAGCCTCGCTCAACGAAAACGGTAAAGCAGGGGTAGTTTGTCCGCAGGGCGTTTTGTTCAGAGGACAACCGGAAAAAACGGAAGAGGAAGATGGGCAAAATCGAAAAGCAGATGATGAATATTTGATTCGCAGAGGATTCTTGCAAGGCGCAGTTGACATCAATGGCGAATTTACACAAATGAAAAACATTGTAGACGCCATTGTCGTATTACCCGGTAACCTGTTTTACGGAACCACTATTCCCGGTGCAATCTTTTTTGTAGATAAAAATAAGCCCGAAGACCGCAAGGATAAGGTCTTAATGGTATATGCTGCCAAAGAAGGCTGGTATAAGGAAGAACCTAATATGAACGTCTTGTTGCCACATGATATACTGCGCATTTCTACTATACTGGAAAGCTGGGGTGATTTAGAAATTGCTAAAGAACACATCGCCCTGCAAAAGACCCGTTTGTGGGGGATGATACAAGAAGATCTGGGCTTTAAGATTTCTGAAATAGAAGAAGATTACCAGGATGATATTGAATTATTAACTACAAAAGTAGAAAAAGCAAAAGACGCCATACTGCAAAAAGAAAACGAGGGGAAAGCTATTACAAAAAACCAATTAAAAACTTTGGAAACAGCCAATGCTGCATTAGAAAAAGTGTTGAAACAAAAAGCAGATAAATTGCTGGCGGCTCACGAGCAAGCAGCAAAAGAACGCAAAGCCATTGACGATGTGGAAGTGGAATTATTAACCATACTGCAAGATGCTGAACTGCGTAAGCGTTATTTTTCCGTGGTGGATATGGACGAGCTGGAAGAAAATGAGTTTAACCTCAATATTCCCCGTTACGTAGATACATTTGAACCCGAAGAAGAAATAAACCTTACTGAAGCAATTGCAGAATTTAATAATGTAATTGGTAAAGAAAACCAATTGGACAAAACCATTGCTGAACTTTTAAAATTGATAAAGTGATGGAAATAAAAATTTCAAGGTTGGGTAAGATCAACAAAGCTTATGACACGTTTGCTTTAAAAGAAGCATTGGTAAAAAATGATGCGGGTGATTGGGGAAGTGAGCCAGATGAAAATGCTTTGGGAATTATCAGAAGTACAAATTTCACAAATGAAGGCAAAATTAAACTTGATGATATTGCATATAGAACATTAAAACCAACAAAAGTTATTGAAAAAACAATATATACGAATGATATTCTTATAGAAAGAAGTGGAGGCAGTGATTCTCAACCAGTCGGGCGAGTATTGTTTGTTGATGATTTTATAGGAAAAGGAGGTTATGCTTTTGCAAATTTTATTCAAAGAATAGCAGTTAAAAATAATTTTGAATCCAAGTATATTTTTTACTGTCTCCAGCAAATGTATGAAGTTGGGATCACGGCAAGTATGCAAAATCAAACTACGGGGATTAGAAATTTAGACTGGAAACTATATACAAAAACAATTTTACCTAAACCACCTAAGCCCGAACAAACCGCCATTGCAACTATTTTATCCAAAGTGGATGAAGCCATAGAAGCAACGGCCCAAAGTATCAAAGCCGCCGAAAAACTCAAAAAAGCTCTGATGCAAAACCTGCTTTCCGGCAAACTCAAACCGGATGGTACCTGGCGTAAAGCAAATGAGTTTTATGAAGATGAAAAATTTGGAAAAGTTCCAAAAGGTTGGGAAGTGGAAGAAATTGGAAATGTATTAAAAAGAAAAACAGAAACAATTGATCCAACTAAAACAAAGGTAGTATTTGATTATGTAGGGTTAGAGCACATAATATCAGGTAGATTTACAAGAGAGGGTAATGGCTTCTCTAATGAGACATCATCACTTAAAGTATGTTTTAATAAAGGTGATGTTTTATTAGGAAAATTACGTCCGTACTTAAATAAAGTATGGGTCGCTGACATCTCTGGTGTTGGATCTACTGAGTTTTTAGTTTTTGAAAAAAGTGATTCAGTTCTCTGGGGATATTTCAATTTTCAAATGAAACGTTTTTTAAATTTCACACAATCCGTTACAGCAGGAACTCAACATCCCAGAGCTAGCTGGAAAGACATAAAACGTTACTTGATTTTAATTCCATCAAATAAATTAGAATTAATTAGCATAATAAATAAAATATTAGTTGTAGATAAGAGGATTCAAAAAAAACAAGCCAAAATCAAAACCTTGGAGCGTCTAAAAAAATCATTAATGCAACAATTGCTGACCGGTAAAAAACGCTTGTCAGAAGAAACTATAGCACATATCAACCAAACCCTATAACCAAAAGCGTATGGGAAACTTATCTGAATTTCATGGTGTTGAAAAACCGGTCATTGCTTGGCTGGGCAAAATGGGCTGGAAAATCCAAACCAATGGAGAGCTTAAAGCCTATAACCGTCCTTTTTCCAATCCCGTATTGGAACAATTGCTGATTGAGAAAACCCGGCAAATAAATAAAATAGATCTGGATATCGCCAAAAGGGCTGTCGAGTTACTGTTGCAAAATCTCAATCATCCTTCGTCCATACTAGGAAATGAGCAGTTTTTGGATAAGCTGGTTTCAGGCGTTACCCTCTCCATAAAAGAGGATGATATTGATGTGTTTTTTATTGATTTCGATAATATCTGGGAAAACGATTTTATTGTCACTAACCAATATTGGGTGCAAGGTTTTAAAATGGTAAAAACCGACATTGTATTATTGGTGAACGGTGTTCCTTTAGTGCCTATAGAAGCCAAGCAAAGAGCCCGTAAAGGAACCAACTGGCTGGAAGGGGTAAAACAGTTTTCTACCTATGCGCAACGAGCGGATAAGCTATTTATGTGTCATGCTTTTGGAGTAGCCTGTAATGGCCGCATTGCCAAATACGGTATTCCGGGAGCTTCTTCTTCCTATTTCAACGAATGGAAGAGTACCATTATTGATACTTCTGCAGATAATCCTATACTGCATCCGCAAAATGATCTGTGTCTTAACCACTTCGATGAAAAAGAGCAGCTTTGGCATTTTGATGTAGAACGGTTGCCCAATGGTGAAGTGTTGGAAAAAATGAAACTCGGCATTGTAGGGTTGTTGCAACCAGCACGTGTTTTGGATATATTGAAGAACTTCCTGGTATTTGAAAGAACAGAAAATAAAATCATCAAAAAAGTAGCTCGTTATCAGCAATTACGTGCAGCTAATAAAATAGCTGAACGGGTTATTAATTCAGATCTCAACCAGGGCGTCATCTGGCATACGCAGGGATCGGGTAAGAGTTTGACCATGTTGTACACGGCGTACAAACTATTACATGCGCAACAACTTAATGATCCAACAATCTATATTGTAGTAGATAGAAAAGATTTACGGGAACAAATTGGGGGTACTTTTGATGATTGTGAATTTCCAAATGCCCGCGAGATTAATAATATTGGCGATCTAAAATATATTATTGACAAAGCGCCATCAGGTGTATTTATTACCACTATTCAAAAATTCAGAGAACTGGGCGATCGTCAGGATTTGAGAGATAATATTATTATCCTGATTGATGAAGCACACCGTACACAGTATGGCGATTTTCAAATGGAACTGCAAGCCGTTTTACCTAATGCAAAACGTTTTGCTTTTACAGGAACACCCATTCCTAAAACGCATCAGGAATTTGGCATCGTAAAACAAAAAGGCGACCATGAATATTATTTAGATCGGTACAGCATTCAGGATGCAATAGATGATGGTGCTACCATGCCCATCCGTTATACTTTCGGTCCGCAGGAATGGTTTTTGGATAAAGACAAATTAAAACAGGGTTACGAAGAAATAACCGCAGAGCTGACCGAAGATGAAAAACATCTGGTAGAAAAACGGGTACAACCCTGGAAAGTATTTTTAAAACATCCCGAGCGTATTACCACATTAGCCCGGGATATTGCTGCTGACTACAGGGAAATGGTAGAACCGCAAGGTTATAAAGCCCAGATTGTAGCTTGCGATAAAGAAGCCTGTGTTTTATATTACAATGAACTATTGAACTACTTTGACCGCTCCGAAATAGCCATCATTTTTTCGACCGGAACCTACGATGAAGGAGAAAAATACGCGTTATTTAAAGACCATTATCGTGAAGATAAAGACCGGAAAAAGCTCATTCGTCAATTCAAAAAAAGAATAACGGAAGAGGAATTAAAACTGGGCAACAATTTGAAAGTACTGATTGTCTGCAATATGCTATTGACAGGCTTTGACGCACCCATTGAGCAAACCATGTACCTGGATAGTCCACTTCGTGATCATAATCTTTTACAGGCAGTAGCACGTACCAATCGTCCTTATGATGACAAAGAAAGCAAGTTGTCAAAAGAATTTGGGCGCATTGTAGATTATGTAGGTGTCTTCAAAAATTATAAAGAAGCTCTGAATTACGATCCGGAAGATATTGGTGAATTTGAAGACGTGGAAAGTTTAGTACAAACATTTCCTAAAGTATTAGACGCAGCTTTTAAGCCCTTTGAAAATATTAAGTTGGAAGATACCTATGATTGTGCCATGGCAATAGTAAGAAAACTTTCAGAACTTGATCAGGGAAAATTTGAAAACAATTACCGGGAAGTATTGCAATTATGGGAATCTAGCTCACCCAATCCCGCATTAAGACCGCATAAAACAAAATATTTGTGGTTGAATGAAATTTATGAAATCTACTTAGAAGAATTTAAACGATTGGATTTTGATGCAGAAATCCATGCCGCAAAGACAAGAAAACTGATTCAGGAAAACAGTAAGCTCATCAACTTCAAAGGCCATCTTCCTGAAATCAATATAGATTCCAACTATCTGGATAAGCTCAAAGAAACAAAGCTTACACCATCTGATAAAGCGGAGAAAATTATTCGTGACATTGAGACCGTCATTCGTCAGAACGAAGTGAACAGTGCTATCTATGTTGAATTTCAAAACCGCCTGGATGATCTGATACGTCAAAAACAGGAAGAAAGCAAAGCCATAGAAGAAATTCTACTACAATTAGGTGTATTATATTCGGAGTTGGATGATGTAGCTTCATTGCCACAAAGAATGGGCTTCCCGGGAAAAGGCAGTTTTGAAATATTTACCTTGATTAAAAACGAAAGCAAGAACAATTTTGAAGAAGACCGGGTAAAAGAGTTTGCTTTAGAAGCTACGGAGAAAATTAAAGCAAAAATATATATCGGCTGGCAAGACGTACCCAGAGAGTATGAACGCATACAGACAGATATAGAGCTTTTAACAGTGCATCCTAAATATGAATCGCTGAAAATAGACGATAATCAGGAATTGCTGGATAGGATTATGAAATCTGTACTCAAAAATTTCAGTTTGGAATAATGCAGCTACCTGATAACTATATATTGATTGAGAAAGCGGTGAAGCATGCCCGTGTACAAGTGAATGAAAATAAATTGGTCAGAATTATTGTGCCACCATCATTCACCAAGGAAGATATTGTAGCATTAATTGAGAAAAAACAAAAGTGGATAGATAAGCATTTGCGCTTTTTTAGTCAAATGTCAAAAATAGAATTGCAACGCAATCAGCTACTATTATATGGTAATCGATATGCTTATTTTTACGACACAACCTTTGAGCAAAAAGTAATTATCAATCATGAGCATAAAACAATTCAGGCAAAAAGAAATCTTTTAGACATTCCTACACAAGAAAAATGGTTAAAAGGGGTTGCAAAAAAACATTTGACCCAAAGAATTGATGAACTTTCCCATAAATTTGGTTTACAGTACAATAAATTTTATATACGAAATCAAAAAAAGAAATGGGGAAACTGTTCCGGAGAAAAAAATATTTCATTGAATTGGCGATTGATAAAAGCACCGTTATTTGTAATTGATTACCTGATTGTACATGAATTAGTTCATATATTAGTGATGAACCATACCCATAAATTTTGGACCTTATTAAAATCTTATTATCCTGATTATCGTGATGCCATTAACTGGCTGGATAAATATGGGAATAGCTTATAGTATGAATAGTAATATTAATTTACTCAATATGCATGTTTTCGGAAAAACCATACGATTATTTTTAGTAGATGGCACGGCTAACGGGTTGACCACAGCCGAACTGAGCAACTGGACGGGTATAGGTATCAAAGTGCCACGTATTAAAATTAAGGAATACAGCAACCGACCTGAGTTTCAAAAACCCGGTGTCTATATTTTGATCGGTAAAGGTGAAAATAATGAAGATGCTGCCTATATAGGTGAAGCAGAAATAATAGCAGAACGTTTATCGGATCATATTAAAAATAAAGATTTCTGGAATGAAGTCATCTTCTTTGGCAGTAAAGATAAATATCTGAACAAAGCCAGTGTAAAATACTTGGAGAACAGATTGTATGACCTGGCATTGAAAGCAGGTCGCTTTTTTATTAATCAAAATATACCTACTCGTTCAGAATTATCTGAGGCAGAACAAGCGGAACTTGAAGAGTTTTTAGCGAATATTAAAGTACTGACAGCAACTTTAGGACATCGTATATTCGAAGCATTGGAAGAAACGGTAGATCATAAAGAAAGCCGACAACAAATTTTCTTCTGCAAAAACGGAGCCGGAGCTAATAGTAAAGGAAGCCCATCTACAGAAGGGTTTATCGTATATAAAGACTCTCTTTTAATGATAACAGAACAGCCATCACTTGCAGATGGTATCCGAATTGAAAGACAACAAATGCTATCTGAAGGAACACTAATCATAGAGGGCGATTTTTACAAACTCACCAAAGATTACGTGTTCACATCCTCTTCCAGAGCTGCCGGAGCCACATTGGCAAGATCGGCCAGTGGCCCATTAGAATGGAAAACTACCGATGGTGTTCAGTTAAAGCATTATGAATTGTAAGTAATAGAATTTCAAAAGTAGTTTACTAATATCTATACAGTTGAAGTTATGAACGAAACATTAATCACAAATGGTGTCACCATAGCTATTGCATTACTGGCAGGCTTAATTGCGCTACATCAGGTAAAGCTGAATGTAATGGCTAGTGCAAGAGTAAAATGGATTGATGACCTAAGAGAAATTTTGAGCTTGTATTCTTCAGAATTAGAAAATTGTTCAAAACTAAAACTTGATTTTATTGATGAATTAAACAACCCAAACGGCAAGAGCGATGAAGTTATAAACGAAAAATTTTATCAACCTTATGCTAATTCAGCTAAGGAAGTACTTAAACTGCAAAGCAAAGCATTTTTGTATTTGAGTACTAAAAAGCCTGACCACAAAGAACTGATGGAGCTATTGAGAATTAACTCCATCTTAGTACACGAGAAGCATGCAAGCCATCGTGAAGCAATACAAAAGAATATTCAAAAAATCATTTCTTTAGCGCAATCTCTTTTTGAAATTGAAATGCGCAAAGCTAAAAGGTTATTTAAAATATAGCCTCTTGCTCTACTCTTTAAACTGTCAAAAATCCCTAAAATTAAAAACGGGGTTTTCGCCGTTTTTAATTGCTGGATATGCTATATGTAGCTGGAAAAATGTTGTGAAGCCCGTATGCGTGAGGGATAGCAGCGGATACCCCGCTGAAGGTATTGTGCGGTGGGCGAGTGGCGGAGTAGCAGCGAATAGCCCGACCCCGGCCGTGTGCTTGGCCCCGCAGCGCTGGCAGGGCCGGGGGCACGCCCTTAAAAAGGTAGTGTTTAGTTCTACTATATAACTTTCACTTAAGCTACCTTTAATCTGGATAATTGCTTTTCTAGCCAAGCGATTTTGGCGGCCTTATATTTTTGACGGTATGTTTCCGCATCAATGGGGTTAAACTCTTGTTATACTCTGCTCAACATGACGAAAGAGAATGGAACGGTCACCCCGACGAAGGGTGATCTTTACAATCAAATCCTCACTGTGACAGTATATTCCCGTTAATGGAACTGGCTTTTTTTCGTCGTTCCGGCCCCGCCCGTACCGGATCAGGCAGGCACTGCGGTCGACGTGACGGTCCTTTTTTCCCCATGAGAAGATAAAAAATAGTATCGGTGAGATAAGATAACTATCACTGATCATTGAATAGGTCCAACTGGCGGTTTTGAGGTGGCCGGGCTTTACCAAAAACGGTTCTGCCTCCATACTTCCAGGAGTTCGCCCTTTCATGGGCAATGAATTCGTCAACACTTCCATCCGGTACAAAATTTTCCGCCAGCCGGTCCGCTACTTTTGAAAGCGATCGTATGGCCTGTATCTTATCCTGACGGCCCAGCCTGGATCTTTGTATCGCCTGCTGCAACGTGTCAATCGTTTCATCATAAACCCGGGTGGGCACAGGAAAGGGGTGACCATCCTTGCCGCCATGGGCAAAAGAAAAACGGGCCGGATCCTTAAACTGTGCCGGCTGCCCGTAAATGACCTCACTTACCAGGGCCAGGGACTGCAGGGTTCTGGGGCCTAAACCTTCCAGCAACAACAGCTCTTCAAAATTGCTTACGTGCTTTTCCTGTGCCAGCCATAACACAGCGCCCAGGCGCTTCAGGTCCACATCTTTTGCTTTTACGTCGTGATGCCCGGGTAGTACCAGGCGCCGGATCCGGGAGATCTCGGATAACATCTTATCCGGATTTTCTGAAGCAACCTCCAGCATCGCCGTTTTTAAAGGCTGCGCCATCTTATCGGTAAGGTTGAGGATGTGGCCCTGGTTTACCCCGTAAATGCTGGTATGCGGTTCTTCAGTAAACGATCTTACGGAAGGGGAGTGCCAGTGGTAACGGCGGGCAGTAGCACTGCTGTTGCTCATGCCTTGCTGGATAACGGTCCACTCACCTGCATTACTCACAATAAAATGATGCTGGTACAATTGAAACCCATCCTGAACGGCCGTATTATCCACCTTTGCACTTAGCTTGCTGCTCCGCACCAGGTCCTGCGCCGGCAGCCCGGTGGCGTCCGCAAACTGCAGGATCTCATTAGGGGTATTTCTGGAATTTTTGCCCTTGCCACCGCAGATGAAAATGCCAAATTCTTTGGCCAACGGGTTGATGCTCTTTCTCAAAGCGCCCATTACGGAAGTGGTAATACCGGAAGAATGCCAGTCCATACCCATTACGGCGCCCAGGCTCTGGAACCAGAAGGGATCGCTTAACTTAGACAGCAAGGCATTTTTACCCTGGCCGGCAATAATTTCTTCCACAATGGCTTTACCCAATGTAGCCATGCGCGTTGCCAGCCATGGCGGTACATGGCCATAATGTAAGGGTAAATCTGCACTGCCGGATCTTTTCATAAATTACTAACAAAATTAGTAATTTAAAGGTTGTTTATCAAAAATTGTTATGGAGGTGTATATCCGGAAAGGAAAGGGATGAATGGTATGTTTCGTTGGTAAATAACATGGTACTTATTCGGTTAGTCGGTTCCTTAAATCCATGCTTTCATGAAGGATTCTTACAATCTCAATTGCTTTGTGTTTTAATGCCCGGTAAAAAATGATGTGTTTGCCTGTTTTAAATCCGTGTATGTCTTTTGAAATTGCTTCATAGTTTTTCCCCAGCATTGGGTTTTCTGCAAGTTTCCGGCAGGCTTCGATAAGCAATTCATAATATTTATCAGCCTGATTCTCCGACCATGCTTCATAGGAATAGGAATACGCCCAAATATTCGAAAGGTCTTCAACCGCTTTATTGCTGAGCGTGTAGTAAGCCATTTTTCTTTTTGCCGGCTTTTAAACTGGCCAAATGTTTTTGAGGATTAAAATTTTTAGCCGTCCCGCTATCAATGCCCTCCCGGATGGCGTTTTTCAGTGTCTGTACTTTATTTTCCTCTTCTTCCAGCAGCCGGAGCCCGGCCCGGATCACTTCACTTGCATTTTTATAACGCCCTTCGGAGATGCTGTGCTCTACAAAATCTTCAAAATAATCCCCAAGCGATACAGAGGTATCCCGTCCCATAATATTTTACTTTTCGTAAAGTTACCAAATTTTGGTAACTTTTGAAAGATGTGGCAAACAAAGGATGCACTTCAAATTATCGTGCACTTATAAACGCAATGTCATCAATAGATTATGACAATCGAAGAACTGATTAAAATAATTGGGATATGACTTTCTTAAGTTTTTCATTTTTAAATATACCTGATTGAATTTGTTGAAGTAGCCCCAAATTGAGATAAATTGGTGCACACACTTTCACTTAATGTGCCGGTTGCCTGCATGCATCGACCGTGCTATTTGACAATTTATGCCTCTGACTCCATAGAAACCTCATGCCGCATCCATATCTCCTGCAATAATTTTTCAAAATGCTCCCTGCCCCCCGAAATATTTAAACTTAAAAATATTGTCTTTATCTCACTTTGTAATGCTGACTGTCTTTCTTTCAGTTGTTCAGTGGAAATTCCACTAAGGACCAGCCATAACACAAAAAAACGCATGGTCTTTCTTGCCGATTTTGTTTGCATTAGGATATCAAGTCGCCTGTTTCTGAATGATTCTGTTGTTTTACCTTTAAGATTATCGGTCAGGTACATCACTTTTTGTATAAAATCTTTTTCAAAATGATTTAAAGAGGAAAGAAACATCTCCTTATAATCTGCAGATTCCAATATTTCGGAAACGTGTGTTTTGTACTTTATCCGGATAACCATATGTGCATCATATTCATAAAAATCCAGCACTTCCCGTATACGGTGCATATCCAGAGTACCTGTACCTAAGGAGAGATTGAGATAACATAAAAAAGTGATCATTTCCAGGTTTTGCATCCTGTTATCTTCTTTTTTCACGTAAAGCCAGGGATTGCGCTGGTAAATGCCTTTTATGTCATGAATTAAATTACCGTCTATATAAGCGTTCCAGAACTCAAATGTGTGCTCTTTTATGGGCATAGGCTTGTGATTAAGTCTTTTATATAGCTCTTCGGGTTTAAAGCCGATATTATCTGATTCTTTGATCTCAATAATATCAAGGTTGTAATTGCGTATCTTATTTTGCAGGATAAGAGGTAATTGACTAAACTTCTTTTTATTGACTCCCTGTAATAGCGGCCGGGCCAGGTTAAGCGTAAAATTGTTTTTGCGTGTGGTTATAAATTCACCTTGCTCTCCCAGGTATTGCTGGCCCAGAAAGCCGATCAGGGCCAGCAAGCGTTGTTGCCCGTCGATAACCTCTATTACTCCGCTTGCCCGCACAAATACATAGATTGGGGTTAGCATAAAACCCAACAGGATGCTTTCTATTAATGCAGAGGCTTTAGTGACCGTCATTACTTCCATTCGCTGATAGGGAGGCTTGATGTTGAAATGCTTTCTGCCCATAAGATTAATAATATCACCTATAGTTAATGAAGTAGGAGTTGCCTGTGTTAACGGCTCGCCTTTTAATGTATGACCTAATTGTTTTTCTATGTACTGGTTGATCTGGTTGCGAAAATCAGTAGTATATTGTCTATCGGCTTTTAGATAGCTTGTAAAAGATAGTATAAGTTGAGAACTGAAGAATGTTGCCATTGAAAGATAGCTCTGGCGGATGGACTGCGCATAATTACTGCGATAATACGAATAGGTTTGTGCATTTTTGGCAATATGATTTATTAATCTGGTTTTGAAGGTCTTGTTGTTGATCCGCCCAAATGCAATGCCTTCTTTTTCGGCAACAGCTATGGCCCAGTAAATACAATCATATACAATCAAAGTATTGGTGAGATATGGGTATTCATGGCTTAGCATTTCTTTGATTTCAGTAAGAAAGTCAATGTTCCTTTTAAGCTTGGATAAAAGTTCTTTCAGGTAACCTTCCTTTTTGTCAATTATATGACAGGTATAATAATCGTAATACTTATTGATAATATCTTCCCGCTCTGCTATATATCGGTTTAAAGGTATATCCGCCAATACCAGAAGTTGCCGGAGGTGTTGCATCATTGTTTCAGTATTCTTTTTTTTGTATTGAAATACATCCTTCAGCTGGCCTTGTAGCTGTGTGTCATTTTCCAACTGCATTTTCAGGTATTTTGTAATTTCATCATGCAGATACTGCGCTTTATACACTTCTTCTTTCTTCAGAGCCGACATACCCATGTTATACCGTTTGAAGATTTCTTTTTTCAATGCTTCCTCCTCCTGATGCGTTAGGCCCTTTTCATCGTTCGGTTCGATAATAATGCATCGCAGCTTGGTAAACAAAATCCGGTTTTTTAAATCATCTTCCAATTGCGAAAATGTTTTGCCAGACAGATACCAGAGTTTATCCAGGCCCTGAGGTTTTAAGCTGAATTTGTCGTTCAGGAAACGGTCTATTGTTTCGCAACGTTGCCTGCCATCGATCGCCTCCAGGCTATCATCGCTCTTCTTATACAATATTACAGGCGGTGCATCTCCATGCCATAGGATCGTTTCTATAAAATTGGTAGCCTTTACATCGTTCCATACATATAGACGCTGGTAGGGCGGATCATATTTCAATTTGCGGTCACTTATGAACAGTGAATTGATGAGCTTAAATCTGTTGGCCATTTTAATTTTACGGAACAAATTTGCGAGTATTAAATTTTCCATATAGGGATTGTTTTTGTGCTTAGATAATTTGAGGCTTATTTGCAATTACTTGTTTTATATAGGCATGTTGCTTTTGAAGCTGAAATAGGCTCAAGTTGAGCAGATCAGCTATTTGCTGCAGGCTACAGGTTCTCTCGTAATAAAGGCTGAATATTTGGGCTTGCTGGCTATTCAGGTACACTTTATAATCAGATAGTTCGAGTTGAGGACGTCTGGCAGTTACGATGGCCGCTTTTTCCAGTCGGTATTGTATGCGTTTTAAATATGCAATACTTTTTCTTATTTCCGAAACTATATATTGGCTTGAAGTATATTGCATCTGGGCGATACGATCAGGACTAAGACCTTTTTTCCATAGATTTACTACTATTTCCATATCTCGGGGCAAACAAGTTATAGCCTGCTCCAATAGCTCCTCTCGTGTCTGCATATGTTGGTGCTGTTCTATTACGGCAGCACTATCGTATGTTTCCATCAATTGATATTCGTATGGCTCCAATGCTACAGTCTGTTGTTTTTTGAGCTTCCGGATGGCACCGTAACATAGCCATCTTATTTGTTGCCTGATATAATAAAACAAGTGTGTCGTATTATTAATATCACTTCTATGTGCCCACACATTCAGGAAAGCATCCTGAATAACAGTCCTTATTTCGAAGTCATCCGCCAGAATTTTTTTAGCATGTATAGACATTTCCTCATGCCACAGCTTCATAAAATACTGTAGTCCTTTTTCATTACCCTGCATAAAGAACAGGAAGTATTTATCGTCATCGCCTTCACTTGGCGAAGTTTGTTTACTCATGTTTTCGTTGAAAAATTTTGAATACTATGTTGGATCCTGGCCCTTTTTGGCAGGGATAATGTCATTTTCAGTCGTCATTAATTGAGATCTCTTAATCATCAATGAGATCTTGGCTTTCAATTGTTATCATAATTAATTCTTGCTATTTATTCTGAGAATTCAGCGCAGTATAGAATTTTGGGTTCGTAAACGCAGTAATACAGCAGTGCATTGCGTATCTTTTTTTGAATAAATATCAGATGGCAAAATAGCAGCCAGTATTAATATAAAAAATCGTAGTTCCCCGCTTTTTATTCCGTACTTCTACTAATAAGTTTCCAGAGTTTTTTAGACATATGAAATTTAGCATTTTCAAAATTTCAAATATCCGGAATGCTTTTATCAACCAGTTATTTAGGATGTTGTGACCAGAAAATAGATGGGCATAGAGTTATTAGTCATTAAATCGCAGTTGGAGATATCTTCAACGATGAGAACCTATTTGATGAAGATGTTTTTGAGAAAATTTGATATAGAACAAGTTGTTCTATTTTTAAATATTCAGTTTTTTGGAAAAAATATAAGGCTAAATCTTATAAGCTACTCATATATAGAACAAAAAACAGCATACTTGCTGTATTTTGTTCTAAAAAATCATTCCTGCTCTGTGCGATATAAATTACTGTACAAAGAAAACGGTACCCGCGGGTTGGCTGACAACGCCCTGGTAGCGCTTACGCTGATGATTGCCGAAAGTAAACCTGAAGAAATGAACATGATGATAAAAGTAGTGGTGAACCTGATTAACCGGAATAACTGACGTATGTTCCGGAAGTTGCAAAATTATGTCAGGACGACAGTTGACACGGCGGCAAAGGAGCAGGTTGCTGTCTTGACCGGATGCCGCTGAAAGCCGCAAGAGGCGCCTGTTACCAATAGGCAAGAGTCTTAATATGTACAAGATAAACGGCTTTTATCCTGTATTATTTATTCAGCTTCTCCAATAAAGCCACGTCTTCTTTCCAGTATTTCATCTGACGCTGATATGCTGCCTGGGTCTTCGTGATCCGCAGCGTGTGTGGCGACCCTTTTTTTATCGTTTCTGTTTTTAAATCGATCGTTACCCGGTCAATGGCATCCTCTAATGCCGCTCTTTCGCTCTGGTTTTTCCGGTAATCGAAAACCTGTTCTGTTGGTGATTCTAAAAAGGCTTTTAAGATCTGCCACACCCCGGAGTTATGAGCCCCTACGGGCAGCGGCCGGCTCCAGTTGGGTAGCGGCTGTGGTTGTTGATCGGCTCTTTGCTGCAAATAATCCCGGCTGGATTGGCGCAGTCTGTTCGCAAGTTCCGAACTGTCTTTTACACTTAGCACTAAGGGCACTAAAATCTTGTGCACATATGACCGCCGAAGATCTTTTGTAAGAATGGCAGCCATTTCCTGCATCCACTTTGCAGCAGGAGCTGCATTTTTTGTAAACCAAAACAAATAGCCGAGCGTTTGGGAGTTTACCCGGTCTGCCGTTTGATGATAGACTGATTCGAAATAGTGCGGCAGTTTATCTATCTGCGTTGCTGCAATGTTGTGCAACCGCTTATCAGCGGTCATTTCCCGTAACAAGGCAACCAATTGTTCCAGTAAAGGAAGGGTGATGGTTTCCGTAAGCTTTTCAAAAAATTGGGTCGTTATACCAGGAGATAAGCTGCTCAAAACAATTACCCATTTCGCTGCGTCGATCTTTACAAAATACGATTGCAGGAGCGTGGTATTTAATTGCAGCAGTAAGTCTTTATCGTTCCTGTTGATCAGCCAGTCTGCGATGGCATTATAATTTGCTTCTTTTTCAGTCCGGTGGTTACTGTTTAGTCCTGTTGATAGCATAAACTCCATCATGGTAGCTTCAGCGTCTGAAATCTGTTTCGTAGGGGTGAAATAACTGATCCAGTTCAACTGGCTCGTTGCGCTTTGTGTCAGCAGCAGGCGGGCATTTACATCAGGTGACCAGATCATTACTGCGCCATAATGGTACCAATGCATCAGGTCCGGACCATAATTACCCATATACCCGGTTGATTCTTTTATGATGGGTTCCCCCTTATCCAATGCAAACGATGTGATCAGCTCATCTTCTTCAAAGGGTACCTCATCCGGCACCGGCACATCACTTTTAGCCCAATGCTCAATATGAAGCGATTCGTCATATACTTCCTCCATCACGGCATCACTATCGTCTGTTTCCTCGTTGTAGTCTTAATAACCACTATAAGCCGGAGCGCCCGAAAGATAGGAGGTTACCAGGCACAACCTGGCATAGTAGCCTGCTTTTTGAGCAGCCAGCAGCAAGGCTTCTGCTTTAGCACGATCGTTGAGCTTGAGGGCGTCATAAGAAAAGTTTCCGGGGGTATATTGGTGCCCTGGTAAAACAATAGCCGGCCGGGCAGCTTCCTGTGCCTGGTGAGCAATCAATAGTTCTGCCAATTGGGCGGCATGTGTTTGTATGGATTGCAGCGCTATTTTTTTGCCTGCTTTCTCCTGTACAAGATTATATACCAAACAGACCCTGTAGCCGGTGCTAAGCGGCTTTACCTCATGGTCGCAATCCGCATAAAAAGCAGCATAATTGATAGCGTAAGGGTCAGTGCTTCGGGCAAAATCGGCTACCTCTGTTATCCCCTCAAAATGAATGACCAGTTCTCCACCGGTATAGGAAGAGGGAAGCCCTATGACCAGGGTACCAAACATGTCCTTTTCTTTCTCCGTGTCCTTATGAGGCAGGAAAAATCACTTTCTTTATAAATAAGTAATTTGTAAAAATGCGCCGCAATGGAATAATCTTCCAGACCCAGATCCGCTTTTACAGAGGAGAGGATCCGCTGCATCAACTTTTCCCATGCGGGATTTTTTTAAGCGATTTTAGCAGCATCTATTTCCTGTGCGCTTCTGATCTTATCGTCGTAGATGGTATGCCGGCCCTGGCCAAAAGTGCTTTCTGCGCCACCTGCATCAATGCCTGCGCCTGGATCCCGTTTACCGGGAAGGCAACTTCTCCCATATCCTCCACAGTTAACCCGGGAAAGACAAAATCGGCAGCGCCAATACTGGCAAACCGGCCGCTGCCTTTTAATTGCAGAAGCGTTTCAAGTATGTTTTGCATAGAAACAAGCATGTAAATACTGTTGCGCGATTTAGCCCATAAATCCTGAAATAACAGCACAATGACAGTCAAGGTCTTTTATGGTGCAGATGGATATTGCGGAAAGGAGCCTGGATAATAAAAACAGTCTTATTCGCTTTTGTGCATAGTGAGATGTATGATATCCGCTGCCACCACAGACAGATCATCATTCAGCTGATGTCCGCCCTTTTCCAACTCCCGGAAAACCGCGCCGGGCAGCTCTTGCCGGTAGCGGAGAAAGTGCTCAAACGGCACCACGGCATCATCCCTGCATTGATAAAAATAAAACGGGAGATCCCTGGGTAACCGTTCCGCAAAACCGTCTTTTAGCTTTAAGGGCAGTACCCAGTCCTGGTCGCCGTTCCAATAGGCAGGTGCCACCAGGAATACGCCGGCAATGCTTGTTTGAACGGTATGTTCCGAAAGGTATTTTACCAGCAGGGATGCACCGAGGGAGTGGCCTGCCAATATCAGTCCGTCCTTCGCCGCAGCAATCTGTTCACCGATCTGTCGAAGCCATTGCGGTGCAAAATCGGCTGTGGTTTCATCGGTAAGCATTTGCGGGTAATGCACCTGGTAACCGCTGCCCAGCGCAGCTTGCAGCGAGGCTGCCAGCGGGGCATCCGCTTTGTAGCCACCATTACCACCGCCCTGTATAAAAAGGACCTGTTTGCGCATATAAACTATACTCTTTGTTCAATAAATGAAGATCCGGCGAAAAACTTTAAAGGAGCTTTCCTGTGTCTTTTCCTATCTGTGTTAAGATTCTTCCTTATTAAAGATAAAACAATTTCCTGCTTATAAAGGTACTTCAAATAGTCTTGCACGGATGGGGCTCGTACGGAATACGAATCCCGGCTAAGCTTGTAAACGGAATTTTTGTGAATGCTTTTTGTGTTCACAACCCGGCTGTTCACAATTTGTGAACACGCATTTTGTAAACGGGGTTTTGGTTGACATATTTTTTGTTTACAGGGGTGCTGTTGTTCCTGTTCCGGCTGCTACCACCAGCCATCAGCTCCGTTACCCGGCATAACGATAAGTGGGATGGATCAACACGGGCAGCATGATTCCCGGAGCTTCAGGGATGCTGTGTCTTTCTGCGGGGGGTGCGCTGCTTAAGAGGATTGTTGTATTTTTTTGTAAGTGTATCCGGCCGGGAGTTTGGCCAGGCATTGGGCATTTTTTCCGGAGGAGCCATATTCCTTCCGCTATTGGGCATTTGCCGGGTCGTTTTGCCGGGCAGCAGTACCGGCATATGATCCAGTTTTGCCCTGGCTGCATAAAATTTATCGTTCAGCTTTATAATGTTTGAAGTATCAACTACATCCGGATTTGGCCCGGTATAGGCAGAAGGGTATTTTGGCACTGCCGGCGCAGCACCCGGCTGGGCAAAAGATGCCCCGGCGCTCAATAGTATCAAAATGACAGGAACCAGCTTTTTCATACGCATTTTATTGCAGGATGCAATAAAGCGGATGATTACATAAAACCATTAAATTTTTTGGTATTGCGGAATAAAAGGGGCTGACCAAAAAGGTTTCCTGATTATCTATATTCGTCAGGCTGTCAATGGCAAGCTTTTATTTAACTGATGATCAATCAATTAAAAGATCTTCTTTTTGCAATTACTGTGTCGAAAATCCTGCAAGGAGGAGAAGGTAAAGATCTGGCGTAAGTAACTATTGACAGTTCATGTTGATACACCTTCATGACGATTGAAGAGAACTGAGGCTGTATCAAAAGTCATTTCAGAACGTAATGTCGTTCTGAACCAGGTTCAGAATCTATGGAGAATCATAGTTCATTTAGATGCTGAAATAAATTCAGCAAGACAATAGTGAACTTTTGATACAGCCCCTTACTTTTGGCCACCCCCTGTAAAAAATTTAGGTTATTCAGCCCTGCGGTCAGTGTTGTTATCCCTTCAGCTGCTTTACAGCTTCCGTGAACTTTGGTACCACTTCAAAAAGATCACCAACAATTCCATAGTCGGCGGCTTTAAAGAAGGGGGCATCCGGGTCTTTATTGATCACAACGATCACTTTGCTGCGGTTTACACCCGCCAGGTGCTGTATGGCCCCGGAAATTCCCACGGCTACATAAAGATTAGGCGCAATTGTACCCCCGGTTTGCCCTACGTGCTCATTATGCGGGCGCCAGTGCGCATCTGCCACAGGGCGGCTACAGGCCAGCGCCGCATCCAGCGCTTTTGCAAGGTCTTCCAGTATGCCCCAGTTCTCCGGGCCCTTCATACCCCGGCCACCACTTACCACGCGCTCTGCCTCGGCCAAAGGCACATCCGTTTTTTGCTTTTGCACGCTGGTCACCTTTATTTTTGGCGCATCAACGGTTACTGTTGCGGGAACAACCTCCGCGGTTCCTTCGCCGGCTTCAATGGAAAAGGAATTGGGATTAAGGCTGATGATCTTTACGGGAGTGGTGATCTTTATATTTGCAAATGCCTTTCCTGAAAAAACAGATTTCTTTACTATAAAATCGCCGCTGGTTTCCGGCAGCGCCGTAGCACCGGAGGCCAGACCGGCTTTTAAACGAACGGACAACCGGGGCGCCAATGCTTTACCGTCTGTATTATTAGAGAATACCACAACGGTTGCACCTGCCTGTTCAACTACCTGGGCCAGTGCTTTTGTATATACCTGCGCGTCAAAATGTGCCAGCGCCCCGTTGCTTACCTGATACACTTTTTTAATGCCATATTTGCCAAGAGCGGCCAGGTCTTCCTTTGCCGGTGCCAATGCTACACCCTCAGCATCTGTACCTAATTGCTGCGCTAATTTGGAACCGTAGGTTAAGACCTCCAGCGAAGTTTTTTTAACCTGGCCTTCCTCATTTATATCGATAAATATTAAAACAGACATAATAATTTTATTGTTTATGGTTTAAGGCTTGTTGTTTGAAAAAAGGATGCGCTCCAAACAACAAACCGGGGGAATTAAATAACTTTTGCTTCTTCATGCAACAGGCGCACCAGTTCCTGCACATTATCAGGATCGATCAGCTTCACACCTGCTTTTGCCGGGGGGAGGCTGAACGTTTCCGTAACGGTTAACGCTTCTGCTGCAGCGGGCTCCACTACTTTTAACGGCTTGGTGCGGGCAGCCATAATGCCCCGCATATTGGGAATGCGCTGCTCTGCCATACCTTTATTACAGCTCACCACAACCGGAAGGCTGACCTCATTTACTTCTTCGCCTCCCTCAATTTCACGGGTAATAGTGGCTGTGGTGCCGTTCAGTTCAAATCTGGTAGCAAGGGAAACATAAGGAAGGTCCAGCAGCTCCGCTACCATTCCGCCTACGGCGCTCCCGTTATAATCAATGGTTTCTTTTCCTAAAAAGATCAGATCAAAACCGCCTTCTTTGGCTACTTGGGCAATCTGGGTTGCAATTCCAAAGCTGTCAGGGTTGTCTGCGTTCACACGGATCGCTTCATCACCACCTAATGCCAGGGCCTTGCGGATAATGGCATCAGCATCCGGCCCGCCTACATTAATTAAATGAATAACGGTGGACGCATCCGCCTCTTTTAGCTCAATGGCCCTTACCAGGGCATAATATTCATCGTTGGGATTAATGATCCATTGCACACCCGCGGTATCAAATTTCGTATTATTATCCGTGAAAGCTATTTTTGCCGTAGTATCAGGCGTCTTACTTATACAAACTAATATCTTCATATCGAACTTGTTTTTGAATGAAAGTTGTTTATGCAACTAAACAAATATAACAGGCGTAAGGTAATAAAAAAAACGAATTTAAAAAATTGATCAGCATGAACCGGATCATCAGATTAGAGGAATTATTAAAAGAGCAGCCGGAGGATGCTTTTATGAACCATGCGCTGGCACTGGAATATATAAAAGCAGGGGAGGAGGAGAAAGCAGAAAAAGTATTCCGGAAAATTTTATCCACAAATCCTGATTATGTGGGAAGCTACTATCATTTGGGAAAACTGCTGGAGCGGAAGGGTGATGAGGGGGAAGCGGTCCGCATTTATAAAAAGGGCATGGAAGCCGCCAAACGGATGGGAGATACACATGCTTATAACGAGTTGAGAGCAGCCTGTGAGTACCTGGAATTTTAGAGCGCCTGTTCTTTCCTTTGAAAGAGTGGCAGTATTGTTGAGCAATATTTTTTGAGCAGAAGTCCCTGTTCCCACAGTATCAAAATCAGTAAATGGAGTTGTTAAACCGGTTTATAGAAAATATTCACAAGCACTATCTTTTTACAAAGAAAGATCGCTTATTGCTGGCAGTGAGCGGCGGTGTAGACTCTATGGCACTGACGGGGTTGTGCAAAAAGGCCGGGTTCGATTTTGGAATTGCGCATTGCAATTTTCAGCTGAGGGGCACGGCCAGTGATGCGGATGAAGCATTTGTAAAAGCATGGGCGGGAAAATGGGCGGTACCATTCTACAGCATCCGGTTTAACACCGGGTCATTTGCTGCTGAAAACAGGCTGTCTGTACAGGAAGCCGCCCGGGTATTACGTTATGAATGGTTTGAGGAGCTGCGGAGCAGGAACGGGTTCGATTATATACTGACCGCCCATCATGCCAATGATACGATTGAAACCCTGCTGATGAATTTTTTTCGCGGTACGGGAATGAACGGGTTAACGGGAATAAAAGAACAGAACGGCGTTATTGTACGCCCGCTGTTGTTTGCGAAAAGAACGGAACTGGAAGCCTTCCTGGAGCAGGAAGGGCTAAGTTTTGTACAGGATGAAAGCAATCTGAAAAACGATTATACCCGTAATTTTATACGGAATGAATTGTTACCGCAAATAGCGCGTGTTTACCCGGAAGTGGAACAGAACTTAATAGCGAATATCGACCGTTTTAAAGAAGCCACCCGCTTGTACCAACGATCTGTTGAACAGTATAAAAAGAAGCTGCTTCTTGTGAAAGGCGCGGAAATACATCTACCTGTGTTGCTGCTGCTGAAATCAGCAGCTCCTTCCACGGTATTGTTTGAGCTCATTAAAGAATATGGCTTCAGTGCTGCCCAGGTGCCGGAAATTATGCGCCTTACGGAATCCGGATCGGGACATTATATCGTTTCTGCCACCCACCGGGTGATCCGTGACCGCAGGCACCTGATCCTTGCGCCCCTGCAGGCCGTGGAAAACGCGCGGGTGCTGATTGAGCAGCCGGGCCGGTTTCCTTTTAAAGAAGGTGTGCTGGCTGTAAAGCAACTGCAACTGGAAGACCATCGTATTCCCACAGATCCGGGAACAGCCTGGCTGGATGCGGCGGAGATCCGGTTTCCGCTGATACTGCGTCCCTGGAAAACAGGTGATTATTTCTACCCGCTGGGCATGACAAAAAAGAAAAAGATTTCCCGCTTCCTGATCGATAAGAAATTATCGCTGATTCAAAAAGAAGCGGTTTGGGTGGTGGAAACGGACCGGAAGATTATTTGGGTGGCAGGGCAGCGGATGGACAACCGGTTTAAGGTTACGGAAAGGACAAAGCAGATTATTGAGTTAAGATTTTTAAAAAGCTGACGATCAGCAGGCTATTCCCCGTTGAAAAAGTGGCGGGGACAGCCTCTGCCTGTTCAAGACAAATGGCTTAAATAAATGAAAGGCAATGTCGTCCTGACGAAGGGCATTAATATCCATCGCTCGGGGCTTCGTCAACAGTTCGACAGGCTCCTGTGACAATCAGCCTGACAATGTTTTTGTCATTTTAAAGAACTGCTTATCGCAGGCAGGCTTAAATCCTGTTTATTGTGGTTCATATTGAAGGGAACAGGAGCGATGATATACCTGTTTTCTGCTATCTTCACAGTTTAAGAAATGAGAGCTAAATAATGGCAAAGAAGAAAAAGACCGGTCTATATATTGGAATTGTGCTGTTAGCAGCGGTATTGTTCACCGTATACCAGTTTTTGGGCCCGGTGACTCACAAAACGGAAAAAGGTTTTTTATATATAAGAACAGGAACAACCATGAACGCGCTGAGGAAACAGCTGGTCAGCGAAAAATTCCTTTCAGGCCTTACCTGGTTTGATCTTGCGTCCCGGGCAATTGGCTTTAAGGAGATAAAGCCCGGGAAATACAGGGTGCCCCGGGGCACCAGTATTATAAACCTGGTGCGCCGCCTGAAAAATGGCACGCAAATCCCGGTGGATTTTGTGGTAACAAAGATCCGTACCAAGGAAATGCTGGCGGGCAGAATGGGCAGGGCCTTTGAATATGACTCCCTCCGCGCTATACAGTTTTTAAGCAATAATGATTCTTTGCGTTCTTATGGCCTGGATAGCAATACGGTAATGGCCGCGGTGTTGCCGCTGAATTACGCAATAAAGTGGAACACAGCCCCGGAGGATCTTTTTGATAAATTTTACGAAGCCTATAAAAGATTCTGGAATGAAGACCGCCTGAAAAAAGCTGCAGACAAAAGGTTAACCCCTCTGCAGGTCATCACCATTGCTTCCATTATTGATGAGGAGACCAATATTACGGCCGATAAGTCAAAGATTGCAAGTGTATATATGAACCGCCTGGAAAAAGGAATGCCCCTGCAGGCGGACCCGACCATCAAGTTCGCATTGAAAGATTTTGGGCTGAAGCGTATTTTACTACAGCATCTGAATATTATTTCACCTTATAACACCTACCGGAACAAAGGGCTGCCGCCGGGCCCCATCTGCACGCCGCAACTGGCAACGGTTGATGCGGTTCTGGACGCACCCCAAACGGATTATATTTACTTTGTAGCGAACAGTAATTTTGATGGTACCAGTGTATTTTCTTCAGACTATGCCACGCATAAGAAGTATGCAAAGATGTACCAGGATGCGTTAGATGCACAAATAAAGATACGAGACAGTCTGAATGCGCTGAAATGAGCTGGTTAAGCACCATAAAAAACAAAGTGGCCCGCTCCCGGCCGGTGAGCTGGACGGTCCATAAAAGCAAAACCGTATCCTTACCGGGTTTTGAAAAGGTGTCGCCTTTTGATATGTTCAGAAAATTTGTTGAGCAATTAAAAGACGATAATATTATTGAGCGGGCCTCGGCTATTTCCTATAATTTTTTTATGGCCATTCCGCCCACGATGATCTTTTTGTTTTCATTGCTTCCGCTGTTCCACATTGACCAAAGTGTAAAAGATGAGATCAGCAACCTGATCACCAGCATTATTCCGGAAAGGAGGAACTACGGGCCGATCCTGAAGTTCATAGACAGCGTGATCGAACACCGGCGCACAGACCTGTTGTCGTTTGGTGTGCTGTTATCACTGTTCTTCTCATCCAATGCCATTATGGGGCTTATGCGCACTTTTGATAAGGATTTTCCGGGATTTGTGAAGCGCAAAGGCTTGCAGAAAAGGGGCAATGCGTTAAAAGTAACATTGGTTTTGGATTTCCTTTTTGTAATATGCATTGCATTGCTTGCCGCACAGGGCAAAGTGCTGGAATGGATCGGTATTAAAGAAGAATGGCTGAAGAGCCTGATCGGGTATACCCGCTGGGTGCTGATCATATTACTGTTTCTCACCATTGTGTCGTATATCTACCGGGCAGTGCCTTCTGTTAATAAGAAGTGGCCCTGGATCACTCCCGGCTCTGTTATTGCCACTTTCTTTATGATGGTACTGGCGGCGGGTTTCTCCTGGTGGGTAAGCAGCTTTGGCAACTTTAACAAGTTGTACGGATCATTAGGAACTGTGCTGATTGTACTGATATATATATTTATAAACTCCCTGATCCTGCTGGCAGGATTTGAAATCAATGTAAGCATCCGCGATATTATCCTGAAGCGAGAAGCCGGGCAGCACAACCTGTTGATGGAAGATGTGCTTATCTGACCTGTAAAGTCGTATTATTTTTTCCTGGTTATTAAACGTAGCGCGTCTTTTACCGTCAAAACAGGAATGCTGCCGGTTAACGATATTTTAATGTGCCTCCCTTAAAAAGTTAAAGTATTTTTATAACGCAGTTGTAAACGATATTGCTTCATTAAAAAAAATGTAACTGATGGATACCAGAAGGGAATTCCTTAGAAAATCAATGATCCTGTCCGGTGCCGCGGGTTTTCGCGCGGCGGTGCCGGATTCTATTTTAAAAGCGCTTGCTATTGACCCTGCACCGGGAAGCACGTTCCTGGACGCAGAGCATATTGTGATTCTGATGCAGGAGAACCGCTCCTTTGACCACTGTTTTGGAAGCCTGCAGGGCGTACGCGGCTTAAATGATCCAAGGGTTATTACCCTGCCGGATCAGAAGCCCGTATGGTTCCAGACCAATGATAAGAACGAGACCTATGGCCCCTTTCGTTTGAATATAAAAGAATCCAAGGTTACCTGGATGGGCTCACTGCCGCATTCCCGCCCCAGCCAGGTAGACGCATTTAATAGCGGGAAATATGATAAATGGCTGCAATCAAAAAAATCCGGCAACGCTAAGTATGCGCAAATGCCGCTGACCATGGGCTTTTATACAAGGGAAGACCTGCCGTTCAATTACGGGATGGCAGATGCCTTTACGATTTGTGACCAGAATTTCTGCTCGGCCATGACCAGCACTACCCCTAACCGTTCTTTTTTCTGGACGGGGAACATCCGCGATCATGACGATGGCTACCCGCGTGATAACATCCGCAATGATAATTTTGCCCATGCAAAAATGACCTGGAAAACTTTTCCTGAACTGCTTTCAGAAAATAATATTTCCTGGAAATTCTATCAGAATGAAATATCCTGTGGCGGTGGCTTCAAGGGAGAAGAGCGTTCCTGGCTGGCCAACTTTGGATGCAATCTTTTAGAATTCTTTAAGGCGTATAACGTAAAATTTACGCCCTATTATATTGAAAATTTAAAAAAACAGGTAGAACGGCTGCCGGGAGAGATTAATAAACTGCAGGAAGAAAGCCCCTCCAGCGATGAAGCAGCCCAACGGATAAAAAATGCCCTGATAAAGAAACAGCAGGCGCTGGACAATGCCACAGCAGAGTTAAAACAATGGAGCGCGGAGAATTTTAATAAACTTACGGATGAGCAAAAACAGCTGTTCTATAATGCATTTGTAAACAATAAAGGCGATAAGAATTACCGCAGCCTTTCACAACTGAAATACACGGATGGCGGAAAGGAGCGTGTGGTAACCGTACCCGCGGGAGATGTTTTTTACCAGTTCCGCAAAGATGTGGATGCAGGCAAGCTGCCTACTGTTTCCTGGTTTGCCGGTCCTCAGAATTTTTCTGATCACCCCAGCGCACCCTGGTATGGCGCCTGGTACGTTTCTGAAATACTGGACATTCTTACCAAAAACCCCGAGGTATGGAAAAAGACCATTTTTATTGTTACCTATGATGAAAATGACGGGTATTATGATCACGTGCCCCCGTTTTCCATTTGTGATAATAACAAGCCCGGTACCGGTAAATGCAGCGCAGGTATTGATACAGAAATAGAACATGTGCGCCTGGAGTATGAGCTGAAGCAGGGCATTGCTAAAAAACAAGCCCGTGAGGCACCGGTAGGCCTGGGCTTCCGGGTACCCATGATCATCGCCTCTCCCTGGAGCCGGGGAGGGAAAGTTTGCTCCCAGCTTTTTGATCATACTTCCACATTGCAGTTCTTAGAAACCTTTGTGAACCAGAAGTACAAAAAGAATATTCACTTTGACAATATCAGCGCCTGGCGCCGTACCATCTGCGGGGATCTTACTGCAGCCTTTAGCCCGTTTGACGGCAAACCTGTAGAACGCGTTCCTTTTCTGAAAAGAGACGCTTTTGTGGAAACGATCTTCAACGCGCAGTTTAAACAGGAACCGGGCAACTTCAACCAGCTTTCAGCGGGTGATTTGCAAAAAGTGATTGAAAACCCGGCAGCACTTGCCTTTATGCCGCAGCAGGAAAAAGGCACAAGGCCTTCACTCTCGCTGCCGTATGAGCTGTATGCAGACGGGAAATTGTCAAAAGACAAAAAGCATTTTGAAGTGGTATTGAAGGCGGGTAACCAGTTCTTTGGAAAAAAAGCACAGGGATCGCCTTTTACGGCGTATGCTCCTGTAAACTATAAAGAAGGGGATGCCGCAGAGGTTTGCCGCAACTGGTCTTTTGCCGTAAAGGCCGGCGATGCGCTGCAGTATGAATGGCCCGTACGGTCATTTGACAATAACAGCTATCATTTAAGGATCCATGGCCCTAACGGCTTTTACCGCGAATTTAAAGGTACTGCTGATGACCCGGACTTTGAGCTGGGTTGCGCTTATGAAACGGACAATAAGGGTAAACCCACCGGGAACCTGTTATTAAAACTGAACAGCAGCGCGCCTGTTAGTATTGAGATTGCTGATAATGCCTATAAAAATGCTACCCTCCGGAAGCAGGTAAGCGGCGCCCAGAATGTAGTGCTGAACCTGGATAAAAGCGGCGGATGGTATGATTTTTCTGTTAAGATAACCGGCAGCAATGCTTTTGAAAAGCGCTATGCAGGCCGCGTGGAAAAGGGCACCGACAGCATTACGGATCCTTTTATGGGCCGTGTGGTATAAGCTACAGAACCGCTACATATACTTTAGTGGTATAATGTATGGTAATATGGTTATTGATCTGGTACCTGTTGAACAGGTCTTTCAGATCAGTAACCATATTTATATAACCGGCATCCTGCCGGGCAGGCATATAGGAAGAGGAAAGCAGCCTGCCTTCCAGGCCGGTGTAATCCAATACCTGTTGATTGGGGAACGCTTTTAATGTGACCTTATGCGGAGTAAAAAATTGTTCAATGGCTGCTTCATCAATGTTCCGGTGGGCTACTTTTTTATATTGATTACCGTGTTGCCGGATCAATTGCTCATACTCTTTCTCAAAGGGAGACCCTGTAAGCCGTTCATTCCATATTAACGCGGCTATGCCCTCCGGTTTCAGGACCCGTTCAAATTCGGGCCTCGCAAGTTCCCTGTTGAACCAGTGGAAGGCCTGCCCGGCAAAAATGGCGTCGACACTTGAATCAGAAAGGGTAGTTGCTTCTGCTGTTCCGTTAACTGCTGTAAAGTGGTTATAGCCTTCCAGTTGCTCCCTGCTTTTTTCACGCATTTTCGTGTTAGGTTCTATTCCTAAAACAGTATAGCCTTTTTTAAGGAACAGTTCGGATGAAATGCCGGTTCCGGAGCCGATATCGGCAATGGTCATTCCTTTGTGCAACTGAAAATCGTTTTCAAGAAAAGTGACCACCGCTTCGGGATAATGCGGCCGGTATTTTACGTAATCTGCTACGCGATTGCTGAAACGGGTTGTACTGTCAGACATAAAAAAGGCTATGTGCTCCAAAGTTACAACCTTTGCAAAGAGCGCTTACTTAATAGTTTTCAGATGCTGTGCAATGGCCAGTGATTTGATGCGTTTTGAGATGGATAAAAAATCCTGCAGGCGGGAAGGGGAGAGGTAATTAAAAAGCCGGATTTCATGCAGAAAATAAAGATCCGCATTCGTGATGGCTGCAGCCGTATTGCCTGAATAAACCTTTACCAGCAGGTTGACCAACCCCCTGGTAATGTTATTTTCACTATCAGCCTTAAAATAGATCTTTCCATCCTGGGTGGTGGCGGTAATCCATACCTTTTTACTGCAACCTGCCACAAGGTTTTCTTCCTTTTTTTCTGCTGTGTCTAAATCATTATCAGACGTAGTTATTTTTCGTAAATGTCTGAAATAAGAGAACCGGTTCAGGTAGTCGGTAAAATGGTCAAATTCGCTGATGATGGCGTCCTGTATTTTATTGATATCCATTTTCTATGTAGTTTGGTAGACAATAATGCTGATATAATAACGTAAAAATCCCGCATTTATTGCCTGATGCACAAAATGGAAATTATAAGGAGGTGGTATTTGTAACTAAATGATTACGATAGTATTGTAATTTTTAACATCGCCCGGGTTACTATTTTCTGTATAAAATGTGCCTATTAATCCTGTTTATGGATCTCGCTGCTGAAATGAAATTCAATATCAGGATTATTGGTTATTTCTGTATTTAAAAACCATTCGCTTTGCGCCAGGTAAACCAGGTTTCCGTCTTTGTCTTCCCCGGTATTGGCCAATTTGAATTTGCTGAACTCATCCAGCTTTTTGGCGTCCCTGCTGGTTAACCAGCAGGCTTTATAAAACGGAAGTGCCCGGAACTCAACAGAAGCGCCATACTCATGCAGCAGGCGATACTGGATCACCTCAAACTGTAATTCCCCTACACATCCGACGATTTTTTTTGTTCCTCCAAACTGGGTAAACAACTGGGCTACTCCTTCATCCGTTAATTGTAATAATCCTTTTTCCAGTTGTTTTGTTTTCATAGGGTCTTTATTGACCACTTCCTTAAACAGCTCCGGGGAAAAAGAGGGGATGCCGGTAAAGTAAAAATCCTCGCCTTCTGTTAAAGTGTCCCCGATCTTAAAATTCCCTGTATCAAACAGGCCCACCACATCACCTGCATAGGCATCCTGTATGATGCTTTTATCGCGCGCCATAAAAGAATAGGGATTGCTGAAACGCAGCTCTTTATCCAGCCGTACATGATGATAATATTTGTTGCGCTCAAATTTTCCGGAACAAACCCGGAAAAACGCGATCCGGTCGCGGTGCTTGGGATCCAGGTTCGCATGTATTTTAAAAATGAACCCACTCAGCTTATCTTCTTCTGCATCTACGGTTCTTTTTGTTGTTTCGCGGCTTTTTGGCGGGGGCGCAATACGGATAAATGTATCCAGCATTTCTTTTACGCCAAAATTATTAATGGCACTGCCAAAGAATACCGGCGATACTTTTGCTGCCAGGTAATCTGCCACATTCAATGCGCCGTTCACCCCGTCAACCAGCTCCACATCTTCCCTTAAAACAGCAGCATCTGCTGCGCCGATCTTTTGATCCAGGACAGGGTCGTTGATATCGGTGATATTTAAAGTATCTTCCTCCTCCGCCTTGGTATTGGCTGTAAACAACCGGATGTTTTGATCATAAAGATTATACACCCCTTTAAAATCCTTTCCGCTGTTGATGGGCCAGGTCATGGGGTGCAGCGCAATGCTCAGTTCCTTTTCAATCTCTTCCAGAAGATCAAATCGGTTCTTGCCGTCACGATCCATTTTATTGATAAAAACGATCACAGGAGTGTCTCTCATGCGTGTAACTTCCATTAACCGGCGCGTTTGTTCTTCCACCCCGTTCACACTGTCCACAACAAGGATCACGCTGTCCACAGCCGTCAAGGTCCGGAACGTGTCTTCCGAAAAATCCTTGTGGCCGGGAGTATCCAGCAGGTTGATCTGGATGCCTTTGTATTCAAAGCTCATTACGGAAGTAGCAACGGAGATACCACGCTGCCGCTCAATTTCCATAAAGTCAGAAGTAGCGGATTTTTTTATTTTATTACTTTTCACAGCGCCTGCCACCTGTATGGCTCCTCCAAATAAAAGGAACTTCTCCGTCAGTGTGGTTTTGCCCGCATCCGGGTGACTGATGATGGCAAAGGTGCGCCTGTGCATAATTTCATCATGATATTTCATAAGGGCGCGAAGATACTAATGAAAAAATTAGCAGGCATTGTTTGCCGGAAAATTATCTGATCCCAAACCGGTCCGTTTTTGAATAAACCCGACGGTTCTTATTTTTTCTTTGTTGTTTTTGTTTTTTTGGTAGTATGTGCTTTTTTAATAACGGTTGCTTTCTTTTGCTCAGCAGCCCTTACAGGTTTGCGGGTGCGGGAGGCTTTAGACGCCGGCGCTGCTTTGGAGCTTGTATGGGTTTTGGATCTTGCCGGTTTTAGTTTTGATACGGGCATGGGCATTGCCATTGCGGATCTTGCTTCTCCTTCCTCTTCACTGCTGCCTACTTTGTTTTGCATATAGTCTCCAAAGAAATCATATGCCTTGCGGGCCATATTGTACATATTGGAATTCATTTTATTGCCCAGGATGATGATCACGGCCTGCTCATCAATCAACCGGCCAAAGGCAGGGGTAAAGCCATGCCATTTGCCGTTATGATAAATTACATTCTTACCATTGGGAAGATTCAGCATCCGCCAGCCTAAACCGTAATTGTGTATGGAAGGTTTTTCATGGCTGTGCGGCTGGTAGGCGGTATCCAGCAATAAGGATTGCCGTATAAAGTTGGGGTTATAAAGCGCCCTGTCCCACTTAAACATGTCTTCCGGGGTGCTGTATACATTCTTATCGCCATAGGTGTTATCAAACATATCATTGACCCAAAGCGCCCCCGAGGGTTTGTAGGACATGATCACTTTTCCGCTGTCAGCAGGTGTGTAGATAAATGTATGTGACATGCCCAGCGGTTCAAAGATGGTTTCCTTTACATAGTCGGGAAACTTCTTACCGGTTATTTTTTCCACGATCAGCGCCAGTAGTACAAAATTGGTATTGCAGTAAGCAAACCTGGTGCCCGTCTTAAACATTGGCGCCGGTTTGTATTGCTCCAGGAAATGCAGCACATCATCATTGGAGATCATTTGTTTGGGCGGCCATTTGGTTTTGTCTTCCATTACAGACAGGTAGTTGGGCAGCCCGCTTCTGTGCGATAAAAGATTTTCTATGGTTACATCTGTATAAGGAAATCCCGGGAAATATCTTGTAACCGGATCCTGCAAACCGATCTTATTGTCCTGCACCAATCTTAGAACGGTAATAGCCGTAAAGGGCTTGCTGGTAGAGGCCAGGTGAAAAGCGGTAGAGGAGTCGATGGTATCTGTTTTATGATACGGGTCTTTGTATCCATGGTAGGATTCATACAGGATGTTGCCGCCTTTGGCCACCAGTATGCCTCCGTTGAACCCATGCTTTATCAGAGTAGAATCAAAAAAAGAACTGAGCTCCTGGTGGTACTTTGCTTTCTCCGCATCGCTTAATTGCTCAATTTCATACGTAGCAAGGTTCTTTGCATTCTGATGAACGCCCTGCTTTTGCTCCTGTGATTTCGACTTACAACCAATCGTTAATAATATCCCAACTAATGTAACTGCTATTATTCTCAAAGTGCTCCTGTTTTTTGAAGTGACAAATTTAAAGTTATATTATTCAGATAAAACTTATTACTGTAATATTTTCAAAATTGTTAACTTATTTAGATATTTGCTGTCATGACAAATAAAAAAGAAACCAGTTATCCAAAAGAGAAAATAAGGATTCTGCTTTTGGAAAATATCAGTGATGCTGCCGTTCAGCGTTTTAAAGATGAGGGATATACAAAAGTAGACAAGCTATCCAAGGCATTGACAGAAGATGAGCTGATTAAAGAAATCAAAAATGTACATATTTTAGGGATCCGTTCCAAAACGCGGATCACAAAGAAAGTGTTGGATGCTGCTGAAAAATTGCAGGCAATAGGGTGTTTTTGTATTGGTGTGAACCAGGTAGACCTTGCGGCTGCAACCAATAAAGGTGTTGTGGTATTTAATGCTCCCTACAGCAATACCCGTTCAGTGGCCGAGCTGGTAATTGCAAATGCCATTATGCTGATCAGAAGGATTCCTGATAAGAATATGGCGGCGCATGAAGGAATCTGGATGAAGGATTCAAAGGGGAGCTATGAGTTGCGCGGAAAGACCCTGGGAATTATCGGTTACGGAAATATAGGATCGCAGGTAAGCGTGCTGGCAGAGGCAATGGGAATGAAGGTTTTGTTCTATGATATTGAAACCAAACTGCCTTTGGGCAATGCAAAAGATGCCAAGACGTTAAAAGAGCTGTTACAGAAATCCGATGTGGTTACACTGCATGTTCCGGACACGCCTCAGACCAAATACCTGATCACGAAAAATAACCTCAGGTATTTTAAAAAAGGCGCTATTCTTATCAACTATGCAAGGGGAGAAGTAGTAGACCTCGATGATCTGAGCAAAGCAATAAAAGACGGGCACATCGGCGGAGCCGCCTTGGATGTGTATCCCTGGGAACCTGAAAAGAACGGGGATCAGTTCAGTTCACCAATGCAGCATTTACCTAATGTAATATTGACCCCGCACATAGGTGGCAGCACGGAAGAAGCCCAGGAAAATATTGGCATGGATGTAAGCAATAAGCTGTTTAACCTGATCGAAAAGGGCATTACCAACGGATCGCATACCGTACCAGCCTTGGCGCTTCCTTCCCAGGAGAATGTGCACCGCATCCTGCATATACATTATAATAAGCCCGGTGTGCTTTCTGAGATCAATACTTTATTGTCCAGGAATAATATTAACATCACCGGGCAGTATCTGAAAACCAATGATGAGATCGGGTATGTTGTTTTAGATGTGGAAAAAGGGGTTTCCAAAAAAGCGGCTGCGCTTTTAAAGGATGTAAAGCATACCATTAAGACAAGGTTGCTGTATTAGGATTGAGCTATCAGTATTGAGACCTTTAGACTTTCGGTTTCGTATCTCCATTATTGCATTTATTCTCAACACGCTCGTATTTTTAGGGGCACCAAAGGAAAGGGCCTAAGCGGTGAATGCTCCCGCCGAAATCGCTGAATAGCGCTGATAATTGCCCATCTGCGCTTCCGCTATTGGCGGAAGTCTGCGTTCCGAAGGTTCGGAACAGCAGGACATAACATGTAAGTAAGATTCCTTGCAGCCCAATAAACAAGGTTGCGTTTTTGTGGAAAGCTTTTTAGTCTGATTCAAATGTCACTTCTGTATTAAATGGTTAAAGAATTAAAAATTGCCAATTCTACTCAATATATTTTTAGAACAGGTAATTCTTAATGCCGTTGCATTTTCAGGCAGATCCTATTTCAGGAACAATATCAGCATCAGGTACTAAGTTTCGGGATTCGTATCCGGGCTTTTTACTTCTTATTTTTCTCAAAGTAGTTTTTTATACTATTTAGACATTCAAAGAGCGATGACAGATTACATGATACGTTGAAAACCAGTCCTGCTTTAGTTATGCTGCATTTCCACCCGGGTAACCCCGGTCGGACGGATATTTCAGCATCTATATATAGTATTATTCAACAGGCCCTGCAACAAAAACGGATCCCGGAACAAGTCCGGGATGACATCTTCAGTGTGGCCTGTAAGAATGATTGTCGTTGCCCCATCCGAACTTTCGGATGATTTTGTTTTTACAAATGGAAAACTCAATATGGCATACCTTCACCTGGTGCAATTTAAAAGAATCTAAATGGTATTATTCCTATTATCCTATGTGGTTAAAAAGTAAGTTTAAACAACTTCAATTTTAAAATGTAGAATCTAACATTCTATATTCAAGGTTTAAAATTTCTTATTTTCCTGTTTTCTTTTTTGCGGCTGCCTTCTTAACCGTTGTTTTCTTTGCAGCAGTCTTTTTTGCAGCGGCTTTTTTAGCAGGCTTTTCAAAAGCCCCGGGCAGTTCCGCCTCGATCATTTTTTTTACGGTTTCCAGTGGTAACTGCGCCACTTCTTCCGGGGTATATTTTTCACCGTTCTCTTTTCTTCCCAGTTTGACCATCTTTTTTCCAAAGCGGATAAAAGCTCCCCAGCGACCGTTTTCCAGAGCGATCTTTTCTTCGGGCCATTGCTGAATATAACGGTTGGCTTCTTTTTCCATCTTTGCCCTGATCAGTTCCTCTATATCCTTTTGTGATAAATGATCAAAATCATACCGGCGGGGCACATTGATGAACAGCTCATTCCATTTGATGAACGGGCCAAACCGGCCTTTGCCTTTTGTTACAGGTTTTCCCTCATAATGGGCAACAGGAGCGTCTGCAGCCTGTTTTTCCCTGATCAGTTCCACGGCCCGTCCCATGTCAACAGAGAAGGGATCTTCAGCCCTGGGGATCGAAATAAAATCATCGCCCCATTTTACATAGGGCCCGAAGCGGCCGATATTTACGGAAACTTCTTTCCCTTCATGTTCACCCAGGGTAACCGGCAGCTTGAAAAGATCCATTGCTTCCTCAAAAGAAATGGTTTCAATGCTCTGTCCTTTGCGTAAGGTAGCAAAGCGGGGCTTTTCCTCATCATCTGCATTGCCGATCTGGATCATCGGCCCAAAGCGGCCCATACGCGCAAAAACGGGCCGGCCGCTTTCGGGGTCCATTCCTAATTCGCGTTCTCCTTTTATGCGCTCTGCGGTTTCAATGGTATTGTCCACATCGCCTTTAAAAGGATGATAGAAATCATCGATGAGCTTATTCCATTGCAGTTTGCCGCTGGCAATTTCATCAAACTCTCCCTCAATCCTGGCTGTAAAGCCATAGTCCATAATATCCCCGAAATGCTGCTTTAAGAAGTCGGTTACCACCAGCCCCAGATCGGTTGGAAACAGTTTTGATTTTTCTGCACCGGTAATTTCAACAGCTTCTTTTGGGGTAAGCTGGTTTTCTTTTAAAAGAAGGGTGCGGTATTTGCGCTCAATACCTTCCTTATCCCGCTTTTCCACGTAGCCCCTTTTCAGGATGGTGGAAATAGTAGGGGCATAGGTAGAGGGGCGCCCGATCCCCAGTTCCTCCAGTTTCTTTACCAGCGAGGCTTCTGTATACCTGGGTGAAGGCCGGGTGAAACGCTCGGTGCCTGTCATCTCAACCAACGGAAGCTCCTGGCCAACAGCCAGCGGGGGCAACATGCCTTCCTGTAATTCATCTTCCTGGATATCTTCATCATCCCTGCCTTCATTATAGATCTTCAGAAACCCGTCAAATTTGATCACCTCGCCGTTAGCAGTCAATTCTTCCTTATTGGTGGATATCCGGATCTTTGCTGTTGTTTTTTCCAGCTGCGCATCTGCCATCTGGCAGGCCATTGTCCGTTTCCAGATCAGGTCATACAATCTTTTCCAGTCGTTGTGTTCAACAGCCGTATTGCTCATGTAGGTAGGGCGGATCGCTTCGTGCGCTTCCTGGGCGCTCTCATTCCTGTTCTTAAAACGCCGGAACTGATGATATTCTCCGCCATACATACTTTTAATGGTATTGGTAAGGTCATTAAGCGCCGTATTGCTGAGGTTCACACTGTCTGTACGCATATAAGTAATATACCCGTTTTCATAAAGCTGCTGGGCGATCTGCATGGTGCGGCTGACACTGTACCCCAGTTTCCGGCTGGCTTCCTGCTGCAATGTTGACGTAGTGAAAGGCGGAGCCGGGGTGCGTTTTCCCGGTTTTACCTGAATGTCGCTTACAGTATAGAGAGCGTTTACACAGGATTGTAAAAATTTCTCCGCATCTTCTGCTGTTTGATACCTGCCACCTTCTGCTTTAAAAGAAACCTGTTTTCCATTAGTGTCTGTGGCGGTAAAAATTGCGGAAATTTTAAAGCTGCTCTGCGGCTCAAAAGCATTTATTTCCCGTTCCCGCTCGGCTATTAAACGTACGGCAACACTTTGTACGCGGCCTGCGCTCAGGTTGTTTTTAACGCTGATCTTCCGCCACAGGACCGGGCTGAGCTCAAATCCTACTATGCGGTCCAATACACGGCGTGCCTGCTGCGCATCCACCAGGTTCATGTCTACATGCCTGGGCGATTGAACGGCCTGCTGGATGGCCGGTTTGGTGATTTCATTAAAAACGATGCGCTTTGTGGTGTTGGGATTCAGGCCAAGCACTTCACAAAGATGCCAGCTGATCGCCTCTCCCTCACGGTCCTCATCCGTTGCCAGCCATACTTCCTCGCTTTTGGAAGCCAGGTTTTTCAGATCGCGAACAACTTTTTCCTTACCGTCTGAAATCACATAACGGGGGTGAAACTGATTGTCAATATCAATTCCCATTCCCGCTTTTTCAAGATCACGGATGTGCCCGAAGCTGCTTTTTACCTGGAAATCTTTTCCCAGGAACTTTTCAATGGTCTTTGCTTTTGCAGGGCTTTCTACTATCAATAAATTCTTCGCCATAGTGCTATCTCAACTGCGCTTTTAAGCTGATTTTTGGGCAAGATTAAATTTTTTTTTTCAAATCGGCTTAATTTTTACCCATCTGTAAAAATAAAGGAAACTGGCTGAGCGCTTATTTACCCGTCCGGAACTGCTTATTAATATATTATTCCCTCAAGTAGCTGAAAGAGCGCTTTTATAAAAAAACGCCTTGAACGCGCATTATAAAAAGCGGAACACCTGATCCAGTACAGCAGGATCCCGGTAAATTTTGCTATGCCCCAATCCATCTGTAAAAACAAATTCGATGTTTGGATAGTTCATTTGCTGAATTTCGACCGCCCCAGCAGCGGCAATGACTGGGTCTGTTTTGTCCTGAATCCATAAAATACCGGATTGTATATTACCGACGCATCTTTTTACTGAGAACCAATCCAGGTTTTTGCCGCCACTGAGCAATTGTACATTTTTATAAAAATGACTGCGTACTTTTTCATTTTTTATCCCCATTTCCTTTAAAAAGGTTCTGGCCAGCTCATCTGTATTGGTAGCAGGCGCAAAAAGCACCATCCTGAGGTTTTTATTTTCCGGTAATTCTGCAATGCTTAATGCAAGGGCAAGACCGCCAAAAGAGTGCCCGATATAAGAGCTGAACGGTCCGTATTCTTTTTGAATGCGCCGGATCACCGCTGTATAATCGATCGCATTGATCTGTTTGCCACCGCTTAATCCGTGCGCCGGTGCGTCAAAAGCAATAATTTCATAACCCTTTGCAGTCAAAGCCGGCACCAGGTGCTCAAAGCGTTGCGTATGCGAGCGGAACCCATGTGCGATCAGCAGTTTTTTTGAAGCATTTTTGTTCCATCTGTATCCCCTGAGGGGAACATTATTGAACGACAGCCGGAGGACCTCTGCAGAGCTCATAACAGGGGTTATTCCGTAGCTTCCTTTGCCCAAAGGAGTGCAGAAAATTTTAAAGGCCCTGTTGCCTGCCCTTCTTTCAGAGAAAACGGCAGTTACCCGAAGACGGGCTTTTAATGCCCCCTTTATAAAATGTTGTAATTTCATGCCTGAAAGCAAAGGTATCTGATATTATGAAGATCGTAATCATTGGCACGGGTAATGTAGCGGCTGTATTGGGCAGGAAGCTGATCAAAGCGCATCATGAAATCATCCAGGTTTATGGCAGGAATGCAACGGCTGCTTCTGAACTTGCCTATGAGTGGAACACCCGGTCTGTAAATTATGCAAGCCTGATCTCAAAAGAAGCAGACTTTTACCTGATTGCAGTGGCCGATTCAGCCATAACTGTTATTGCTGCTGATTTGCAGTTAAAGAATAAGATAGTGGCGCATACAGCTGCTGCCGTACCAATGGAGGTGTTAAAAAATGTTTCAGAAAATTATGGCGTGCTGTACCCGTTACAGAGCCTGCGGAAGCAACAGCATTCATTGCCGGCGCTTGCTATTTATACGGAGGCGTCCAACGCCTATACCCAAAAGATACTGGATCATCTTGCAGCATCGGTCAGCGATATCCCGGTTCATACCGCTGGTATTGATAAGCGTACCCAATTACATGTAGCTGCAGTTTTTGTGAATAACTTTACCAATTACCTGTTTGACCTTGCTGCCGCATTCTGTAAGAAGGAAGGGATCGACTTTAAAGAGTTATTACCCCTGGTTAAGAATACGGCCGACCGCCTTGAAACAGAGGCACCGGGCGACCTGCAGACCGGCCCAGCCGTGCGGAAAGACCTGGAAACAATCAACCGGCATAAAGCGTTACTGAAGGATTACCCGGAACAACTGGCTGTATACGATTTTTTAACTACTGCATTAATGAATCATTAACAACGCAGGTAGTGCTACCTATGGCTTTAAACCAATACTTTTGCATCAGTTTTTAAATAAAGGAATCAAATAACCGGTTACATGGACCTACTGCAACGATTTAAGAAGGTACGCGTTTTTATGTTTGACATTGACGGTGTATTGACCAATGGAGATATTTTAGTATTGGAGAGCGGGGAGATGGCCAGGGTCATGAACACTAAAGACGGGTATGCTCTTCAGCTGGCAGTAAAGCATGGCTATAAAATTATTATTATTTCAGGGTCAGCACCTTCCGCCACCCAGTTGCGGCTGAACCGGCTGGGCATTGAAGAGGTGCACTTCCAGGTAAAAGATAAAAAAGTGTTTGTGGCTGCATTGATGGAAAAGAGGAATATGAATGCAGAGGAAGTGTTGTTTATGGGAGATGACCTTCCTGATCTCCCGGTTTTTGATCTTGTATCGGTATCCTGTTGCCCTGCTGATGCAGTTGGCGATGTACAGCGTGCCGCACAATTTGTATCCATCTTTCCCGGGGGGCGGGGCTGCGTACGTGAAGTGATTGAAAAAGTATTGCGCGCAAATGATCAATGGGGCGTAGAGCCTTTGATCGCGTCAACATAGGTTTAAGGAATATTATGAAGCCGATCCCAGCATTTTTTAAATTAGTGCGCTGGCCCAACCTCGTATTTATTGTGCTGACACAGGTGCTGTTCCAGTTTTGCATTTATGCCCCTGTTTACAGGAATAATATACCCGTGAAGGACACTTTCCAGTTTGTATTGCTGGTGATTGCTTCTGTATTTATTGCAGCCGGAGGGAATATCATTAACGATTACTTTGATATGAATATTGACCGCATCAATAAACCGGGAAAAATGATTATTGGCAAATACATTAACCGGAGATGGGCATTGGTATGGCATATGGGACTAAGCCTGCTCGGGATCCTGCTGACCGCCATTGCGGTCAACCCTTTTTCACGCTGGTACCTGGTGGTAGCCAATGTTATTTGTGTGGTATTGCTGTGGTTCTATTCCGTGCGCTTTAAGAAGGATACGCTGATCGGCAATGTGGTCGTTTCCCTGCTAACCGCCTGGACTATCATGATCATTTTCCTGTCGAAATTCTCATTTTCAGATGCTTTTCATAACACAAGACCGGAACAGTTAAAATTATTCCGTTTTGCGGTACTGTACTCTGGTTTTGCCTTTATCATCTCACTTATAAGAGAAGCCATTAAAGATATTGAGGATATTGCCGGTGATCAAAAATACGGGTGTAAAACGATGCCCATTGTATGGGGCATCAATGCCACAAAGGTTTATGTGGCTGTATGGCTGATGCTTTTAATATGCCTGCTGATTGTAGTGCAGGTTTACATTTTGCAGCTGGGTTGGTGGATAGACGTTGTTTATTGCCTTGTATTCATTATCCTCCCTGCCTTGTACCTTTTCCGGAAATTAATTGCTGCCGGCACGCCGAAGGAGTATCATTTTCTGAGTACATTAACAAAAGCCATTATGCTTACAGGCATCCTGTCTATGGCCCTTTTTTATTTTCATTTATAAACAATATGGCGCTTATCCTTGCCTCTTCATCGCCCCGACGCAAACAGTTGCTGGAAATGGCAGATCTTTCGTTTCGTATTATTACAAAAGAAACTGACGAAACATTTGATCCGGCGCTGGAGTTGAATGCTGCCGTTGCTGATGTGGCAAAGCGAAAAGGGTATGCTATAACGGACCAGGTTACAGCAGAAGATATCATTATTGCTGCTGATACCATCGTGGTGCTGGAAGACCGGGTGATCGGCAAGCCGGAAACCCGGGAAGCAGCTATTGATATTCTTACCAGGCTGCAAGGCGCTACACACTATGTTATAACGGGCGTGGCACTTTTAAAAGGCAAAGAGGAAGTTGTTTTTTCGGAGCGTACAGAAGTGCTCTTCCATCCGCTGACTCCTCAGCAGATCACCTACTATGTAGATAAATATCAACCATTTGATAAAGCGGGCGCTTATGCTATACAGGAATGGATCGGTGTTACAGGCATTAAAAGGATCCAGGGTGATTTTTATAATGTAATGGGGTTGCCGGTAAGCCGGGTCTTGCAGGAAATTCGTACCTTAGGGTATCGTTCAGACAAAGACTGAAGAGGATGCGCTTTGTTTGTACTGACTGCGGCACCTGTTCTGTACCTTTGCAGCAACGACCAATGATTGAAAAACATTAAAAACGTTAACTTATGAATGAACAACTATTGCAGTACATCTGGCAATTCCAGTATTTTAATAACGCATTCTTAACCACCGCTGAAAAAGAACCGTTGCGGATCATTAAGCCCGGTATCATAAACCGTAACCAGGGTCCTGATTTTGAAAATGCGCGGATACAAATAGGCAGTACTACCTGGGCCGGTTCGGTAGAACTGCATCTGAAAACTTCAGACTGGGAAAAACATCAGCACCAGCAGGATAAAAATTACCGGAAAGTGATCCTTCATGTGGTTTATGAAAACGACAGGCCTCAGTCCGGGATTCCGGTGCTGGAATTAAAAACGAGGATCTCCCGGAGTTTGCTGAAACGATACAATAGCCTGATGCAGGCGCAGTCATTTATTCCCTGCGAGCACCAGATTCTGAAGGTTCCCGCGATCATTTTTAATGTATGGAAAAGCCGGCTGGTTGCAGAACGGCTTATTCGCAAGGGGATGGTCATTCAGCAATACCAGGAAGCCAATGAGCAGCACTGGGAAGAAAGTTTCTGGTGGCTGCTGGCAAGGAACCTGGGCGTTCCGGTGAATGCTGATGCTTTTGAGGCGATGGCAAAAACGATCCCGCTAAGAATACTGGCAAAGCATAAGAACCAGATTCATCAACTGGAGGCTCTGCTGCTGGGCCAGGCAGGACTGCTGAACGATTCCTTTGAGGATCCTTACCCAAAGCTATTGCAGCGGGAATATGCCTTTTTACAACGGAAATATGGCCTTTCAGCCATAGCGTATCCGGTACAGTTCCTGAGAATGCGGCCCGGAAATTTTCCCACCCTGCGGCTGGCGCAACTGGCTGCCATTATTCATTCTTCGGCCCACCTGTTTTCAAAGCTTCTGGAGGAAGAGTCATTAAAAAAAGCGAAACTGCTGTTTAAGGCCAATGCCAATGATTTCTGGAATTACCATTACAGCCTCAGGGATCAAAGCACTTACAGGGAAAAGGCGATCGGCTCGGCTATGATCAATAATATCATTGTTAATACCGTATGCCCGATCCTTTTTGCCTATGGCTGCTTTATTGATAAGAACCGGTTGAAAGAAAAGGCCATCCGCTGGCTGGAAGAGTTAGGTGCAGAAAAGAATACGATCACTAAAGGGTTTGAGGAACTGGGGCTTTCCAATACTGCGGCAGTAGATTCACAGGCATTTATTGAGCTGAAAAGCCGCTTTTGCGATGAACGGAACTGTTTGCATTGCACGGTGGGTAATTATTTATTGAAACAGGAAAAGTAAAGGGCGCCTTTTCAGGCACCCTTTACAAACAAACAGGGATTGCAATTACTATCTTCTGCTGCCGCTACGGCCGGAAGGGTAGCTGTGGCGCCCGCGGTCATTGTTATGACCGTCATTGCGCCTGTTATAATCTCTTATAGAAACCTGGGTATAATCGTTTCTGTACTTTGAATAATTTCTTACATGTGTTGTATTGCTGACCCAGGGCCGGTTGGTATTCATTACCACTTTATAGGTACGGTAGAGATCAAAATTCCGGTACCGGGCAGGTAAGCTGCGTACTGTAACCCAGTTTCTCCTTTTCTGAATAATGTAGGTGCGATTAACTACATCATAATAAGCATTGATTTCAGGCAGGTAATAATAATGGGCATAATTGTATCCTGAAGGGCCCCATTGCGGCTGGCTTCCTATATTGACACTAACGCTTACCTGTGCGCTGGCATACTGTGCTGTTGTGATGCCGCTTATTAATACGGCCAGAATAATGAACTTTTTCATGACTCCCTCCTTGGGTTTTTGGTGAATAATCTTGTTCTGTAAAAAAGACGTTTCTTTTAAAAACAAGTATGCATTCACTTAGTTAATAATTTATTAAGATCGTTTTTTACCAGGGCCGGAGAAGCAGGAAGGGATTATTGCTGTAACGCCCATGCATCCAGCACATCTGCAATAGCAGCATAGGCTTTGGCCTTGTAAGCACTAACTGCAGTGACAGGGACCCATTCAATTTGCTCAATATCTTCTTCGGTTTGCGGGATCAGTATTTCTGCTGCAGTTGCTTTCATCTTAAACCAGCAGGATTCCTTTATGATCTGATGCGTGCCCTGCTCATACGTGTGATAGGTGGTGAGCAGGAGGGGCCCCCGTTCTAATTTTATCAGCCCTGTTTCCTCCTGAACTTCCCGAACGGCACATTCTTCAATAGTTTCTCCTTCGTCCAGCTTCCCTTTGGGCAGATCCCAAAAGCCCCTGCGAAAGATCATCAATACTTCATTTCTTTCATTGGTGACCAAACCGCCTCCTGCCCGGATGAGCTCAAATTTCCGGAAGAAAGCTTTTTTCAGTTGTTTTAAATCTTTATGCTGAAAGATACCCGTACTGATGCCCGGCAGGGTTAATTCATGAAGCATTGCTTTTACGGAATGCGTGTCCAGTTCGTCAATAAAAATCGTTTTAGGATGGTGTAACAATTCCTGTAGTAGCTCGTTCAGGGAATCACAGAGATATAATACTTTATTATGAATGTGGATTTTAATTTGCATATTATTCCGGTTTTATAACAGATAGCGCTTAATTTCGCAACCTAAATTTAGGGAGCTGTTATGAACGATGCAAAGGTAGTTGCAGAAAAGTTATTACAGGTAAATGCAATAAAATTAAGACCCCATGAGCCGTTTACATGGGCAAGCGGGTGGAAGAGCCCGATCTATTGCGATAACCGCAGTGTTTTGTCGTTCCCGTTTGTGCGCGATTTTATAAAAAGCGAATTGTGCAATGTACTGTTTGAACAGTTCAGCGAGGCAGAGTGCATTGCTGGCGTTGCTACAGGCGCTATTGCATGGGGAGCCATGGCTGCGGATCAGCTAAAGCTTCCTTTTATTTATGTGCGCCCCAAACCCAAAGAGCACGGACTGGGCAACCAGGTGGAAGGGCTGTTTGAAAAGGGGCAGAAGGTGGCAGTTGTGGAAGACCTGGTCAGCACCGGCAAAAGCAGTTTACAGGCTGTAGATGCGCTTTTAAGCGCCGGCCTGGATATTGTAGGGATGGTATCTATTTTTACGTATGACTTTTCTGTATCCAAAGCGGCCTTTGAAGAAAGAAACCTAAAGTACCAGCCACTGACGAGTTACCCTGTTTTACTGGACCTGGCAATGGAAAAAGGAATTATTAAAGAGGAAGATGCTGCCCTTTTGCTGAAGTGGAGGGAAGACCCTGCTAACTGGACGGGCATCTGACCGCTGCTTATCATTCCGGATTGTCAGAATTTGATTTGCCCCAGCAACTGGCTGGAAGGCTGCTTTCCTGCATAATGAAGCGGGAAATTTTTTATGATGCCCCCTTTGCTAAGTCCGGCACTGCCCTCTACCCGTAGGTTTATGGAATCTCTTGTAATAAGGGCAAGTGAATTTCTGATAAGGTCCTTCAGGTTTAATTTTAAACGAACCGGCACCGGAAAATCGCTGGCCGCAGGAATTTTTACATCCTGGTTCAACAGAAAATCACCCACATAAATATCCTGGATCCATGCCTGTCCCCTGGCGTTATTTAAGGTAGCTCCAACATGATTCGGATTATTAAAGATCAGATTCATATCAAGGGTGGTTTCGTTCATTCCGATCTTACCCACCTGTACATTGCTGACCCCAACAAATTTTATATCCCTGTATTTCATACAGGAGGGCAGGAGAAGGCCTGCAGCAAATAATAAAACCAATAACTGTTTCATCAGGATACATTTCAGTTAAATAAACAAAGTAAACAAGGAATTTGATTCATATGCTGCAAACTGTTGTTAAAAACATTATATACGGGAAGGCATTAACTGGATTCTTCCAGAACAGGGCCTAAATCTATTAGTATTTTTTATTTTCTGGCTGCCCTGAATTAAACTAAATAAATTAGTATAAAATATATATATTAAACATATCATTATAAATGATTTACAAGTTATATAGTTTATTAAAAATGGATTATATGTCAGTATTAAGAATGTCATATTGAGTCAGTTAACTTACATTGAATAAAAAAATAATTTATTATTCAATAGTTTGATTTTTAATTTATTGTATTTGTATTATTATAAACAAGTTTATATAAAAATTATATTAAATAAGTATTGTATATGTTTTATTGTTAAGCACTGTTATGAACAGGGAAGATCTATGCAAAGGCCCTCATTGCAGGGGCTTACCAAAGATGACTGATAAGGGTGGCTGTATTTTTATTATTGTCGAAAGTCTTTTCAACAAGGGTTTTCCTCAGGGCTATTTCGTCTTCTTCAAAGGGCTTATAATAAAGCCGGGAGATAATGGATGCAATCGCATTAGAGCTGGTTCCGATATGGCAGGCCGTTTCCAGCCCTGTACTTGCTACCATTGCCGGGGTTGTAACGCAGTGTCTTCCGGAATACAATGAGTGTAAAAGCTTTAAACGTATTCCTGTAATATTTTTATTAAAGTTGGGCAACACATTTATATGTGCTTTTTGCACCAGGTCATTGATCTCCGATTCACAGGGATTGCTGACCAGGCAGGTATGCTGGCAGAGCGCCGCCGCTTTTTGCAGTTGCCGGCCGGGAGACTTGCCTGCTATGATAAAGGGAACTCTTACCTTTGTAAAGACCTTATTCAGCAACCATAAGGCGGCTTCTTCATTTTCCGGCACGGACAGATTTCCATGAAATAGGCAGTGCGTGCCCATTCCTTCCAGGCTGTTGACCTCCTGCCAGCTCGGAAATGTGGGTAATAAAAAGGCATTTTCAAATCCCAGCTCGTTAAAAAATGCTACGTCTTTGTCGGAGACACAGGCCAGTAACAGGTTCCTGGGAAGGGTTAAGGTATATTTTTTTATAAGCTTGCTTTCAGTGCTGAAATAGAGCTTTTTAAAAAGATCGGAGGTTGCCCTTGCCAGATCTTTGTAGTATAACTCTTCATTATTGTGCATGCGCACGCAGATCTTCCTGCTTTTATTATTTATATAAGGTATGATTCCTGTACAGTGGAGCCCTTCCAGGAGAATGGGAAGCCCATCCTGGTTTAACCGCCCTATGAGCTGCTCATTGATCCTTGAGGAAACGATATAGGGCAGCGAAAGATTCAGGCACTCACTTTTTTTCTTCCGGCAATATACATTCACCGTTTCGCAAAAGGCATTCAGCTCTGCAGGAGTGCCCCTTTCATTATAACTGAAGTAGTGCAGGTGCACCTTAACACCCAACCGGTTAAATGCCCGGATGCGGTTCATCATATCAATAACGCCACCATAATCTGCCGGCCATGGAACATCCAGGCAAACCATATGTATTTGCTTATTCATCAGAGATATGGTTTATAAATATCCTGCAGTTTTATTTTTTCTATATCCCAGCAGAGTTCCTGCGCAGCGATGCGTGCATTGTTTTTAAGTGTTTGATAATATTCTTTATTATGATAGAGTTTTATAACTGCCTCAGCCATTTTTTCAGGTTCATTAGAGAATAAACAAATTCCGCAATGGTAATGTTCAATTATTTTTAATACCTCCGGTATGGCAGTGGCCACAACGGGCACTCCCGCCTGTATATAGTCAAAAAGTTTGTTGGGAAGGTTATATAAATAGTTGTCATTGTCAAAACCATCCAATGAAAATCCTAAATCAGCGTGTGGTGTGTATTGTTTAAGTTGTTCCGGGGGCATTTTCGGGATCATTTCCACTTTATGCTGTAAACTCCATGCTGTTCGTTTTTGCAGGATTTCTTCCCATTGAGTGCCCCAGCCGATATAAACAAGAAGATATTCATCGGGCATAAATTTCATCATTTCCAGCAATTCAATTCCCCCTCTTCCCGGGTGTATGCCAATGCCCTGCATAAGGAGAACAGTTCTGTTTTTCCAGTGAAGCGGTTTTTCGATTGGTTTTACAACCGTTCTTACGGGAACATTCCTTATTACTGCCAGGTTCTTTTTGTATTCTGTATCATACAGTCTTTTGACAGAGTCGTTTACGGTATAAATTGTTTCAAGCTTTGGGAATATCCGGTTTTCAAAAAATTTCCAGACCGATTTTTTAAATGGAGCGTTTTTTAGCTCCGGTACCCCTGTATAATATTCATGTGTATCATAAAATAATTTTTTATTCCTGATTTTTGATGCAATAAATGCCGGAACTAATGCATCCAAATCATTTGCTAAAATGTAGTCTGTTTTTTTAAACAGTAGTTTTAAAAGCAACTTGATATTAAATTCCCCGAATTTTAAAAAGCCGCTTTTAAAATAGCAATGAATTCTTTTGGCCCGGAAGCTGTATTGGCCAAGGGGCAAGCTGTTTTTTTCAGACCGGGCATACACAAAAACATCAAATCCCATGTGCTGGAGTGTGTCACAAATGCGAATGACCCTTTGATCTGTTGTTAATTCAGAAATAACGGCAACCGTGATTTTCTTTTTGTCAGGCATGGATTGTCATCACAATTATAGGAAAAAATTGATATCGTTTGCGATAAAATCTGCCGCATTGCCCGAGCCAAAAAGCCGGCTTCCGAAGTCCGGGGTCAGGTGAGCCAGTTTTTCAAAGTTAGGAATAATAGTATCGGTAGCAGTGGCAATGGCACATTCTGATGCTATAATTTCGGGCCAGAACGGTTTGTCCATAATGATCAAAGATTTTTTTTGGGCAAAATAAGCCTCCCTGGATAATCCGCCACTATCCGTAATAACATACGCGGCGTTTTTAAGGAGCGTATTCATCTCGGCATAGCCAACCGGCTCTATTTGTGTAAATCCGGCAGGGATATCAATCGTATTAATGATTGTTTTTGTATGTGGATGCAGGGGCACAACTACCTGAATTCTTTTGTGAATATCATTGAATGCAGCAATAATATCTTTTAAATACTGGGGTGATAATATATTTTCACGCCGGTGTATCGTAGCTAAAATATAGGGATCAGTTGTTTTAATACTTTGCAGGGAGGCAGGGGTGTTGTATTTTAAAAATGCATCATACATCAGATCGCCGCTTAATAATAACCGGCTGTTGATTGCATGTTGATAGCCTTCAGACTGCATGGTTTGATAATTGAACTGCGTGCAACAATAGTTGGTAGTTGCCAAACGGTCTGTCAGCACCCTGTTTATTTCTTCCGGCATGGAAGGATTATTTGTTCGTATACCAGACTCCACATGAAAAAGGAGGCACCCGGACCGAATGGCAGCAAGCGCACCAGCCAGGGTGGTATTGGTATCGCCGTATACAATAACAAGCGGCTCATCCTGCTCCTGAAATACTTGTTGCAACTGAGCGGATGTATTGCCAATAAAGACATCGGCATTGCCTGCCGGCGGATTTTTAAAAATAATATCAGGTGCAGGAATACTGAGCTCTTTAAAAAAAATATCGCTCATTTGAAAATCGTAATGCTGGCCGGTATGGATAATCGTTTGCCTTATATTGCCGTATTGCGCGATAGCTTTATAGAGGACGCTTAATTTTATGAACTGGGGCCTGTTTCCTACTACATGTATAAGTGCCTTCATGTGTTTTCAGTATTATAGCTGTTTTTAAAACGATTTTCTGAGGTCTTATACAGATCTTCTATAAATTTTATTAGTAATGATCCTTCGTTTGCCTGTAAAAAGGGGTGATTGTCATTATCCAGTGCTTCAATGAGGTTTTCATAAATTTTATCATGATTGCTCATGCTGCCTTCATAATTGCCGTATTGATTGGCGCCGTTCCCGATCGGTAAATCGGGTTTATCGATCCCCTGTACACGAAAATATTCCAATTCATTTAAATACTGCCCGCCGATCTTTATCGTTCCTTTTTCTCCAAGAAGGGTGATGGAGCCTTCCATATTTTTCTCAAAGCTGTTCACGCTGTAGGAAAAACTGCCTATTATGCCGGTCTGCATTTTAAACTGGATAACGCCCGTATCCTCAAATTCAATATCAGGATGTGCCAGATTAGCTGACAGCAGGGAAGCCGATACTGCATCTCCGAAAAACCACATGATCAGATCGATGAAATGGCTGAATTGCGTGTAGAGTGTGCCGCCATCTGTTTTCAATTTTCCCCGCCAGTTGGTATAATAGTTGGCCGGCCTGTTCCAGAACCCGTTTACATGAAAGCTGTAAAGCCTGCCTAAGCTGCCGTTTTCAATTAATTGTTTTACGAATGCAATAGGAGGGTTATACCTGTTTTGCTTTACAATGAACAGTTTTTTGCCGGTATTGTGCGATACCTGAACCATTTTTTGCGCATCGCTGTAATGGATGGCCATTGGCTTTTCACAGAGAACATGAAACCCCGCTTCCAGGCATTGTATGGATTGCGGAGCATGCAGCCAGTTGGGCGTGCAGATACTGATGACATCCAGCAACGGATTTTGTGATAATAATTCTTCCAGGGAAGAACAGGCCCTGCAATTATATTTCCCGGCAAGTGCTTTCGCCTTTTTAAAGTCACTGTCAACTACCGCGTCCAGTATCCCAAAAGTGGAAGCATGTTTTGCATGCCTTTGCCCTATATTCCCACAGCCTACAATTGCAAAGTGTTTATCCCGATTCATCGGGTGCAAAAATAATAGAATAAGGGATACGTTGATGGCCTGTAAACCACAGGAAGCCCTGTGCAAACTTATTGTCCGCCCATTCCCTGCATACCGCCCTGTATGCTTTCCTGCTCGCTTTTTATATTTTTCCTTTTGAAGAGGGAGGCGTCAAATTTACCAAAGCGATAGGCAAAGTTGATCCGGAAGAACTGCTGATCTCTTGTACGCATCTGATGCTGATCATAAAATCCTGCATTGGTATAGATATCGCTTTTACGGGTTTTAAAGATATCATTAACGCTAAGGGTAACTGATGCAGCCTTTCCTTTTAAAAACTCGTATTTCACTGCGGCATCCACACCATACGAAGGCATGGAGTAGCCCTGGGCATTGCCGCTTACAGCGCCGCCCATAAAACCCCGGCCCCCGCCGGAATTATTACCTGCGCTTCCGCCGGGAGACAATACTGTTTTTGAGTTATAGTCTCCGGAAAGCTGTAGTGTAAAGTTCATGGGAAGCTTAAAGTCATTATTGATCTTGCCAAACCAGCTATACATTTGTTCGGAAGTGGGAATGCCTGGATCGTCAATATTGATCTTTGAAGTGTAAATATTAACGTTGCTGGTCAGATCCCACCAGGGGGTGATGGAATTTTTGCTGATGGCCTCAAACCCGCCAACAAAGCCCGAGTTGGCATTAATAAAGGAATTAACGATCACCGTATCTTCATTAAGAGGATTTACGTCCTGGAACCCGTACCGGGTAATTAAACCATTAGTGTGCTTATAATAGAGCGACAGGATCAGGTTGTTTTTGCGGTTAAAGTTGTTGGAATAAGAAAGCTCAAATGAATTAACAAATTCCGGTTTCAGGTTGGGGTTACCCCGGCTGAGGTTCAGGGAGTCCGAATAGTCTGTATAGGGAAAGAGCTGGAAAAAGCCCGGACGGTTGATCCTGCGGCTATAGTTCAGTTGCAGGTCCTGTTTGTCGTTCAGCTTCTGGCTAAGGAAAATACTGGGGAACAGGCTAACCGGATATTTTATATTAAAATGCTGGCTGGAACCTGCATAGCTGCCATCTGCATTTTTGGTACTGGAGTAAACCGTACCGTCATAACTGGAGCTTTCCAGTCTTAAGCCTACCTGGTAGCCAAATTTTTCTCCGATCCTGCTGGAGAAATTGCCATAGGCGGCCAGCACCTGGTCCTTATAATTGAACCGGGATGATAATAACGGTTGCAGCACATAAGTACCGTTCTGCAGGTAATACAGGTCGTTCAGACTGTTTGTTTTTGTCTGGTTCAGACGAACGCCCGCTTCCAGTTTGGAGTTATCGCTGATCGGGTTGGTATAATCGGCCTGGGCGGTTAAGCGCTCATTGTTGCCGTTACCCAGTTGCTGCTGCCCGAAAGTGCCTGTTTGGGGACCATTGCTGTTGGCAAAGATCTGGTTCCCGATGGTGGTGGTATTGTTATTTTTACTTTTGTTATAATTGACATCAGCAGTAAGCTGGTGACCGTTTTGCGGGAAATTGTGCACATACCCGAAGCTCCCGCCCAGGTTCCTGAAACTAAACCCGCCGTCAGACTGCCTGATCGTTCTTGATTGCGGATTATAACCGGGGGCCAGGGTATCTACCAGTAAATTGCTGGTGGTACTGTTATCAAAGTTTCCTTTTACACCAATACCGGAAATAGTAAATGTATTTCGGTTATCCAGGAAATAATCAAAGCCGGCACGGCCAAACATAAATTCACCGTCGCCTACGTTGTGGTCTGTCTGAAAAAGATGGTAAGTAGTGTCCTGCCTGTACGTGTTCCGCTCTGTGGTTCCGTCAGAAATTGATTTTCGCTGACCGTAGTTGGCGTTAGCAAAAAAATTGAATTTGCCCTGTTTGATATTGATATTTCCGCCGAGGTTCCATTTCCCGCGCTGATCAATGCCCGCCCTTACATTTCCGGAATAGCCCACGCGTTTTGTTTTTTTCAGAACAATGTTTAAGATCCCGGCATTTCCTCCGGAAGCATCGTATTTTGCAGAAGGATTGGTAATGACCTCAATTGTTTCGATCTGGTCTGAAGGAATCTGGTCCAGTGTAAGGGTTGTGGGCCTCCCGTCTATGAACAGTTGTGGAGATGCATTTCGTATGGTTACATTCCCGTCTATATCCACATTAACGGACGGTATATTCTTTAGCAGATCCGTAGCTGTTCCTCCCGCAGCCATCAGATTATTTTCAACATTATATACCTTCCGGTCAATGCCCAGGCTTACCGTTGGCTTGGACCCCGTAACTGTTACAGCCGCCAGGGTCTGGTTATCGATGCCCAGCTTAATATTCCCGAGGTCTTTATCCAGGTTGCCCAGCAGACTGCTCATATCTTTATTGCCCTGTTTCATTTTTGCAGGATCAAAAAACAGGAACGGCTTGCGGTAGGTAGCATGGCCGATCCCTGAGATCTCAAGGATGTATCTTCCCATAACGGGTACGCCTTCCAGGTTGAATTCCCCATTTGCTTTTGTAAGCATTCCGGTTACAACAGTTTCATTATTTTTTCCGCTTGAATCTTTTTTTACCTGTAAAAGCTGAACAGAAGCCGCATCAACGCCCTTGCCACTGGCCGAATCAATTACCTTACCATATAAAGATCCTGTAGGCATCTGCCCGTTTTGTGCACTTAATCCTATCGAAAGAACGATCAATAATCCTAGCAGTAAATTTTTCTTCATTAAAATAAGTTTGTCCGTTAGACGTGTAAAAAACAGAATTCTTGTTGTTCCCGCTAACAGATTATGATGGGTGAGCAATATCTGTTACAGGGGGTTAATTAATTGTACAATAAACAATAATAAGATTGATCAGCCCGATAATAAAACCAAACAGCAGTCCGAGCCTCTGAAATTGGGCATTGATGCCTTTCAGTTCCTCCTTAATAACAGAAGATACCGGGGTCTTTTTCAACTGTTTCAGCAGGGTTGCCTCTATATTCAGCTGATCTTTTAAATTGCCGGTGATCTGAAGCATTACCTGTGGAAATAACTGCTTTAGCTGGTCAATAAAAACCTCTTTGATCTTATCGGTTGTTTTGTTGCCAACAAACATTGCCAGCATCGGGATCTCTTCTTTTAATTTTACATTTAAAAATTCATCTATATGTTTTTCAATAGAGGGCATTGCTTTTTCAATCAATTCCGGGTTGCTGAGCTTTGCATCAATATTCAGGGTACCGGAAAGGTATTGAGACGCAGCTTCTGCCAGTTTTTGAGCCAGACGGTTATCCTGCCCGGGCAGATAGCTCTTTAAGAGGTAGCTGCCGGCAATTGTATGGATCAAAAGACCGATAACAGCTGATATAACAGGCAGAAGGAATAACCACTGAGGCATACAAAGTATATTTACCGGTTAGGAATTACAAAAAAACCCCGAATTTACATTCGAGGTTTTACCGGGTGGCTAACCGGGTTCGAACCGGCGACCCTCAGAACCACAATCTGATGCTCTAACCAACTGAGCTACAGCCACCATTAACAGGGTTGCAAATGTAAATAAAAAATAAATACAACAGATAAGAATTTATTGTTTTTTATCAGAATCCTGTTCCGGAAGCAGGTGGCAGCAACAGGGAAGAAGGGAGAGGCTTCCGGCTGTTGATCTGAACGGCAGATTACCGGGATCAGAAAGGTGGCCTTTTTGATACTCAGTAAGTAAAGGCTTGTTTTGTAAAGAAAATTTATCAAAATCTTATCTTAAATAAAACCGGTTCAAATAGGTAAATCATCGTTTTTTGAGTTATTTTTGATAGATGCGTTCTGTTTTAAAATATTTATTAAATATGAAGAGATTACCTTTTGTGTTGTTGGTTTTATTGCTGGCCGGTTCTTTTTTTGCTTTCAAATCGTCTGTTGCCCGTAACACGGCACCCCCGGAAAAATATGAACAGATTATGGAACTGGTGGGGCAACTGCTGTCACAGGCCCATTTCAGTCCGCAAAATATTGATGATAAATTTTCGGAGAAGGTGTTCGATAAATTTATGAGCGACCTGGACCCTGAAAAGAATATTTTCCTTAAGACGGATTATGATTCGCTGAAGGCCCTCTACGGGAACCAGATTGATGATGAAATGAAAGGAGCTCCGGTAAAAAGCTTCCTGGCTGTTTCATCTGTTTTTGATCAGAGAAATTCAGAAGCGCAAAAATGGACCCAGAGCATTCTTTCAAAACCGTTTGATTATACCATTGATGAGTCTATTCAACTGGACGGAGATCAACTGCAGTACCCTGCCAGCCAGCAGGAGCGGGAAGACCGCTGGCGAAAGAAGTTAAAATACCTTTCACTGGAACGATATGTTGACCTGTTGGATGAACGGAAAAGCAATAAAAACCAAAAAGGGTATGTTGTAAAAACAGATGGCCAACTGGAAAAAGAAGCCCGTTTAAAAACGGATACCGTATTGTCAAGGCTGTTTGAAAGATATAAGGTTAAATTTACAACAGATGATAAGTTTAACATGTTCATGAATGCCATCACCAATACGATGGACCCTCATACAGATTTTATGCCGCCTTTGGACAAGCGTTATTTTGATGAGGAAATGAGCGGCACCTTTTATGGGATTGGCGCGCTTTTACAGCAGGCTGATGGTAAAATAAAAATTGCATCCTGCAATGTGGGAAGCCCCGCTGCAAAATCAGGTCAGTTAGAGCCGGGAGATATTATTGCTAAAGTAGCCCAGGGAGACGGCCCTGCGGAAGATCTGATGGGATATACCATACAGGACGCTGTTAAACTGATCCGCGGAAAAGAAGGGACCATTGTAAAGCTGACCATTAAAAAGCCTAATGGCACTATGAAAGTGGTGGCATTGAAACGGGAAAAAATCGTGAACGATTTTGATACGTATGCCCGTAGTGCCATTATCAGGGATTCTGTTAAGAACACAAAAATCGGCATCGTTTATCTGCCTGAATTTTATGCAGCGTTTGATGATGCTAATGGCAGAAGAAGCTCTATTGATGTAGCAAAAGAAGTGCAGAAGCTAAAAGAGGCGAAGGTGGATGGTATTATCATCGACCTGCGGAATAATGGCGGCGGATCTTTGTTTGATGTGGTGCAGATGGTGGGTTTGTTTGTTGGTAAAGGTCCTGTGGTTCAGGTAAAGGACCGGATCAACCGGGCTAACGTGCTGGATGTAAAGGATGAGTCTGTTTTGTACGACGGGCCTCTGGCTGTAATGGTGAATGAATTCAGCGCATCTGCGTCCGAGATTTTTGCTGCTGCCATCCAGGATTACGGAAGGGGAGTGATCATCGGAAGCACGTCTACTTATGGTAAAGGAACCGTACAGAGGAATATCGGCCTTGATGCAAAAACCGGCATCACGTATGGTGAATCAGACCTGGGTACCGTTAAGCTGACCCTTCAGAAATTTTACCGGGTAAGCGGAGGATCTACCCAGTTAAAAGGTGTGGAATCTGATATTGTATTGCCAAGCCCGCTGGATGAATCAAAATTAAAAGAACGGGATAATAAGGATGCACTTCCCTATGATGAGATCAATAAGGCAGCTTATACACCCTGGAAGAGCTACTGGAACCTGAATGAAATCAAAACATTAAGCGAAGAGCGATTGAAGTCAGACAGCTCATTCAGGGTTATAAAAGAAAATACGCAATGGCTGGCCAGGGAAAATGATAAGAGTTATCCGCTGAATATAGATGCTTACAGGCAGGAGCGTAAAGAGATCAAACAAAAAGCCGATCAGATCATTGCGGTTTCCAAGCTTAAAAATAAGCTGAATATCTCGTTATTGCCCAATGACCCCAATACAAGTCATATTGATGATAAGAATAAGGAAGAAAGGGTTAAGCAATGGCAGAAAGCGCTGAGTGAGGATATCTATCTGAACCAGGCGGTAGATGTTGTGGATGATATGGCGCATATTGACAAGCTGGCCAAGAATGGCAATATGCAGCACTAGCACTAAGCTGACATGTTATTAAATTCAGACCGGTCCTTGAGACTGGTCTTTTTGTTATGGGGTATACCGGATCCTTAATTCTTCTATGATAATGGCTGGACTGTACTCTCTTCTGCCTGTATACAGAAGCATTGTGCCCTTGTGCATTTGCGGAAACTTTTTGGCCTGATTAAAATCTGCGATCTGGTATGATTACAGAACCGGGATGATTGCATAAAAAAAACCGGCGCAGAGTAAGCCGGTTTTAGAGTATATGGTAGGTTGGTTTACATACAGTAGCTAAAAGGTCAGGTTATTTAAGTAGGTCGCATCATCTTTTACGCATTCAATGGGCGCTTTTTCATAAGCTTCCTGTTCCACGATGTAATGTACCATGCCTTCCGTACGCGCCTCCGCCAGGATCTTTTTGAAATCGATAGAGCCGGTACCAACGATTACGCTCAGGTTGGGCTCGCCCGGGGTTGGAGCAATGTCTTTTTTCCTGTCTTTGATATGGCAAAGCTTAAAGCGGCCGTTGTATTTTTTTAGCCAGGCAACAGGATCCTGCCCGGCGGTTACTACCCAGTAAATATCCATTTCAAAATCCACCAGGTCTTTGTCTGTATGCTGCATGAAAATATCCTGCGGGAACTGGCCGTCCTGTAAGGTAAAGCTGTAATTGTGGTTATGATAGCCAAACCTTAACCCGTTCTTTTTGCAGATTTCCCCGGCCTGGTTAAATTCTTCAGCAATCTTTTTATAATCATCCAGTGTTTTCTGCGGGCCTACCCAGGGACAAATGAGGTAGCTCATACCAATCTCAGCTGCTTCTGCGGCCTTTTTTTCAAAGTCTTTTTTATAATCGCAGTGGCTGCTGACGATTTTCATCCCCAGTTCATCCATGTACTGTTTAAATCCTTTATTTCCCATACCCCAGAACATGCCTTGCTGGCCCTCAAAGCTTTCAATTTCCTTATATCCGAATAATGCCACCTGTTTTAAGATTCCTTTGGGATCTTTGGGTAAATCATCTCTTAATGAATACAACTGTAAACCAAGTGCGGCAATCCCTGCCGGCTCTGCATTGAGGCTGGTTGCGGATTTACCGGTAGTATCAGCACCGGACTGCTTTTCATTATTGTTTGCAGAGTTACAGGATGCGATCAAAGACGGAGCTGCAAAAAATCCTAAAGCAGCACCTCCGGATAGTTTGAGGAATTTTTTTCTGTTATACATGTTTTTCTGTTTGTTTAAATAAAGTTTTTTTATACATCGCAGGTTAAGACGGCATCTTTTAACGCCTGCAGCCGGTCTGCCTCCGTTTTACCTGTTGGAATGAATTCCTGGGCCACATACCCCTTAAATCCTGTAGCCAGTATGGCCTTCATTATAGCAGGATAGTTGAGCTCCTGATCTGCATTTAATTCATGCCTGCCGGGAACGCCGGCCGTATGATAGTGTGCAATATACGGGTGATGATCGCGAATAGTGGCGATCACATTTCCTTCATCTACCTGCATGTGATAAATATCATACAGCAGCTTAAAATGATCTGAGCCAAGACGCTTGCAGAGTTCAACGCCCCAGGCGGTATGGTCACACATATAGTCGTGATGGTCTACTTTACTGTTCAATAGCTCCATTACAAGCGTTACCTTATGCTTTTCTGCCAGGGGAAGGATTTTTTTGATGCCATCCACGCAGTTATTCAGCCCTGTTTCATCGTCCATATTGCGGCGGTTCCCACTAAAGCAGATGAGGTTTTTATACCCGGCTTTTGCCACCAGCGGAATTCCTTCTTCATAATCTTTAATTAATGAAGTGTGAAATTCTTTACCTGCAAAGCCATCTGTAAGGCTTACTTTACCCGGTATGTAACACATAGAGCAGGTAAGGCCGTGTTTCCGCAGAACAGGCCAGTCTTTCGGAGCCAGCAGGTCAATGGCCTGCAGTCCCATTTTTTTTACGGCGATGCACAATGTTTCCAATGGCAGGTCGCCAAAGGTCCACTGGCAAACGCTATGATTAATATTTCCTTTTAACTGCATTTCCGTTGCTTTCTTTTCTGAGCCGGAGGCCCAAAGATCTGTACTGTGCGCTGCGGCTGTTGTAAGGGCAAGGGCTTTGATCATTTGCCTTCTGGAAGTTTTTCTGTTCATCATGGCTCTACCTGGGCTGCTGCTTTTGATTTATCCCTGAAGGCAAGGGCAAATAATAACATTACTACTGCCGCAATGCCGGCAGGAATAAGCCATACCATTTTCCAGTCGGTGCTTCCATCGGCCATTTTATAATGATCCGATATATAGCCGGCTACCCAGAAACCGATCAGCATGCCCAAACCATAGGTGGCAAGCGTTATAAGCCCCTGGGCAGCGCTCTTGTATTTTTCCCCGGCCTTTGCATCGGTATAAATCTGCCCGGACACAAAGAAGAAATCATAACAAAGGCCATGAAGCGCAATACCAATAATTAACATAAATGCCAGCTCACCTGCATTGCCGTAAGCAAACAGCACATAGCGAACCGCCCATGCCAGCATCCCGATAAGGATCGTGTTTTTAAATCCAAAACGTTTAAAGAAAACCGGCAGCAGTAAAAGGAACAATGCTTCAGAAACCTGGCCGATGGCCATTTTGGCGGTTGCATTTTCCAGTTTTATAGCTGTTAAAAACGGGTTGGCATTCTGATAGTAAAAAGCCAGGGGAATACAAATAGCAATAGAAGCTATGAAGAAGATCAGGAAGTTGGGGTCTTTCAGCAGTTTTAATGCATCCAGGCCCAGGATCTCGGAAATTTTGGCGGTAGTGCCTTTACCCTTTGGCGGTGTTTTGGGTAATGTAAAGCTAAATAATCCCAAAAATGCAGATGCAATGGCGGCCATCAGGAACGTATTGCGCAGCGTATCTCCCTGCAGATTATTCTGCTCATTATCCCAATGAAAAAAGCTGATGGCTACACCCGCTACAATCCACCCGATGGTTCCGAAAACGCGGATCGAGGAAAATTGTTTTTCAGGATCCTGTAGCTGGCGGAAGGATACTGAGTTCACCAATGCCAGTGTGGGCATAAACAATACCATGTATATAAATACATAGGGATAAAAAACAGCTACATTTTCTGCTTTGAACATCAGGTACATTAAGCCGGCACCGATCAGGTGCAATACGCCTAAAATCCTTTCAGCATTGAAATAACGGTCGGCAATAAGGCCAATTATGAAGGGGGCAATAATAGCTCCCCAGGATTGTGTGGAAAAGACCTTTGCGGTTTCAAGACCATCTGCCTTTAAATTGGTTCCCAAAAATGTTCCCAGTGTTACAAACCATGCTCCCCAGATAAAAAATTCAAGGAACATCATAAATGATAGCTGGATCCTAATGCCTGATTTCATGTGAGATTTTTTAGTTTTTTTGGTCACATGGAATTACACATAAAAATTTTTCATTGCGTAAAATATAAACCTGCCTGAAAATTTTTATGCTTCATTTCATACCAATGCTTTCGTTAAAAATTAGATAATAAAATATTGTTTAAAGGCTAAATGTACTATTTTTTAGTTCTTGTTAATCAATCTGCATCTTTTTTTTATTGCGGGATATAAAGATGATTTCCCGTAGGTATAATTTTTTTGTAAGAATGACGTTTATTGCGGTAGCGGCTATAATGTATCAGAAACACATAAAAAATTTAAAACGTATTATTTGTTTCAAAGATTTTGTACTTTTAGCCACTTAATATTAATAACGATACAGAAAATTCAATTTTTTTATGACTACGCTAAAAGGCCCGGGTATTTTTTTAGCACAGTTTGCCGGAGACCAGCCCCCTTTTAATGATCTGAAATCTATTTGTACATGGGCACAGTCGCTCGGGTTCAAAGGAGTGCAGATCCCCACTAATAATGATCAGTTCATTGATCTGCAAAAGGCGGCGGAAAGTAAAACTTATGCTGATGAAATAAAGGGATTGGTGAAGGAATGCGGCATGGAAATAACTGAGTTGTCCACACATTTACAGGGGCAACTGGTTGCAGTGAACCCTGCATATGACCTGTTGTTTGATTCTTTTGCGCCGGAGCAATTTCATAATAATGCCAAAGCCCGCACAGAATGGGCCATTCAGCAATTGAAATATGCAGCAAAAGCATCCCAAAACCTGGGGTTAAATGCACATGCCACTTTCAGCGGGTCCCTGTTATGGCATACGTTCCATCCGTGGCCGCAACGCCCTGCTGGTCTGGTAGACGAAGGCTTTACCGAATTGGCACGGCGCTGGACACCGATCTTAAATGAATTTGACGCCTGCGGTGTTGATGTCTGCTATGAAGTGCACCCGGGCGAAGATCTGTTTGACGGGGACACTTATGAAATGTTCCTGGAAAAAGTGAACGGCCATCCAAGAGCCTGTTTGCTTTATGACCCATCTCATTTTGTATTGCAATGCCTGGATTATATAGCCTATATTGATATTTTTCATGAACGTATAAAAGCATTTCATGTAAAAGATTCCGAGTTTAACCCAACCGGTAAAAAAGGCGCTTTTGGCGGTTATCAGCCCTGGCTGAAAAGAGCCGGCCGTTACAGGAGCCCGGGAGACGGCCAGGTTGATTTTAAAACCATTTTTTCAAAGCTGGCGGAATATGATTTTAAAGGATGGGCGGTTATGGAGTGGGAGTGCTGTTTGAAGAATCCGGAGGACGGCGCAAAGGAAGGCGCTCAGTTCATAAAAGAGCATATTATACGGGTAACAGATAAGGCTTTTGATGATTTTGCAGCAACCGTAAAAGATGATAAGCTGAACCGGAACGTTCTGGGTATAGATTAATATATTTACCAAATACAATAACGTACAAAAAATGAAGAAAATTATTTTATCAGCCGTAATACTGGCAACCATGGCCGCCGCCTGTGGCGGGGGGGGAGAAGAGCAAAAAAGTGAGACCTCTGCATCTGATACAAAAACTGAAGCGCCTGCTTCAGATAATTCATCAAACCCGGATTATCAGAAAGGGCTGGCGCTGGTTGGCCAGTACCAATGCATCACCTGTCATAAGATCGATGAAAAGCTGACAGGGCCTGCTTACAGGGATGTGGCAAAAAAATATGCAGGCGCAGATGATGCCACTATTACCAAGCTTGCCCAAAAAGTCATTACCGGCGGCAGTGGCGTATGGGGCGATATACCTATGACCCCGCATCCGAATGTTTCTGAAGCGGATGCAAAAGCAATGGTAAAATATATCCTGTTATTGAATAAATAGCCTATAAATAAAAAATATGAGCAAAATCTTATTATTGGCCACGGCATTCGGGCTTGCAGCGTGTTCCTGCACAGGGCAAAAAAAGGCGGCACAGGATGCCCTGCCTAATACGCTTTCAGCAAAAGAAAAAGCAGCGGGGTGGCAACTGCTGTTTGACGGTGCCACCACAAACGGCTGGCATGTGTATGGCAAGGAAAATACGGCAGGTGCCTGGCAGGTACAGGACGGCGCCCTTCATTTTAATGAAGAAGCAAAAAAGTCTGGCGCAAGCGGCGGCGATCTTGTTTCAAATGATGCCTATGACAATTTTGAGCTGCAGGTAGAATGGAAGGCTGCTTCCGGCACCAACAGTGGTATTATTTTTTTAGCACAGGATGATAAGTCAAAATACCCGGCGACCTATTTAACAGGGCCTGAAATGCAGGTATTGGATAATATAGCCGCCGATGATAATAAAAATACCAAGCACCTGGCAGGCGCCCTGTATGACCTGGTAGATGCGAAGAACACTTCACATCCGAAACCTGTAGGAGAATGGAACCAGGCATCTATTAAAGTACAGAATGGCAATCTTGAATTAAAGCTGAATGGTGTAGTTACCGCTAAGGTTACCATAGGAAGCCCGGAATGGAACCAGCTGATCGCTAATAGTAAATTTGCCAAATGGCCTGATTTTGCAAAATCCAGGTCCGGACATATTGCTTTGCAGGATCATGGTCATAATGTTTGGTTCCGCAATATTAAAATCAGGAAACTGTAAACAGCAGACCCGTTTGCCGGTACAATCTTTTTCAGGCGGTCATTTTATGGTCGCCTTTTTTGATCATGTTCTTTCCCTGCGTGTTATACGGAACCGCTATCCATATTATCTTTCTATCACAAACGCATTTCTTTTCCGGCCAGTCACAGATCGTGGTGCTGCCGTGTTTTATATGCATAACCATCCGGGATTGTTTTAGTAAAATTATACCGCGTAATATCAGCGGATATCCGGAAAGCCAATTTAGAGCAGGCCAGCTGATGGTTTCCGTCATTTACCATTTACCGGTGAGATCAATAAATTAATTTTAGTTATAAAGAAATAAATGTATCTTAATACCTTAATAAAAACCCCAACTATGTTTGATGAAATCCTGAACGCAGTAAAAAATGAACTGGGAGGCCATCCCGATATTGCCGGCAATATTACTCCTGAGCAGGAGGCGGCCCTTCATGATGAGCTTGCTAACCATATTAATAACGCGGCAACAGCCGGTGAGACCACAGGCGGCGGATTACTGGATACTTTAAAAAATGCAATAGGTTCCGGTGGCACTGCTGTAAATGCAATTGAGGGTGGCTTAATCAATTCACTTACCACAAAACTGGGTTTGCCACCTGCTGTAACCGGTGCTATAGCTGCTGCACTTCCGGGACTGATACAGAAATTTGCCAACAGGCAACAGCCACAGTAGTTCTTAATGGCTTACATCAGACAATCCGGGGAATAAAAAAATCCCGGATTGTTTGTCTTTTCCAACAAACCAGATAGTTCCTGCACCCGGATTGAGCTAAGAGCTTGCTGCCCCATTTTAACAGGAGTAACGGCTCCTGGCTGACTGCGGTCCGGTGTGCCGGTACATGATCAGATCCGTTCTTTTTCTTCCTGGTTACTGCTGGAATGTTCTGATGCCGTTGTCTCTTTTTTCCCGAATTTGAATATAAACGTGAGGGAATAATTCCGGTTGAGCTGCAGGGTGGCATATTTTTGCCGGATGCCGTTAACAAAGGTGGTGTAGGAGGGGGCACTGGTACCAAACACGTCCTGCACACTGGCATTGATCGATAGCTTTTCTTTTATTAAAGCGGTCGTGATGCCCAGATCCAGGTTCCAGTACGCATCTGACCGGTTTACTAAAGCAACATCCGGAAACTGGTACCAGAAATTTGCATCGGCAGCAAGTGTTTTGCTGTTATTCAGATAAAAACTATTGCTGCTTGAAAAATAAGCCCCCCATCCTTCCATATCTGTTATATAGTCCAACTGCGATCTGCCCTGCGTATAATAGATATTCAGCAGGTTATTGCTTTCCCACCAGGAAAAAGCGGCAAAGCGCCGGTTTTCTGAAATACCCAGGCGGGTGCTGTTTACAAAATTCCTGGGTGTGCGCAATACAAAATTGGTATCTGCACGGGCTATCGTAATATCGTCAAACCCGTTATTGGTCAGCGCCACAAAAAGCGCACTGGTCCATTTGTTTTTATAGCTGTGCTGCAACTGAAAGTTACTGTTGTACTCGGGTTGCAAAAACGGGTTGCCCTCATAATAACTGTATGCAGTAAGCAGGGATTTATAAGGATTGAGATTCCAGAACGTAGGCCGTCGCACCCGCTTATTATAAGTAAATGAGAAGGTGTTGTGATTGTCTTTTTTAAAACTGATCAATGCGTTGGGAAAAAACTTTATATAGTTGTTTTGCCTACCCTGGCTCAGAATGTAGGAATAACCTGTAGTTTGTGTCAGTTCGGCCCTCAGGCCGGCCTGCAGGCTCCAGTTACGGATGTCCCGGCCGGCATTGGCATACAGTGCCTGGGTGTTTTCAGTGTACTTGTATTCACTGCTAAGTTCGGGATCAAAAACACGTTCGTTGTCCTTTACCGTGTAATACAGCAGGTTATCATATATATTGATAAAATTGATCTTTCCGCCTAACTGAAAACTGGCAATTTTTGCCGGCAGCACCACATCGGCCTTCAGTGTATAAATATTGATGTTCTGCAAAGCGGTGTTATAATAACGGGCAGTAGAAGCGGGAATCAGTGTACCATCCGGTGTAAATGTTTTGCCGGTAAAATGGCATTCATCTGTACGGAAAAATGTCAGGTAGCTGCCATCCAGTGAAAAAGACTTACCGGTTGAGTCCAGTTTTGTCTGGTAATAGACGTTGTATGATTGTGTTCGGGCCAGCGGAACATAATCTGCATAAGTAGTCAGAAAAGAATCAGTTGTTCCCTGCTGATTGTAAAAATGATTGCGTACATAATCGGCTCCGCCTTCAAAGTACCTTGAAAAGCCAACTGTAAACCCGATCGTTGATTTTTGAGAAAGCCGGTAATCAGCACCCGCATTTATTGCCAGGTTATTTTGTTTATAGTCGCCGGTATCGCTCATGATCCACGAACGGTCCGGGTAGTATTCTTCCCAGCGAAAGCCATAGCGGTGCCGGATGCGGAACATATTGGCATTTGCATAAAGCCTCCATTTACCGGAATTATAGCTGATATTGCCTGTTATATCCATACCGGGATAGTGTTGCCATTGCTTATAGCCTGCCTGTACGCTTCCGCTATAACCCTGTTGACTGTTGCGTTTGGTGATGATATTGATGAGCCCTGCATTTCCGGAAGCATCATAAGCAGCTGAAGGATTGGCGATGATTTCTATTTTTGAAATGGTGCCTACCGGGATCGATTTCAGGTAATTCACCAGATCTTTTTGTGAGAGCTGGATCAGCCGCCCATCCTGCATCAGTTGCACCATTCCTTTCCCCGGAATGGAGAGCTGGTCGTTACTGACCTGGATACCCGGGATTTTATTGAATGCATCGGCCATATTACTGCCGGTAATGGTTGGGTTATCTGCCAGGTTGATGATGGTCCTGTCTGGCTGCACCTGAATCAGTTTTGTACGGCTGCTGACCGTAACATTGCCAAGAGTGATGCTATCAGGACGCAGGATCAGCTTTAATGTAGTATCTTTTTGTAAAATAAGACTGGCAAGGCTGTTCTGATAGCCAATAGCGGTTACTTGCAGCAAATACTTTTCTCCGGCTTTTAATGCGGAAATACTGAATGTTCCGTCATGGCTGGTCGTTATGGTTTGGGATGATTGCTGTGGCCCGTACCATTCCATTGTTGCATCCGGCACCGGGATTCCGGTGTTATCCTGAATTTTTCCCTGAACAGATACCTGGGCCTTACAAAACAGCGTATGGAATAAGAATAAGAGTACATACAGAAATTTTCGCATCCGCCAAAAATAAAGAAACTGCTTTTGCCGGAACAATTACGGTTGTTTGTACAGCCTTAGTTTCCCGTGCTGTAACGGCGGTTAAAGATGTAATAGAGCAGCAGGTTCAGGATTACCAACAGGGCGCACCCGATGCAAAACAAGGCCCAGCCGCCTTTGTTCCATAACACAAGCCCTGCAGCGGAGCCCGAAGCAGCACCCACAAAGCTTACTGACATGAAAATGGTATTCAGCCGGTTGCGGGCTTCCGGAACCAGTGCATAGATCCGTGTTTGATTGGTTACATGAATGGCCTGCTGGGCAATATCGATCAGCAGGATACCGACAATAAAAAAGAAGATATTTGATCCCCAGAAGTAAAAGAGCACCAGGCTGACAATCTGAAGCACAAAGCCATTTAAAAGATTTTTTCTGGGGTTTCCTTTATCACTAAGCCGGCCCACCAGTGGTGCTGCCATAGCGCCCGCTGCACCTGCTATTCCAAATAAACCGATCTTTAGTGTTTGAAAATGATAAACGGGGCTGGCAAGATATAATACCATTACTGTCCAAAATCCGCTGATGATGGCAAAGGCTATAAAGTTGATCATTGAGGCTTCTCTCAGCACCGGCTGTGCGCGGATGTATGCAAACATTGAACGCATCAGCGTTGTATAGCTGCCATTAAAGCGGGGCCTGCTTTTGGGCAGCCGTATAGCCATTACTATGGTCAGCAGTAAACAGATACCTGCGGCAATAAAGAACATGGCCCGCCATGTTAACCATTGGCCAATGCTGCCGCTTAACGCACGTGAAGCTAAAATGCCTATCAGCAGCCCGCTCATAATAATCCCAATGTTCTTTCCCCGTTCCTGGTCGCTGCTCAGGTTGGCAGCAAGCGGCAGTATCAGCTGCGGAACAATAGAGCAGGCACCGATCAGGAAAGAGGCTGCCTGCAATAACCAGAAGTGTCGGGCAGTTGCAGCTAATAATAATGCAAAAACTGCCGCAATGGTTGTTAAGAGTATTTGCTTACGGCGTTCCAGCATATCGCCTAAAGGAACCAGTAAGAGCAAACCTACGGCATAACCTGCCTGTGTAAGGTAGTTTACTTTTCCGGCTACGGTCTCTGATATTTTAAAATCTTTTGCTATTAATATGATCAGTGGCTGACAGTAATAGATATTAGCAACAATTAGCCCGGTGCTGATGGTCATTAATAATACATCTGCACGGCTTAAACCCTGACTGTTATCACTCATAGACAAACAAAGATAAAGTGTCAAACGCTTAGTTACTGTATGATTGTCTGTGAAAACGTTTTAAAAATTCCATCCTGCCTTCAGCCCCCAGAAGCCTTTGGTGCCGTCTTTCATCCAGGCTTCATATTTTGCCTGAAAATCGAATCCCAGTACGCGGAGCCCGACACCCGGTGAAAGCAGGAACGCTGATCCTGAATAATTTTTACCTGTATAATTAGCGCTGCCGGCTTCCAGTTTCAAATAGAACAGGGGGATAGGCCGGTATTTGACACCTACTCTTACAGGGATGGCCTGCAGGTCTTTTACTTTATACCGGGTACCGTTTTCGTCCGTAACGTCTTTGCCACGGAAATACATATACCCTACAGAGCCGGTAGCTGCCCACTTTTTTATAAGACGGATATCTGCATTGAGCCCGACACCGCCTCCCAGTTTAAAATTCTTTTGGAAATCACCGGTGGGAAAAGCAAGTTCACCGTAGGGGCCGAGGCTGAAGCCTTTCCATTGTGCTGATGCCTGCGAAAGGTGAAGAACAAATAGAATGAGCAATAGTAAGAAATACTTTTTCATGCTTAAAGGGTTTTGATAAATGATATTTACAATTATCGGGCCTGCTTTACTAAATGGTAATCCCAACCGGCGAGCTCTTTGAAAGCGGCTGGGTTTACCCTGCTGATCGGGATAGCTTAAATCAGGTATTTTCAACGCATTACGACCGGCTTGTTTTTGAAGAAGTATTTTAACCTCAAAGTAAACCATATGCAAACTGACAAATTAATTTTATTACTGTTTACTGCAGCTCTGTCATTTAGTTGTAAAAAAGGCGATCCGGGGCCGCAGGGCGCTACAGGGTAACGTAACCATGCCTTCCGCTATGTAATCATTCCAGGGGTGTAAAACCGGCGTTGGCCAGCAGGAGCCTTAATGACCTGAGCTATGAAGAGCTTTGCAATACATTCAAAATATCGCGGTAGGAGCAGAAACCTTCATAAAAAATACCGTCAATGCTTTTTTAAAAAACCACATTGACGGTATATTATGAATCCAAGCCCTTGGTAAAAATGCGGTACCTGGCCTTAAAGGCTTTTCAGGCTTTCCTGCAGCGCTTTTATTTTTTCCTCCGCATCTGCTTTTTTCCTTCTTTCAATTTCCACAATCTCAGGCTTTGCATTTTGTACAAAACGCTCGTTGCTGAGTTTCTTTTCTACTGATATCAGGAAGCCCTGTAAGTATTGCAGGTCTTTTTCCAGTTGTTCTTTTTGTATGCTGGTGTCCAGCTCTGTTGCCGGCATAATGAAGAGCTTGTCCTTACCTACCAGTACGTTAATACATTTATCAACAGCTTCTGTTGCAATAGTAACAGCTTCTACATTGGCCTGGCGCTGTAGGATCGGCGCAAGGCTGGTATAATTTTCCGGTTGTGCGGTCTGTACAAACAGTTTTACCGGCTCCTTGCTTTTAATGTTGTTTTTAACGCGGGCGTCGCGGATGGCGGTAATGGTTTGCTTCAGCAGCTCGCCCTGTGCCAGTATATCTTTATCTGTGGCCCGTACAGGCTGGTATTGCTTTACAGAAAGGTCATCATTTTGTTCGCGGAGGAGGTGGTAGACCTCTTCCGTAATGAACGGCATATAAGGGTGCAGTAATTGCAGCAGTTCCTCAAAGTATTCAATAGTTGCCTGCAGTTTGGCACTGCTGGTAGGCTGGCCCTGTGCGGGTTTCTGCCATTCCAGGTACCAGGAGCAGAAATCGTCCCAGATCAGTGAATACAATGTTTTCAGTCCTTCGCTGAGGCGGAACTCGCTGAAAAGGTTTTCCATTTCGGCCCTGGCCTGCTCAATGCGGTTACGCATCCATGCGGCAGCAATATCCGGTTCAGCAGTTGCTTCTTCGGTGATGCCGTTGGGATTATTCTGCCACATACGCACCAGTTTGAGCGCATTCCAGATCTTATTATTAAAATTGCGGCCCTGTTCTAAAGAGCTTTCGTCAAACAACAGATCGTTACCCGCAGGAGCTGAGATCATAATGCCGAAACGCACTGCGTCGGCACCGTATGTGTTAATGAGTTGCAGCAGATCCGGTGAGTTGCCCAGTTGCTTGCTCATTTTGCGTCCCAGCTTATCACGAACCATGCCGGTAAAGTATACATCTTTAAAGGGAATTTCTTTTTCATATTCCAGTCCGGCCATTACCATACGTGCTACCCAAAAGAAGATGATGTCCTGACCCGTTACCAATACAGAGGTGGGGTAGTAGTAGCTGATGTCGGCGTTGCCGGGATTGGTGATACCATAGAACACTTCACTGGGCCACAGCCAGGAGGAAAACCAGGTATCCAACACGTCGCTGTCCTGCTGGAGATCATCAATGGTGATTGGTGAATGGTCAATGTTTTTTCCGGGGGCACTATACATTTTTGACCATTGCTCAAACGCCGCTGCTTTATTTTCTGCCACTACAAACGTTCCGTCCGGCGCGTACCAGGCCGGTATCTGCTGCCCCCACCACAGCTGGCGGCTGATGCACCAGTCTTTCACATTCTCCAGCCAGTATTTATAAGTAGCCAGGAAGCGGTCGCCGGGATGTATTTTTATAGCCCCATCTACCACTGCTTTTAATGCGGGTGCTGCCAGCTCCTTCATTTTTACAAACCACTGGGTAGAAATGCGAGGCTCTACCACGGCATTGCTGCGCTGTGAAAAACCGTTCTTATTTATAATATCTTCAGTTTTTACCAGGTTACCTGCTTTTTCCAGGTCCGCCACAATTTTTTTACGTACATCAAAGCGGTCTTCACCTATGTACAACTGGGCAGCTTCACTCAGGGTGCCATCTTCATTTAAGGTATCAATGATCTCCAGATGGTGCTTCAGCCCCAGGTTATAGTCGTTGATATCATGCGCCGGGGTGATCTTTAAGGCGCCGGTACCAAATTCCATATCTACATACTCATCAAAAATAACGGGGATGCGGCGGTTGACCAGGGGCACAAAGGCATAGGCTCCTTTCAGATGTTGATAGCGCTCATCATTCGGGTTTACGCAGATGGCGGTATCTCCCAAAATCGTTTCCGGGCGGGTAGTGGCAATGGTGATATAGCCTTCCTGTCCGTCCAGTTTGTATTGCACATAATACAGCTTGCTCTGCACCTCGCGGTATTCTACTTCCTCATCGCTGAGGGCGGTCTTTGCGGCCGGGTCCCAGTTGATCATGCGGGCCCCGCGGTAGATCAGCCCTTTATTATACAGATCTACAAAAACCTTTATAACGGCTTTGTAATAATGGTCGTCCATGGTAAAGGTTACCCGGTTCCAGTCTACGCTGCAACCCAGGCGCTCGATCTGGTTATAGATAATGCCACCGTATTTTTCTTTCCACTCAAACGCATATTTCAGGAATTCTTTGCGGGTAAGACTGTTTTTATCAATACCTTTTTCCTCTTTCAGCATTTGCACTACTTTGGCCTCCGTGGCAATGGACGCGTGGTCGCTGCCGGGCACCCAGCAGGCATTAAAGCCGCTCATGCGGGCGCGGCGCACCAGTATATCCTGCACGGTCTCATTGAGGGTGTGCCCCATATGCAACACACCGGTAACGTTGGGAGGCGGGATGACCACGGTATAGGCCGGGCGTTCATCCGGGGTGCCTGCCGGTCCGGTAGGCAAGCTGTTAAAATACCCTTTTCCCTTCCAATGCGCGGTCCACCGGGCCTCAATTGCTGCTGGCTCAAAATTCTTTGTTAATTCCATAAGGCGGCAAATTTACTGCATTTTGTTCATAGGAATCAACGTAGGGGTAAGGAAGGTTTTCTGCAGATAGCACAAAGGGATGACTCAGGCCCGCACAGAAAAACCCGTAATATCAGCGTTGATCTGCAATAAATTTTCTGCGTACCGGACCCGGGAGAAACAGTTCCCGGGCTGGGATTATATAAAGTTGGCTCCCTTTTTAGATGTAAAGCTTTTACAAAAATACATGGTAAAAATCATGCTGTTGGCAGTTAGGAAAAAGTAGAAAATAATTGCTATATTGTTCCGATTTTATGGATTGAATAACCAGTAAAGCATTAAATCCAAAAACCTGTTTTATAAAAGACTAGAATGATGAGAAAATATACACTGCTTATTGTGTGCGTGGCAACCTGCGTGCCAACCCTTTCCCAGAACAGTTATCAAAAAGCATGGACTGCATTGAACAGCAACGACAGGGCCTCGGCTACTGTTTTTTTAAAAGAAGCGCAACAGGACCCTCATACGCAGGGCCGGGCATATATTACCAGTTTGTTGCTTCAGGCGTTTAACCGGAACGAAGAGAGGATTACCGGATTTGCTGATTCTGTTTATGAGCAAATGGAAGATCCCTATCCCTATATATATGCCCTGTGGTTTAACAGGGCCGTTACCGGTCCGCATAGTGTTAAAAAAAAGCCGCACCAGCTGAAATTGCTGCATAAGCTTACTGCCGACAACAAAGCTCCGGTTTCATTGAGAACCTCTGCGAACTATGTGCTTGCTTATAATGAGCTCCTGTCCGGTAATTTTTCTGCAGGTGCTCCTTATATACAAACCATCCATTCTATTCGCAACTGGCAATATGCAGGGCCTTTTGAAAACCTGTCCGGCAGCGGTTTTTATAATGAATATGCCCCTCTGAAGTACCCTGAGCCGGAATCCGTTTTTAAAAATGCTTCAGATGATACCATAAAATGGTTTACCCCTGCTTTTGAAAATAATGACGGATGGATGGCGCCCTGTTTTTCAATACCAGGCAATACCGGTATTGTCTATGCCCAGACTTTTGTTGATGCGCCCGAAGAAAAAAGCATAACACTGAATATGGGATTTTCGGGGAACCTGAAACTATGGCTGAATGACCAGTTAATGATTTTGGAACCGAGGGAACGGCTTACCGACCTCGACGCTTATAGTGTAAAGGGTGTGCTGAAACAAGGAACAAACCGGATACTGGTGCAACTGGGATATACCAATAATGACTATTCCAGCTTTACCCTCAGGCTCCTGGATGAAGAAGGAAAGCCTCTGGATGTAAACGGCTCCCCCGTTTACAAAGCATATCCCAGGCAGCAGGCTGTAACTGACACGCCGGCATTGCTGCCTCATTTTGCCGAACAATATTTTGAAGACCAACTGTCCGGAGACTCTTCTGATTTGCTCAGCTATGTACTGTTGGCAAGTTGTTATTCGCGCAGCAAAAAAACGGAACTGGCAAAACAGGTGATCCGGCAGGCCCTGGTAAAAGCTCCTGGCAACACCTTATTGAGATCTGTATATATTAATATACTTTCCGCTGAAGGAAATAACACGCTCCTTGAAGCAGAGAACGAACGCCTGATGCGTCTGGATAGTAACAGTGAATTTGCAATGAACCTGTCGATGCAGCAACTGAATAAAAACCAGAAATATACCGAACTGGAAAATAAACGGAGCCGGTATATACAACTATACGGAGAGAATGAAATTTCAGACAGGTATGCTATCCTGGCAAAGGCAAAAGATAAAAAGCTGGAGGATATCATAAACATTGCGGAAAAAATGTACCAGCGTTACCCGGATAATCCTGAAATGCAAACAGCTATGTATGAATTAAGAAAGGCAACAGGAAAAGGCCCTGATGCAACGCTGGGAGTATATGAGCAATTTTTTAAGAATAATTTTCACTACGATGTGTTTTTCCAGTACCTGACTGCACTCCTGAATAACGGTAAGAAGAGCAATTACCAATTGCTACTGGAACAGCAGATAAAAAACTTTCCGCATGTGCCTCAATTCTACGTTACCCTGTCTGAATTTTTTCTCACGGAGAAACAGTATGATAAGGCTGAAAAATATGTGCTTATGGCGCTGGCCATCAGCCCTTATGCTGATGCTTACTGGAAATTGCTGGGAGATGTACGGAAACAGAAAAATGAGATAGCAGCGGCCCTGGAAGCCTATCACAGTTCCCTGAAATACAACCCTGATCAATATGAACTGATCATCAGTGTAAGGAAGCTGGAAGAAAAAAGCGAGGCCTATAAATTATTGCCCGTCGTTGATGAAGACAAAATCATTAACAGTGATGATTACAAGGGTACAGACAAGCAAAAAGCGGGATACTATTTTTTACTGGATCAGAGGGATGTGGTCCTGTATCCTGACGGAGGGAATGAGCAATATGTTACTTCCCTGATAAAAATTGTTAATGAAAAAGGCATTGAGCGGTATAAAGAAGTAACATTGAACTCCGAAAGCAACCAATCCCTGCTGATCGAAAAGTCGGAAGTGATCAAAAAGGATAAACGCATACAGGGAGAAAAGAACGGGCGGGATATTGTGTTCACCAATCTGGAACCAGGGGATATCGTTTTTATCCGGTACCGGCTGCAGCAATTTGCAGACGGGCATTTTGCAAAGGATTTTACGGACCGGTATTTCTTTACAGGTGATGTTTACTGCTATGCTTCCAGGTATACATTGCTGGCCCCGGCAGATGCAGCGATCGGGTTCCGGTTCAGCCGGGACAGCATCCGCCCGCAGATAAGCAAGGCAGAGGACTTTACAAAATATTCCTGGGACGTGCTTCATTCACTCCCCGAAAAAGAAGAACCGCTGATGCCGGGCCTTGTTGATGTTGCCAATGTAATGTATGTGTCTACAATAGCAGACTGGAATAAAATAGCTGCCTGGTACGCAGATGTGGTAAACTATAATGAAATTGAACCGGAAGTAACGGATGTATACAATACCCTGTTCCCCGCCGGTGCAAAATCCGAAAACCAGTTTGCCAAAGCCTGGCGTATTTATAACTATATTGAAAACAATATTCATTACAGTTCGGTAGCCTTCCGGCAAAGTGGCTATATTCCACAGAAACCTTCTGTTACCTTAAATACACAACTGGGCGATTGTAAGGACCTGTCCCGGCTTTTTGTAGCGTTGTGCCATAAAGCAGGGATAGCGGCTAACATGGTGCTGATTGACACGCGCAACAACGGAAACAGGGATATGCTCCTGCCTGCAATGGATTTTAACCATTGCATCGCCAGGGCCATGCTGGACAATAAAGAATATTTTATTGAACTTACTGATAATAATCTTCCTTTTACGGCCCTTTCCAATAATCTCTGCGGCGCCCTGATGCTGGACATTCCGGTGCATCCGGCTTTATCATCCCCTGGTGTTATGCACCTGCATACCGGTAACCGATCTAAAGATAAAGTAGTGCGTTTTATTGAAATCCGCCCTAAGGGAACCGATTTGCTGTACTACAATAAAATAATCAAATCGGGGCATTTGGCGGCAGACGTACGCGCAGATTTCCGGCATAACGATGAACAGAAGCGGCTCCGTGATATGGAAGAATCCGTGGCCCGTGGATACTCTACAGGAGTAAAGCTGAGCGGTCTTAAATTTGCCGGGTTGGATGGCCCGGCGGATTCAGTACAGTACGAATTTTCTTATGTTGTAAACGACCAGGTATCAGAGGTGGGTGCCATAAATGCCTTTAAGATCAACTACCATGATGTGGTGGCAACCATGGATCAGTTCCCTGCGGAAGAAAGAACCCTGCCTGTTGAATACTGGTCCTACGAAAATACGGATGCCTATGAAACCCGGGTAACAGTTTTCGCGCCGGAAGGAATGAAATTTACAGCACCCCCAGCTTCCGTTTCTTTAACCTTTAAAGACCTGGAATATACGCTGCGGTTTCAATTGATGGCGCCGGGCCGGTTGCAGGTTATTCGTAAATTCTCCAATAGCAGGCAACAGTTTTATGCGCCCGGAGATTATGAAGGCCTGCGGTCCTTTTTTGAAAAAATTGTAAAAGCTGAACAGAAATTTATAGGATACCAGTGATCACAGTGTTATGTTGGGTCAGTCCTGATAACAGGAACGATTGTTATTTGTGATGCTATCGTTTGATATTTTAGGTGCATTAAAGGGTTCGCAATACCGGATGATTTATGTGGAGTAATTCTGAGAGGTATGTTCGAACATCTTTGTAATTACAAAACCGCCAGGCTGTTTATCTTATCCTGGCCGATCTGTTTTACCATCGCTTCCAGCGAATCAAATTTTACCTCTTCTCTAAGGAACTGCTTTACATAAACCCGGATCGTCTGGCCATAGATCATTTTATCAAAATCAAAAATATTTACCTCAACCGTCCGTTTTTTACCGTTCACAGTAGGGCGCAGGCCAATGCTCATCATCCCTTTTAACCATCCGTCTTGCCCCGGTATCTTCACATATACGGCATAGACCCCATTGCCGGGCACGATCTTTTCTTCATCCTGCACTTTCAGGTTGGCGGTAGGATAGCCCAGTTCCCGGCCCAGCTTATCTCCGTGGATCACTTCACCTTCAAAAAAGAAGACATACCCCAGCAAATGGTTCGCAGTAGCCATATCGCCTCTTAAAATGGCCTCCCGTACTTTTGTGGAACTGATAGAAATATTATCCAGCACATGTTTGGGTATTTCCTGTAACTGGTAACGGTATTTCTCCTGCAAGGCTTCCAGCAGCTTATAATCACCCAGGCGGTCACGCCCGAAACGGTGATCATACCCTATAATAATGGTATGCGGGTGAAACCGGGCAATAAGGAAATTGCGCAGGTAATCTTCGGGCAACTGATTGGCAAAAACCTCTGTAAAGGGGATGATTACCAGGTGATTTACTCCCAGGTTCCGCAGCAGTTCAATACGTTCATCCAACGTTGTAATTAGGCGGAGGCCTAATATGGAAGAATGCACTACTTTACGCGGATGCGGGTGAAACGTGATGATCACAGACTCTCCGTTTATTTTTTGGGCCTCGTCTGTAAGCTGTTGTATTACTTTGCGGTGCCCTTCATGAACGCCGTCGAAAGTGCCGATGGTTACCACGGCGTTCTTAAATTGGGGTAACGCCTCAATATTCCTGTGAATCTGCATAAAGCGCAAAATTAGCTTTGAAACCCCAAACTTCAAACCTCAAATAACAAATCCTGCCTTATCTTCGCCGCTTTAAAGCGATCAATTAATGTCACTGTATTCCAAAAGAGGGGTTTCTGCACAAAAAGAAGAAGTGCATGCGGCAACAAAAAAACTGGATAAAGGCCTTTATGAAAAGGCATTCTGTAAAATTTACCCGGATGTGTTCATGAATGATGAAAACTGGGTGAGCCTGATGCATGCAGACGGGGCCGGTACAAAAAGTATTCTGGCGTATCTGTACTGGAAAGAAACAGGCGATGTAAGCATTTGGAAGGGTATTGCCCAGGATGCAATTGTTATGAACCTGGATGATCTGCTTTGCGTGGGCATTTATGACCGGCTGGCCTTTTCATCCACAATCGACCGTAATAAAACGGTGATCCCTGCTGAAGTGCTGGCCGAAGTGATCAACGGAAGCCAGGCTTTTTTGATACAATGAAGGATTTTGGTATTCATATAACCTATATGGGTGGGGAAACTGCGGATGTGGGCGATGTGGTGCGCACTATAGCAGTGAACGGAACCATGACGGCCCGCTGGCCCAAAAACAGGTTGATCACCAATGAGAAAATAGCCCCGGGAAATGTGATCGTGGGCCTGGCCTCTTTTGGAAAAACGGCCTATGAAACAGAATATAACAGTGGCCTGGCCAGCAACGGGCTAACCAGTGCCCGGCATGATGTGCTGAAAAAGGAGCTTGCAAAAAAATATCCGGAAACATTTGAGCCGGGGTTACCGGATGAGGTCGTATATATCGGCACGCATGGAATTACGGATACTGTTGAGGCGGAAGGCACTGCAACTACCATCGGAAAATTATTATTAAGCCCTACCCGCACTTTTGCACCGGTAATAAAAGCCCTGCTGGAACAGCATTTTGATGCCATTAACGGGCTGATCCATTGCAGCGGCGGCGGCCAGACAAAATGTATGAAGTATGTTCCGGGTCATGTAAAGATCATTAAGGATCATTTGTTTGAACCGCCTGTTATTTTTGACATTATTCAAAAGGCCAGCGGCGCTGATGCAAAAGAAATGTACCAGGTATTTAATATGGGCACGCGTATGGAAATTTATACCAACGAAAAGGATGCCGGTGCCATTATTGATATTTCAAGATCATTTGGCGTGGAGGCACAGGTAATCGGTAGGGTAGAAGCAGCTCCCCAACCATCACTGGAAATACATACAGGCGGAGAAGTAATCCTGTTCTGATTAAATAAAAGAAGCTGTACCGAAGAGATACGATACAGCCTCTTTACGATTATAGCTCAATTTTTAATATGAGATCGATGAACAAAAAATGAATATCAAATATTTGATTGTATAAGTTTTTTGCCCGGCTCACATTGTTTTTTATTTTTCCGCAGCCTCAAAAGAGGCGCCGGCCTGCCAGATACGGCATTTTACTTCATATCCGTCCGGTACAAAGATCACTACGGGCAGTTTGCTGTTGTAACGGATCAGTTCCGGCTTTGCCTCAACAAATTTGTCTGTTTTTTTATTATCAGGGCACGCCATCATGGTAGAAACAACTGTGCCATTGGTCTTAAACTCATAGTAGGTATATCCCCATCCCTGAAGCGTTTTTTCTTCTAACCGGCCATTCAGGGAGCGGGTGTTACAATCAGTGGGCATTACCTTACCGGCGATTAATTCCAGCTTCAGCTCCTTTTCTTCTGCCGGTGATGCAGGCACAGTGATTACATAACGTTTAAATCCCGGTTTTGCCTTTGGAAAATGAACCAGCTGACTTTCTGCATCCTTATTCTGAACTGTTGTTACTGTTTTTTTACTGCTGCCACAGGACAATAAGGTTATTACCAGGCCCAGGAACATTACTAACTGATTTTTTTTCATTAATACAGGTTTATTGGTTTTACATAAATATAAAACGGAACTCTGGTAAATTGACCGTGAAAGAAGCACATCGGTTGTATGGTTCCTCAAATAATGGATCAGGATCAAGAAAAGACAAAGTAATTCTGGGAAAACAGGATAGACGGGTGCTCTTCAGGCAGGAAACAGCCTGTACAAATAGTTTTGACTGTGATCTGTTTCACAGGTTTTGCATATGGGCACGATGCCCTTCTTTAGTTTAAGGCTCGTTAAGATAACCGCTGCGCCGGTTATTCATTTTTACAAACCAGCCACCATAGGGCATCGGCTGTTCCTTTTGGGCAAATACCTGTCTGAGCCATTTGAATAAGAAAGTCATAAAACATTTAATTAAGGTTGTTAAAGATGTCAATAACTGTAAGAGCGAAGAAAACAGCTCCCCGACTTTTGGTTTTGATAATTTCAGGTAATAGCGGGTACCGGGCCTTCAGGCATCATCAGGCTGATGAGATCACCCGTCACCTTATGTATTAACTATCTGAAAAGATCGCACTTTTTTCAAAAATCATTTCATTTCAAAAATAAAAGATCCGGCGGGCTGAAGTCAATACCTATTTTAGGTGATGATTGTGAACGGGCTTGTTTAAAGAGGGCCCGGATGTTGCAGGTGCCAGCGTCTGCGCCCATAAATAGTGCATTACAGCCGTTGGTATATATACCTGTGCATTGTATCATTAAGAAATAATATCAGCAGCTAATGTGAGACCCTGCTCGTTGATACAGACCAGCGGTCCTTCATGCCGGTGCTCCAGGTGCCCGAATGGTTTTAAGTGATAACCTTGCTTCTGCATCAGCTGCTCAAAACCGGCAGAGCCTTCTTCAGTTACCGCCACCAGTAACCCTCCGCTGGTCTGCGGATCCGCCAGTATCTGTTTCTGACGCTCTGTAAGCGGGCCGATCTTGTTGCCATAACTACTCCAGTTGCGGTTGGTGCCCCCGGGCACACAACCCAGATCAAGATAATAGGGAACAGAGGAAATCACTGGTACCTGGTCAAACTTCACTACAGCAGAAAGCCCGCTGCCTTCGCACATTTCAGACAAATGGCCCAGCAGGCCAAAACCGGTTACATCGGTCATGGCTTTTACAGCATCTAGCCTGCCCAGCAGTTCACCCGGTTTATTAAGAGTGGTCATGTTTTGCAGGGCGATGGCTGCGTCTTCCGGTTGTAATATTCCCCGTTTCTGAGCCGTGGATAAAATGCCCACACCAAGCGCTTTGGTCAGGTAGAGGCGGCAACCCGCAGTGGCTGTGGCATTCTGTTTCAGGTGCGGCAGTTCCACCAGTCCGTTTACTGCCAGCCCGAACACGGGTTCCGGGCAATCAATGCTGTGTCCGCCCGCCAGGGCAATGCCTGCTTCGGCACATACAGCCCTCGCACCCTCCAACACCTGCCCGGCTATTTCAGGAGGCAGTTTATCAATGGGCCAGCCGAGTATTGCTATTGCCAGTACCGGTTTACCGCCCATGGCGTATACATCACTGATGGCATTAGCTGCTGCTATACGGCCAAAGTCATAGGCTTCATCTACAATAGGCATAAAGAAATCCGTGGTAGCAATGAGTGCCGTGCCATTGCCCAGGTCCAGCACTGCTGCATCATCCCGTTTATCATTGCCCACCAGCAGGCGCGGATCAGTGAACGCGGCAGTTGCAGGGCTATGTAATATTTTATCCAGCAGCGCAGGGCTGATCTTGCAGCCACAACCGGCTCCATGCGAATACTGGGTCAGTTGAAAAGAAGTAGTTGTTACCATCAAAAAAATAAAAAGCCTGTTATACAGGTATTGTTTTTATAAACCTGAGCAATTGCCGGCTGTCTGCTTCCGGGTCTTTCCCGGATGCTTCCAGGGGAAAAACACGTTCCGGTGGTCGCATGCCAAGCCCTTTATGGTAGGTCTTGTCATAATATACCAGTACAATCCGGATAAAATCGGCCATGCGTCCTTCGCGGATGGCGGCAATAGCCTGTTGGGTCTGTAATGGGCCCAGCCGCTTACGGATACGTTCGGTGCAGGCTATCAGGAAATCAGGATCCAGACAGCCGTATTCTTCTAACAATGCGTCAATACGTTGCACTGCCGGCACCTGCAGGTCAATCATCGGCGCAGTCCGCATCTGCTGCCACAGTGGCACCGGGATGATACGTTTGCCAATCTTCTGGCATTCGTCCTCCAGCCATAGTGGTTTGCCAGTCTGCATCTCTTTCAACTGCCAGGCCAGCTCATTTTCAAATTGTTCCTGGCTGGGTTGTACCATCCGGTTCATGGTACCATAAGAAGAACCCTTGTGCTGTGCCAGCTCCTCCAGGTCAATAACCTGTTGCCCGCGGGCTTTCATATATTGCAGCAGCCGGGTTTTACCGGAACCGGTCATACCGCCTAATATCCGCAGCTCATACATCCGCTCAAACTGCCGGTGTGCCCAGCGGCGGTATTCCTTATAACCTCCCTGTACCTGGTATACCTCAAACCCGTACAGATCCAGCGCCCAGGCCATGGCCCCGCTGCGCATACCCCCCCGCCAGCAGTGCACGGCAATACGCTTTCCAGGTGCGATCTGTAAACATTGTTGTATAAAACCCGACCATTTGGCGCCTGTAAGGTCAAAACCCAGGAGGATCGCCGGTTCGCGTCCCTGCTGCCTGTAAGTGGTGCCTACCTGTGCCCGTTCTTCATTGCTGAATAACGGTACATTGCAGGCACCGGGTATATGTCCCCGGGTAAATTCGGCAGGAGTGCGCACATCTACCAGCGGCAGTGTTGGGGCCTGTTGTATCCAATCTGCTATGGTAATGCTTTTTGTCATATTTCCGCCGGCAAAGGTAATTGATTTCAGACAGCCCAGCTAAAAGCCAGGAATACACCAATAAGCAGTAGAGAAGCTGTTACTCACTTGAAGCGTAATAGCCGCATTGTGATTGAGTCATACAATACGTTCAATGACCATAGCGCTGGCGCCGCCACCACCATTACAGATTCCGGCGGCGCCATAACGGGCATTGTTTTGCTGTAGCACATGGATAAGCGTAACAAGGATCCGTGCGCCGCTGGCGCCCAGAGGGTGACCGATGGAAACCGCGCCACCATTAACATTCACTTTGGCAGGATCTAATTGCATGCGGCGCGTATTTTCAATACCCACCACGCTAAACGCCTCGTTCAGTTCCCAGTAATTGATCTCTTCCATTTTTAACCCTGCTTTTACCACTGCTTTGGGTACAGCCAGGGAAGGTGTGGTCGTAAACCACTCAGGCGCCTGCTCCGCATCTGCAAAGGACAGGATCTTCGCTATCGGCTTTAGACCCAGTTCGTCTGCTTTTTCCCTGCTCATCAGCACTAATGCGGCGGCACCATCATTCATGGTGCTGGCATTGGCTGCGGTTACAGATCCGTCTTTTTTAAAAGCCGGTTTCAGTGAAGCCACCTTATCAAATTTTACATTAAACGGCTCTTCATCTTTTGAAAAAAGAGCAGGGTCGCCCTTGCGGGAAGGGATTGCTACAGGAATCACTTCCTCATTGAATTTCCCCGCTTCCCATGCTGCCTGGCTGCGCCTGTAACTTTCCATAGCAAAAGCGTCCTGTTCTTCTCTTGTTATACCGCATTCCGCGGCGCACAATTCAGCTGCCATACCCATGGCCTGCCCATCATAGGCATCGGTTAGTCCGTCTCTGGCCAATCCGTCAATAGCCGCTGTATTCCCGTATTTATTGCCCCAGCGCAGCTTGTCCAGGTAAAACGGTACGTTGCTCATGCTTTCCATGCCGCCGGCCACTACAATATCCGCATCACCTAATGCAATGCTTTGAGCTGCACCGGCAACGGCTTTCATACCGCTGGCGCACACTTTGTTTATAGTAGTACAGTTCACCTGATCGGGCAGGCCAGCCAGCTTTGCCGCCTGGCGTGCCGGTGCCTGGCCCAGATTAGCCTGCAGTACGCAGCCCATAAGCACATCATTAACCTTATCCGCATTCAAACCGGCTTTTTCCAGTGCCCCTTTAATAGCAGCAGCGCCCAGTTGTATAGCGCTTATATCCTTTAACGCACCGCCAAAGCTTCCTAAAGGCGTGCGCACCGCTGCAATAATATATACTTCTTTTGGTAACATAATGACAACTCTGATTTTGACAAATGTAGGCAATTTAATCAATGTTGTTAACGGCTGTTAGTGTTGGGCTGGTGGTCTTGAAGGTTTTAGTGATTTCAGTAAGCCTCCTGGTACTAAACCGGAATTTTACGGACCTTCGCATCTCCATATTCCCTTGTTCCACCATAACCTAATTCAGGAGTGTTTAAAAAAGGCACAGTGTCAATAAAGCGATAGTTTCTCTGGTCGGTCAGCATTATATTGTCAATATGCATATCCTTAATGATATAATCCCTGCCGGTATATAAGGCGGGACCGGCCCAGTTGGTAAAGCCTCGTCTGACTAATTCTTCCTGAAAGGCATCCACTTCCGAAAAAGATAACACATTCCCCTTAACATATCTTTGTTTGAATATTGGTGCAAAAACAATTGCATTTTCATTATTCGTGTCGTAGGTGTGGGTAAACCCTGTCAATTCAAGCCTGGTATCCGGAAACAGGTAATTGTGGAGCGCTATTTTATTGTCCAGAAAACGGATCGGTGTTTCATAGAATTTCAGATAGTTGTACCCGACTTTCAAAACATGATCCCCGGCAAAATATACCCGATTTTCCTGGCCGATCTGATGAAGTTCCATTCTTTGATGGCTGCAGGCTCTACCCAGATACCGGCATATTTTGCGTAGGCTTCAAGGAGTTGCTCCTGTTCAGCTCTTCCTGTTCCCTCCGGCGCATTTCTTCTCCTTTTCTTACCTGCTCCAGCGCCTGCTCGTAAGAGTAAGGATGCTTCAACATTTCTTCTGCCTCCTGCAAGGCGGCCATACTCCTCTGCCAGTGATAAGGTGTTAATGTACTGTCGTCCGTTAAGAACGGTATCTGTTTGTCTGTTAAGTGCTCCATAATTAATTGTTCCGTTTGGGCTAACAATATTCATGATGTCTTTCAATATTAAAGTTAGCAAAATAAAACCATACGGCAATGGTATCATCAGCCGAAGGCTTCCACAAATGTACTCGTGTTTTCAGCATAAAACTCATTTGTGGAAAACAAAACCGCTGTTAAGAAATTCCCCGTTTTTTTCATCCCAATCGCCAATCCTTTTGTATTTTAGTCCGATGAAATGGAATACCATACAATGGTTGTTTGTTGCCGGATTATTATTCTGTTCCTTTATGAAGGCTCCTGCAATTAAAAACAATGAAAGGAACAACCAGTTCCGTGAACCTGATATTAAAACAGGGGCAGACCAAACAGAATTATATGTGCCCTATCTGAGAGGAAAGCGGGTTGCAGTAATGGCCAATCCTACATCCATAATAGGGAAAAAACACCTGGTAGACAGTCTCAAAAGCCTGGGAATACATATTGTAAAGGTGTTTGGTCCTGAGCATGGTTTCAGGGGAAATGCAAGTGCCGGTGCTAAAGTTAAAGATGAGACCGATCCGGCTACGGGTATCCCGATCATTTCGTTATATGGCTCTAAACATAAGCCCAGCAAAGAGGATATGGCTGATGTGGATGTCCTTGTTTATGATCTGCAGGATGTAGGCGTGCGTTTTTACACCAACATTAATGCACTGGCGCGATTGATGGAAGCCTGTGCTGAAAATAATAAAGAAATGCTGATCCTTGACCGGCCTAACCCTAATGGCTATCTTATTGATGGGCCTGTACTGGACATGAAATATAAATCCGGCATCGGTATGTTCCCGATCCCGATGTCGCATGGTTTAACTGTTGCAGAATTTGCCCAGATGGCCAACGGAGAAGGATGGCTGGCCAACAAAGAAAAATGTCGCCTGAAAATTATCAAAGTAACCCATTATAATCATGCGATGCCTTATACATTGCCTGTAAAGCCATCTCCTAACCTGAATACACAGCAGGCGGTTTTATTATACCCCTCAACCTGTATGTTTGAGGGTACTTATATCAATCTGGGCAGGGGCACACAGTTCCCGTTTACTGTATTAGGCAGCCCTGAACTGAAAGGGAAATATACCTTTCATTTTACGCCGGTTTCCATAAAAGGCATGGCTGAAACTCCTTTATTTATGAACCAGGTTTGTTATGGGCTGGACCTCCGGAACTATGATACAGAGAAGCTTCGTAAAAGCGGAAAGATCAATTTGCAATGGATCATGGAATTGTATAAAGCGTCACCGCATAAGGAAAAATTCTTTGATTCCAAATTGAGCAATCAAATGGGTAAAATCGAAAACCTGATCGGGAGTGGTTTATTCCGTCAGCAGATCATTGAGGGCGCATCAGAAGCAACCATCCGGGCCTCCTGGGAACCGGGACTATCAAACTATAAAAAAATGCGGGAAAAATATTTGCTGTATCCATAAGAAATTTCCATCCAGCTGCTCTTCGGGAAAGCTGTATTCTGTAATCTCTGGCTACAATAGGATAGGAGCCGGCCAAAAGTTCCTGTTGAGCAAAATGTGTTTCCAATCATTATAGGTAAGCGCAGCGAACAGTTATATTTATATACTCATTCAGGGAATAGGCCCATACCCTAGATATTAAGCATTTGTTTCAAACCTGATTGTATCCTTTGAGGGTACAAGTTTTTGTTTAGTGCGGCTATCCAAAAGCCAGAATAAAATTTTCCGAACCGAATCAAGCAGATCAGCAGATTGAGCCCTGATCTTTTTTATTGAATCATTATATTGAATAACAACCTGGATATTCATGTCGTCATGTGAATTGATATATTGGGAGTCCAATTGCTTAAATTGAATCCTTTCCAGTTTCTGGCTGACGCTATCCCAAAACTCATTTGAGACTTTACCGGTATAGAACCCATTTAGTTCTGTATATTCGCCTCCGAAGTAATTATAATTTAAAGATTTGTCAATAGCAATTGCCAAAAAAGGACATTCTCCATAACATCCTCCCGTAACAATAGTTATTTTATTGATCTCTTCAGGCAAGGAATGTTGTTTTTTTATATTACAAGAACCCAAGATCAACAAAAACAATAATATTATTCTTAAAAATATAAACTGCCTAACCAGTAGTTGCCACATTTTTGTACAGAGTTTACGTTTAAATAGCTATCTCCTGTTTTAGATTCCGAAAATCAGAATGATATTTTTTAGAGCAAAGCGCACTATTCCCAAGGTTTATCCTTTGACCAAAAGCCTGTTGTTCAAATTTAAAACCATATTCATATAGATCTTCAGCTGCTGTTCGGTCTAATTTATTATTGTACCTGCGAAAATGCACTAATTCATGTAACAGAATAACTGAAATAAAAAATGCAGTAGACAAAATTGTATCTGTATTTTTTGCTACTTCCAGTCCAATTAGGAGGTTTTCTCTAATTTTAATATCGGTTATACTTTCTTTTGAACGAAAACTTTCCATAATTTATGGCCAGAATAATCAGAATAATTCAAAACAGGTTTTATTACAGGGAAACCGGTTCCGGACAGATATTTTGAAATATTAGAAGTACCAGCTCCGGAACATTCTTTTAATGAATGACTTATATTGATATTTTGGAAAACAAGATTGTGCAGATCCCAAACAGCAGCAACAGAACGTTTATATCCTGCTATTTGAGTTATGTCCATTCATTAGGTTTGCTGTTCAAATATACAAAGGATTTTTTTATTGCTAAGTATTTAGAATGGCTATATTTACGCCCGGTAATTAAAAAAAATGCAGGCAAGATTTGAAATAAACGGGGAATATTTTATTGACCATGAAAACGGGACCCTTGTAGTACAGGCCGGGCCGGGGTATTTTGCATACGCGATCTGTGATGGCTTTGGATCCAAGCTCGGAGCGCTGAAATGGTTCCAGGTTGATCACAACAACCATATATCCTCCCTTTTAGGGGAATTGCCTTTTTTACAACAGCAGTTTGCAAAAAAGATCATTGCCTTTGATTTCCCGGCATACACATTACTGCCTGTTTTTTTAAATGAAGGTGATAACGAAGCCTTGTTGCACCTTGCTGGCGCTGACCCGCAGGATCATATTTTAACAGAAGTGATCAACAATAATATTGCACTGAACTATTCTGTTCCGTATTCCCTGTTAAACCAGTGTATTCATAATATACCGGGCGCCGCTTACTGGCATTTACAGGCAGTGCGGATCACCGAGCTGTTAAAAGATCGGGCTGCATCCATAATGGAAGTCAATATCATTGATGATCATTTTTCCGTTGTTGCGTCAAAGAATGGGCAGTTGCTTTTAGCCCGGCACTATACTTATCAGGCTCCTGAAGATCTGCTGTTTTACCTGTTAAAGATTGCAGAAGTGCACCAACTGCCGCAAACAGAAGTACAACTGAATGTTTCAGGGCTCATTGATTCAGATTCCAGGCTATACCGGATGCTGTATGATTATTTTCTGAACATCCGGCTGATGAAAGCGGGCTGGGCAGATGAGCAGCAACTGCAATACCCGGCACATTATTTCACAACATTAAAGCAGGTAGCTATATGCGAATTATAGCAGGAGCGCTGGGAGGCCGGAAAATTAACCCTCCTGCAAAAATGCCTTATACACGCCCTACAACAGATGTGGCTAAAGAAGGTCTCTTTAATGTATTACAGCACCGTATTGATTTTGACGGTATCAAAACCCTGGATCTTTTTGGAGGCACGGGCAGCATCAGCTATGAGCTGGCCAGCAGGGGAGCGGGCGACCTGACCATTGTAGAAAAAGATCATACCATGTTTGAGTTCATAAAAAAAACAGCTGCTGCCCTGAAAATTGAGAACATCCAATTTGTAAAAATGGATGTTTTTAAATACCTGGAATCCTGTCACAGCTCTTATGATTTTATTTTTGCGGGGCCACCCTATGCTTTGGTTTCTATTGATGAACTGCCTAAAATAATAGTGCAAAGGCAGTTGCTGAACCCCGGAGGATGGTTTGTACTGGAGCATACACCGCGTAATGATTATAAGCAGTTTGAAAAATACAGTTTCGAAAAAAATTACGGCACCACTATTTTTTCTGTGTTTATAAATGGCTAGCCTTTATTGTTCTTAAGCAGCCATTAAACTAATAATGGGCAGGGTGCTTCTGCCATACTGGTGAGCCTTAGGCGAAAGCTGTTTATATTGCATATATTTTATGCTGAAATCTGAAGCCAGAAAATTATACCGTCAAAAGCGTGCCGCTATTACACCGCGGGAGCAAAGGATCTGGGACGATCTGCTCTTAATACAGTTCCAGCAATTATCTCTGCCGCCGGTCCGTTCCGTTTTCAGCTATGCGGCTATTGAAAACCGGAAAGAGATCAGTCCCGATGCTATTATCGGCTACCTGGAATTCAGCAATCCCGGGTTAAAGATCGCATATCCTGTGTATGATCACTCCATTGCAGCAATGAAAGCCGTTTGGGTCAATGATGCCACTTTTTTTGTGGTAAACCCGCAGGGTATCAGTGAGCCGGAAAACGGCATTCCGGCAGCTCCCGGGGAGCTGGACATCATCCTGGTACCCTTGCTTTGTTTTGACAAAGCGGGTTACCGGGTAGGCTATGGTAAAGGCGTTTACGATAAATTTCTCAAAAATGTGCGGCCGGATGCGTTAAAGATCGGGCTGAGCTATTTTGAGGCTGTTGCAAATATTGAAGATACCAATGAATTTGATGTATCTTTAAACTATTGTATTACTCCGCATCGGATTTATGAGTTTTAAGAACGTCATTAAAAGAAAGAATAAACTATTACTACCTATTTCATGGCTTTATGTTGCAGGCGTCCGCATTTTTAATTTCCTGTATGATTCTGGGCTGAAAGGATCCACCCGTTTTTCGCTCCCCCTTATTTGCGTAGGCAATCTTTCCGTTGGTGGTACCGGCAAATCACCCATGGTGGAGTACCTGGTCCGGTTACTAAAAGAACAGTACAGTATAGCAGTTGTGAGCCGGGGCTATAAAAGAAAAACAAAGGGCCTCTTAATGGCGTCGGCAACAACAACGGCCGATGATATTGGTGACGAACCTATGCAGTTGCATAAAAAATTTCCCGGGGTGCCGATAGCTGTGTCAGCCCAAAGGGCTGTAGCAGTAGCAGCATTGCTCAGGCAACAAAAGCCGGAGGTGATCATTCTGGACGATGCGTTCCAGCACCGTGCCCTGCAGGCCGGGTTCAATATTCTGCTGACAGAATACAGTAATTTGTTCGCGGATGATTATTATTTGCCTGCCGGTCAGCTGCGCGATCTGAAATCGAACTATAAGAGAGCTCAATGTATCATAGTGACCAAATGCCCGCCAGATCTTACCTCAGAACAGGCCCGGGCAACCTGCAATAAATTACAACCTGTTAGCGGGCAGCCCGTTTTTTTTGCTGCTTTAAAATACGGCCAGCCCCAAACGCTTTTTGGCAACACGCCAGTGCTTTTTGAGTCTGTGCAGCACCTGCTGCTTGTTACCGGGATAGCGAATCCATTGCCCTTAAAAAGGGAATTACAGCAATATCAGAAAGATATCCGGACGTTTTATTTTGAAGATCATTACGACTTTGAGCAAAAGGATATTGTGGCTATACTGGAAGCCTATCACCGGTTTCCCCCCGGAACTGCGGCTATTATTACCACTGAAAAAGACGGTGCCCGTTTACAGAAATTTCAACCGCAACTGGAAAGGGCCAATACCTGGTGCATACCGGTAAGCCATTCTTTTTTATTGGGTGAAACAGAGAAATTTAATATCTTGATCAACGATTTTATCAGAAATGTTGATAAACAGAAAAACAAAACATGACAAAAAAAACAAAAAAAAAGAAGTCCCGGTCATCGTCCGGAAGCGAGCCGTTGCTGAAGGGGGTGCTTGAAGTTACGAGATCCGGAAGAGGGTTTGTAATTGTACCAGGGCTTGAGGAAGATATTCTCATCCGCCCGGAAGACCTGAAGAATGCAATGGATGGCGATACGGTGCGGGTTAAACTGACCTCAGGATATGATGCCAAGCTAAAGGGAAAGATAACGGAGGTGGTACAGCGCGGAAGGACTGAGTTTATCGGAACCCTGCAAATGAACAGAGGCTTTGGATTTGTGCTGGGCGATAAAGAAAAAGGATTGCCGGATATTTATATTCCTGCAGAAAATCTGAACAATGCAAAGAACGGCCAGAAAGTAGTGGCAAGAATACTTCGTTGGGAAAAAGAAGATAAACGTCCTGTGGGCGCTATTGTATCTGTACTGGATGAAGAAAAGGCAGGTGATATTGCTATGAAAGAAACCTTGCTGGAAAAAGGATTCCCGCTTACTTTTTCTGATGCCGCTATGGAAGTGGCAGGCCGTATTTCGGATATTATTACAAAGGAAGAGCTCTCCAAGCGAAAAGATGTGCGGGGAACCCTTACATTTACAATAGATCCCGAAGATGCAAAAGATTTTGATGACGCCATCTCTTTTCGTATTTTAAAGAACGGAAACTATGAAATAGGAGTTCACATTGCAGATGTAAGCCATTATGTGGTGCCGGGCACTGCTTTAGACGATGAAGCCTACTTCAGGGCAACATCCGTATACCTGCCGGATCGTGTAAACCCCATGCTGCCTGAGCATATTTCCAATGTACTTTGTTCATTGCGGCCTGATGAAGACAAACTGGCCTTTTCTGCTATCTTCCAGTTGAATGAGAAGGCAGAGGTAAAACAATACTGGCTGGGCAAAACAGTGATCCGCTCCAACAGGCGGTATACCTATGAAGATGCCCAGCAGATCATTGAAACCGGTACAGGAGATAATGCGGAGGTGCTTTTAACCGTGCATAAATTAGCTCAACGCTTAAGGCAAAGCCGGTTTGATGAAGGCGCTATCAACTTTAACTCTACTGAAGTACGTTTTAAGCTGGATGAGCATGGTGCTCCTGTAGGCATTGTTTTAAAAGTAAGCAAGGAAGCCAACCAGCTTATTGAAGAACTGATGCTCCTGGCTAATAAATACGTGGCTGAATCTGCATCTAAAGTAAAAATCAATAATAAAACATTACCATTCCCTTACCGGATTCATGATACCCCAGATGAGGAAAAACTGCTGCCGTTTATTGCTTTTGCCAATAAGTTCGGGTACCGATTTGACAGCTCCAGCGCAGAAGCAATTGCCGCATCCTTTGATAAATTATTAAGAGATATCAAGGGACGCCCGGAAGAGGCTGTATTGCAGCAACTGGGTATCCGCACCATGGCCAAGGCCAAATACACTTCATCCAACATCGGGCATTACGGGCTGGGCTTTGAAAACTACTGCCATTTTACATCGCCGATCCGCCGTTACCCGGATATAATGGTGCATCGTATCCTGCTGGACATCCTGGAAGACAGGGCAAAGGTGGACAAGAAGCTGGAAGAAAAATGCAAACATTGCAGCGACCGGGAGCGGGCTGCTATGGAGGCGGAGCGCAGCGCTAATAAATACAAGCAGGTAGAATATATGCAGCAGTTTGTAGGCGAAGAGTTTGATGCCATCATCAGCGGTGTTTCCAAGTATGGTTTCTGGGCAGAAACGGTTGCGCATTTGTGTGAGGGTATGGTCAGCATGGCCAGCCTCTCGGAGTATGATACCTTTAAGCATTCTGAGGCAGATTATGCGCTGATAGGGCTACGCACCGGTACTAAATTTACAATGGGAGATAAGGTACGGATACAGGTAGTAGCGGCTAATCTTGAAAAAAGACATTTGGATTATCATTGGGTGCAACCCGCCTCATCATCAAAACCGGGAAAGAAGCGGTCATCAGGAAAAAGCAGCAGACAAAAGGGCAGCAGGCAGGGCGGCAAGTAGCTGATAACAGGGATTAAATCATTGCATGCTCATTTTAAAGCAGGGGAATCTACATCATCCTTATTTTATTTTTCAACCAATAGTTTTGGAACACAACCCTCATTGTTTTGACAGGTTTTGCTGTACCCGTCCTTAGCCGGGAGATCATCATATTGATGATTGGTGGGATTAAACGGAACAAGCGCACTATCCGTATAGCTTTACATCAGCCCGCTTACGGTAAACAGCCACAGGAAAAACCTTCCGGCAAAATTTGAAGTAAATAATACAGCGGCATTGATACGGGTTACAGCTGAATATCCTCTATTGGATAAACATACATAATGGTCCGGGTCCGCGCATGCCGGCGGAAACGCTTTTGGTTAAATAGCAGGGGATCGGGTCAAATGGTTCTAATTTAATAAAGAACCGTTATTTTTGATGCATGCATACATTTGAAGAATTATCCACGCTGTTTTCAGAAAAATTTGATATTGCGCATTTTCCGCAGGAGCCGCATACCTTATATGAACCGAATAATTATTTTTTATCACTGGGCGGAAAAAGGCTGCGCCCTGTTTTATGTTTAATGGCTAATGAACTGTTTGGGGAAATAAACCAGGATGCATGGAATGTGGCCTGTGCCATAGAGCTGTTTCATAACTTTACGCTGATCCATGATGATATTATGGATAAAGCGCCTTTAAGAAGGGGAAAGCAAACGGTGCATACCCGCTACAATGAAAGCACAGCCATTCTTGCAGGAGACGTAATGATGATCAGGGCTTATGAATACATTAATAGCATCGATATCTCTTTGATACAAAGAATCATGCACCTGTTTAACCACACAGCTGTTGAAGTATGTGAAGGGCAGCAGCTGGATATGGACTTTGAACAGAAGGAGCCGGTAACTTTTGATGAATATCTGAAAATGATCACACAGAAAACTTCTGTGCTCCTGGCTGCCAGTTTACAGATGGGCGGTATTTTAGGTGGTGGCAGTCTGGGGAACCTGGATCTGTTGTACCAGGCCGGTAAAAAGATCGGGCTGGCTTTTCAGGTACAGGACGATTACCTGGATGCGTTTGGCGATCCTGAAAAATTCGGAAAACAGGCCGGCGGTGATATCCTGGCCAATAAAAAGACGTTTCTTTTAATAAGAGCGCTGGAAACAACTACAGGAGCACAAAAGGAAGAGCTGGAGGCATTGCTGAAAGGGAATACTCCCGACAAGATTGCCAGGGTCTTAAAGATCTACAGGGATTGCGGGGTAGATGACTGGGCGCAGCAGCTGAAGACCCGGTTCCTGAATGAGGCCCTGGAGCATTTTGATGATATGGCTGTTCTTTCAAAAAGAAAACTTCCCCTGAAAGCGCTTGCCCAGAAACTGGTGAAAAGGGAGCAATAGGATAAAAAAAATCCCGGATCTTATTTTTTTATAATATTTTCACCTAAATTCATCGTAGATGGGAGCATCAATCTTTCGAAAGAAAAAGATAGAAAACATTCTTGCTGAACCCAATGAAGAAGGGCACCACAGTCTCAATAAAATTCTAACTGTAAAGGATCTTACTTTTCTGGGCATTGCAGCAGTTGTGGGGGCGGGGATCTTTTCCACCATTGGCAGTGCAGCTTACCACGGTGGCCCGGGCGTTTCCCTGCTGTTTATCATAACTGCCGTTACCTGTGGCTTTTCTGCGCTTTGCTATGCTGAATTTGCAAGCAGGGTACCGGTATCCGGCAGCGCCTATACTTATTCTTATATCAGCTTTGGTGAAGTAATTGCCTGGGTCATAGGCTGGGCGCTGATCCTGGAGTATGCCATCGGTAATATTGTGGTGGCCATTTCCTGGAGCGGCTATTTTAATAACCTGCTGGTGCATATTTTTCATATTCATTTACCGGGCTGGTTACTTATTGATCCTGAAACGGCGGTGAATGCTTATCATAGCTCTGTAAAGGCTTTATCTGAAAACACAGGCTCATTAACAGCTGCGCAAATCTCCAGCTATAACTTTGCCATTAAATCGTATACTGAAGCTCCGCAAATAGGAGGGATGAAGGTGTTCCTGAATTTGCCGGCATTTTTTATAACTGCACTGATCACCTGGGTGGCGTTTGTAGGCATTAAAGAAAGTAAACAGTCTGCTAATTTTATGGTGCTCTTTAAAATCGCAGTCATTATCTTTATCATTGTCGCCGGTTCCTTTTTTGTAGATACCAATAACTGGATTCCCTTTCTGCCCAACCGTTTTGAAGGAGTTTTAAAAGGTGTATCGGCTGTATTCTACGCCTATATAGGGTTTGATGCCATTTCAACCACAGCAGAGGAATGCCGCAATCCGCAGCGCGATCTGCCCAAAAGCATGATCTATTCCCTTGTTATTTGCACAGTACTCTATATTGCCGTAGCGCTTGTTTTAACTGGAATTGAAAAGTATTCTTCTTTTAAGGATGTTACAGATCCGCTGGCATTTGTATTTGAGAAGCGGGCACCCTGGATCGAGAAGATTGTGTCTGTAAGCGCAGTGGTGGCCACTACATCTGTATTGCTGGTCTTTCAGATAGGCCAGCCCAGGATCTGGATGAGCATGAGCCGCGATGGACTGTTGCCAAAGATCTTCCGGAAAATACATCCCAAATACAAGACGCCTTCTTTTTCAACGCTGCTGACTGGTATTATCGTGGGGTTGGGCGCATTGTTCCTGGAAAGCAGCCTGGTAACGGATCTCACAAGCATCGGCACCTTATTTGCATTTATTCTGGTTGGAGGCGGTTTACTCGTATTGCCCCCTGTAAAAAAGGAAACGGGCAAATTTAAAATTCCCTATATTAACGGGCGGTATATTGTTCCTTTCTTGCTGGCATTATTCATCTACTGCTTCCGCAGCCGGCTGGTAAACGCATTGGAGCATATAGGGACCGAAAGTTACCAGGAAGTGCTGTTTCTGTTATTTCTGGTTATTGCGGCGGTTATTACAATACTTACGATTCTTCGCAGCTATTCTTTTGTTCCTGTAATGGGCGTGCTTTCCTGTCTCTACCTGCTTATAGAAATTCCTGCCATAAGCTGGCTGTGGTTCTTTGTGTGGATGGCGATCGGGCTGATCATTTATTTTTTATACGGCTACCGGCACAGCAACCTGGCAAAGAAAAGGGCTTGATTTTTAGCTGCAAATGCACAACAGTATAGCTCATATTCGTGCATCTATAGCAGTCAGGAACCGGTATTGCACGCATATTTCAAAATGGCGAATGCGTGCTATTGTGTTTGCAGGAACCAGAAATAATTATATTTGCGTGTGAAATATCAGGTAGGCGATAAGGTTTTAATACAACATTCGGAAGAAGAAGGCATCATTGTTGATTTTATCAATGATAAGATGGTGATGGTAGATGTGCGGGGCGTTCAGTTTCCCGTTTACATAGACCAGATCGATTTTCCTTATTTTAAGAATTTTACACAAAAGAAAAAAGAACAGCAAGGCAAAGCCCGCCGGTTTGTTGAGGATCTGAAAAAAGAAAAAAAGCCTGCCGGGGAGAAAGAAGAAGACGGGGTATGGCTGAATTTCCTGCCGGTGTCTGATACAGACGAATTTGGAGATGAGGTGGTAGAGCTTTTAAAAGTGCATCTTGTTAATAATACAGGCACTGCCTATAATTTTAAATATGCACTGAACTTTTTTGGTGAGCCCGAATTTGAATTAAAAAATACCCTTCTGCCTTTTCAGCATTTTTATATGCATGATATTCCTTTCGGGGATGTGAGCGACAGCCCTTCGTTTGATTTCGAATTTACATTAGCCAGGCCCGAAAAATCAAAAGCAACTCATTTTGAAACGGCTGTTAAGCTGAAGCCAAAACAGCTTTTTGCAAAAATTGAAGAGCTGCGGCAGAAAAACCAGGCCACCTTTTCCTATAAGCTTTTTGATGTATATCCTGATAAAGCCATGGAAGAAGCCCCCATGGATATTTCTTTGAGCAAGCTTGGCCAGAAGTTCAAAGTATACAATGCACAGGAAGCCCGTAAACACCTGGAACCTGCAAGAACCGTTGTAGACCTGCATATTGATAAGCTGACAGACGATCATTCGCGTATGAACAATTTTGAAATGCTTACCCTGCAACTGGATACTTTTGAAAAGTACTATAACCTGGCCGTAACCCATATGCAGCCGATGCTTACGATCATTCACGGTGTGGGCACCGGTAAGCTGCGCGATGAGATACATGATGCATTGCGTCATAAAAAAGAGGTCAGCTATTTTGTGAACCAGTATCATCCTTCCTATGGCTATGGCGCTACCGAAATTTATTTTAAGTATTAAAGAGTAGGGAAAGGTCTGCAGCCGGCGCCAGCGCTTTTACATTTTACTTTTTGCTTTTTACATTCTAAATTTGCACCGTTACAAGCCGGGTTATCGTTTCCGCCACAGGCGGGGAAGGAAAGTCCGGACAGCACAGAGCAATGCACCGGTGAATAGCCGGGCCCTGTTTAAAACAGGAATAGAGAGTGCCACAGAAAATAACTGTCCCGTACGGGACGAGGGTGAAAACGTGGGGTAAGAGCTCACGGTGTTTATTAGTAATAATAAACACGGGTAAACCTTGCATGCTGAAATGCCATGTAAACCCCGCTGAGGATTATCTTTGGGTGATCCCGGTAAGCTGCTCGTTTACTATCCCGTCTTTGACGGGGTGGCGGGAAGGGTAGGCAGATTGATTCATTGAGGTAACTCTTTGAACAGATAAATGATAACCGTCCCGCCCCGAGCGGGATACAGAATCCGGCTTACAGGCTTGTAACATTTTTTTTATTCTCCCCGGTAATTATGATAACACCGGCAAATGCCCCCCGTGAAATGGGAAATTATCCCTGCAGGGCACTCCTAATGATAGGGTTACGGCTGTTATTACAGTCATTTTAACAACGAACTGAAGTTCCCTGTTTATAGCTACCCTCAATTATTATAGCAATTCTCCAGTGCACTTTTTAATCTCTAATAGCCCCCGGCCTGATCTTTTAGAACAACTCCGGAATTTATTCCGGCACTTAAGGCATCTCTGTGAAGCCTTGGGTGCCACGGGCGCAGCATAATTCTTTAGCAAAAGAAACATTCCTGACAGCGACGTACAAAAATGATGCTCCCGCTCTTTAGATTGACGGCTATAGCACGGCACAGATCCATCCGGAGGCATATTCGTTTTAATAAAATTGATACCAGCTTTATATAACTTTGGCAGGAAAAGCTTTATGACGGTTTGTATCCTGTTTCAGTGCGGGCCCCAAACCTGATCTTATTACCTACAATATTCAAAAGCCAATGAAAAAAATAATAGCAGGTTGCATCATTCTGTTAGCCCTGGCAGCCTTTAAGCAGCGGGAAATAAAATGGGTGGCCATCGGCGACAGCATCACTTATCTGAATGATCATTTGGAGGAGACCGGCCACCGGGTATCAAAGGGGTACCTGACAAGGGTTACAGAGCAATTGCCTTTTGTACATGCCCGGAACAAGGGCTATAACGGGTGGACATCCGCAGGCATTGCCCAGAACTTTGATTCATTGCATATCCCGTATGCGGATGTCTATACCATTTTTCTTGGCACCAATGACTGGTGGCAGGGAAGGCCCGTTGGCACTATTGAAGATTATAAAACGAACACGGGCAATAACACTATTTACGGTTCGTTCAGGATCATTGTTGACCGGTTAAGAGCCATCAATAATAAAGCCCGTATCCTGCTGATCACTCCTATGAAAAGAACCGACTTCGTGTACCTGTTCAATATGAAAAATAATGCCTGGGGCTCTTACAAAGAAAAGAACGGGCAAACCCTGGCAGCCGTGGCAGCTGCTATACGGAACATTGGCAAACAGGAGCAGCTCGGCGTCATTGACCTGTATAATGACCCGGAGCTTCCCGAAAGCAAACTTGTAAAATTCAAACGCCTCAGGAATCCTGCCACGGGTAACTATCAGAATTACCGGTACCCGGAATTTGAAACGATCCCTTTTGATCCTGGAAAAGATGAATACCCTTATCCAAAAGAAGCCATCGGGCTCACTTTTGACGGATTACATCCGTCTGACAAGGGAAATGCCATTATTGCGCAACGCATCATTGCGCAGCTTAAAAAATAAGCTTTCCAGAATATATTTTTTTGTTTCATAGGGATTATACATATCTTTATGATATCACTTTAATATCAAACTAAAATTATGGAAAAAATTATGAAGCCCTTATCGGGTTACCTCGCTTTAATAATTGCCATAGCATCAATAGGAGCAGGCATATACCTGTTCCTGAATGCCAGCCAGCAACTAACCTATATCATAGGAGGAGTGCTCTTTGTTTTACTGGGTATCTTTTTTATCAAGGGCCTTATGATCATTCAGCCGAATCATTCAAGAGTGCTTAACTTTTTTGGAAAATATGTTGGCTCTGTAAAAGAGAACGGGCTGTTTTTTGTGAACCCACTGTATTCCAGCTACAACATCAGCCTGCGCTACCAGAACTTCCAGGGGCAGACCTTAAAAGTAAACGACAAAATGGGGAATCCGATAGAGATCGGCGCCGTTATTGTATGGCGTGTGGGCGATACCTATAAAGCCGCTTACCAGGTGGCCAATTATATGGATTATGTGCGCACACAAAGTGAAGCGGCGATCCGCCACCTGGCAGTGAGCTTTGCTTACGATAGCATTGAGGACGAGAATGCGGATATGACCTTAAGAGATGGAGGCGATAAGGTCAATAAGATCCTGGAACAGGAACTGACAGAACGGCTGGAGCCCGCCGGTATCCTGATACAGGAAGCGCGCATCAGCCACCTGGCCTATGCACCTGAAATAGCAGGGGCGATGCTGCAACGGCAGCAGGCCACGGCAATTGTTGCTGCCCGCGCCAAAATTGTGGAAGGCGCAGTAGGAATGGTGGATATGGCCTTAAAAAAGCTGTCAGAAGAAAATATCGTTGTGCTGGATGACGAACGCAAGGCGGCAATGGTCAGCAACCTGATGGTGGTGCTCTGTGGTGAAAAAGCGGCCACGCCCGTATTAAATGCAGGAACGCTTTATCAATAACAAAAAAGAAAAAAGGGTTTGAAGGAGCGGAAGAGTTTCATATTGAGAATAGATCAGGCCACCTATACCTTACTGGAAAAATGGGCTTCAGATGAATTCAGAAGCGTGAACGGGCAAATAGAGTATTTACTCCAGCAGGCACTGGTCCAATCCGGCCGGAAAAAAACAAAGGATACGGGCAATGCGTCCGGGCCGGTAAAAAAAGAATGAGCTGGTTACTATAATGAATGGCAGCAACGACAACTTTTAAATAAGAAGAAGCTGTATCAAAAGTCGTCATTTCGAGTTTTTTATAGAGAATCTAATCAATGAGGCAATGACAAATTTTCCTATCGTCATCCTGCGCAACGAAGTGGAGCCGAAGGATCTCTCAATTATCGAACACTTCAATTTTTCAGAGAGCCCTCCCCGCCTACCGGCCGGCAGGGGCTGGGGCTTCGCTCGGATCCGAACATTCGGATGACGAAAGTATCATTGATCCTCAATGCATAACTCCATCTGTCATTGGCAGCGCAACATCCGCCTGTACCATTCGGGCAGGCTTCGATATGACGATTTCTTTCTTTTGATACAGCCTCAACTTTAAATAAGAAAGCCTCCCGGTAAGGAGGCTTTTATTTTATTGGACGTCTGTAACTTTTATCGTATTGGTACGTAATTTTAAGTGAACAGGCGTGCTTCCTGTACTTACTACCGTATCGCCCCGTTTTAGGAAACCGTTTTTCTTAAGAATATTGATCTGGTCTGAAAAAATCGTATCCAGGTCATGCTGATCGTCATCATAGAAAAATGCCCGTATTCCCCAGCTAAGGCTCAATTGGGTTATAAGACTGAGATTCTTTGTAAATACATACAGCGGCACTTTTGGCCGGTAGCTGCTCAGCATAAAACCGGTATACCCGCTTTGCGTCATGCCGATCAGCCCGTCTGCCATAATATCCTTTGCCAGGTTACAGGCATTGTAACAGATGGCATCGCTGGAAAGTGAGGGAGAATGCGGCTGTGGCTGCAGCTCATTGGAAAGATCATAATGATATTCTGTTTTTTCAATTTCCAGAATGATCTTCCGCATGGTTTGCACCACTAATGTAGGATGCTTGCCGCTTGCGGTCTCTGCGCTCAGCATAACGGCATCAGCACCTTCCAGCACGGCATTGGCTACATCCGTAATTTCCGAACGGTTGGGCTTGGAGCGGTCGATCATGCTTTCCATCATCTGCGTGGCTACAATAACAGGTTTTGCCCTGTGAATGCACTTGCGGATAATGCTTTTCTGGATCAGGGGAACCTTTTCAACAGGCAGTTCCACGCCCAGATCGCCCCGTGCGATCATAATACCGTCTGAAGCGTGAATGATCTCCCGGATATTGGGAATCGCTTCCGGCATTTCAATTTTGGCGATTACTTTTGCCTTGCTTTTATTCCGGTCAAGGATCTTACGGAGTTTTTTAATATCATCTACCTGCCGTACAAAAGACAGGGCTACCCATCCCAGTTGCTCTTTCATGATAAAATCAAGATCCTGAAGATCTTTGGGCGTTAATGCTGGCAGGGAGATTTTTGTATCCGGCAGGTTGACGCCTTTTTTAGAGGAAAGAAACCCGCCCAGCACTACTTCCACCTTCACATCATTATTGGGCAGTATTTTGCGTACAATCACTTCCAGCTTGCCATCATCGATCATTATTTTGTTCCCCACCTTTACGTCTTTATGGAAGTTAGGGTAGGAGATGTATATCTTTTCCTTGTTCCCCACCATTTTTTTGTTGGTAAAAATGAAGGTATCCCCGGGCTCAACAGTGATGCCGCCTCCTTCCATATCGCCCACCCGCAGCTTGGGCCCCTGCAGGTCGCCCAGTATGGCCACCGCTGTTTTTTCTTTACGGTTAATCTCGCGGATGTATTCAATGATCTGCTTTTTTTCCTCATGCACCCCATGGGAAAAGTTCAGCCGGAAAACGTTCACACCGGCTTTTACAAGATCCAATAGTTTGTCGTAGGTATTACAGGCCGGGCCTACAGTGGCTACGATTTTTGTGCGATTAAAGCTGTGATCTGTATTGGTCGGTTCAACAGGCAATAATGTTTTTTTCCGGACTTTTCGAGTTTCTGTCATGTTCATTTTAATTAATATGCGTGCTCTGAATTAACGCTGCAATATCTGATAAATAATCCAATTCTGTTCAAAATTGAAATCTACAAAATAAAAACAAAAAACCGCTCTGAACAGGCGGTTTTTTGTTTTTGCAGTTTTTTTTTATTTCCACTCCAGGATATTATTGAAAATATATTCATCCGGGTTGGAAAGGTATTTTTTAGCAGCTTCTTTATCTGCTTCTGTTAAATAGTGTAATGTGTGGGCAAATACGGTTTTTGCATCAGGGCTGTCTATATCGATCAACCGTGGTTTTACCTTTCCTTTTTCGTCTGCCACATCTTTCAGGTACAGAGGCGTTACATTACCTGTTGCATCAGCTGTAACCACGGCCCCGGTAACGCCCTGGTCAAACAGTTGCTTTACACCAAATCCAAGGAACGTGCAATATTCCAGGTCATAAGCTGTAGGAGCCAGGCAGCGCAGTTCATATCCCAGTTCAACCGGCCGGCTTTTTACCGCAATATTCAGCTTTTTGAGTTCATTCTGTAAAAGGATATTGTAAATATGCGCTTTACTTACATTTCCCAGTTCCGGGTGCCCGTGATCGTCGTAAGTAAACTGGATCCCGGATTCCTTGATGTCGTCATCGCTCATAAAATGGAAAACGCCTTCGCTTACAACAGCCACCCCATAAGGGATATCCAGGATATTTCTCTTTACGATAGAAGATACGATCAGTTTGGTGATCTTATCTAATGTGAGTTTTGTTTTGTTAAACATTTCCGGTATTACAATCATCGGGTAATGACAGGCAACACCAATACCAAAGGCCAGGTGCCCTGCTTCACGGCCCATTGCTGAAACTACAAACCAGTTACCGGAGGTACGCGCATCTTCATAGATTGTTTTTCCCAGTTTTACCCCTTCTTCACGGGCACTTTGATAACCAAAGGTTGGCTGGCCATAAGGAAGCGGCAGGTCATTATCAATGGTTTTCGGAACGTGGATATTTTTAACCGGAACATTCTTATCTGTAAGGAATTTTGCAATACGGTTGGCAGTAGAAGCCGTATCGTCACCACCGATGGTTACCAGCAATTGTATGTTGTTCTGCTCAAAAAAGTCGCTTGTAAATTCATTATCTTTTGGTTTGTAACGGCTCATCCGCAGAAAGGAGCCACCGCGGCTGAAAATATCATCTGCCAGCTTAAAATCAATATCTGTAGTTACTCCCTTTCCATTAAAAAGGTTTTTATATCCATCATGCAGGCCAATTACACGATAGCCATCGTTAAGGAAGGTTTTGGCTACAGACCCGATCACTGTGTTAATACCAGGAGCCGGCCCGCCACCGGCAAGAATTACAATACTTTTCTGCATATACAAGTTTTAATGTTCTTAAGTGGCGCAAATATAAGTGAAATTGACGTTTTTGCTGATAACCGGGAATTATTTAGATACTATCAAATATGAACGTTTGTTTTGGAAATAAAATTCAATTTTAACCCAATGCTTTAATTTAATTTGGAAAGCTGCTTTCGGAAGCATGTCAAAAGGAAGCTTTCCTGGATTCCGGCTAATGTCGTGTAAGGTTTTTTATTTTTAAAAACAAAATCATCCGAAAGTTCGGATGAGGCCAAGACAATCCTTCTTACGGGTCATCCTGAAGATCTCATTTGGGATCTCCCGCAGCCATCGCTAACGAACGCAGAGAAAAAATAATCTGTGCCGATCTGCATATTCAGTGGGAAATATTGCTCTACATTTTATTGTTTACATGACACCAATAATATGCTCAGAGAACTACGTATAAAGCATCATTCATTCGTAACACTTAATAGCCCGGGTTTTGCGGCATTTTTTCGGGGTTTATTTTCACTTCATTTAATGGAACAGGAAAATACCAGTCTTTTGTAGTTATATTAGAAAGGGGGGAGTTGCCATAATCTGACTGGCTCTTGGCTTTGAAGTAGGTTACCAGTTCTCCAGGATTAAAGAAACGGGTAAGATCATGCCAGCGATGGTGCTCAAATGCGAGTTCTACCCGCCTTTCATGAAGGATCGCCAGTTTAAGGCTGGGGTAGCGGGCCGCATAAATTGCATCACCTTTCATCGTAGCGTAAAGTGGCCGGCTGGCTCTTGCACGCACCATATCCAGATACCGGATAGCGCCGGGTTCATCATTCAGATACAGCGATACTTCTGCCAGGTTCAGAATGATATCGGCATAGCGCAAAATGATCCAGTCATTACCGCCGTAACCTAATGCGCCTGCCGCATCGCTTGCATCGCGGAATTTGGTAATATAATATCCCAGATTCGCAGGAACGTATTTGATAGAATAGTCTGTTCTAAGATCACCTGTTTCAAATTCTTTCACCAGGTCAGGCGTCATTTCCCCGCCGGAAATAGAGGTTGTAACGTATTGAGAAATGAGCTTTTCCCCCTTTACCTGGTAGCCACGCGCTTTACCTGAGCTATAATTCTGATCTCCCTGTATGTAAGGAATCTGGAAGATGATTTCCGGACAGGTTGTTTTTTTATTCACATCAAATACATCTGTGTAGGGAATGTCCTGCAGTGCATCAAAGGTTTTCTGATTGTAACAGTCCAGCAGGTATTTTTTGGCATTGTTAAAATCAGCAGCCGCATCGCTGCCGCCAAGTGTAGCTCCCTTACGCAGGTATACCTGTCCCAATAAACCATTAATCGCCTGAAGGGATGCCCTTCCTTTTCCGGCAGCAGGCTGCACTTCCGGCAGACCGCTGTTCAATGCATCTTTCAGATCAGCGATGATCTGGTTGTACACATTCTCCGGCGACTCCCTTATTGTCAATGCATCTACCTCCTCTTTGGATGTGAGCTTTTGTTTTTCGGTTACCAAAGGAACACCGCCAAATTCGCTTACAAGATTAAAGTACATCAATGCACGTACAAATTTCAGCTCGCCGATATACTGCGCTTTCGTGGCCCCGCTGGCAAATGTTATATTATCGATTACGGAAAGAATCTGGTTGGCTCTTGAAATAGGCACATATAATGCAGTCCAGTGGTTCTGGAGGTATATATTGCCTGCGCCGAGATTGAATGCGGTAAACTGAAAGGGCTCACCATTGTTTGACTGATTGTCTGTAGTGTTGATGTCGTCAGAACGGTCATCTGTCCAGGTATTGGCGCCTTCGCCAATACAATTTGAACTTCTTAATGCCTGATAAACGCCATATACGCCATTGGTAATATCGGCTTCCGACTGGAATGCCTTGTCTACAGCCACCGAATTGGGATTATGCTGATCCAGGAAGCCTTTTTTACAGCCTGACAGACCGCCAGCGATCACAAGAGCTGCTATAGTATAATAAATTATTTTTTGCATAATTATTTTTTTAAAAGTTGTTAACATGATTAGAACTGGACTTTGATACCGGTATTATAGGCACGTACCAGCGGGTATTTACCATAATCAACACCCGACCTGTAATTCTGTCCGTCATTATAATCCACTTCAGGATTGTAACCGAGGTATTTGGTAATAGTGAATGCATTATCCACGCCCACATACCATCTCAAACCACTGATCCCTGCTCTTTTCAGGGCACCTGCCGTATTGAACGTATATCCCAGTGAAATGTTGGTGCACCTGAAGAAAGAGCCGTCCTGCAGGTAGAAGGTGGACAAACGGGTACTGTTGCTTTGCGTACCACCGCGTGAAGCCCTGTATTCATGTCCATCGCCGGGCTCTGCTTCGCTGCGGTACCTGTTGTCTGTAACAGCATAGTTGTTACCGGATCCTTCAAAGTTGCGGATATAGTAATCCTGGCCGTCAAGAACCTGGTTCCCCTGAGAGCCGTTGAAAGAAGCGCTGAAGTCAATACGTTTATAGTTAGCACTTACATTAAATCCGTAAGTAAAATCAGGATAAGGAGTACCAATAATATCTTTATCATTATCATTGATAACACCATCGCCGTTCTTATCCACAAAATACAGATCTCCCGGGCCTAAAGGCGTGCTGGAGTAAGTAGAAATCGGAACACCTGCCAGTTTATAACCGGCGGGAAACTTGTTGCCATTAGCCAGGTAAACCTGCCTGTCTGCATTGATTCCCGGCATATCCTTTTCCCTTACCATTCCCGCAACAGTAAGACCGTAGAACATACCTACAGGAGCGCCCACACGTGTTACGTGCGTATTATAAGGCCTTTCAGCGCCTTGTGCATACAGTTCACTTGCACTGCCAAGGCTGACCACTTTGTTTCTGTTGGCAGTAATATTGCCACTGAAACCCAGGTTGAAATCTCTTTTCTGAATGATCCTTGCATCCATCTGTAAGTCAAATCCTTTGTTCCGGATATTGGAATTAGGAAGATTGGTCATAATGGTTGTGAATCCGGACAATGCAGAAATACTTTGATTATACAGCAGGTCATAGGATTTACTCAGATAATAATTAAGGATAACGAAAAGCCTGCTTTTCAGCAATGCCGCATCCAACCCGAAATTGAAGCTGGAAGTAGACTCCCATCCTAATTTAGGATCGGCGATATTACTTACAGCAATACTGTTGTAAACGGTCCCGCCTATTACAGCACCACCAGCGCTTGAAACTGCCTGTTCATAATTGTAGTTACCTATATTGTTATTACCGGTCAACCCCCAGCTTGCCCTTAATTTTAAAGAAGAACCTTCACCTAACCAGTCATGATAGAAATCTTCATTGGAAAGTGCCCATCCGGCCGACACCGATGGAAATTGTCCCCAACGGTTTTCAGACCCGAAACGGGAAGACGCATCTCTGCGGTAAGAAGCCATTAAAAAATATCTTCTGTCGTAGTTGTAGATCACACGGGAAAAATAGGACAACATGGTAGTCGTTGATTTACCTGTTGGTGCTATCAACGTAAAATTGGCCGCCTCAGCGCCTTTTGCAGTGATCTCCGGTATGTAGTTATTGGAAAAACCTTTGGCATTAACAGCTACAATATCCTGTGTGCCTTGCTGCGCCGAAGAGCCGGCCAGTACATCGAAGCTGTGCTTGCTGAATTGCCTTTTATAGTTCAATGTAAACTCGCCTAATACATCCTTAGTGTCCAGGAATTCTGCAGTAGCGTTGGCTGCCGCTATTGCCTGAGCAGAATTGGGCGGATTAGCGCCACTACTCAGATCGGTAGGGTAGTAGTAATCATATTTCTCAGTGTAGGTCTGAGCGTTAAGGTTTATTTTGGCATTTAAATCCGGCAAGATCTCATACTGCCCATACATTCCATAAGTACCACGGGTACCCTTACGTGTTATTTTAATTTTGGTGGCAAGCGCTACCGGGTTCTCGATACCCTGGAAAGAATGCGTGTACCCGTCTATGGGTTGCGAAGGCAGACCAAGTGCAAGGCTTCCATCATCGTTATATACCGGGAAGATGGGCATATATACCAGCGCTGCAAGAATGGCTCCATGGTCAAACCTGCCTTCCTCTACTTCTTTGCTGTTGGTGTTGGTAACAAATATATTGGTACCTACTTTAAACTTTTTGGAGATGTCAGCATCAATATTTGCCCTCAGGTTTATCTTTTGCATGTTAGTGGAAATAATGATTCCATCCTGGTTCTGATAGCCTGCACTCAGCATATAGCGGACGCTCTTATTTCCGCCGGAGAACGAAATATTATGTCTTTGGTTCAGTGCATTCCGGTACAATTCGTCCTGCCAGTCTGTATTTACAGGTGACTTGAGCGCTTTTTGATTTGCAAAATCATACAGGGAATTAATCATTGTAACAGAAGCAGCATTGGAAGCGCCGGCTTTGGCCACGCGTGTTGCATTATCATCAGAATAAAAGGCGTCATTCCATTGAATACCTTTGGCAACCAGGATATCCCTGTATGCAAGGTTACGGCCGTCTACAAATAATCTTGCAAAACCGTCTGCATCAAGCAGCTTTACTTTATGTTCAAGCTGGTTAATGCCAACCTGATAATCGTATTCAAATTTTCCTTTTCCTTCCTTACCGCGTTTGGTAGTGATCAGAACCACGCCTGCAGCAGCTCTTGATCCATAGATGGCAGCAGAGGCTGCGTCTTTTAATATTTCTATAGATTCAATATCTTCCGGGTTAATAAAGATATCGTTGTTAGAAGTATTGGGGTTATAGCCGCTTGCACTGTTACCACTGTTGCCCGGTCCGGAGCTGATATTGCCTCCCATCGGGTAACCATCGATCACGTACAAAGGCTCAGAGCTTGCATTAATAGAGCCCACCCCTCTTACACGGATCTTGGTACCTGAATTGGGAGCGCCACTTACCTGAGATACCTGTACGCCCGCTACTTTACCAACAAGCGCCTGGCTGACAGTAGGGGAGCTTAAATTTAATTCACTGGCTTTTACACTTGATACAGCGCCGGTAAGATCACTTTTGCGTAAGCGTGTATAACCTACCTGTACTTCTTCCATCATAGTGGAGGAACTCTGCAGCTGCACATCAAGCACGCTTCCTGCCGGCTCTTTTTCGAGCGAGCCATAGCCTGTATGTGAGAAACTGATCAGGCTTCCTTTAGGCACTGGTATCGAGTAATGCCCTAAAGAATCGGTGGTGGTTGCTTGCGCACCTTTTACAGATACATTTACTCCGATCAAGGGTTCGTTCTCTTCATTGGTAACGGTACCGGTTACCTGCAGGGTTTGTGCCTGTACGGGTAACCCGCTTAGCAAACCCATTAACATAAAGAAATGGATGAAGCGCGGGAATACTGCGCTTTTGGCTCCAGCTGCTTTATGTTCCTTTTTCTTTTTTTTCATGATTCTTATTTTCAGTTGTTTAATTACGCTAATAAAAAGGTGGTACTCTATCGGTCATAAAACAGCGCGTGAAAACCTTCCGCAGCAGTATGCTCATCTGCGTTTGTCCGTGCTTCCGAAGCTTCGGAACAGCAGGAAAATTCACCCCACATGCTGTCGCTGGCAAACATTAGTGCTGCCAGGTAATATCCATAAGGTTAACGTTATTGCGCCGCGAAGAACTTACAGCAACGCCTTTGCTGGTATTGCCGAGAAAGCTGAATCCTTCCAGTTCATCTTCCCGGTCGATATCAATCACCTTCAGTACCTGCTCCTTACCGGCTGTAATTGATTGTTCCAGATCAACAAAGGAGAATCGCCACTTCCTGCCTTCCACCTGATTCCGGATGAGCAGCAATACACCTTTTTCAGGCATCCAGTGAAGATTTTGCACCCAGGGAGAACAGGTGAATTGCTTCACCAGCACCCCTTTTTCAGAAGTTCTTTTAGCCTGTTGCAGGCGTTTGGGATCATATAATCTTACTTCGTTTCGCTGATTGCCATAATCGGCAGTTGCCACGTACCATTTGTTCTTATATTGAACATACTCAGGTCTTGTTCCCTGAATACAGGCATCATCTTCAATGGTGTTCAGAAGGTTTCTGTCGAGGTTACCTGTCTTAAGCAAGCCCTCCCAGTTCACGTTATAGATGACCGCTTTCCACAATGTGCCTTCTTTATTCAGCCGGATACTATTACCAATGAACACAGGGTAATTCTCCTGCATCGCAATACCAGTGGGATGATTGATCAAATCTTCTCCATTGATTGTGAGCCGATACTCTTTGTGTAGATATTCCACAGAGTCCTGGTGGAGCCTGTATTCACGGATAATACCTGTTTCCCTGTCTCCGTAAAGAAAAAGCCGTCTCTTATCATAGGCAGCACCCTGGCATGCCCCAAGCGAATCAACGGTCAGCGATGAAGTGATCCGCATGTTTATATTTTCCCGGTGCGGAAAAACAATGGCGAACAGAGTGATGATCAATACAATCAAAATTCTCATAACTTAATATTAGTGAAGGATAAAAAGCATTATGGATCCACAGGCTCCATCGGATCGATATGAAGAGCATCTGTCAGTGGGTAGAATTCTACTTCTGTCTCTGAAAGCCGTTTGCCGTTTTTATAAGGCACTTCATCAAGTTCCTGTAAGCATCTGGCAGCAAGGGTCTTTTCAATTGCAGCGCTTTGATACCGTGAAGTAGCAGTGATACAGGGTCTGTTCATCGGCATCCCATAATGGAAGATCAGTCGTACCGTGTTGCGCATATTCGTAGTAGTGTGCCTCGCATGAGGCTCCATGATCACAGCTGATTCCGGAATATGCAGGGTTTCTACCAGGAACTTTTTCATTTCCAGGGCTTCACAATATTTTGTTTTATAGGGATGTATTTTTCCCCCGGACACAACAATAAAAGGAGCCATGCCCTTTTGATATTGCAAAGCACCCAGCCGTAGCCGCAACCTGGCTTCAGCGCTTATTTTAACACCATACTCATCAGGACCGGCACCGGGAATCAGAATGAGCGTGTAGGGATATTTGTTCCAGTTAACTGTCTTTATTTTTTCAGCAGCGGCCTTGTTCACAGTTTCCGCCATGGGTTCAAAATCAGCAGCCTGCCAGCGGTCATTTATTTCCAGCAAACGGAGCGCACTATAAAGCGAGAGAAGAAAGAATAATGAATTTTCCTGCAGTTCAGCATTAATTCCATAAGCAGCCGTGTACATCAGGGAAGCAAGTTGCTTTCCATGAGCATCGAAACTAATGGAGTCGATATTGGGATAATTCGGCTTTTCACCTTCGCCATATACACCGATAGCAAAGTTGATCCCTTTTGCATCCTGTTCCCATGCCTTTGCCAGTAAATCCTGTGGCCTGGAATTAACAAAGCGGATATAAGCGCCGGAAGGAATCAGGTGCCGGCGTACCAGCCTGCCCAATGCATTCTCTTCTTTGTACAAGGTGCGCAACCGTTCCCCTACAAGTGCAATCTCCTCATTGGTGAACTTCATTTTTGCGGTAATAATTGCAGCTTTATTGTTATAAGAATCAAGCGCGCTTTTTAGATTGGCTTGTTTTTGTTTTGCCAGGGAACTGAGCGCCGGATCCTTTTCCACCAATATCCTCGCCTCTTTATCATATTGCAAAAGTGTGAGGAAGTAATAATTTTTGGATTGCACATAATTGTCGCCGTTTAATGGCTGGTAGTGGGGATCTGGATCGTTGTGTTGGCTATACAGGTGAAAAGATAAAACGAGAAATGAAACGCAGGTAAAAAAAATCTTCATGCTGATTTGTTTTCTGGCAGCAAAGGTGAACGATTACTGTTAACAATCTGTTAATAGATCATTATCAAATCCTTGCAATGAAGTTGTTTTTAAAGGGCCTTTTTTGTTGCAGCGGAGCACATATATGACAATAAAGAGCTATAATTTTATGGTCTGAAAGCATGATTTATATATTTAGATGTGGTGATCCAAAATTTATCATAAACATGCGCTTTTTTATTGTTAATGATACGTGCTTAGGTTTATTAATAACTTTAAAGCAGGAACAACAGGTCCCAAAATGGCTGAGGCAATAGCATTGCCCTACAGTTGTTTGCAGATAATGCGCAAATATAAAAATGGAGCGAAATGAAAAAGCAAAAAACAAAAACAGGAGGGAAAGCCTCCGAAGAGAAAAAGATCTTTGGAGATCCTGTATATCCCGCAAAGGATGATATTTATGCAAGGGCTAAAAAACAACCTTTTAAAAGAAAACCGGATGAATCTCCGCTAAGTGAAGGGCTGGATATTCCGGGATCAGAACTGGATGATGACGATGAACGGATAGGCGCCGAAGACGAGGAGAATAATTATTACAGCCTTGGCGGCGGTGAGCATAATAACCTGGAGGAAGACAATGAGGAGGAATAACTTTTACTCCGGTATACTGCTGCCGGGGTTATTAAAATAAAGCGAGTATCCTGCGGCAAGTATGTATATAATGTCCTCCGAAAAGATGTGCATGCAATAGCAGCGGGTACAGCTGTGTAAAATTTAAGCGCTGCTGCCACCCCGGCTGTAAAGGGTAATATTGCTGGTACGACTGGTAAAACTGTTCGTTAAACCCACCGAATAAAAGTGTCATGCCAATATCCATTTCCCGGTGCCCGTAATATACTGCCGGATCAAAAACACAGGGCATTCCCGGTGAGGTAAACAGCAGGTTGCCGTTCCACAGGTCTCCATGCAATAAAGAAGGTTTTTCTTCCGGGAAAAGAGCGGCCAGCGCTTTGCAGAATTTTTCTGCCCGGATACTGTCCATTTTGTTAAGCTTCTGATCATCATACAATTTTTTCACCAGTGGCAGGATCCGGAAATCAGCATAAAACCGGCTCCAGGTGCTCACAGGTGTATTCACCTGCTGCCAGGTGCCCAGGTAATTATCTTCTCTAAATCCAAAATACGGCTGTTCTTTCCGGTGCATTGCTGCCAGCAATTTTCCCAACAGGTACCAGGAGTTGTTTTGAGGCGGTTCCTGCCGGATCCATTCCAGTAAAAGGTATTGCACATTTTCCGTCTTGCCCCATTTTAAAGGCTGCGGAACCACAAAATCACTGTTGGCGCTCAGTTCCTGCAACCCGATGGCTTCCTTTCTGAAGAGCCCGCTGTAAGGAGCGGCCTTATTGATTTTCAGAAAATAAATAGTTTCCCCGGAGCAGATGCGGTATGCCTGGTTAATATCGCCACCTGCTACGGATTCATAGCCGGCGTGGGGTAGCCCAATGCTATTCAAAACAGAAGAGAGGCTCATAAAGGCAAGTTACCTATAAATACGAAAGCAACAGGAACCCGTTTACAGGACGTATAAAAATATAGAGGATAGCCACGAATTCCTGAATAAATACTCATCTGTGCATTCGTGGCCTTCTTAATCACATTATTGATGATCAATTACAGTTAAAATAAAAATACATACTGCACACTGAGGCCATTTACCGTTTTAATCCCTTCATTTACCGGTTTTATCCCAATTTTAAGAGGTCCGGACAGGAAGGACGGTTATTTTGCAGGTTACATTGTGGAAAACAATGTATTAAGCATAAAGGCAGGGTATGGCAGTTACAGATATTTGGAGTAAGTTTGAAAGAGCAGAAATACGGGACGTAGATCATCAGGCAAACAGGAAGAAGATTAAGAAAGTAAGGCAATGGAGAATACAACCATTAACGGTTATAAACTAAAGTACCAGTTGGGCGAGGGTGGTATGGCAGCTATCTGGTATGCAGAAAATTATCTGCAAAAACCGGCAGCTGTAAAAGTATTGCAGCAACGGTTCTGCCAGATGCCGGAGGTGGTGCATCGTTTTGAAAATGAAGCCCGGCTGATGGTTCAGTTAAATCATCCGCATATCCGCAACGTATATGATTATTCCACGGTGGATGGTTGCCCCTGCATGATCATGGAATACCTGGAAGGCAAAGATCTTTCGCATCGTATGAAAGAAGGAGAGTGGTTCACTGCACAGCAGTTAACCGGTTGGTGGAACAGCCTGGTAGATGCCCTTCAGTACACGCACCGGAAAAATATTATTCACCGGGATATAAAACCTTCCAATCTTTTTCTGACCGAAGAAGGACAGATAAAGATCCTGGATTTTGGCATTGCAAAGCTGCGCGATAATGTTACGGTAACGCAAACAGGTTCCCGAATGGGCACTTTAATGTATATGAGCCCGGAACAGGTATATGATGTCAAAAACCTGTCGTATAAAACCGATAGCTATTCCCTGGCCGTTACTTTTTATCACCTGGTTTCCGGTAAGCCCCCTTATGATGCATCAAAGATCTCTGATTTTGAGATCCAGGAAAATATTGTCCGGAATCATCTGGACACTTCATCACTTCCGGAGCCCTGGCGCAGTTTATTGCCGCTTTATTTAGCAAAGAATCCGGAAGACCGGAAGGAGCTGCGCAGGATAGATGCCGGTATGCCCATAGCAGATGAAACCATCCTGTTTACCCCTGTTTCGTCAAAGGAGCCTGTCGGGAATATAGATTCTTCTGTAGCAGCACCTCCGCTGCAAAGAACGGGCTCAAACCATTTGGGATACATCTTCCTGGTATTTTTTATTGTAGCAGCCCTGGTACTTTTTGCCCTGAATAAAGATCGTTTTATGGCAATGCTGGATACCCATAAAACAGCAGCAAAACAACCCAACAAAGAAAAAACGGTTACAAAACCAAGGCCAAAGAAAAATGAGCTGCCGCCGCCCCCTGCCCCGGCAGATACAGTGGAAGCCAGGTCTGATACGGTAACAAGCACACAGGTGGTAACCAGTGAAGACCTGGGAAAGCTGGAAAACGATATAAAGATCCGGATCAATGATTATTACCGTACCCGGCAGGATTGCGGAAGCTTGTCGCGTTTTTTCCGTGATACCGTAGACCAGTATTATAATAAAAGCAGCGAGCCCCTGACCAGCATCCAGAAAGAATGCGCCCAGTATCATGGCAAATGGCGTTTTACAGATGCAGATATTGCCAGTTCTTCTTATGTATTTACGCATAATCCTAATGGCAATACATATGTTGATTTTAATATGTTATATAAAATAAAGCAGAAGGAGGAAGATGACTGGATCCCCTATAATATAGATGTGTCAATCGTGTTCGACAAAGAACTGAAGATCGTGCGCATCGTGGAAAGAAGAATTGAAAAGCTGTAGACAGATGAAAATATATGTTACAACAGGACAGGGATATTTAAAATTACCGCAGGCGATTGAGGCACAGCCCGGCGAATGCTATAGCTGTTTAAAACGCTCTGGTTGTACGGTTGAGCGCAGATAAAACGTAGTGTTAGTTCTTTTAGATCCGAACATTTGGATGACGAAAATGATTGTCATGCTGAGGCAACCATAAAAACATTGCTTTTATGCTCATTAAAATGACAATTTATCCAATCGTCATCCCGACCAAACCCGCTGAAAGGGGATGCGTGGAGGGATCTCATCTGTCACCGAGATTTCTCCGCTCCGCTTCGCTACGGTCCAAATGACGTACTGTATATTGTTGCTTATCATAATAATACAGCACTTGTCATTAACAGCTTGTAGAAGCATGATTCGATTGTAAAGATTACCCTTTGTCAGGTTCAGGCGGACAGTACTTTTAGTCATCCTCTGACGCTGCACTTAAAATACTTTTAATAAGATCTTAAATGATTTTTTATGTTTGACAAATTAAAAAAATGGCTGTTGCCGGACGATGAGGAAGAGCAGGAGGAAGTGCGCCTCACGAACCAGGCACTGGTAGACCAGGTACTGGTTTCCTTTAAGGAAACAGTGGAGCGGGAATCATTTAATAAGCGTATGATGTATGACTGCAGTTACCTGATCTTAATGCGCCCCGAAGATTACAAACATGCAGAGCTCCGCCTGGCGGGCATTACAGAGGGGATACTGGATGAATTTTATGATTATATTAATCAGCGCAAAACGCAGTACCCGCGTTATGAGCCCATTGGCAACTACTGGGATTTTCAATACTGCCCCTCGGAGCGTGGCGTGGATAACCGTGAAATAGAACCGGGAACCATCCAGGTCATCAGCACCCCAACATCAGAGAAATCCTGGTCAGAACTATCTTCTGAACATATTAAAGTTTCTGTAAGCAGCAAACATTCAAAATATTCAAAATATGACCTGAATCCTACAACATTCGCAAATATTGATATTTTGTCCAAAGGACATTTCAGGGTGAAATTTAATAAGGAGTTTCTGGAAGGTCTTGCAACAGCGCAGCACCTGCCTTCCGGGGCCGGTAGCAGTACGCCGGTTGATAAGCTGGCCACCATCCAGTTTGTATTGAATAAACAACGTTACAGTTTTCCGATGCGGGAAAAGCACCTAAAGATCACGAAGGCAATTGATGGAATGACAAGCACGGCTACTTTGTTATGCATCAATGAGCCAAGCGGCAGCCTGCAAAAGGAGCATATAATGATCCGGTATGATGATGCGGCCCGTGCTTTTTATATTGCCCTGTTTGCGGATGCATTTGTAAATGAGCAAAGGCTGGAGCTGAGCCGTGTTGGAGAAAACCCCGTATGGCACCCGCTAAAAAGTGAATCCAGTATTGTATGCGGTATTTTTCAGCTGGATTTTAAAGCGCTTGTTTAATGTTCACTTTAAGTAATTTACAGGTACAACTGATCAGTCATGAAGTTTTTTCTATCAATAGTAAAAGCTGTCCACCTGTCAACTAAATAGAGTATGCTGGGTATTGCAATGTTATTATTTATTATCCTGGTGTTGCTGTTACAATCAAAAGTAAAGTAATGAACAGAACTATTGAATTATATGGCCAAACGGATCTCGGCCGCAGGCGGGAAGAAAATGAGGATACTTTTATTGCCGTTCCCAATTTATGGAACACGCCGTCCAGGGCACTGGTAGGGGCCATTGATGGGGTGGGCGGTTATGAAGGAGGCGCCGAGGCAGCATCGATGGTAAAAGAAACCATTGAAGAATATCTGCAGCATTTCAGTTTTGGCGCGCCTCTGCAATTGCTGAAAGAGGCTTCAATTGCAGCAAATAACAAGGTTTATGAGGAACGCGGGCGGCAGGAGGCCCTGAACCGGATGAGCTGCGTGTTGTCTGTTGCGGTGCTGGACGCTGATAAAGAAATGATGTATATAGCCCATGTGGGAGACAGCCGTGGTTATGTGTACCGGAACGGCCATATGCTGAAAATAACGCGGGACCACTCTGATGTGGGCATGAAGGAAGACAGCGGCTATTTAACAGAACAGGAAGCCATGCAGCACCCGCGCCGGAATGAGATCAGCAAAATGGCGGGGGAGCTGTTTTTAGACGCAGAGGATTCCGGTAAGTATTTTGATATAGGCGAACATAGCTTTCTGCCGGGCGATATTGCCCTGTTTTGTTCTGATGGATTGACCGATCTGGTGACCCGGGCACAGATGGCAGCTATCTTATCAACCGGTGAAAGCCTTCCCAAAAAGGCACAGCAACTGATCGATAAAGCCAATGAACTGGGAGGGAAGGATAATATTACCGTGGTGCTGGCCACTTATAAGGCTGCAAAAAAAGCAGGCAGGAAAAAGGCGGTAAAAAGCACTATTGAAGTTCCTATTGCACAGGAAAATATTCCAACAGAAAAACCAGCACATATGCAACCCAATACGCCTGCTACGGTCAAAAAAAAAACAGGGCTGGTTCCGGTTATCATCGCATTCGTTATCGGATACCTGGTGAACTGGAACGGAACAGGCTCTTTTTTTTCAAAAGAAGCAGCGCCGCTTCCTGTAACAGATACTACAGCGATCCGGATGGATACGCTCCCCGTTTCAGATAGTTCGCACCTGCAGCAACCGGATACCCTGATCAACGCAACGGATACTATTTATAAAGATAGCGCGCACAGGAACGCGCTGCAAGGCTATTAATTCAATGAAGAAAAGAAAAATGACCTTATATCCCCGGAGAATTGAGCGTATACTGCTGCTCTCTGTTACATTGCTGACAGCAGCTATGGCTTTTTCATACTATCAGCATAAAAAAAATGAATTTGCGGATGCTGACAGCGGGTATAAAAGCGGAAAGATAGTGAACCTGTCCGCGCCTTTAAAGCAGGCCGTGGTAGAGCAGATTCTTACAAGGGGAGGATATTTTACGGACGAAAATTATATCCGGTTCATTTCAGGCAGGCTGAAAGATCTTGTAGACAAGGAGGGCGTATTGCCCAACCTCGGTGCATTGAACAAGAACAGCTTAATGATACCGGCCGTGGATTTTTTAAACACTTCAGGCGAAGAAGGTAAATTACGTTTTTTAAATGCCATTACCCGGCTGGATATGGACAGCGCACTCTACGCACAGGAATCACGGGCCCCTGCAAAGTATCCTGATGAAGTGGCGGTTCAGAATGAAAAAACCAAATTAGCCATTCAGGGTAAGATACGGTTTTACCATGAAGCCGGTCAGCCCGATGTGCCTGCCGGCGGTGTTCTGGTAAAGCTGACCGAAATATTTCCTTCCGGTTATTTTGACACATTGAGCACAAAACCTGATGATACGGTTACAGAATTTTTTGCCCGTACCAATGAGAACGGCGCCTATGAATTTTATAACCTTAAAAAAGGAAGCAACTATCGCGTGATAGCCATAAAACCCGGTTATGATTTTGGACCGGCAAAAGGGGTAGCAGCCATACAGGGCACTGAAACCTTCCGTTTCCAGGGACGGCTGCATAATATACCGGTGCTGGACAGGGTAGCATTCCGACAGATAAAGAACGACAGGGTCTTTACGGTACGCACGCCCCGTGATTTTAAAAAAGAGTATTTTACCAACCTGGCATTATTCGTATTGTCATTCTGGATCCTGCATTTTGTATTGTGGCTGAAAAACTACCGGAGCGATCAGTTCATCCTTCCTTTATTATTTTTTCTTTCCGGTACAGGTATTATTGTTTTATACAGTATGCAGGACCCGCTGCGGGATATGATCCACGGCAGCGGAATGGCCCGGTGTGCAACTGCTGTATTGCTCTTCTTTTCTGTGCTTCTTTTCTTTTTAAAGAACAACCCGGTGATGCGTTTTTATCACTCCCGGTGGTTTGATCCCGTATATGCCCTGCGGCCCGGAGCCAGCCTGTTAAAGGCACCGCGCGGGTATTCATGGATGCTCCTTTCCATCCTGTTAATGCTGGCCCTGTTTTTTGCCGGTAGCGGCCCGGAGGGAAGCGGTGTAAAAGTAAACCTGTTTGGCTTCCAGGTAAGCGAGCTGTCCAAAGCATTGATGATCGTTTTCTTTGCAGCTTATTTTGCCGTAAAATCAGAATACTTCCGTAACATCCCCGATAACCGGTGGCTGGTCCAGAACAGTATAAAAATGCTGCTGTTATTCGGCTTCCTGCTTTGTATTTATGCCGCCCTGGGCGATCTTGGCCCTGCGGTAGTGCTCTGCCTGACCTTTTTGTTTTTCTATTCCTTTGCCAAGGATGAATTCTTTCCCATGATAGCAGCAGCAGCTGTTTATGTGGCGCTGTTAATAATCACCTCCCGGTTTATCAACACGCCGCAGCATAATTACCTGCCGCTGGTAGCCGCTGTTGCCTGTACCGGCACACTGGCCTATGCATTCTTTAAAAAGCGGCATGAGTCTGTGTTCTTTATGATTCTTATTATCTCGTCCTTTATCCTGCTGGCAACCTTGCCGTTTGAATTTACCCAACGGCTGGCTGACCGTAACGGCATGTTTAAAGATATATGGGAAAACCAGCTGATCGGAGGTGACCAGGTGGCGCATGGTATCTGGTCTTTAAATGCCGGAGGGTTTTGGGGCCAGGGATTAGGTAAAGGTTATTCAAGTGTAATGCCTGCTTATCATACGGATATGATTCTTGAAAGCATCGGGGAGGAGCTGGGTAGCATCGCACTGATCGCTATTTTCCTCGCCTTTGGACTATTGACCTATCGTTCCCTGCTGGCAGCAAGAAGAACCGGGAAGCCATTCCTGTTCTATCTTGTAGCGGGTATTGCAATCGCCACGATGCTCCAGTTCTTCCTGATCACAGCAGGCACGCTCGGACTGATCCCGATGACCGGCATCTCCGTTCCGTTCTTAAGCAAGGGAAACGCAGGCATTATTGTAACCCTGTCACTTTTCCTGTGGGTGCTTATTCTTTCCAATGAAAGGGGCGAAGCCGTTGAGATGGAATATATAAAAGCGCACACGGATAATGTGAACGCCTATGCGATCCTTACTTTTTTTGCTGTGCTGCTCATCTTTACCGGCAGCCTGTTCTGGTACCAGTATAAATCCGGTGAATACATTGTAAAGCCTGCGTTGGTGCTGAACCGGAAGGGGGCCTGGCAATACAGCTATAACCCCAGGATCGGGATCTTTCTGCGGCAGATCCGGTCGGGGAATATCTATGACCGGAATAAAGTGCTCCTGGCTACTTCCGATAAAACAACATTTGACCAGCAAAAAAATAAGCTCATTCCGCTGGGGGCAAATCCTGCTTTATATGCGGAGCAACTGAAGCGGGACCAGCACCGGTATTATCCGTTTGGGCCGGATCTTTTATTTTGGCTGGGCGATTATAACAAGGAGATCGCCAATGATGAAGAAACCGGCTACGCCGCAGAGTACCGCCATTATACCCAGCTGAAAGGTTTTGATGTAACGTATACTACTTCTCAAAAAACCTCTGATCGCTACAGGGAAGACCGGTTCCTTCCGGTCACCAGTAAGGAGTCTGAGCTGGTAAAATATGACTACAGCGCATTGGTACCCGTTTTAAAAGAAGGCATTAACAGTAAATGGGTAACCTTGCAGAATAATAAGGATAAGGACATCCAGCTCTCCCTGGATGTTACCTTAAACGAAAGGATCAGCGAGGTGATCCGGAATGCTGCTGCTTCCAGGGCCTTCCGTACTTCTGTTGTTGCTATCAACGCTAAAACAGGCGATGTGCTGGCATCTGCATCCAACCCCGCACCTTCCTATAGGGACCTGAAGCTCATCAGTAATATCGAGCCATCTGATTACAGGACCATTTTTAAACAGATCTTCCAGGATAAAGTAGTTATACCACAGGATCTGGGTATTACCTTTAACTCAAGGCCCGGTTCTACCATAAAGATCCTGGATGCTACCGCGGCTATGAACCAGTACGGCCCGGAGGCCGCGCGGTTCAGCTATTTTATTTACCCCGGGGAGATCATTCATAAAGGCGAGCCGGAAAATATGAATGTGGATATGCGTACCGCTATTGTAAGATCCAGTAATGTGTATTTTATAAAGCTGGCAAATGATAAGAACCTGCAGGCTTCCCTGTTTAACCTGTATGACGCGTTAGGGATCAATATCCTTAACCGAGGCGGTTTTCATTTTCAGCGGCCGGAGAATTATGACAATGAGAAGTATTTTAAGGAATGGAATCAATTTGTATCCCAGGGTAAAGCGATCTTCAATAACCGGCGGCTGATGAATACCCGCAGGCGTTTACAATCGCGTTATTCTGATATTGCCTGGGGCCAGGGCGAGCTGATGGTAACCCCTTTGCAAATGGCTAAAATGTCGGGCCTGTTAGCCGACAGCGGTCTGTTGCAACCCTCCCGGTTCCTGTATAAAAGCTGGAGCAGCAGGATGGTTCAGCAAGATCCTGTAACTATTGCTAAACAGCCGGAAACAGCCGGGTTAATCAGCGACTTTATGCGGGAGCAATCCGCCAAAGTTGCAGCAGCATCGGGGCTGGATGTACATGGAAAAACCGGAAGCCCGGAGCGGGACAAAGTAATTCAGACCGGCAAAAAAACAACCCTGAAAAGGGTTACCGATTCCTGGTATACTTTTTTTGTAGCTTCGCCCAAGCTGAATGCCCCTGTCGCTTTTACGATACGGATCGAAGAGATCGGCAATTCAGAATACGCAAAGGCGCTGGCTGTGGATATTTTAAAACAATTAAAAAATGCAGGGTACTTTTAAAGCAGGGGATAATTGAGAATAAGAAATAAGGAATATTAAATAAGGAATGAGAAAGGATAGGAAATGTAAAATGCAGAGTGAGGAATGAAAAATTTACAATAAAAAATGAGAAGGTCTGAAGTCTCAAGTCAGAAAACTGAAAACTGATATTATGAACTGGTTAAAGAAAAAAATGGAGCAGTTGGCTGAACGGCTTAACGCCGATGACGAGTTGTTTGATAAGGCCGGGGAAGGGAAACAGCCTGCTGAAGCGCAGCAAACAGAGCTGCTGGCAAATCCGGAGTTACGCTCACCGGGAACGGCTTCGAAGATAGATAATATTGAAGAGCTGAAAGAGATGATATTAGGGGCTATCAGCAACACCGTCCGTATGCTGGGGTATGGCGATACTACCGTATCCGGCTTGATCTTTCATTCCGCCTATAAGGACAATTCCGTTGAGAATGTGGGACTGATGACACTGATAAAGGATCAAAAGTTCATCAATCGCATTAAAAGGGAATTCAGATCCAGGGGAATTGCCTATAAAGATGACCTGACCTTAGAGCTGGTGCATGAACCCGAAGACGCTGGAAAGTTTACCGCAATCATGGCGGGGATAGGCGTGGAGGTTATAACGCCGAAAGGTGCTGCCCGAAAAATAAAAGCAAAAGTGGTTGCGGCTGAAGGCATTTTGTGGGAGCCGGAGTATATTCTTGAGCCAACCGGCAAGCATTATTTCATTGGCAGGGGAAAAGATCCCAAAATTGAGAACGGCCCAAAGATCCATAACGACATTGCCTTTGTAGGCATTGAGGAAAAAAATGAAGAGCAGTATAAGATCAATAATTTCGTCAGCCGGTCGCATGCGGTCATTGTATTTGATAAGGAAACAGGCGCCTATAAATTGTATCGGTCTAAGTTCCTCCACAATCCCGCCCATAAAATAAAAGTATTCAATACATCGCTGGACGATTTTAACGGGGTCACTCTTGGAAATGCAGCTGTGCCGCACATTCTGAAGGACGGCGATGCTATTTGTTTTAATGATACCGTGGTGCTTGAGTTTAGCCTGTTGCCTTAAACAGGGTGTTGGGTTTTAAATGATAAGTTCTTTATAGTATTGGCAACATAAGTGAAATGTCATGCTGAGTTTTCCATTTGTAAAAATAAAATCATCCGAAAGTTCGGATGAGGCAATGACAATCCTCCTTAGGGGGCACCTAAAGATGTCATCCCCGGACTGGTTCCGGGATCCGTTTTTGTTTCAGGGCCTGTTGAGTGATACTATACATAAATGCTGAAATACCCGTCCGGGCGGGAATTCAACATGACTAAAGTAGGATTGGTTTTCAACGTATCATGTAATCTGTTATTGGCAGCCTGACGAAGGGCGGCAAATAGAACCATGGCTTCCGTTGTAGCACACGTCAGGACCATCATAACAGATCCTTCGGCTCCACTACGTTGCGCTAGGATGACGATCGAAAGGAACTTGTTATTGTAATGGGCCGGACAACAGCAAGCAGGCATAAGGTGTAGCACCTTAGAGCCTGCCACAAGGCAACTGCCGTCTTTTATACATATAGAAAGTAAAAATAATTATTGCAGATGCAGGAGTTAGCAAGCAGGTACGATATTTTAAAAGTAATTGGGCACGGAGGCTTCTCTGCCGTTTTTAAGGCGCGCAGCAAAGAAGACCCGGAGCATATAGTAGCCCTGAAACAGCTGGATTTTGTGCTGGACAATAAAGACGCAAAGGAATATAAAGATTTTAAAGATGAGGTAGAGATCCTGAAACAACTGGATCATCCCAATATTGTAAAGATCTATAATGAATACATACTGGATAACAAGCCCTCCCTTGAAATGGAATACGTGGATGGTGAGACCCTGGAAACCATTATTCAGCGCGATGGTTATTTTTCCATTGAGGATACACTGGATGTTATTGCCCAAATGGCCGCTGCATTAAGCTACTGCCACCATTATTATGTGTCAGGCAATATGCCGCAGAACCGGGCATCTGATTCTGTGATTATCAACCGCAATGCCATTATTCATAATGACATTAATCCCAAGAATATCATCCGGGCCAAAAACGAAGATGGTTCCTGGCGTTATGTGCTGATCGATTTTGGATTGTCCTTTGTTGACCCGGATGCAGTGCGCCATAGTAAAAAAGAAGACGGCATGGCCGAATACAAAGCTCCTGAAAAATGGAACGGAGAACTGGTGGATACACCTTCTGATATTTATAGTTTGGGCATTGTTATTTATGAACTATTAACCGGTACTGTTCCCTTTCCTGTAAAGGATTACAAACAGGCCTCTGAAATGATAGCGCTGGAGGAAAAGCACAAAAGCGCTCCGGTACCTGATCTTTGCACCACAAGGATGGAAGCTGTGTATGAAAAAGAGCAGGAACGGCCCGGTGAGTGTGATATTCCCGGCTGGCTGGAACTGCTGGTACAGCGCTGTCTTGAAAAAGACCCTCTCAAGCGGTTTAAAACCGGCAGGGAGCTGAGCCGGTTCTTTTACAACGGACTGGATGAGAAAATAGCCGTTCCGGAAAAGGAGCCGGAAACCTCGGTCATTGATATTGACCCGTCAGCAATAAAGAACACTGCAGCTTACCTGGAAGTGGAACCCAATATCCTGACCGAAGGCCAGCATTATTTTATTCAGAAAGCGTACACTACCATCGGCCGGTGGAACGATATGCCCGGAGCCGTCGCAGCCGATTTTGGAATACGAACGGCTGATCGTTTTATCTCCAAGAACCATTGCCAGATCATCCGGAAGCGCGACCCGGAAGGAGGCTACCGCTATTTTTTGCAGGATACAGCGCCCAGTAAGAACGGTACTTTTCTGAATACTTCAAAAAATTCCACCCGCCTTTCAGCTACTACAGAAGCCGTCTTAAAAGAAGGCGATTATTTCTGGATAGGGAACACCAAAATTATTTTTCATCAGCCCGGGGAAATGTAAGTGGTTTGTGCGGGCATAAACTGTGATATAAAGGCCTCAAGACCAGCACGAGCCGGAACTGAATAATTTGGTGGAAGAAATGAAAGGAAAAAATTTACAGGAGAAAATAATGGGTGATTATTGTTAATTCCTAATTTTGACTATTGATAGGGATCGCTATAAAATGTTAAAAATGCGACCGTATCTGTAATAATCAATCACAGGAGAATTACTTTTGCGCAAGAGATGGATCGCGTGTATAAAATATTTTTACTTTATATCTTATTCTTTGTAGGGAGCGAATATCACCTCGCCATTCACACTAACAAGTGTTCTTTTCCTATATCCTTTATCAGTCAATCGACAGATAAATCACAGATCCGTTTTAAAAATGCGGCCAATATTCCTGTAGACTCAAAGGATTATTGTTTCGATGATATAGATGACAAAGATGATGACACAGTGGTTACAGACCATTCAGTGCCGGTGCCGTTCATGGCAGTTCATTTTTGCCGGCTGACCAAAAATACTCCTTATTTTAAAAGTTACCTGCGTACAAAAGCCTCCTGGCAGGAGTCGCAACAGGACAGGAACATCCTGCATTGTATCATCAGGGTATAATGTATTCCCTTCTGCATCATCAATCCAACTCCTAACCTGAATGCAACCGGTATTGCAATACTTTTCAGTAATGCAGCTCCATCAATAACCAGGAAACGGTAATACTTCCGGCGGGTTCCTGGGGTTTCTCATCAATAAGAACAGAATCAATCGTTTATTCAAACCAATCGCTAAACAATGAACAGAATCGCATTGCTGCTCAGTTTGTGTGCAGTTATTTTCCAGGCAACGGGCTGTGCATCAAAGAAACAGGAAAGCACAGCAACAGAACAATTTTCAGTAACCAATCCGCTTAAAATAGACACTGCTTATAACAAGGAATATATTGCCCAGATCCAATCCCTGCGCAATGTGGAATTAAGAGCCCAGGAAAAGGGATATCTTGAAAAAATTTATGTGGATGAGGGGCAATATGTAAAGGCAGGACAGCTGCTTTTTAAAATAATGCCAAAGATCTATGAAGCAGAGTACCAGAAGGCAAAGGCCGCTGCAAAGACCGCCGAACTGGATCTGAACAATACCCGTATACTGGCCGATAAGAACATCGTTTCCGATAATGAGCTGGCCCTTTCAAAAGCAAAATATGGTGAAGCAAAAGCAGATATGAACCTGGCCGGTGCGCATCTTTCGTTTACGGATATCAGGGCTCCTTTCAGCGGTTATATCGACCGGATAAAGTTCAAACAGGGCAGCCTGATTGATGAGGGAGGCTTATTGACCACCTTATCGGACAACAGCAGCGTTTATGCCTATTTTAACGTATCAGAGAATGAATACCTGAACTATAAAAAAGACCCGGCTTCCAATTCCAATAAAACGGTATCACTGATCCTGGCAGATGGTGAGCAGCATAAGAGCCCGGGCGTTATTGAAACCATTGAAAGCGAATTTGATAATACCACCGGCAATATCCAGTTCCGTGCAAAATTCCCGAATACGGACAATCTTTTAAGAAACGGTGAAACCGGGAAAGTGCTCATGAAGCTGCCCGTCAGGGATGCCCTGGTCATTCCCCAGAAAGCCACCTATGAGCTGCAGGATAAGGTTTATGTTTTCATAGTAGACAAAGACAACAAAGTGCACTCCAGGAATATTACCGTAAAATTTGAGCTGCCTAATCTTTATGTGATCGACAGCGGACTGGAAGCAGAAGACAGGATCCTGCTGGATGGATTACAATCCGTTAAGGACGATCAGAAAATAAAACCGGTATACGTGGCACCCGACCAGGTGATCAGTAAACTGCAATTGATCAATGAATAATTTTTACAGGAAGAAAAGAAGCAGCTATGTTTAGTAAGTTTATTAACCGGCCGGTTTTATCTATTGTCATTTCCCTGATCATTGTGTTCCTGGGTATACTGGCCATAACACAATTACCGGTTACGCAGTTCCCATCCGTTTCCCCGCCAAAAGTGAATGTTACCGCAGAGTACCCGGGCGCCAATAGCGAATTATTGATAAAAGCCGTTGTGATTCCGCTGGAACAGGCCATTAATGGGGTGCCGGGCATGAAATACCTGGAATCGGATGCCGGTAATGATGGAGAAGCAAGCATTCAGGTAGTATTTAACCTGGGCACAGATCCCAATATAGCATCAGTAAACGTGCAGAACCGGGTAGCAGCGGTTGTAAATAAATTACCGCCGCTGGTAGTGCGGGAAGGTGTAAAGATAACGAGAGAGGAATCCAATATGCTGATGTATGTGAATCTGTACAGCGATGATCCCAAACTGGATGCAGGGTTCCTTTATAATTTTGCTGATCTGAACCTTCTGGCTGAATTAAAAAGGGTAGACGGAGTGGGGTTTGCAGATATCCTGGGCGATAAAGAATACTCTATGCGCATCTGGTTAAAGCCGGATCGTATGCTGGCTTATAAGGTAACAGCAAATGAAGTTATGGAGGCCCTGAACCAGCAGAGCATTGAGGCGTCACCCGGCCGCCTGGGGGAAAGCTCCGGTAAGAAATCGCAGGCCTTTGAGTATGTGTTGAAATATACCGGCCGCTTCAGTAAAAAGGAGGACTATGAAAATATTGTTGTAAAAGCCAGTGATGATGGGCAATTGCTGCACCTGAAGGACATTGCGGATGTGGAGTTCGGCAATACGTTTTATAACATTTACTCAAAGCTTAACGGAAAACCTTCTGCAGCCATTGTAATAAAACAATCCTATGGAAGCAATGCCAGTGAGGTCATAAAAAATATAAAGGCAAAGCTGGCAGAGATTCAGACTGCTTCATTTCCAAAAGGGCTGCATTATGAAATCAGCTACGATGTATCCAGGTTTTTAGACGCCTCTATTGAAAAAGTGGTACATACGCTTGTGGAAGCTTTTTTGTTAGTGGGGCTGGTAGTATTTTTATTCCTGGGCGACCTGCGCTCTACGCTCATCCCCATTCTGGCCGTTCCCATTTCATTAATAGGCACTTTTTTCTTTATGCAGTTCTTCGGCATTACGCTCAACATGATCACGCTTTTTGCATTGGTGCTGGCCATTGGTATTGTAGTGGATGATGCGATTGTGGTGGTAGAAGCTGTGCACGCAAAAATGGAGAATGAAAACCTGAAGCCCAAGGCAGCCACCATTGCCGCTATGAGGGATATCGGGGGCGCCATTATTGCCATAACGCTTATTATGGCCGCTGTATTCATACCTGTATCGTTTATGTCGGGCCCCGTAGGAGTCTTTTACCGGCAGTTCTCCATCACCATGGCCACATCTATTATTTTATCGGGCATTGTGGCGTTGACCTTTACTCCGGCCATGTGCGCCATGATCTTAAAAAATACGCATGGGAAGCCTAAGAAAAAAACATTGGTTAACCGCTTCATTGGCGGTTTTAATAACTGGTTTAACGGGTTGCAGGGTAAATACAAGCGGCTGCTTGGTGCTGTAGCAAACAGGAGGGTCGTTACCTTTCTGGTACTGGTTATTTTTCTTGCGGGTACCTGGGGCTTCAGTTCTTCCGTGCCTTCCGGCTTTATACCCAATGAAGACCAGGGTATGTTTTATGCTGTTATATTAACCCCTCCGGGATCTACGCTGGAGCGTACAGATGAAGTGGCGGGGCAGCTACAGGCCATTGCCTCAAAAATGCCGGATATCCAATCTGTTTCTTCTACCGCTGGATATGAGATCCTTTCAGAAGGTACGGGGTCTAATTCAGGGTCCGTATTGATCAATCTTAAAGACTGGAGCAAACGAAAGCATACCATGCAAGAGGTAATGGAAGAACTGGAAGAAAAAACAAAAAATATTAAAGGCGCTACCATTGAATACTTTCCGCCACCGGCTGTGCCGGGTTATGGTGCCGCAGGAGGCTTTGAGCTCCGCCTGCTGGACAAGGCAGGTACAGGCGATTATCATTTAATGGAACGGGTGAGCAAGGACTTTGTAAAAGAACTGAACAAACAGCCGGAATTAAGCTCGGTGTTTACTTTCTACAGCGCCAGCTTCCCGCAGTATCTGTTGTCTGTAGATAATGATAAGGCACAGCAAAAAGGCATCAATACGGATGATGCAATGGATAACCTTTCCACATTAGTAGGCAGTAACTATGAAACAGGGTTTATTAAGTTCGACCGGCCCTATAAGGTAATGGTGCAGGCATTGCCCCAGTACCGCCAGTTGCCGGAAGATATCTTTAAATATTATATAAAAAATAAGCGGGATGAAATGGTGCCTTACTCTGCCTTCATGACCATGCAGAAAACGTATGGCCTTTCAGAAATTACCCGGTATAATATGTACAACTCTTCAGAAGTAAGTGGAGGCCCTGCTCCCGGCATAAGCAGCGGAACTGCCATTGATGTTATTAACAAGGTGGCAAAAGAAAAACTCCCAAGAGGCTTTGGCATAGACTGGTCCGGTATTTCAAAAGACGAAACAGGAAGGGGGCACCAGGCTATTTATATTTTTATCATTTCGCTGGTATTCGTTTACCTGGTACTGTCCGCCCAGTATGAAAGCTTTATTTTACCCTTGCCCATTATTTTATCGTTGCCGGTCGGCATCTTTGGCGCCTTCTGTTTCCTGAAGATCTTTGGGCTGGAGAATAATATCTATGCACAGATCGCAATGGTGATGCTGGTGGGCATTCTTGGTAAAAATGCGGTACTGATTGTTGAATACGCCGTTCAACGGCACCGGGAAGGCAACACCGTGCTGCAATCCGCTATTGAAGGGTCCGGGGCCCGTTTGCGCCCGATACTGATGACATCTTTTGCATTTGTTGCCGGTGTTGTTCCGTTGATTGTTGCTACAGGCCCCGGAGCCATTGCCAACCGTACTATTGGCTCTGCGGCTGCCGGCGGCATGCTGTTCGGAACCGTATTTGGCGTTATCATTGTTCCGGGGCTTTATTACATTTTCGGGAAAATATCTGAGAAGCACCTTCTGGTAGAAGAAGAAGAGGAAAATCCGTTAACAGAAGAAATTGATCATCATGAACATTAGTAAGCACTATTCTTTTCTTATTTGCGCAGGTGTTTGTTTATGGATGGGGAGCTGCAAAGCGCCTGCCGTTACAGTACATGAAGAGCATTCACCTCCGCTGGCCACCTATGAACAGCAGCCGGGGGATACCAGCAATATGGCCTCTATAAAATGGCGCAACTTTTTTACGGATAAATATCTGGTCAGCCTGATAGATACCGCGTTGCAACGCAACCAGGAATTGTTAACGACCTTACAGGAAGTGGAAATAGCACGGAACGATATCCGGGTGAAAAAAGGAGAGCTGCTGCCCAGCGTGGTAGCAAAGGCCGGGGCAGGGGTTGATAAAGTAGGCCGTTATACCAGCCAGGGCGCGGGCGATGCTTCAACCGAGATTACGCCGGGCAAAGAAGTGCCAGACGTTTTGCCGGATTATAATGTAGGCGTTTATGCCAATTGGGAGGTAGACATCTGGAAGAAACTGCGTAACCAGAAGCAGGCCGCTGTAGAGCGCTACCTGGCCACCATAGAAGGGAAAAATTTTGTCATTACCAACCTGGTGGCAGAGATCGCTAATACCTATTATGAGCTGTTGTCGCTGGACAATCAACTGGACATAGTAAAGGCCGCACTGCAATTACAGAAAAATGCTTTGGAGGTTGTAAAAGTGCAAAAGATAGCGGCAAAAGCCAATGAGCTGGCTGTAAAAAAGTTTGAAGCAGAAGTGCTGAATTCGGAAAGCCGCGCGTACGACATCCAGCAGCAAATTAAAGAAGGGGAGAACAAGATCAATTTTTTACTGGCACGTTATCCTCAGCCCGTGGAACGGGAAAAGACCGGCTTCCTGACCCTGCTGCCGCAACAGGTAAAGACGGGCATACCTGCCCAGCTTTTAAGTAACCGGCCGGATATCCGCCAGGCGGAGCTGGAGCTAAGGGCAGCCAGGCTGGATGTGAAAGTGGCCCGTGCCGCGTTCTATCCATCGCTGGATCTTTCTGCTGCAGTGGGCCTGGATGCTTTTCAGCCAGGGCTCCTGACGCATTTGCCGGAGTCCCTGCTGTTCTCTATCGGTGGCGATCTGGCAGCGCCATTGATCAATAAGAATGCAATCAAAGCGGAGTTCAAAAATGCCGATGCCCGGCAACTGCAGGCATTATATAATTATGAGAAAACAGTGCTCAATGCCTGCATCGAAGTATCCAATGAGCTTTCCAATATCCATAATATGGAGCAGAAATACCAGGCGAAATCCAAAGAGGTTGATGCATTGAATAAGTCCATTGAAGTGTCTAATGACCTGTACCGCTACGCCCGCGCTGATTATTTGGAAGTGTTGATGACACAGCGGGATGCGCTGGATGCCAAACTGGAACTGATGGAAACCAAGGGGAAAGAGATCAATGCAGTTACCAATATTTACCGGGCACTGGGTGGCGGGTGGAATGATTAATAGCATTAAGAGATTCGTGCATTCGTGGCATTAAAGAGGTCTGTAAAGAGGATATCTTATTTTTCATCCCAATTATAAACTGTTCTGTCACTTTTAAAAGCGGACTATCAGTGCCGGTTTTACTTTTGGACAAAAATCGCATGCAATATAACAAAACCCAGGGATGGGGCACTTTGCTCATCATGCTTTCGATCGCAGCGCTTTCGTGCCAAAACAATCCCGATGTCCATATTTCCGTACGTAAAAATAAGGGCCATACAGCCATCAGCATCCGTATAAAAAAAGGGCCCTTCCGTTACCTGAAATATGATACCAGCTTTGCTGCAAAAGCCTTTGCCAGTGAACAGCAGGAGGACGCGTTTGTGAAAGCAATCATTGATTCCGTTACCACCCGTCATACAGCACAAAAAGATCAATAAGAAGCCGCAGGGCCAGTGTTTTAATAAAGCCGGACAGCACAGCAGAACGAACGCATCAGTTTATTTTTTTCCGCCAACTTTGGTGCTGAGTGTGGCTTATGCGCGGGAAAAGGTACCAACGGCATAACAGCGTTTGTTGGTGTTGCTGCTACCGCTACGAAACAGGTGCGCAATACCAAAGGAGCGAAATTTATACTGTTCAATTCGGCTGTTCATTATCTCTTAGTCATTCATTATACCGTTTGAAACCGATTTTATTTCTTGGTATCGGGTGGCTTTGTTTTTCGATTAGCTCTCTGAGCACTGCGAAAATATTCTCAATATCACGACTATTGCCTTTTACTTCTTTTTCTAATTGTGCAAACTGTCGCAATATCTCTTTGTGAGTAAGTGTGTATTCCTTAAGTCTGGTAAATACACGAATAATGCGGATGTTAACCTCTATAGCAGTATCGCTGTTCAATACACTGGACAACAGGGCTACACCTTGTTCTGTAAAAGCATTGGGAGTTTTCGAATGCCTTCCCAAGTTTGTGGTTAAACCTGATGTCGCAATTTGCGACATCAGGTTATCAAGTTCTTTTTGGGTAAGGGAAAACATAAAGTCTTTAGGAAACCGCTTAATATTACGCTTTACCTGCTCATTCAAACGCCTTGTTTCCACACCATACATTTCGGCCAGAAGTCGGGCGCGCACTAAAAAAATTTATTTATTGATCAATCTCTCCAACTTCTCAATCATTTCCTTTTGGGTGATACAATGACAGCTCTTCAACTCATCTTCTTTTCAACCTTTTGTTGCCATAAAAGGTGGCCAATCTTCCCGAAGGGAGTTCGTAAGCGCCAACAATAATAATAGTTTACGCGCATAAAAAGGCTTGGCCAAAAGAACGCTCCGCCTTTTGGCCGCAGTAGTCGCAATTGTGTTCCGGAATCCGAACATTCGGATGAAAAACAAGAAAAAGCAGCGCAGAATAATCAGAAACACTTATGCCTGTCAGCAAAAGATATGTATACAGCATAGCCATCTGGTCAGGCGGCCATTGGAGGCAACAGGGTTTATACATCTGCCCCGGGCAGTATTGGGCCAGGTCTTTAAAAAGCCGTATCTTGTTTTTCCCTGAATCGGGAATTTAAAACAGATGCATTATGAAGAGATTATTGATTCTGATTTTGCTTTTAAATGTTCTGCAAGGAAAAGCAAAAGCGCAAAACAATTATGCTACTGAAAAGGACATCCCTTATTATCCTGCATCGGTAAAACAGGATGCTTACCAGCAAAGCCAGTGCCGGCTGGATGTTTACTATCCAAAGGAACAAAAAAATTTTACTACCATTATCTGGTTTCATGGAGGAGGTCTGAAAGCCGGCAAGAAGGAAATTCCGGCGGCACTGATGAATAAGGGCTATGCCATCATTGGGGTGGGGTATCGTTTTTCGCCAAAGGTAAAAGCCCCTCAGTATATTGAAGACGCGGCAGCAGCCGTAGCCTGGGCATTTGAGCATATTGCGCAATATGGCGGTAACCGGTCAAAGATCGTCCTGTCCGGCCACTCGGCAGGTGGGTACCTGGATCTGATGCTGACGCTGGATAAAAAATATTTACAACGCTACAGTATTGATGCAGACAGTATACTGGGTATTGTACCCTTCAGTCCTCAATGCATTACCCATTTTACGGTACGGGAAGAACGCGGTATCCCGCCCTTACAGCCGGTAATTGATTCCCTGGCACCCCTGTATCATGTACGGAAAATAATACCACCGGTTCTACTGATCACCGGCGACCGGGAAAAAGAGTTGTACGGGCGTTATGAAGAAAATGCATATCTGCTGCGGATGCTGAAGCTGACCGGTAATACCAAAGCAAGGCTTTTGGAGTTACAGGGTTATGACCACGGTGGCATGGCAGAGCCGGCGTTCCCTTTACTATTGGCGGAGGTAAAAATGCTTACGGAATAACTGTAGTAACACAAGCGATTGACAGCTTCTGATTAAATGAATGCCGGAACTCCGGCGGCGGCAGGCTGGTTTTGCTCTTAAACAATTTGCTGAAGGATTGTAAATGCTCAAAGCCCAGCTCATAAGCAATTTCACTGACAGACAGGGTAGTGGCGGATAATTTTTCTTTTGCTTTTTCAATCAGCTTTTCATGGATCAGTTGCTGGGTATTCTGGTTAATGTACGAAGCAGATCGCTTAAATAGCGCGGTGAAAGATGCTAAAGCAGCTAACCGAACTGAAAGCGCTAAATTTGAACCGGCATCAGTTTTGATCAGCTTCCAAAAAAATAAGATATGGATATCAGTGCCGGCACAATTCTTATAAGCAGTGCTACCATGGATGATGAAAATTTTAAACAGGCTGTTGTGCTCATTACGGAGTATAATGAAAAAGGTGCTATGGGCTTTGTTGTGAACAAGCTGTTTCCAAGGCCGATGAATGAATTGGTTGAATTCCGGCACAGCCCGGCATTCCCTTTATACAACGGCGGACCGGTAGATCATGATCATCTGTATTTTATACATCGCAGACCCGGTTTAATTAAAGGTGGTCTGCGCATACAAAACGAATTATATGTGGGTGGAAATTTTCAGCAGGCTGTCATTCAGATCAATGCCGGAATTTTAACCGGCAGGGATCTTAAAATTTTTGTCGGGTATTGCGGATGGGATTTTGGAGAGCTGGAGGCAGAGATGGGGGAAGGGTATTGGGAGTTTGCTGATACGGGCACAGCCATATTTGAAACGTAGAGCAATATTGAAAACCGGAGAATGAATTCAGCCGATCAAAAAAGGTAAAGCGCATGTTAGCAATGTATAATATGGTACCTAACCTGGTTTGGTCTGTCCTGAATTTAATGCCAGTTTTCATCTATTGTCTTGGATTGGCTGATCACAGGATCCTTTACATTTTCCTGGCGGTAAGCCTGCTGCCGGTATTCTTAAAAAATGCTTTCCTTGATAAAATGCAGATCGGGAAAACAACCAGCGTTTACAAACGGCTTATGGTTCACCAGGTCAATAAAGTTGCGCAAAACGGAGTCATCATTAACAATCTGGTAAAACGGAAATTTTCCGGTTATGTTTGCTATAAGGGTGGCAGCGGCCCAGACCATTGAAAAGAGGCGGAAATGTCAGAATTATTTACTTAACATAATATAAATTATAGGACAAAAAGGGCCGCCGCGGTGGCGGCGTCTTATCCGTTTGTCAGCTATAATTCTATATTATGTCTGCGGTGCCGCATTATGGCTTTGAGACGTTAATATTTCTTGCTGTTTGCTTGTAAAATTTTGACGGCGTTTTTAAAGAAATTTACGCCGCAAATTTTACTGCGCAAAGCCACCGCACAGGCGCTGCATTTAAAGCCTTTTTCTTTCTTTACCCACGCACAAAAAAAATCAGGAAGTGGTCGCTCCCTGGCCTGTAAAAAATGCAATATGCCTGATGGGCCTTGTTTCCATTTTTTACAGGCTAGCGTTCACGTAGTTTTTTTATTTGTTCTTTTGCCTTGATGCAAAAGAACGAAAAAATCAAGGCCAAAGGAATGCTCCGCCGTTTGGCCGCCCACGCACACGAGCACCCGGCACAAAAAGCAACACGCCAGCTCTATTGAAGGTGTAGGCTGAAGTGTCCGCTGCCTGATTATTCGAATGCCCTAATTACACTGATTTTCTTCGGGAAAATATACGTTAGCTACAATTATTTGTTATAAAGAAAATAGGCGCTTACACTCTCTTTTTTATGGAAGATCCGGTCCCTCCAACTTAACATAATATTTAGGTCTTCCTGGAAAGGGCCCCGTGTTATCGTCAATTTATTGGCTCTGATGCGATCTCAATATACTGCCCCTGCTGAAAGCCATTGTCAACCAGACAACGGAAGATGATGAAAACTGGAACCGCTTTTTTGCAAGAGCAAAACCATAAAAGAATGATCAGCTGTTTGTGCAAGAAAATGAAAGATCATGCAGGAATAAAAAAACTGGAGCTTCGGGAAATGCACGACCCTATCCCTCCTTCTGCTGTTCATGACAGGTATCTTATTGTATTGAAAGCCAATAATATACAAGATCGTCGTCTCGACCGAGTTTGGAGAACGAGCGGAGAGATCTCTGTAACAGATCAGATCCCTCTGCGCACCCGCTGAAAGCGCGTTTGGTTGGGATGACGATTAAAAAAAAACTGTCATCCGAATGAACTTAATGCCCTTTATTTGTGCCTTTTAATGACAAATCTACTTCGCCGCTAACCCAAGACCGCTGGGTATAAGATTCAGGCTGGATTTTTTTTAAATCTGGCATATAAAATATTAATCGTAATATTGCAATATTAAATTACTGATCAATGGGCGCAACTAAGACCGACCATTTTACTCATAAACAAAATCAAATCGCTACAATCGCAAAGGCATTGGGACATCCTGCAAGAATTGCCATTATAGAATATTTACTGAAAGTGAATGAATGTATTTGTGGTGACATAGTGAACGAATTGCCGTTGGCACAACCCACCGTTTCACAACATTTAAAAGAGTTGAAAAATGCAGGTTTGATTAAAGGTAACATTGAGGGTAATTCAGTTTGTTACTGCATTAACGAAAAAGCCTTTAATATACTGAAAAGTTATTTTTCAAAGATCATTTTAACTGTAGCTAATCAAAAATGCTGCTAAGCATTTTTTTTACTTTTATTATCGCAATATTGCAATAAAACAAAACAATCAAATAAAATGAAATTATCAGAACTAAAGGGAATCTTACCAACATTAGACAATGTGCAATTTCAGTTAGAAAACGGAACTTTTGTTCCCAAACATTTCCATATTACAGAAGTCGGATTTATAACTAAAGATTTTATTGATTGTGGCGGAACTATCCGGAATGAAAAGGCAGTGAGCCTGCAACTTTGGAACGCAAACGACTTTAGCCATCGGTTAAAGCCCGAAAAACTTTTAAAAATCATAGAAGTTTCGGAAAAGCATTTGAGCATTGAAGATGCCGAAATTGAAATAGAATATCAGGGCGATACAATAAGTAAATACGCTTTGGGGTTTGACGGAACACATTTTATACTGCAAAGCAAAACAACGGCTTGTCTGGCAGGCGACAAATGCGGTATTCCGCAGCAAAAACAAAAAGTAAATTTATCAGAACTACAAACCATGAAATCTTCTTGTTGTACATCCAGTAGCGGTTGTTTCTGATTCATGAAACAAAATTTGCCAAATACAATAAGCCAGTTATTATAACGACATCAGTAATTGGGTTGCAACTCATTTTTTGGATTTGACCCGGAGTTTTGTATTACCAATATTATCTGGCTCTCCGTTTAATCACAAAAAAAATGAAAAAGAAAATTTTAGTACTTTGTACAGGGAACAGTTGCAGAAGTCAAATAGCAGAGGGCTATTTACGATACTTCGCACACGGCAAAGCAGCTATTTACAGTGCAGGTGTGGAAACGCACGGAGTAAATCCGAAAGCTATTGCCACCATGCAGGAAGACGGTATTGATATTTCAAACCATTTTATTTATTAGGGCGTGCCCCCGGTAAGAAAAGACTACGCCTCCTGCCCTCTCCTTGTTTTTCTAACCGGGGTCGGGCTATCCGCTTGTAGTCCTCATTACGCTGCGCTCCATTGCGGGCTACTGCTTCTATCCCTCACGCACTCCCACTGCATAAAAGTCAAAATTTTAAAGGTGCGCTACTTAACATAATGCGAAAACATTATAGGACAAAGCGGGCAATCGCTGCGGAGGCCGGATAAGCCGCCTGTCTGCCCGTCATGGAGGTTCGTCAGCTATAATTTATATTATGCCTGCGGGTAAATATATGTCTTTAAAATTTTTGACTTTACAGAACCAATATCATTGAAAAATGGCATAGTTATAGACATCAGATAAATACATTTAACTAAATTCAATTCAAACTATTAATACAACCCATATTTTTAATACTTTATCTTTTATCGAAACGTGAAAATACCGTCTGATATTTCCCGTGAAGACCTTTCAACAGATATGCAGGATTGGTTTTGTGATGGCATACGCCTGACTTATGCAAAATCTTCATTCACTAAAAACGATATGCATCAGGGGCACAGCAATGCAGATGTGGTTCGCCTTCATTTTGGTCTGAAAGGCGATTATAGCGTTACTTATAACCAGATTGGAAAATCGTTTGACCTGGCAGGCGGCCATCATAACCTGTTTTACTCCAAAGAATTTGACATGGAATTTTTTAATAAGACCCGGAAAATTGAAACTTTCGGGATTCAATTTCCAAAAGAAAAGTTCTTACAATTTACGGATAACGCCAACGACGCGCTCCAGCGCTTTTCTGAAAAAATATTAAAAGGTGAAAACGTAATCTTTTCGGGCAAATGGGGAGCGATAGACCTTCCTATCCAGCAGGTCATCCGGCAGGTACTGCACAACCCGTATACGAATGGCTTACAGCAATTGTTTTTACTTTCAAAAAGTATAGAACTGCTGGTGCTATCCACCGAAGCCATACTATCCCCGCAGGAATCAAAAAGCTCCGTTATAAAAAACAACACTGAAAAGGAAAAAATTATTGCCGCAAGAGATATTATCAATGAACATTTAAAGGCGCCGCTTACGCTGTCGCAGCTCGCGAAAATGACAGGGTTAAATGAATACAAGCTCAAGCATGGATTTAAAGAAACCTTCAAATCCACTGTTTTTAATTATTTAAATGAACAGCGGCTGTTGCTTGCCAGGGATTATCTGCGCGACACCCAAAAATCTGTTGCTGAAATTGCGTATGACATGGGATATTCCACACCGCAATATTTTAATAATGCTTTTAAAAGAAAATTCGGGCGCACACCTAAAAGTGTTAGAAAAAATCCTTAAAGTGCAATTGCAAGTACAGCATCCAGACCAACTTTACATCAAATTTAAAAATAAAAAGAAATGGAAAAGAACTTAACAGCCCGCGCATCTGTTACAATAAATGCGGCGCCGCAAAAAGTATGGAAAGCATTGACCACTCCGGCTTTAATTAAAGAGTGGCTGATGGGAACGGAAGTGCTAACCGATTGGAAAGAAGGAAGCGCCATTAACTTCACCGGCGAATATGAGGGGAAAAAATACCACGATAAAGGTATCATTAAAAAGGTGGTGCCTGATAAATTGCTGGAGCACACTTACTGGAGCTCCATGTCGGGCAAGGAAGATAAGCCGGAAAATTATAACCTCGTTACCTACAAGCTGGATGCAAAGGACGGTAAAACGCTGCTGACCCTTACCCAGGATAATAATAAGAACGAAAAGGAAAAAGAGCATTCAACAGAAAACTGGAAACAGGTTTTAAAAAAGCTAAAGGAAGTGGCAGGGCGCTAACTTTATCGGAAGATTAAAAGTAATCAGGGCATGCCCCCTATTCTGTTTTAATTATTTTGGTCAGCCGGGGTGCTGGTAACGGCGAAGCCCTCAGCGAGACAATTAAAAACAAATAAAATATTTGAGCAGATCCCTCACCCATTGCTACAAAACAAAAGGCAAATTTTTAAGCGCGGACTAATTAACATAATGCTTGACCATTAACGGGCAACCTCCGCAGAGGCCCGGTAAGCCGTTTATTAGTAAAAGAACTCCCATTTTATCTCTGTCATATGGCAGATTGTAAAAAATGAAGCGGTATCAAAAGTCGTTTTTACAACGGAATGTCGTTCTGAACTTGTCTCAGAATCTATTGATAAGGATGAACGGTTGAATGAATTATAAGTGATCTATATAGGGCCGGTACCTGCATAAATTCTATTGCTTTGCTTCCTATCCGCACACATCTTTAAACGGCCCCGGTTAATAAAAGGATAATAGCTACGGCATATTTGCAGAGAATAAAGAACACGGAAAATGATCATTACAACGTCTCTTCTGTCAAATTATGTATATAATGACGGTAGTTCTGCAGCACTACTCATATTACAATATCCGGTTCTAAAACGGGTAATGTTTCGGCAGCCCCCGCTTGAGGGATAACAGAAAATAGTCCGGCCCCGGCGATGTATTAGCATATAGCTATCGGTGTTGTGCGCTGACGGGGCTGAGAACATGCCCAATTGAAAATTATAAAAAACAGGAAATTTAGGAAAGGAATTACCGGATTTCCTCCTGTTAAAATTTATATAAAAAATATAGTGTATTAATTTTCAAATTGTAATTTAATTTATATACAAAATATATTTAGCAGATAGTAAAAAAGTGCAAGGGGCTAAAAACGCAGTTTGTTTCATTCCCTCCTGCCCGTCTTCCTTTATAAAGATGGGCGCGTACCGGATAACGTTAATCGTAAAATAAGGATTATTCATTAAATCCGCCGTTATCGATGTCGGTTCAAAACAATACAATGCGCGGAGCGTGTGTGGAACTATTGTGGTGACATTCTGGAAAATCAAAAGGACACAAAAGCTTTAATAAATCTGCGTTACCGCACAAAACAAGATGAACTGCGGCACATCATTATTATGGTTATCATTCTGGGAGTTACTGTTTTTGTAGCCATTAAGTTTGGAATTCTTAAATCATTATGGCTGCTGATATTAACCAGCGAACGAAATTATAATTGCCTTTTTACCATTCCTCCTGTATTGCTTTGCTACAATTTTTTGCGGTGAGTTTGTACTAGGATGCTGTTCCGCTGCCCAACTATATAAGTAGAAAAAATTATCGTTTTGCTTTGTCAATGCCCCGTAAATAGTTTATCTTTTCACGGGCATCAGGTAATAAAACGGATCATTTACAGCAACAAATAAAATGAGCAAATTAATTGCAGCCATTAATATGACACTGGACGGGTTTTGTGATCATACGGCAATCATTCCGGATGATGCCCTACATCAGCATTATGCTGACCTGTTACGGAACGCAGACGCCATTCTCTACGGGAGGATCACCTATCAATTGATGGAATATTGGCCAACTGTGGTAAAAGATCCTACCGGTAACCCTGCAATAGACGAATTTGCTGTGATCATGAACAACATTCCCAAAATTGTTTTTTCCCACACGCTGGCCCCGACAGCTATCAGCTGGGAAAGTGCACGGTTGGCTGCGGGAAGCATTGAAGAAGAAGTTTCAGCACTTAAACAGCAATCCGGCAAAGATGTTTTAGTGGGCAGCCGGAGTTTAATCGTCACCTTGCTGAACCTTCATTTAATTGATGAATTCCAATTAACCGTTCACCCGGTTGTGGCAGGCAGCGGTTTACCCTTATTCAATAATATAAACGATAGAACTACTTTTAAGCTCTTAAAAACAAAAACCTTTGGCTCAGGCGCCCTAACATTTTACTATAACCCGGTAAAAACATGATTGCCAGCTGGAATGATAAGGTTTCGCAGGCGCACTCCTGTCCGCTACAGGGCGGTGTCTAAAAATTTACGCATTTTGACAGAGTGCGAGCTTATAAAACAGGAACCCAAGGGCAGGGAGATCTATTCTGGAGATTGTTAAATGAGAGAAATAGACCAGTGGCTTAAACTGTTCCGTAAAATTTGGGAAGGCTGTTTTGATAATTTAGACAACTTACTGACAGCAATGAAAAAAAATAAGCTGTAAAAGATGCAAATACCTGGTAAAAAATCCGGTTGCCGGAAACCAGATATATGGCACGTTGGTCAGCAGTAAACTACCTTACTAAAATCAGGATTGCAACAGGAATCTAAACCAGTTTTACCAATACAAAAAATAAACAGAAATGAACAGATTGCCATTCAATGTCATCATGGATCATGAAAACAACACACTTACCATCAGACGGGAGTTTGAAGCAGTACACCAATTAGTCTGGGACTGCTATACCGGAAGTGGGCTGTCAGGCCAATGGTTTGGGCACAAACCGCTTGCTGCTAAAACCCAATCAATGGATATCAGGAACCGTTGACGGCAAAAGCCGTTGACGGAAATTTAAAATAAACAGGCAACAATAAACAGGTCAATACAATGAAAAAGAACAAAATTATTTTTTGGATAACCACAGGTATTATATTTCTGATGGAAGGTGTGATGCCCGCCCTCACCTCACAAACTGAGCTTGCCAAAGAAGGGATCAGGCATTTAGGCTACCCCGGATATTTCGGCAACGCATTGGTCGTGTTCAAAGTATTGGGAGCTTTAATATTAATAATACCACAAATACCGAAGCGCCTTAAAGAATGGGCTTATGCAGGCTTCCTGTTTGATTTTATTTTTGCAAGCATCAGCCATTTTTCAGTGGATGGAATGGATTTTCAATCTTTTTTTCCGCTCATCTTCATTATTATACTCGCCTTATCATACATCAGTTATCATAAACTGAATACGGTAAGTTAAAAAACAAATAAAATGAACAGCAATTTAGTATTTAATTTTATCGTGGATAAGTCTCAAAACCATTTTCAAACTATACAATGCTTTTGCAGACAAAGATGAAAATCCTGAATTACCAGGTTCTGAATGGGATTACACATTAATTGAACATAACGGGCATAACAACAGTGAGCATCACTATTTATAATGAATCTTTTGACCGTTTGGAACGATTGGGGAACCTGTTGGCAACTTTGAAAAATTAAAATAAAATGAATACAGCGGAGCAGATCAAAACGTCTGTGAACAACCTGTCTGCGCCAAAACACGCAGATGGGCAAGTGTTGCATCAGCATATACTTCAAACGGCATCTTCGTCTATATCATGGGTATGAAAGATAAAGCATACTTACCTCAAACATACGAAAAGAAAATAGGTCAAGGCGGTGTGGACGGGCGGTGCATTAAGTTTAACATACTGAAAAGATAAACATTGACATACCTGAAGCGGCAATACGGTATGGAATTAAGCAGACAAAGCAAACGGATAAATTAAAATAAAATGAGTAAAATAAGTAAAAAACCGGCAAAACTTTGCTACACGCATATTGGTGGCAAACTTGGAAGCTTGCTTTTAGAAAAATTTATTCAGGATAAATGGCTTGCAAAAGACAACCCAGCCGATAAGCATTTTTACATTACCGACAAGGGGCAAAAAGAATTTGCAAAACTTGGTATTGACGTTTCACAAATAAAATCTGAAGAACTGTAGATCCCCCCTCTATGCATTACCGGTTTGCCTCCGAAACAAATATCAGTTGTATTATTTGTAACGATCTAATGGATGACCGTGATCTTTTTGATGCCTCAGGTTGTGAAAACGACCGGTTGAACAGACCGTTGCCAGCACACTGGCTTTTTATCATCAGAACGGCCATCCTATCTTACTGGTTTCCGGAGGAGGAGATAAATATCGGCAACAGGCATTGCGGTTTTTAGAGAAACATGCGATCTCTTTTAATGAGTTACCGATGCGCCCTTCAGGAAATTATATAAAGGATAGTGTATGGAAGAGAGAACTTTTCAAACAACAGATAGAAGGTAAATATCATGTTCCACTGGTCCCTGACGACCAGTACCAGGTGGTGGATATGTGGCGGAAGGAACTGCAGTTGCCCTGCTTTCAGGTATTCTATGGTCCGTTTTAAAAATAAAGTCCGTTCCGCGCTTCCTGTACGGAATGGACTTTTCTTATATTTGCTAAAACCTGTTTATTCATGCTAAGATATATCCTGCTTGCGAGTGCACTTTTTATATACCTACCGGGATACACTCAAAAAGAAGATAAAAAATTAAAAGTATTAATTGAGAATGCGATCAGCGGTTTCCACGGAGATATTGGTGTATATGTGCATCATTTAAAAAAGAATACATCAGTGGCTGTTAATGCGGATACCATATTTCCTACTGCCAGTATTGTAAAAGTGCCCATACTAACCGGCGTGTTTAATAAAATTGCACAAAAGGAATTAAAGCTGTCTCAGGAATTTGTGTATGATGCCAAACGGGCGTACGGCGGCTCCGGGCTCATGCAGTTTTATAAAGACAGTGCCCGGACGGATCTGTCTACCATGATTTCCTTAATGCTCAGTTATAGCGATAATGTGGCCGCCATCTGGCTGCAGGAGCTTGCAGGCGGCGGTGCTGCTATCAATCCGCTTATGGACCAACTGGGATTGCGTAATACTAAAGTAAACTCGCGCACAGAAGGGCGCCAGGATCTATGGAAAAAATACGGCTGGGGGCAAACCACTCCCAGGGAAATGGCGCAGCTTTTCACCCTGATCCGGCAGGGAAAAGTAATTGACGCCCGGTATTCGGATAAGATGTACCGGTATTTAAAAAACCAGTTTTACAACGGCCGTTCCTTATCGCAGATCCCGGCAACGGTAAATACCATTTGTAAAACCGGTTCAATAGATGATGCCCGTGGCGAAGTGGTGCTGGTAAATGCACCGGGGGGCGATTATGTTTTTTGTATCCTTACAAAGAACAATAAAGACCGGAGCTGGACGGATGATAATGAGGCGGAAGTATTGACCCGGAAGCTATCGAATATCATCTGGAACCATTTTGAGCCCAAACAGGCATTCACCCCTTTTGAAAAAATAGATTAGCAGCAGGGGCAGGATGGTTTAATATCGCAGTGTTTCCTGGTTTACAGCATCCGGTTCAATAAGCCGGTTGGCATGAATGCTGAAGCCCGCCTAATCCGGTATATCTTTGCGGCTGTTGCCCCGCTTCGTGTCTCAGGAGCCTTTAAACTTTCATGTGTTCAACAATTAGGTATGCCCTTACCCATACCGTTTTTCAGACAAATATGCCGCCTGGTAACAAACGGTTTTTACGAAAACTGTAATCCAAAATGCTCTGGTCCATGCCTGAAATACGCCGGCCTTATTTTCTGTAGCTTTAAGTGCTTACATTATTACCTTGGTGGCATAGTGCGCTTACCGGACTGTTACTGAAGAAATCCTGCTTGTACGCACCGCAATAATATCCCCCGGCTACCGCACCGTTTTTTGTAACATTTTGTGACAATCTGTTTGTGACAAAATGAAACTGTCACTACTATTTTGTCACCAGATGAATTGGTAGCCTCCTCCGTCAGCAGCCGGCTATACTACCCCACCAATCCTGATCCAAAGCAAAGATGCTGTTACCTGCTTTTCCTGAAAAGTAGTATGTTAGCGGCATGGAAACCATAAATAAGCCGGATAACACGGCGGTAAGAACGGCCTTATGGCGGGCGCTGCATGTACAAACAGATGCTGCGCCGCACATTATTGAGGATACCACGGGCCTCCGGCTGATTGCTCCGGAAGAAGGCTGGCAGCAGCGCCCGGATATGCATGCGGAGTTTACCAAACGCCTGCGGGCATCTATGGTAGCCCGTGCCCGTTTTATTGAAGACCTGATCATAGTACAAAGCCGGCAGGGGATTGGCCAGTACGTGATCCTGGGTGCAGGGCTGGATACTTTTGCCCAGCGGCAGCCGGATATTGCCTTCAAATTACAGATCTATGAAATAGACCAGCCAGGTACACAAACCTGGAAACAGCAACGGTTAAAAGAACTGGGCTTTGGTATTCCTGAAAATCTTCATTTTGTGTCGGTCGATTTTGAAAAAGCTTCCTGGTGGGACGAATTATTAAAAGCCGGTTTTGATCTGCATAAACCTGCAGTGGTAGCCTGCACAGGCGTAACCCTTTATCTTACCAGAGAAGCAATCAGCGCCGCCCTGAAGCAGATGGCCACTTTAGCGCCTGGTTCTGTATTAGTCATGACCTTTTACTTACCGCTCCGGCTGATGGACAAGGAAGATCAGCCTTTACAGGAAATAGCCGAAAAAGGTGCCCGGGAGGCGGGAACACCTTTTTTGAGTTTTTTTGCACCGGAAGAAGTATTGACGTTAGCGAAAGAAGCAGGATTTAAAGAAGCAAAGATCATTACAACCAAAGACCTGGAGGCATTGTATTTTGCCAACCGCCCGGATGGCCTGCTACCCGCCAGCGGGGAACTGTTCCTGGTGGCAGCTACATAATAAAAGCATTTTGTTTTGCCTTGCTGACGGGCGCAGTAAATTGGTTGTAACCGGGACTGCTGCTCTGCTTCTTGCAGCTATTCACAAATGAATCCCCGCGCTGGCTATGTATAAACTTCCGGTACTGCTTTTTGCCCTCAATCCAAATCGCCGGATTGGCGGTTAGCTGTAATAAATCACCTCAAAGACAAAGCGTTGCTGCGCTCAAATCTCCAGGCGCCCTTTTTCATCTCTACAATTCCGCCTCCTGTCTACACATCCTTCAGACAGGTCGCTTCACCATACTATTGCCTGTATCGTGCTATTAATATTGTCATAAGAAAACAATAATGATCATCTCTTAAACGCTGTTATTATGCACAAATTTTATTACGACATATTGTTAATGGCAGCCGGCCTTATTACCGCACAGGATCTGCCGGCCCATGCCACAACCCCCGTTTTCATAAACCCGCTAAACAACAAGACAATGAATACAGCAAACGACTCCACACAGATCACGCATCAGTACATAACTGTTAATGGTATCCGTTATCATTATGCAGAAGCCGGCAAAGGCCCGCTTGTAGTGCTGCTTCATGGCTTCCCGGAGCTATGGTACTCCTGGCGGCATCAGCTCACCGCCCTTGCACAGGCCGGTTATCATGCCGTTGCCCCGGACCTGAGAGGGTTTGGAGCATCGGAAGTCACATCCCTAGTAGCAGATTACAGCCTGTTTCAGCATGCCTGCGATGTAAAAGCTCTTATTGATCACATTGGCGATGGAAAAGCCGTACTGGCAGGTCATGACTGGGGCGCCAATCTGGTGTGGCTGATGGCACAGCTTTATCCTGAGACGGTAAGTGCTGTAGCCGCCCTTAGTATTCCCTTTTATCCGGAACCAAGAGACCCGGCAGTGATCCGCCGGCAATGGCCGAGCGTATTTACCAATTTTGAACGAAAAGGCATTGTGGAAGCCGAGTTTGAAAAAAAACCGGAAGGCTTTTTTAAAGGATTCTTTTACGGCCTTTCCGGCAATGCACCGGAAGGTACTATTGAAAAACTGTACACGAAGACCACACCCGATGACCGGTTACTGACTAGTTTGCCCACAACAGATGCCCTGCCTGCATGGCTGAGCCAACCTGACCTTGATTATTATGTAAATGCCTATAAAAAAACGGGCATGAGCAGCGCACTGGGGTTTTACCGGAATACGGATGCAGATTACCCCCGGTTAAAGGAAGTGTATAAGAAAGACATTCAGCAGCCGGTATTGTTTATTGGCGGTGCCAAAGAAGCCGCTGTAAGATTCGGCAGCACAGAACCGATGAAACAGGTCCTGCCCAACCTTAGAAAGATCATCCTCCTGGAGGGCTGCGGGCACTGGATACAGCAGGAACGACCTCAGGAACTGAATACAGCTTTGATCCGCTTTTTAAACCAGGAAGTAAAGCAATAAACAGTATGTCATCAGGTCCGGTTATAAACACATTTTTAAAGTATCTGCCGGCAATCTTCAAACATGCCAAGGTCAGTACTATTCTAATAAACCCTAAAACATTTTTATTATGAATTCCAATGCTTCTGAAACAGCGGGCAGCACTGAGCGCAGCCCATCACCAGGCATCCTGGCAACCGTTTATTTTATTTTATTTGCCGTGGGCATGATCTATACCATTTCCGGAACGGCCGGAGCTTCCTATCCCACCCCATATGATCCGGTACAAAAAGCGCAGGCCTATTACCAGCAATATCATTCTATTATACAGGTGCATGCGCTGTTCCTTTTTTGGTCTGCATTGCCCCTGGGCATCTTCACCGCGTTTTTTACCAATCGCCTCAGCAACCGGGGCATCCACCGCGGGGGTCTCAACATAGCCACTTTTGGCGGATATGGTGCTGCCATATTGCTGGCTCTTTCCGGGTTATGCTCCTGGATCCTCTCCCAACCTGTTATTACTGATGCGCCCGGCACTACAAGAGCATTGCAGCTTCTTGCTTTTGTCACTGGCGGCACCGGGTATGTGGCTTTATCGGGCCTGCTGCTTTCCGGTCTTTCCGTAACTGCTGGCTTAGCACGCCTGTTGCCCCGGTGGCTCATGTGGAGCGGGTTGGTCATCGCCGCTATTTCCGTATTGTCAATGTTGAATATTGTGTTCCCTGGCACATCCATCCTGTTGCCCATTGGCCGGTTTTTGGGAATGATCTGGATGATTATAGCAGGGTTTAAATTGAAGCGGAAATAGTTTCATATTGGCTGCGCGGATTAAGAGCAATTGCATTATCTCCTTCCCGGAGAGGCAGGACTACAAACAAAATGCGTCTTCAACTGGGGGGAGGAAATATCCACCCCCAGTTGTACTATCCTTAAAGCCGGTGTTCCGGCCTCCGCCAGCGGGGGACAATGAACCCTGCTTTTAGTTTGAAAGTGCTATAGCGCCTGCACGAATTAAGCGCAACTGCATTATCCTCCTCTTGGAGGAGGCAGGACTACAAATCAAATGCGCCTTCGATGGGGGGAGGAAAACACCACTCTCATTTTTATATCCCTAAAACCAACGTTCCTGTCTTCACCAGGGGGATACAACGTACCTGCATTTAGTCCGGTGATGCTACCCAAAAAGATCGCTGCTCAAATAACGGTCGCCGCGGTCGCAGGCAATAAATACAATGGTGCCGCTTTCCATTTCCCTTGCCAGCCGGAAAGCCGCGGAGGCTGCGCCACCTGAGCTCATACCCGCAAATACGCCTTCTTCTTTTGCCAGTTGCCGCGTGGTTTGGATAGCTTCTTCTTCTGTAATATCCAGCACCCGGTCTACCCGGCTGGGATCAAATATTTTGGGCAGATACGCCTCCGGCCATCTGCGGATGCCGGGTATCGAAGCTTCTTCAGAAGGCTGACAGCCGATGATCTGTACCCCCGGGTTCTGTTCTTTTAAGAACCGGGAGCAGCCCATAATAGTGCCTGTGGTGCCCATAGCGCTTACAAAGTGGGTAATAGTACCGTTGGTATCTCTCCATATTTCCGGGGCTGTGGTCTTATAATGCGCGCCCCAGTTATCGGCATTGGCAAACTGGTTAAGGATAAAAGCCTCTCCCCTTGCCGCCTTGGCCTCAGCATAGTCGCGGCAGGTTTCCATACCATTCAACAACGTTACATTGGCGCCAAAAGCTTTCATGGTAAGAGTGCGCTCCCGCGTAGAGGTATCCGGCATTACCAGCTCCAGCTCCAGGTTATAGAACCGGGCGATCATGGCCAGGGCAATGCCTGTATTACCACTGGTAGCTTCCACCATCTTGTCTCCGGGTTTAATATCCCCCCGTTCCAGTGCAGAGGAGATCATGTTCAATGCCGCGCGGTCTTTTACACTGCCGCCGGGATTATTACCCTCCAGCTTGACGTATATTTTTACATCGGTATTGGGATTGAGTCTTTTCAACTCTACCATGGGCGTATTGCCCACCAGGTCCAGTAAAGAAGCCATATTAAAAATTACGGATTTTGAATTAAAATTTTGAATGCCGGTTCAGCGAATCAGGAGTTGGTTTTTAGTTTTCTGATATCAGTCATCAGCTCCGACAGCGGTCTATCAGAATCCGTATGCGGACTACTCCTTCTCCTTTCTTATTTAAAAGTTCTTATTCTTATTCTGCATTCCTCTCCGTTACTCCAGCAGATCCTGCTCTACCAGGTCAATAGAAGGGCGATGGTATACCTTGGAGTTCGGCGGAATGCTGCGCGTAAGCCATACGTTACCTCCTATAATGCTGTTGGCGCCAATAACGGTGCCGCCGCCCAGAATGGTGGCATTGGAATAAATGACCACGCCATCTTCCACCGTGGGGTGCCGCTTGCTGTTCATCATGGTCTTTTCCACGCTCAGTGCGCCTAAGGTAACGCCCTGGTAGATCTTTACATGATTGCCGATAAAGGTAGACTCCCCTATAACGGTGCCGCTGCCATGGTCGATGCAGAAATATTCGCCGATGACGGCGCCGGGATGGATATCTATGCCCGTAATACCATGCGCGTGCTCCGTAAGGATACGGGGCAGATGCGGTATATGCGATAACAGCAGCCCATGGGCAATGCGGTAATATGCAATAGCAAAAAAACCCGGGTAAGCACGGATGATCTCAAAACGGGTTTTCGCCGCCGGATCACCGGAAAGAATGGCTTCAATATCTGTATTCAATACGTGGTACAGCTCCGGGAGTTGCCGGAAAAAACTATGCGCTTTTTTAGCACCCTCCCGGCAGGTTTCCGTTACAGCTAAAATAGCTGCCAGCTCTTTTTCCCGCAGTCCAAGCTTATGCTCCACTTCCTCTGCATTAATAGGAAAACAATCTGCCCGTTCAGGAAACAGCAGGCAGATCAGCGAATCGGCCCAGGCAGCCAGTACCTGATTGGGCGGTACTGACGGTACCCCTTTCTGCGATTCAAATATTTTCTGATAAAAATCGGCTCTACGCTCATCCATACCTTACAAAACTAACATAATAAATAGAAATGAAAGTAAAACGAATTGCCAAAACTATATGGAGCGCTAACAGGTGTTTGAACCGTCTGCCTGCCGGAAACCAATAATTATAAACCTGTAAAAGGGCGGTCTATTTCCCGGTTATTCCTGTTGCCATATCATACACCACTACCCGCTCCCATAAATGGCTGTATTTTTCAACAAAGGCTACATGCACCGGGTGCTTCTGGTAGGCATCCTGATCCTGAACGCTGTTGAAATAGGCCAGCTCCGAAACCTGGAAGCTGTTATCCACCACGTCCCGTTTTAAAGTGGAAGCAGGTGTGCCAATGAGCAGTTGCTGTACCTGTGGAATGGTCTTCAATGTTTTTATTCCGGTAATCAGCTCCTTTTTATCTGCTTCCGATTCCGGGTTTTTGAGCCAGAAGAAAACGTGATGGATGACCGGTTGTTGCTGAGAAATTGGATGATTATTCATGACGAGTGGAACTACGGCCAATACGGCTGCATTTTTTATGAACGTTCTGCGGGATAAATTGTTTCGTTGTTGAGACATGGCAAAAATCAATGATCGCCGTAAAAATATTTATATTACCTGGTATTGATCTCAGCCGGTGGCAACCCGGCCGGAGCATTGTTCGGGCTTCAAGTTACAGGATTTTAATGAAAAATAATGCGGCAGTCAGTCATCAGCCGTCAGTTATTAGCATTCAGTGATCAGTTGTAAGTTCAAGACGAACTATGAACAAAGACACCCAAAAATCATATTGACAAATTTTGTTTATTTGTCAGTTTTGGGATAACTTTGCAGAAAATCAGATAGACATGTCTTCAGCAACCGATACCGAAGTGGATATTCTTCCAGGGCAGATCCTGCAGGCAGCATTACAATTGTACTTAAAGCACGGACTGAAGAAAGTGACCATGGATGATGTGTCGAGGGTTATTGGCAAAAGCAGGAGCTCCATTTATTATTATTATAAAAACAGGGATGAGATCTTTGAAGCCGTAATGGATGCTTTACTGGCAGAAGTGCTTCATGAAATGGAAACAGCCATGGAGGAGGCCGGTACAATAGCCGGTAAGATCCGCGCTTTCTGCCTGGCAAAGATCAGGACCTCTGAAGAAAAAAAGCCCCTCTTTACCGCCATTGAAGCAGGAATGAACGTGGAAGAAAAATCGAACCACGCTAAAATTATGATCGGGTTGCACCAGCGCCTCATGAAAGCCGAGGCCGCCTTGCTGAAACAGGCCCTTTCGGCTGCTGTTAAAAGCCGGGAGGTGCGTGCCCTTAAACCCAAAGAACAGGAAACCCTTATTTTTATTTTATTAAGCAGCATCCGCGGCATCAAGCGCGAAATGGCATACGAAAATGATTTCAGCAAGCTGCATACAACCGTTGATACACTGACGGCTGTAACCCTAAAATGGCTGAAAGAATAATTTTTTTATTACCGGTTTGACAATTTTACATTTTTTGTCAGGAAGTAACAGGTGAGGATATATGAGCAGTATTAGTAAGATCAGCACTTTCAGGGCATTCAGAAGTACCAATTATACCTTATATTTTATCGGCCGGTCCGTGTCCCAGTTCGGAACCTGGATGCAGCGAACAGCGGTTGTGTGGGTGGTTTACAGCATGACCCATTCCGCATGGATGCTGGGGCTGACGGTTTTTGCAGAACAGTTTCCCTCTTTCCTGTTCTCTGCGTTTGGCGGCGTGGCAGCCGACAGGCATGACCGGTTTAAAATCATTAATATTACCCAGGTCAGTTCCATGATCCAGGCCGTATTACTGGCGATACTTGTCATTACCAGGCACGGCGGTGTCTGGGAAATATTAACACTTAGTGTGATACTGGGTATCATCAATGCCTATGATGTACCGGCAAGACAATCCATGATCAATGAAATGGTTGCCGATCCGGCCGACCTGCCAAGTGCCCTTTCCCTGAGCGCTGCCATGGCAAGCCTTTCAAAATTACTGGGCCCTGCGCTGTCCGGCATCATACTGGAAAAATTTGGCCCCGGTACCTGCTTCCTCATCAATGCCGCCAGTTTTGGCGGGGTGATGCTTTCTATTTTTTTTATGAAAAAGCCTAAGAAAACGGATATACAACGTACCGGTAAAAACGTGTTTGCGGAACTGGCAGAAGGATTCCGGTACCTGAGGCAGGAATCTTCTATCGGAATGGTCATTGTAATGCTCAGCATTACAGGACTGCTGGTATTGCCTTATGACACGCTGATTCCGGTGTATGCAAAAGAGATCTTTAAGGGCAATGCCAGAACCTTCGGCTATATATCCAGCTTTATAGGGATCGGGGCCGTAGCCGGCACTGTTTTACTGGCTTCCCTGAAAAAAAATGCTTCCATGAGGCGGATGCTGCTGGCAAGCACTGCTATTCTTGGCATTGGCCTGGTTTGCTTTTCCTACACCAGCAGCTTTGTACCGGCTATGGGCTTCGCTGTGGTTACCGGCTTTGGCGGTGTGGCACAGTTTACCACCTGTAATATTATTGTACAGTCTGAAGCCTCCCGTGAAATGCGGGGCCGGGCCATCAGCATTTTGTTAACGGCAATATTTGGTATGCTGCCTTTAGGCAGCCTTCTTGTAGGTGCGGTATCCGAAAAGATCGGTGCGCCCAATACCATCCTTTGCCAGGGCATTCTCGGTATTATCATCTCCTTTATTTTCTTCAGGCTGCTGCGTAAGAAAAAGAAAAGTTTTCCTGTAAACCAGGTACAGCTGGAAGCAGCAGAAGAGCGTCTTTTGGAAAAAGCATAGCTCAGCAAAATTTTATCCACATAAAAAGCAGCATATGGAACAATCAACAACAGCATTACTGGTAATGGACATGCAGGCATCTATTCTGGGTTCATTTCCCGGCGCTCCGGCATTTATATCCAACGTGGCCAAAGCCATCGAAACCGCCCGCAAACGGCAGCTCCCCGTAATTTATGTAGTGGTGGGCTTCAGGGAAGGAATGCCTGAGATCACCAGCCGTAATATCGGTTTTTCAGCAGCAAAAGAAAGAATGGCAAATGCCAGCATGGAAGAATGGATCAAGATCCACCCCGATCTTGCGCCACTGGAGAACGACATCGTTGTTACCAAGCGCCGGATAAGCGCTTTTACGGGCAGCGACCTGGAAGTGGTATTGCGCGCACAGGACATTCAGCATTTAGTATTAACCGGTATTGCCACAAGCGGCGTTGTCTTATCTACCCTGAGGGAAGCGGCTGACAAAGATTACCAGTTAACAGTGATCGCCGATTGCTGTGCAGATGGCGATGAGGAAGTGCACCGGGTACTGACCACTAAAGTATTCCCCAGGCAGGCAGCAGTGGTTGCACTTAACGAATGGCCTCCTGCTTAATACCGGTATTCGCAGAATGGCTTTCATGGTTCGTAGTTCAACAAATTGTTAATGAGAAATGCTGTAAGCAATAATAACAGGATGTTACCCTGAGGCAAGCATAAAAGCGTTGCATTTAAGTTCATCCGGATGACAAGTTTTTTTTAATCGTCATCCGAGTGTTCGGATTCAATGAACTTGACCCTGCGGTTATTTTGGACTCAGCATGACATTACTTATTGAACAGGTTTTGATGACTCTAAAAGGTGTAAGTCATTCATACAAATAGGGCTACTTTCTGAATTCACCCTTTTAATGACTGAATAGGTGGTGTTCCGATAGCTCCGGTGAAGATGGCTGATTTATTCATCTGCCCTGCTTTCCATTATTCGCGCGGACCTTTACTCCATAAATCGTTAACTTAGTACAGTAAAATTGATCCACATGCAGGAAATAAAAAAAGAAGATATCCGGCAGGAAGTATTTGACCTTTATGATGACTATGCGCACAACCGTATCAACCGGCGCGATTTTGTTCAGAAGTTATCTGCCTATGCTGTAGGGGGTCTTACTGTAGCTTCTTTAATGGGCTTTTTAATGCCGGACTATAAAAGCACGTTGCAGGTTTCGCCGGACGACCCCGCGTTAGATACCACCTATATTACCTATGCCTCACCAAAGGGAGGAAAGAAAATAAGAGCGCTGCTGGCAAAATCCAAAGGCCTGACCAAAAAAGCAGGTGGCATCGTGGTAGTTCATGAGAACAGGGGACTGAACCCTTATATTGAAGATGTGGCCCGCAGGGCAGCAATGGCGGGCTTTGTGGCTTTAGCCCCTGATGCGCTGACACCGCTGGGTGGCTACCCCGGTAATGATGACAAAGGGCGGGAGCTGCAGAGCAAACGCGATAAGAATGAAATGCTGGAAGATTTTATTGCCGGATATGAATATCTGAAACAGGATAAAGATGTGAACGGAAAAGTAGGTGTTGTAGGATTCTGTTTTGGCGGCTGGATCGCTAATATGATGGCCGTACGCATCCCTACACTTTCCGCGGCTGTTCCGTTTTATGGAACGCAGCCGGCCGCCGATGAGGTGCCCGCCATTAAAGCCCCGCTCCTTTTGCAGTATGCCGGTCTGGATACCCATGTAAACGAAGGCTGGCCTGAATATGAAAAAGCGCTTAAAGCAAATAAAAAAGAGTTTAAAGCCTATATTTATCCGAACGTTAACCACGGTTTTCATAACGATACCACTCCACGTTATGATAAAGCAGCAGCAACACTTGCCTGGCAGCGAACGATCAGTTTTTTTAAAGAAAAGCTATAGCGCTTTCAAAATATGCACAGGTTCTGACCACTTTGAGAAACACACCTCCCGGCGGGGCAGGAAGTACTTAATTGCAACGCTATTATCAGAGAAATGCCTCCGCTCATTCCGCTCCAGCCGGAATGGCGTTTCTGATGTAAATGCATTTCCAACAACTTACAACACTTGTTAGTAACAGCCTGCCGAAGAGCCGCAACCTTACCATGACAGACTGCCAATGACAGATGTGTTATTGTTTTGGAAATCAATCTTTCTTTTTGTCATGCCGTTCCGATAGTTCGGAATTGTTTCGGCATCTATTTATACAGGTCCGGGATGACATCTTCAGGGTGATCATAAGCGTGTTTGTCATCGCCTCATTGATCAGGCCCCTTATAAAAAACTCAGGCTGACAATGCACGGGAAGGTTTGCAATGGAATCACGGTTCATCAGGAGGGAATAGCCTTATTCTTTTCTAAATCTTTTTCCCGGGAAACAATTCACCCGGCAGCGGCATTCGCGGACATGCAAACGGCCGTTGATCAAAACAATTCCTGCTGGCTGGTGGGCTTTTCATGCTCCACCCATTCCATTACAACAGATTTGTTATAGTCCGTAAGCTTGGCCCCTACGGCCTTCCAGCCCATAACGTCGGTCATCTTTGCCAGCTTGAACTTGGCGCTTCTTATCTGGCTACCCTTGCCGCTTTGTACCAGTAATACAGGCTCCGCCGTTGTTGCAGCGCATTCTACATAGTTGCCCTCACCTTCTTTAATAAACAGGAACTTATTTTTAAGGGTAGAAGTTTCTATCTTAAACCGTTTTACATTGAACTGTAACAGCTTTTTATCTACATAAACCGCGGTGATCACTTTTTCAGGGTCGAACCGTTCAATCAGCAGTACTTTTTCCGCATCCAGCTTCTGGGTCATCTCCTGGTCGGTTATTTCATAATAACCATCCGTATAAATAACGAGGATGCGGTCATCCGGCTCAAACATGCCCAGGTACTGACCCTTTTCTTCCGCACTTAACCGCCCGAACTTATCATCAAACCACAGCTTGCGCCCGCTTAATGTGGCCCTGCCGGCCTCTTTGAACTTAACGGATTTGATCGGGTATTTGGTAACCTGGTTGCCCATGCTGCTGCGCCCTTTTATGGCCAGCTCCTCAAAATAAAATTCCAGCTCTTTTATACGGGCAGAGGAATTGGGGCTCAACGTAATTTTAACCACTTCCGTTTCCCCGTTGGGATTTACCGTAAGGTAATGCACTTTGCTTTTATCATCTCCTTTTGTAAGGTCATAGACTTTATCCCGCGTAACGCCGGTTACATTAAAACGCTTGGCATAGCTTATCCCGGTCTTGCCATCCACATAGATCATGTTATAGGTGGTACGCTCATCATTTTTCTGGAAAACGGCCACGTGCAGAATATCTTTTCCGACAAAGGTCTTGTCGGATACCTTGATCACTTTCATAATGCCGCGCCTGGTGATCACAATGATATCATCCAGCTCGGAGCACTCAAACAAAAACTCTTCTTTCTTTAAGCCCGTACCCACAAAACCACCGGAACGGTCTGCATAGAGCTTGGTGTTGGCAATAATAACATTGCGGGCTTCAATAACCTCAAATTGCCGGATCTCCGTTCTGCGCTCCCTGCCTTTTCCAAATTTCTTCAGCAGGTTTTCAAAATAGGCCACAGCAAAATCGGTCAGGTTATTCAGGTCGTGCTTTACCTGCTTAATGTCTGCTTCCAGCCCTTTAATCTGCGCGTTAAGCTCATCAATATCCAGCCGGTAGATCCTGCGCACCGGTTTTTCCGTCAGCTTCAGGATATCTTCCCGGCTAATATCCCGTTTCAATTGCTTTTTAAACGGAACAAAAGCTTTATCAATTGCTGCAATGACTTTATCCCAGTTCTCATGCTTTTTCTCCAGCTCCTTATAGATCTTTTCTTCAAAGAAAATCTTTTCCAGGGACGTGTAATGCCATTTTTCATTCAGCTCTGCCAGCTTTATTTCCAGCTCGCGTTTCAGCAGTTCTTTGGTATTGTCTGCTGATATTTTCAGTAATTCCTGGACGGATAAGAACTGCGGTTTCTGATCAACAATAACACAGGCATTCGGCGATATAGATGTTTCGCAGGAAGTAAATTTATACAATGCGTCAATCGTAATATCCGGTGAAATGCCCGGTGCCAGGTCTACCTGTATCTCTACATCAGCCGCGGTATTATCTGTAACCTTTCTGATCTTTATTTTTCCCTGGTCGTTGGCTTTTACAATGGATTCGATCATCTGTTCCGTGGTAACGCCATAAGGAACACTTTTGATCAGGAGCGTTTTTTTATCCAGTTCTTCAATATGGGAACGCACTTTCACCTTTCCGCCCCGTTTGCCCTGATTATAATCTGTTACGTCGATCATCCCGCCGGTCTGAAAATCGGGGAACAGCTCAAATTTCTTACCCCGCAGGTATTTTATGGAGGCTTCTATCAGCTCTATGAAGTTATGCGGCAGAATTTTTGTGGAAAGCCCTACGGCAATACCATCAGCGCCCTGGGCCAGCAATAAAGGAAATTTCATGGGCAGCGTGATGGGCTCATTCTTGCGGCCGTCATAGCTCAACTGCCATTCCGTGGTTTTGGCATTGAAGGCTACTTCCAAAGCAAATTTGCTCAGGCGCGCTTCAATATACCGGGCGGCGGCAGCATCATCGCCGGTTCTTACATCACCCCAGTTTCCCTGTGTTTCAATCAGCAGGTCCTTTTGCCCCAGGTTTACCAGGGCATCTCCAATAGAAGCATCCCCGTGCGGGTGGTACTGCATAGACTGGCCAATGATGTTGGCCACTTTATTAAAACGCCCGTCATCCATTTCTTTCATCGCATGCAATATGCGCCGTTGCACCGGCTTCAGCCCGTCTTCAATGGCGGGCACTGCACGCTCCAGTATCACATAGGAGGCATAATCTAAAAACCAGGTTTTAAACTGTCCCTGGAGGCCTGTAATTTCATTTCCGTCAAATACTTCTTCCGTTAAATGCTTATCGTCCTTCATATTTTTTCTTTCCGATCAATCCTAAATGTGTATAATTAAATCCTTTGTTCAGTTTTAGCCCGTAACCCAGCATGCGGTCTAAGGCCGCATGCCCGAACAGGATCAGACCTGTTATCATCAGCGCCTCAAGATGCATCAAAAAACCGGCAGCAAACAAAATTATTGCAAAGCCTTTATGATGAAAAAAATTATACAATGCCGCGCCTATTCTATTATTTACCAGATAGCCGGCCATGCTTATATCGGGCCCCAGTAACAGCAGCAGGTAACACCACCAGGGCGCCTGTAACTGATACAGGCCCAAAACAGCAAGGAGCGCCATTGCCAGTTCTTCTATACTGATGAGCTTTTTCATTTTTACTGGGCTGTCTTTTTATGCTGCATCCGGAGCATCGTCCGTTATAGCAGGTTCCTTTGCGCTGCCTGCTTTTACATCAAAGCTTTTCCAGTCTTTATCGATATCCCCTTCCGCAGCTATTTTGCCGGAACGGATCAATTCTTTTAACCGCCACATAATAAAAATATCACCGGTCTTTATCTTCATCCGGTTCAGGGTATTGGACAATACCCTTGAGGCTTTCTGCCATTCTCCTGTACAGTTTTTGAGGATTTCCGCATCATAAAAGGAAACCTCTTTGCCTGCCAGCTTCTTTCCGCCTTCCAGTATGCGCACCGGGGCACTTTCCTGAGCCAGCCGGTTCCATTCATCCGGGTCAATTTCAAACTCGCTCAGCGTAACAGGCCTTGCCAGCTTTTTTGCTTTCAGGAACTCCTTGGGCTGAATTTCATGCAGCCATGAGGGATAAAAAAGCTGCCCTTTTTCATTAATGAACGGAAGATTGTTCAGGTATAAGACCATGATCCGGCCCTGGAATTCCTTTAACTGAGGGATCAGCCAGTAATAACCGCAGACATCATGTTGGTTCTGCCCCATCCAGATCCAGATGACTGCTTCGGGATCCGCTTCCAGGCGTTCTTTTAATTCCGCTACGGTTTTGCGGTCGTCAAAGCTGCCTGCGAGATCACTTGGGTAAGGAGATCCGGCGCTGATCATTCTCCACCACTCCACTCTGGCATTCCACCCTTCGGCTGTATCCAGCTCCAGTATGGGGCCAACGGCAAAGTCGTCTTTTATCTGTACAACATCCCCTTGCAGGGTATCATCCAGCTCCATTACTTTTTTCATCAACTCAACCTCCGACTGGTTGAACACAATATGGATCATCTGCTCTGTTTTATAATGGTCGCAAATCTAAAGCAAAACAACCGCTCTCCCAACCTTTTATAAAGAGGGTTCATAATGAGCACCGGTTTGTATTTTTTGAACCTGCGGCTATATGATCATACGGCTTAAAAAAATAAGAGGTTGTCAAAAGAAAGAAATCGTCATACCGGCTCAAGCGAAGCGGAACGGAGATATCTCGTAATCAATACAAAACATTTGAGATTCCCGGCTACACTGCGTTTCGCCCGAAATGACGACTTTTGATACAGCCTCTCTGAATAATTTCTTTGAAAAAGCTAACTGAACAGGTCTCTTATTTTTTCAAAAAATCCTTTTTCTGTCTTCTCAGGCTGTGGTTTCAGGTTAGGAGAATCAGAAAGCCTCTCCAATGCCGCTTTTTCTTCTTCTGTCAGTTGCTGCGGTGTCCATACATTTACCTGTATGAGCTGGTCTCCTTTTTCATAGCTGGCGTGTACATTGGGGAACCCTTTTCCTTTTAAACGGAAGATCTTACCGCTTTGGGTGCCCGGCGGTATCTTTATTTTAGCCCGCCCGTCAATGGTAGGCACTTCCAGACTGGTTCCAAAAACAGCATCGGTAAACGATATATGCAGGTCATACGCCACGTTCAGGCCTTCACGGTGCAGTTCTTTATGCGTTTCTTCTTCAATCAGCACAATGAGGTCACCCGGCATTCCGCCCCGTTCACCGGCATTACCCTTTCCGCTCACATTCAGTTGCATACCGGACTGAACACCGGCAGGTACTTCTATAGTAATCGTTTCTTCAGCATAAACGCGTCCTTCTCCTTTACAATTTCCGCACTTTGCCGTAATAGTGGTGCCTTCTCCATGACAGGTAGGACAGGTAGTTACTGTTTGCATCTGCCCCAGGAAGGTGTTCTGCACCTTGCGTACCTGACCGGATCCCTGGCAGGTGGTACAGGTTTGTACGCTCCCCCTGTCTTTAGCCCCGCTGCCGTTACAGGTAGTGCAGGTCACATATTTTTTTACCTTAATGTTCTTGGTAATGCCTTTTGCAATTTCTTCATAATTCAGCTTCAGCTTTACCCGCAGGTTGCTGCCCCGTACGCCTCTTGCCCGCTGGCCGCCCCGGGAGCGGCTGCCACCACCAAAAAAGCTGCCAAACAGGTCATCTCCGAATACATCTCCAAACTGGCTGAAAATATCATCCATGTTCATGCCGCCACCAAAACCCCTGCCGTTGCCGCTGACACCCGCATGACCAAACCGGTCGTACTGTGCCCGCTTATCCGCATCGCTCAATATTTCATAAGCCTCTGCCGCTTCTTTGAATTTTTCTTCTGCTGCTTTATCTCCGGGATTCCTGTCCGGGTGGTACTGCATAGCCACCTTTCTGTAGGATTTTTTAATTTCCTCTGGTGTAGCGGATTTGGAGACCCCTAATACTTCGTAATAATCTCTTTTTGACATCTTATTTCCCTACTACAACTTTTGCATGACGGATAATTTTATCATTCAGATAGTAGCCTTTCGTTATTTCATCCACCACTTTTCCCTTCAGGTCTTTAGTGGGCGCGGGAATCTCTGTAATGGCTTCAAAAAGATCGGGATCAAACTCCTTGCCGATCGCTTCCATCGCTTTTAATCCCCTGGCCTGTAATTTACTTCTCAGCTTGCTGAAAACCAGGTTGATGCCTTCTTTCAAGGCTGCGTTATCGCCTGATTTTTCCAGTTCTGCCTGGGCCCTGTCTGCATCATCCAGCACTTCCAGCAGGTCTGTGATCACTTCTTTCCCGGCAGTCTGAAACAATTCGATCCTTTCTTTTGCGGTCCGTTTCCTGAAATTATCAAATTCAGCAGCCAACCGCATATATTTATCCCTGCTTTCGCGCAGCTCTGTTTCCAGCGCATCGGTATCCGATTCTTCTAACGGATCTGTCAAATGTTCCGTTCCGCTAACATTTTCATCTGCATTGATATTCAACGCACTGTTTTCCTCTTCCGGAAGATTTGTGTTTTTATCCATAATTTTCATCCTATTTAGTTGGCTATGCTAACCCGTCAATAATGCTGCCAATGGGCCTGTAAAGACAAAATGGCGGTTGTTGAGCCGATTTTTTGCCACTTCACCTCTTTTTTAAAAAAAAACGCTTCTGCTTTAAGCTTTTACGCTTTTGATAAGTCAAAAAATCAGTAGCTTCAATCCGCAAAAATAATAGAACCCATATGATTCTGAAAAAACTGTTTTTCCTTATTATTGGAATACACCTGCTGCACTGCACATTTTCTCAAAACCTGGAACAACGCCTGAACAACTGGAGCCAGCAAAACCCTATCGAAAAGATTTATCTTCATACAGACAGGGAGTCCTATACGGCCGGCCAGACCATATGGCTGAAGGCTTACTGTATGTCTGAATATATTCCCAGCCGGAGAAATTCCACTATTTATGTAGAACTGCTGAATAACAGATCGGAGACAGTGATCCGGAAGATATTTCCTGCTTACCTGGGCGTTTCAATAGGACAGGTTGAATTGCCGGAAACGGTGTCGTCCGGCTCTTACCAGCTAAGAGCTTATTCCCCGCTGATGCTGAACCAGCCGGGGTTCGTGTTTAATAAACAGATTGCCATTGTGGGAGCGCTTGCAAAAAATACGGTTAAAAATAATGAAGCGGCACCCGTTGCCATACAATTTTTTCCGGAAGGAGGTAATTTAATAACCACCCTTTTAAACAATGTTGCTTTTAAAGCAACCGATGCCAATGGCTATCCTGTAAACATTACAGGGCAGCTGAAAAATAATAAGGGAGAAGTGATCACCTCCATTAGTTCCCTGCATGATGGTATGGGCGCATTTACATTAGTGCCACAGGCCGGGGAAACTTATTTTATAACGCTGGACGGTGCTCCTTCCAAACAATATGATTTACCGGCGTCAACCGGCAAAGGCATTACGTTCAGCATTACCAGCACTCCTAAGGGCAAGCAGTTCAAAATAGAGCATCCCGCAGGGGTGCCGGAAGAGTTCAGGGCAGCCTATATGATCGGGCAGATGCAGAACCAGGTGATCTTTAAACAACCCCTGCAACAGGGCAAAGATCTGATTGGCGGGCTGATACAGACCAGTAACCTGTTATCCGGCATTTTACAGGTTACCATTTTTAATAAAGATAACATTCCGTTAGCCGAACGGCTGACTTTTGTTGACAACAAGGAATATGTGCTGCCCGGAACGCTTACCGTAGATACGCTGAATAACACGGCGCACCAGAGAAACAGGTTTACCCTGAATTTGAAGGATACGATCATTGGTGATTTCAGCGTTTCCATAACGGATGCCGACTATGAACCAGCGCCCTACCGCCCGCTGAATATCTATGCCTGTTTTCTTGTGAACAGTGATCTGAGGGGCTATGTGCATAACCCGGCCTATTATTTCCGCTCTGATGCGGATTCTGTAAAAAAAGCGCTGGACCTGGTAATGATGACCAATGGATGGACCCGCTTCAAATGGACGGATGTTGCCAAAAATACATTGCCCCCGGTACAGTATAAAGACCCGGGATATATTGATTTAAAAGGCACGGTAAATATTGAAGGCACCCGGAAGCCTTTTGCTAATAAGGATCTGCTGCTGATGATGCGCCCTGTTGATACAACACTGGGGAAAGGTGGCCCGTCCAAACTGCTCCAGACCGATTCCAGCGGACGGTTCCGTTTGGACTCAATAATCTTTTATGATAATATGCGTATTCTTTTTTCAGATGTAAAAGGAAAAAAAAGCAAGTTTATTAAAGTAAAGATGGATGCAGACTCCCTAAACAGGAATTATGCCCTGCAGCCGCTTACTATTCCTTTTAAGAACGCTCTGTCTGCGGGGCTACAGGATAAAATGACAGGCGATTATAATGATTACCTGAAGGCTGAGGGGATTACACTGGCCAATGTTACTGTAAAGGCGCGTGAGAAGAGCGATAAGGAAAAGCTGGAGCAGGAATATACCAGTGGCCTGTTCTCCGGGGGCATTAATTCCCGCATACTGGATCTGCGGAACGAGCCCGTTGGCGCAATGAATATATTTGATTATTTGCAGGGCCGCATTCCCGGCATTACCGTTAGCAGGGATGACCAGGGCCAGTATGTTGTAAAATACCGGGATGGCGGCTTTGGCACTGGCAAAATGACCCTGTACCTCGATGAAATGCCCGCGGATGCCTCCATGATAGAAAGCATCCCTGTAAACCAGATCGCTTTTGTAAAGGTATTACCTGGTTTTGTTGGTGCGCCCGGCAGTGGCAATGCGCTGGCTATTTATATGAAGAAGGGCGCTGATCTGAATGCCGCAATTGAAGCCTCAACCGATATTATCACCTATAAGGGCTATTCTGTAATTAAGCAATTCTATGCCCCTGATTATGATCTGAAAACAGATGATCATCCCAAAGCAGACAATCGGATTACCCTCTTATGGGTACCGGATATACATCTTGCCAACATCAGTCCCAGGGTTCCTGTTGTCTTCTATAATAATGACCGCAGCAAGCGGTTCAAGGTAGTGATTGAAGGTGTTACCAATGATGGCAGGATGCTGATGATCGAAAAGGAGATAGAAGAAAAATAACAGTATCCGGATGTACCTTTCGCAGAATGCACTGCCCCTGTTCTGCGTTCGTCTGTGCAATCTGCGGGAAACCCAGCAAAGATCTTAAAAAAATTATGTAATTACAGCTCTGATGGAATCCTTTAGAAAACGCGCTTGGCACGCGTCTGTTTTTTTTGTAACTTAACAGAAAGGGGCTATTATATGAGGTACTTTTTAAAGCAGGGGTTAGCAGGGCTGGTCTTTATTGCAGCAGGCTACGGATATTTATCTGCACAAAATTTTACAGACAACCTGGAAAACTGGCATAAGACCAATCCAATCGAAAAAACCTACCTGCAACTGGACCGTGAAAATTATTTTGCCGGTCAGACGATCTGGTTCAAAGCCTATTTTATGGCTGATTTTCTCCCTTCTGCCGCCAACTCCACCTTATTTGTGGAGTTACTGAATAATACGTCCCAGGTCCTTGTAAAAAAAGTGCTGCCGGTTTTTGGAGCGCTTTCCTATGGCCAGATAGACCTGCCCAATACCCTGCCAACAGGATCTTACCAATTAAGGGCTTATACACCGCTGATGCTGAATTTTGACAAAAGTTACCTGTTTGCCAGACGCATTATGATCTTTGGCAGCAACCGGTTAAAGGTAAATGAAGCTCCGGCTGCAACTCCTGTTATTCATTTTTACCCGGAAGGGGGCAATCTGGTAGCAGGGTTCCGTAACAGCATTGCTTTTAAAGCAACCGGTTCAAACGGACTCCCTTTGAACGTTTCAGGTACCATTACCGATCAGGAAAATAAGACTATTATTTCCTTCGCCACACAGCATGACGGCATGGGAATGTTTGAGATTACGCCTGAGGCCGGGCAGCGTTACCAGGCGGTATTGAACAACCATCAAACAGTTGCGTTGCCCGATGCGGTTGCAGAAGGCGTTACAATAGAGATGAAGAATACCGCAAACGGAAAATCCTTTTCGATCCATTATAAAGGTTCCAAACAGGTGCCGGCCTATATCATCGGGCAGATGCAGCACCAGATTGTTTTTAAGCAACCGCTCTCGCCAAAGACCAACCAGCCCGTCAGCGGTATCCTGCAAACCGGCAATCTGCCTTCCGGCGTTTTACAGGTTACTGTTTTTAACAAAGACGGGATGCCGCTTGCCGAAAGGCTGACCTTTATCAACAATAAAGAATATGTATTGCCTGCCACCGTGCATATAGATACTTTAAGCAACGGGGCAAGAAAGAAAAATCATTTCAGCATTTCATTCCCGGACAGTGTAACCGGTAATTTTTCTGTTGCGGTAACGGATGCGTACTATGATCCGGGCGCTTACCGGCCGGCCAATATCTGGTCTGCCTTTTTGCTGACCAGCGATATTCCGGGATATGTGCATGATCCTGCCTATTATTTTACAGACAATCCTGCTGCCCGTGAGGACGTGGAACTGGTGCTGCTTACAAACGGTTGGCGGCGTTTTAAGTGGGCGGATGCACTGGCAAACACATTACCGGCACCGGTGCATAAAGACCCCGGCTTTATCAGCCTTTCCGGAAAAGTGAATGTGGCCGGCTCCCGGAAATCTTTTGCAGACAGGGACCTGCTGGTTTGGATAGCCACCGATTCCGGTCATAGCCTGCAAATGGTGAAAACGGATGCGGAAGGCCATTTTAAAATGGATTCCATGATCTTCTTTAACAAAGCCAGGGTCTTGTTCAGTGATGTGCAGGATAAAAAGAAGCAATTTCTTACGGTAAAACTCAATACAGACTCCCTTTACAGGTCCTATGCACTCCCTCCCCTGCACCTTCCTTATCAGCCCTACACCAATAATACACTGGCCGATAAAATGAATACCGCCTGGTATGATTATACAAAAGGAGAAGGCGTAATGCTGGACAGTGTTGTGGTACTGGGTACCCGCAACCGGATGCAACAACTGGAAGCGCAATACATGAGCGGGCTATTTTCCGGAGGCATCGATGCCAAAACAATCGATCTTACAAGAACATTTATTCCTAACCAGAACATCTTTGATTATTTGCAGGGACGGATTCCGAGTCTTACAATAGCAAGAGGCGGACAGTTTGGAAACTACCAACTCTTTTACCGGCAGTCGGGCTTAAGAAGGCCGATGCAGCTGTATCTTGATGAAATGCCGGCAGACGCGGGTATGATCGCTTCTTTAAATCCCAATGACATTGCGCTTGTAAAACTGTTCCCCTCTTTTGTGGGCGCTCCTGGCGGGGGCGCTAACGGGGCGCTGGCGGTTTATACCAAACGCGGCAATGACCTGAATGATGCAATGGAATCTTCCGCAGCCATTGTAGACTATGAAGGATACAGCATCCTGAAGGAATTTTATGCTCCGGATTATTCTACTGAACCTGAAAACCGGTATAATGATTACCGCTTAACGCTTGACTGGAAGCCCGAAGTTTTTATTTCCGGCAGCCATCCTGTTTTACCGGTTATCTTTTATAATAATGACCGTACAAAAAAGTTTAAAATAGTGGCAGAAGGAATTACCACTACAGGAAAGTTGTTGATGATTGAACAATCTGTTGAGCCGGAAAAGTAGCTGCGATCCGCCTATCTTTGACCGGTGAAACAAAAAATAAAAATACTGGCTGTCATTGGCAGCGCCAGCCCGCATTCTTCCAATCTTTCATTAGTAAAAAGACTACAGCAATTGAACGATGAATGGGAGCTTAGCATCTGGGAAGACCTGTCTGTACTCCCCCATTTTGACCCGGAACAGGCAGCCGGCGACAGCCCTGCATCCGTTCTGCAAATAAGGAAGGCTGTTGCAAATGCAGACGGCATCATTATTTCCACCCCTGAATATATCTTCAGCATACCTGCCCGGTTAAAGAATATGCTGGAATGGTGTGTGGCTACAACGGTATTTGAACAGAAGCCTTCAGGCATTATTACAGCATCTGCCAGTGGTGCAAAAGGACATAGTGAATTACAGTTAATAATGCAAACCCTGGGGGCACGGTTCACGCAGGAAACCTGCCTGCTGATCCGGGGCGTAAAAGGAAAAATAAGTGAAGACGGCATCATAAAAGATCCCGCTCTTGAAGAAGACCTGCAGAAATTTTCGCGGGCATTACAAAGCCTTATTGTTCCGGCTGCCGGTACGCCATAGTGGGTAACGGGACTTTTAGAGCTATGTATACCACTCCTGGCTGTCAGGCAGATTCGTTATACATCCCTATTTTATCGGTTCTATCGATGCACTGATAAGTTTGAAATATACATATCAGTTCTACCCTAACGATGGCGCGGCAATAACAAACCGTCAGTTGAGTTTTGTTTTAAAGTTGAACCTGTGTTTGTCTGCCGCACTGCTGCAAAACCATTTGTTGTGCGTTTGCTCCGTTATGCAAGTTGTTTGGATTTTGGTTTCACAGTTTGCTTTTTACTGTGCTTCGCTTTATAACCGGCAATGTGTCTGCTGATCTCTTGTTTGTCTTTGTCAGTCAAGGGTCTGCTTTGTATAATAAAGTCAACGCCTTTAGGTTCTTTTATATATCCCATAATTTATGTTTTAAAATATTTTTCAACTAAGATTTTTGCTGCGTGAGTTTCAATAATCATTCGACCCTTGCCAAAATGGTAAGCACCCAAAGAGGTTTCATAATGGTTTATTAATTTCGTCTTTGCCGTGAAAGCAACGAAACCGTCAAACCCAAACTGAAATGAAAGTTTGCAAGCATACGCAACAAGATTTCCTGCGACACCTTCATAAAGTTTGTTTTTACCAATGTTGAAGGGTGCGTTTTCAAGAAGATTCATAAACAGGTGGTCAGTCTCTTTCCGAATGCTTAAAACGCCTTGAATAATTTCCGGATTATTTACAATTGTCAATTTGTAAACTTCATTGAAATCGTTATCAAGTTCGGATTTCCAGTTAAAATTCCAACCGTTTTTCTTTGTCGTCTGTTTACTGTCTTTTAAGGAATAGTATTTTGGATAGAATTTGTCAGCCTGTCCACTATAAAATCTAACAAAATTTCATTCTCTTTTTTCACTTCGTAAATTTACGAACTTTTTTAGTACTCTCAAAGTAGAATACTGTCGCTATAGTATACTGCATAACGCCCAGATTATACCGTATTTTCCCGGGCATTACAAAAGCATCATTGCCCCGGCTACCGGCACGCCATAATGGGTAACGGGCTAAAGTGCAATCAGCTCTTTAAATTCATCAAGAGAAACAACAGTTATCGATGGAAAGGAAATTAATTTCAATATTTTAAAGCCGGCATCGTGTGTAAGCAGGTATTCGGCATTAGCGGCAACATAACAATCGGCGAATTTATTATCATCTTCATCTCTCAACAATTGCCACCGATAATATATCTGTGTAAAATATACATTCGGAAGTTCTTTCAAAGTAATAAGGAAATTATGCGCAACAGATGGAGAATATTTAGTTTTCAGAATTTCTTCATATTCCAGCAATATTCATCGGTGATATACAAGTCGAACTTTCCGTTCAGTAATGCTGTTACAAGCCAGTGATAAGCTGAATGGCGGGACAGGGAAGATACAAGCACATTGGTATCAATCACCAGTTTCATTGCCATAAGCAGGTTTATCTTCGTTCAGCCATTGATTCATTGTATCATTGGTATAGCCTTTTTGCATCCAGATGACATCGGCTTCGTCTATTGCCTTATTAGCAAAATATGACGCGAGATAGCGCTTAATATGCAGCAAATCCTCTTCCTTTATATCCGTGCTATAAAGTTTGATCAGTTCCTGTTGCAGGTTGCTTAATGTGCGCGTTGATGGCATATAAACTATTTATATCAAAGTTACGCAATTTTGACAGATTAGTTTTTGAAGAAAGTCAGATTCTATTTTAACACTTCATTTGCCGGGTGAAAGCAGATACCTGGTCTTTTCTTATCTTTAACCCCAAAAAATGACCATTGGTGCAGTGATACAGGTGCTGGAAGCAGTAGCACCGCCTTCTCTCCAGGAAAGCTATGATAACGCCGGCCTCTTAACAGGGCAGCCCTCCCTGGAATGTACCGGCATCCTTTGTTGCCTGGACGCAACAGAAGCCGTCATCAGCGAAGCCGTTGAAAAGCATTGTAACCTGGTGGTGGCGCATCATCCCATCGTCTTTTCAGGGCTGAAAAAATTAACCGGTGATAACTATGTGCAGCGCGCGCTTATAAAGGCCATTAAAAATGATATTGCCATTTACGCCATTCATACCAACCTGGACAATGTGATCGGAGGCGTAAACGGGCAGATCGCCAAAAAACTGGGGCTGATCAATCTCCGGGTCCTGGCTCCCAAAGAAAACCAGTTGGAAAAGCTGTTCTTTTTTGTACCGCCTGAAGCTGCGGAAAAAGTAATGAGCGCTCTTTTTGCAGCCGGCGGCGGAAAGATCGGCAACTATAGTGAATGCAGCTTCCGTGTTTCCGGCACAGGCAGCTTTCTTCCCGGTGATGAAGCAAGGCCCTATTCCGGAGAAAGAGGCAAAAGGCATGAGGCAGATGAACTGAAAATAGAGATCCTGTACCCCCGCTACCTGCGGCATAAAATGCTTTCGGTCTTAAAAGAAAATCATCCCTATGAAGAAGTAGCCTATGAACAGATCGCTTTGGAAAACCTGCACCAGGAAATAGGTGCCGGTATCACTGGTGAGCTGGAAGAAGCAATGGATGAAACCGGTTTTCTGCAACAATTAAAAGCGCTCTTTCATCTTCCGGTAATAAAACATACCTCCCTGCTGGGCAAAAAAGTTAAAAAAATAAGCATTTGCGGGGGTGCTGGCAGCTTTCTTATAAAAAATGCAATAGATTCAAAATCAGATATATACATTAGCTCAGATATAAAATACCATGAGTTCTTTGATGCAGACGGGAAAATTGTGATCGCCGATATAGGGCATTATGAAAGCGAGCAATTTACCATAGAGCTGCTGTACCATATTTTACAGGAAAAATTCCTTAACTTTGCCGTCCTCAAAACAACCGTAATTACGAACCCGGTGCATTATTTGTAAGAATTTTGTTGAGAGATTTTAAAATATTCAAACAGTTAAAAACATATGCCACAAGTTAAAGAGTTTTCAATTGAAGAAAAACTGAGTTCATTGATCCACTTGCAAAAAATTGACAGCAAACTGGATGAGATAAAAATTTTAAAGGGAGAGCTTCCCATGGAAGTGGCTGATCTGGAAGATGAAATCCATGGACTGCGTTCCCGGCAAACCCGTATAGAAGAAGAGATCAACGGTGTTACCGAATTTATTGAAGAACGTAAAACTGCTATAAAAGATGCTGAAGAGCTGATCAAAAAATATGAGAAAGACAGTGAGAATGTAAAAAATAACCGTGAGTTTGAGGCGATCAATAAAGAAATTGAGATGCAGCAACTGGAAATCAAACTGGCGGAAAAGCATATTAAAGACGCTAACGAAGAAATAGCTGAAAAAGTGGCGCTTCTTGATAAAGCCAAAAAGAACCTGGGCGCCAAGGAAGGCATCCTGGAAGTAAAGAAAGCAGAGCTTGAAAAGATCATTGCCGCAAATGAGAAAGAAGAAAAAGAATACCAGAAGCTTTCCAAAGAGGCAAAAGAGAATGTAGAGCCTCGTTTGCTGGCCAGCTATGAAAAGATCCGCGGAAATTTCCGTAACGGTTTAGCCGTGGTGCCGGTGGAGCGGGATGCCTGTGGAGGCTGTTTTTATTCCATCCCTCCTCAAAAGCAGAGTGAAATTAAACAGCACAAAAAGATCATCGCCTGTGAGAACTGCGGCCGTATTCTGGTTGATGAAGAACTGAACAACAGCATTGAAGTAAAATAACTGAATTATTTTTTTCTTTTTTTATTTTCCCCCACTTGCAAAAGTGGGGGTTTTTAGTACCTGCTCACTTAGCACTGCAGTAAGGCCATTCTTTGCAAAAAGCTTTTAGTTGAAACAGGGATCTGAGAAAGTGATTTTGATACCTGTCCGGAATCCGGGGTCACAAAAATTTCCTTAATTTGCTTCTTTATGCTGAAACAATTACAGATACGCAATTACATTATTATTGATAAACTGGAGATCAACTTTTCCAACGGGATGAATATTGTGACCGGTGAAACCGGAGCAGGAAAATCCATTATTCTTGGCGCACTGAACCTGATCCTGGGCGAACGGGCAGATACGGGCGTACTGGTTGACAAAGAAAAAAAATGCGTGATCGAAGGAATTTTTGATCCGGGAATGGCAGGTGAAGTACAGGAATTCCTGGAATCCAATGAACTGGATCTGCTCCCGGAGATCACAGTACGCCGGGAAATTGCCACTAATGGAAAAAGCCGTGCCTTTATTAATGATACTCCGGTCAACCTTTCCCAGTTGCAGCAATTAAGCTCATTATTGGTAGATCTGCATCAGCAATTTGATACCTTGCAGCTGGGCAATACCGGCTTTCAGATCCATGTACTGGATGCGCTTGCCAGCAATGGACGGTTCCTGAACGAATACCGGTCGGCATTTGCTGAATGGCAGCAGGCTAAAAAAATGCTGGAACAATTGAAAGCGCAGCAGGTACAGTCAGAGAAAGAAAGTGATTACAACCAGTTCCAGTATGATGAACTGGCAGCAGCTGACTTTAAGGAAAATGAGCTTGAAGATATCGACGAGTCACTGAAGCTGCTGACCCATTCTGAAGGTATTAAAGCAGCCCTGGCAAAAGCCTATAATACATTAGAGGAAGGAGAGCAGCCACTGGTACAGCAATTAAAAAGTATGATTAACGGGTTGCACAGTTATAGCAACTATCATAAACAGCTTCCGGAGCTTGTTGACCGGTTATCTGCTGCGCAGGTAGAGCTGCAGGATGTAGCTTCCGAGCTGGAACATATCAGCAATGATATCCAGTATGACCCTGAAAAAGTGGAAGCGCTGAGCGACCGCCTGTCACTGGGCTATAAGCTCCAGAAAAAGCATGGCGTACAGTCTACCAATGAGCTGCTGCTGCTGCAAAAAGAGCTGGAGGAGCGATTGCAAAATGTTTTACAGATCCAGCAGGACATTGATAAGCAGGAAACTGCAACTGATGATCTTTTCAGAAAAACAGAAGCCCTTGCGGCTAAAATAACACAGGCACGCCGGAAACAGATCGGCCCGTTTGAAAAAAAAGTGCAGGAATTACTGGCACAGGTAGGCATGCCGAATGCTGTATTTAAGGTAGCATTTGAAAAGAAATCCCTGGATGTTAATGGTGCGGACGCCGTTGACTTCCTGTTTGATGCCAATAAGAGCGGGCAGTTCAAGCCGGTTAATAAAGTGGCCAGCGGAGGGGAGCTGAGCCGGTTAATGCTTTGTATTAAAAGCCTGGTAGCGCAACGGATGAACCTCCCTACCCTTATATTTGATGAAATTGATACCGGTATTTCCGGTGAGGCAGCCAGACAGGTAGGCATTATTATGAAAACGCTGGCCGCCAACCGCCAGGTGGTGTGCATTACGCACCAGCCGCAGATCGCGGGCCGTGCAGATGCGCACTTTTTTGTGTACAAAGAAGTTGCGGGCGATAAAGTAACAACAGGTTTGCGACAGCTCAGTATTGACGAGCGTATTACTGCCATCGCAAAAATGCTGAGCGGTGAAAAGCCAACCGCAGCAGCCCTGGAAAATGCAAGGGAAATGGTGCAGCATTAATTTTCCCGCTGACGGGCGCAGAACAGGATCAGCATATTCTTCAGGTGCACTTTAATGGAGCTGTTACTGCACCTGCATTGCAGGTACCTTGCTGACGAATGCAGAAAATAGTTTCTCTGATACAGATTTATTTTTTAGTGGCTACATAGCTCAGGCAAAGCCCGGATAACTGGTTAAGGAATACATTAAGAAGCGTATTATTTTTTGTAAAACAGCAGTTAAAACAGGGCGGATCATCATTGTATGCAAGCAACCGGATATGTTCCTTAAAATCTACCTGGCCTGCCCCATACCATTTAAAAACGGCTTCCTTGGCAGACCATATCTGTGTAAGCTCCTCTATTGATAAGGGATTCAGCGCCTCTTTCTCTGCTGTGCTTATGAACTTATTCCGTATATGGATTATTTTTTCAACGGGCTTTTCGATATCCACACCCACTCTTTCCGTTTCGCTGATAATTGCTGCAGCAAAATCGCCGCAATGGGAAATAGAAAAATGAAAGGCATCGCCGCCAATATAGGGCTTTCTGGTATCTGCAATTTGTACAAGATGGTAAGGAAAGCCGGGGAAGAGGTATTGCAGCAGGTAACGCCCGGCCAGGTGCTGCAACATTTTATGCGGATGTGTTACCTGCCGGTGCACGGGCACCTTATTTCTGAAAAAGGCGGCCTCCTCTTCTATCTTCCAGATCCCAAGCCTTGTGGCGCTGTTAATTTCTTCTTGAAAAATCAGGGGCATAAATAGATCAATTCATATTAATTTGTGCAAGTTAAGTATTTAAAAATGGTGCGGGCTGATCCGGTTCTATATAAAGCAACCTGTCCTGCTCCGGGGCTCCGCAGCAGATGATTAAGGAAGTATTGCCGCCCTGTTTAAATTCAAAAGAGCAACCGCTATGATCTTATCCGATAAAAGAATTCTTGAGGAGATGGAAAAGGGAACCATTCTTATTGAACCGTATGACCGCTCCTGCCTGGGCAGTAATTCCTATGATGTGCATTTAGGCCGCTGGCTGGCCACTTATAAAAATCATCAGCTGGATGCGAAACAACACAATGAGATCGCCAGTTTTGAAATTCCGGAAGAAGGGTTTATTCTATACCCGCATATTTTTTACCTGGGGGTTACGGAGGAGTACACAGAATCCCATGCGCACGTGCCTTTTCTGGAAGGTAAATCTTCCACGGGCCGCCTGGGCATTGACATACATGCTACGGCAGGAAAAGGCGATGTGGGATTTTGCGGGCACTGGACGCTGGAAATTTCTGTAAAACAACCCGTAAAGATCTACAAAGGCATGCCTATTGGCCAACTGATCTATTTTCCTGTTGAAGGAGAAATAGCCGTTAAATACAACCAGAAGCAAAATGCAAAATACAGCGGCCAGCCGGACAAGCCGGTGGAAAGTATGATGTGGAAAAATAAATTTTAGTGCCTCTGAGGTTGAGTTTTTATTTGTGTTGCCCGCCGGGGGGGCAGACTGGCAAAAACGATACGGCACTACAAAAAATGCCATCATCTTCAGCGACTTCTCCAGTCAGAAGCATCCCCTGCATAATGGTTACAGCTCATTCATTGATAAAACGCTTTGCATCAACCACCATCTGTTCTGCTGATTCTTTTTCTAACCTCGGAATCTCAAAGGTCTTCAGCACCGCTTCCAGCTGACGCAATTTTTCTGTCTGGCCATTTTGCCGGTATTCCTTTTTCAGGATGTTGATCTTTTCAAAATCCTGGATGCCTTCTATCAGCTTTTCAAACCGGATGGAGCTTTGGGGGCCGGGATAAACCTGGTAGGTATCCCCTGCCGGCCAGGTACGAAAGCGACTGTCCATTAAAGGCTGCTGTACCCAGCTGTTATAAGCCCAGCGTAAATAGCCGTTCATATTTTTTGCTGCAGTGTACCACCCTATCCATACATGCTCTGCGGGGGGCGAGAATGTAAAGCCATTCGGATATTTTTCCGTGCAGCAGGTATACCAGGTGCTTAGCTTGTGCTGCAGCTCCCGTTCTTTTAAAATACTATCCGGAAACTGATGGGCAGAAGCTATACAATAATCATCAATGTCCTTTTCAATGGCCGTATGGTATTCTCCTGCCAGTGCGATCTTCCAGTCCTTATCGATCCCCTTTAACAGCCGGATCACCGATTGCATAGCCTCCATAGGCCGCTCATCCATTGCGATGGCTGTTTTTTCAAACCAGCCTTTTTGCTTCAGGTGCGCTGTAAAATCTTTGAGCATCGGGGCCCAGAAAGCATTATAAGCATCGGATCCGATCTTCCCCGTGAATACAGTGTCTTTTCCGGAGTTTTCATCATAATACTGAAAAGCCACTTTCCAGGGAACCATACTGTAGCAGTTGATACGTTCGTTGATGCCCGTGCTCATTACAAAGGCAATATATTTATCAAATAAACTATAATCAAAGTTCCAGGAGCCATCCTTTTTCTTTTTCCATTTTATCAGGCCCGGATAGTCATCATAGGTTTGGTGGCCCCAGGGCTCATTAACAATGCTGGCCGTAATGTATTTCTGTCCCGCATTTGCCAGCATGGTATAATATTTCCGCATCAGGTTAAAATGCGCATCGCTCCAAAGCGGCACATGGTGCACTCTTGCCACCGCTGCGGGGTGCTGCCACAGATCCAGGTGGAATGCCCATTCTGAAGGCGGAGGCAGGGTGCGGTCCAGCACTTTAACCACCAACTTCAGATCATAGGCTTTATCCGCTTTTACCGTAAGCGTTCCGGTATAGTAGCCCGCTTTTGCAGCAGGCGGCACAGTAATACTTACCCAAACAGGCTGTACATAACCTCCCGAAAGCTTGGCCGGTTGCCGGTTGCTGCTGATCACGTCCGCAACCAGCGAGGAATCAAAATCTTCCGGCTTGCGGTAACCGCAGCCGTTACGGAATTCATCGGTCATTACATACCCCACAAAACCATAATCAATACTTTCTTTGGCAATACGGGCGCCGTTTTGTGCTTCCAGGTCATTAACCGCAACGTCTATAGTCATATCCTTTGCAGCCCATACCGCAACCTGTGTATGTATCTTTTCCCCTTTCCAGGCAATCATCGTATCTGCATTTTTTTGAGCGATCTGCGGCACCCGATCCTGTGCATACCGTTTATTGCTGTTTGCAAAACTTACATGCACTGCTTTATCCAGCGCCTTCCAATGAACCGCTTTTTGTGCTGCGCTCATGGGTGGTTCTTTCTGAAGCGCCAGGCTTACATCCTGGGCGGTTGCTAAAGTTACTATAAGGATCAGGCAGGTCGTTATTAAATAGCGCATTACTCTATTGATTATGTTGCAGGCAAAATAGCGCTTTATTTAAATAAAACCAATGATAGTGAAAACGATTGCACACCGCAGTAAGCGGCCTGCCAAATATTCCTTACGTTTTGATTCGCGAACCCTGTCAATTTTACCAGAAAGAGGCAACAAAACTACCAGTAAAACTGGATTGAGGGTTAGATCCTTGTACTTGTAGTAGTTCCAGATTGAACATGATACATACCTCCAAACGCGGAAATAGTTAGGTGATCTAATCTCTTACTGGTATAAGCAGATGGTGCACTGAAATAAAAAAAGGTAATTAAAACAACGCTCAAAGATCTGAATGAGTATTTCATTGCCATATCAATTTCTAATTTAAAATTATCCGAGCGATTAAACAGGTGCACAATCATCTAAAACCCGGGAAAAGCTATTATAATCAGCGTAAATCTGCGTATTCATCGGGCAATCACAAACGATCGCTTTGTATGCGGCATACTAAATAATACCATAACGCAGCTAGCCACCTCCAGTCTGTATGCCTGCTGGTTCAGATAAGGATGCTTGTTCATTGCTGTTAAATGCCTGCCTTTTTTCTTGCCATCAGGATCCTTCGTTTACCACTGTCCAGTTCTCCCTCTTCTCCCATAAGCATTCCCCAGGCATGGAGGCCGGGAACCCTGTCAAAGATTATTTTCAGTATTGCCAGGAAAGGAATGCACAGGAACATACCGGAGATGCCCCAGACCATTTCTCCCATTATAATACCGATGAATGCGATCATCGGGTTTAGCTTTACTTTAGAGCCTACCACCAGGGGCATTATTACATTACTGTCTATGGCATGCACTACAATAAAAGCGATCACCACCAGCAAAACCTTTCCGCTGCCCACGGTAGCAAAGGTTACCAGGCAGCTCAGGAGCAGCGCAGTAAAAATGCCCAGGTAAGGGATGACATTAAAGATGCCTCCCATAAAACCCAGTAATACGGCATATTTTACCCCGAGCATGGAAAGAATAATGATCAGAGCCACTGCCACAATTAACATTTCTATCAGCAGGCCGATGATGTATTTTTTAATAATTGATTTTACCTTATCTACGATCTCTTCTACCCGCTCCTGGTGTTCTTCACTAAACACACTGATCAGGAAGGTAAACCATACCCTCCTGTAATTGAGAATGAAGAACGTAAACAGAATCGTAAAGGTCAGGAATATGAACGTAGAAGATACGGTAGATAAGGTGGTGCCAAGTATGGTGGCGCTTGTTGAGAACAGCTTTTCAGCGCCCTGGTTTATATAGCTCCATTGCTTTCTCAGGTCAATATGAAACCGGGCAGCAATCCATTCCTGGGTACTATGAAAAGCCGCCAGGCCCTGCTCCTTCAGCCGGGGCCAGTCTTCTGCAAAAGATCTCATCTCATTGCTGAAAAAGAAAATGATCCCGGCAAATACCACCAGCATTAAAATGACCGCGGTAAATGTAGAGAGACTTCTTTTAAAACGGCATTTCTTTTCAAGAAAACCAGCCAGCGGCAATAACAGCAACGCCATTAAGAAGGAAAAGAACAGGGGTGCCAGTAATGACCGGCCAATAAGCAACAGGTAACCCAGGCTGATGATACAAAAAAGCACCAGCGCTAATCTTACCAGGAAAGGGATTGATCTGTTCATAAACTAAGTTTTACGGAATAAGGGTATTATCTATTATTGATTGAGCCGTTGTTCTTTTAAAATCCGTAATTCTTTCGGATAATAATTATTGATCCTGTTTGCCAGCACGTTCATCCAGCCTATAGGAAACCCTCTGAACGCCGCCAGTTGCCAGCCCCGGCTGACGGGAACCGTATCTGCCAGCTCCTTTCGCTGTAAATACCGGATGGCATCTTCTTCGGAAAGTGTTAACCGTGCAGCATCTTTTGTGATCAGCGGGCTCATGGCCAGCGCATGATCGGGAATCAGCTTGTCGCGGATCATTTCCCCTGCCAGAGTGCCTGAATAAATGATTTTCAGTTGCTGCGCCAAAAAATCAAGCCATTCAAATAAGGGCTCAGGCCAGGCATATATTTTATCACCAAAATTTACAAACCGGCTGCCTTCTGCCTGTAACCACTGCCCAAGCGGTGCTGCTGCTTTTGCTGAAAGCGCTTTCGTTTTTGGACGGTATTTCCCGGTAGTTCCTGCAGCAGCATTTTTTCTCAGTACGGTCATAAACAGCCCCTCTCCTTTTAACAGATGCGGCCAGAAGCGGTATCCTGTATGCGGGCCTGACTGCGTTTCTATAATGTTCCAGGCCGGATTCAGCTGTAATGTTACAGGCTCCAGATCAAATGTGCCGGCAAGCCATTGCAAAACAGCTTCATCTTCCTGCCGGGAATAAGAGCAGGTAGAATAGACCAGCACTCCCCCTTGTTTTAAAGCGGGCAACACATCTGCCAGGATGCGCTGCTGGCGCTGGCTGCAAAGCATTACATTATTTTCACTCCATTCTTCAATTGCTTCGGAGTCTCTCCGGAACAGGCCGCTTCCGCTACAGGGCGCGTCTACCACCACCACGTCAAAAAAGCCGGGAAGCCTTGCAAAATCTTTCGGATCATTATTGGTAACCGCAACATTTGAGGCGCCCCATTTTACGATATTATCCCGTAAGACCGAAGCCCTGCTTCTGATCACTTCATTGCTTACCAACAGGCTGTTTGCAGCAATCAGGGACTGTAAATGGGTCGATTTACCACCCGGCGCCGCGCACAGATCCAGTATTTTCAGATCTTCCTTCAGGTCAACTGTTTGCCGGAGCGCCTCTTCCAGGAACAGGCTACTGGCTTCCTGCACATAATAGGTGCCGGCATGAAAAAGCGGATCGAATGTAAAAGATGGCCGTTGATCCAGGTAATACCCATAAACCGACCAGGGAACTTTAGCAGCACTGATCTGCCTTCCCTCAGTCAGCAACTGCACATGGGTGGTCTTTAACGGGTTCAGGCGCACAGATGTGACCGGTGCATTTGCATTATGCACATCAATAAAAGCTTTTTCATCAAAGCCGGGAAGCCCTTCCAGCGATCGAATTAAGGTTGGTGGTAGCTGCACCCGGCAAAACTAATAAAATACCGGGCCACAAGGGCAATCTTTTGCACAAGCTCTTAATGCTTCGTTATTTTATCGGATTTTTCATCAGGTCCCGCCCTCTTGCATACATAAATTTGTTTTCTTTGCAGCTGGCTCTATTTAAACATTTTAAAATTATAATACTATGGCTGAAATCAAACTAAAAGGCAACCCGGTACATACAGTGGGCAATCTGCCCGAAAAAGGAAGTCAACTAAAGGATTTTACTCTGGTGAGTTCCGGGCTGCAGGAAAAAAAATTATCGGATTATGCCGGCAAAAAAATTGTTCTGAACATCTTTCCAAGTGTTGATACCGGTGTTTGCGCCGCATCTGTAAGAGCATTTAACCAGAAAGCGGCCGCATTGGAAAATACAGTAGTGATCAACGTTTCAAAAGACCTGCCCTTTGCATTAAGCCGGTTTTGCGCGGCAGAAGGTATTGAAAATGTGGAAACCCTTTCAGATTTCAGGGGACATTTTGGAGAAGATTATGGTGTTGCCTTTTCTGACTCTCCCATGAAGGGGCTGCTAAGCCGTGCGGTTATTGTGGCAAATGAGAACGGTGAGGTAATTTATACAGAACAGGTACCGGAGATTACTTCCGAGCCCAATTATGAGGCAGCATTGAATGCCCTGAAATAAGCTGCATTTATTAATTTTGACAGGTGTGCGGGCATATCATGTTCACACACCTGTTATTTTTTATTGCTATGACAAAATCAAGACTGGAAGCATTCAGCGATGGCGTATTGGCCATTATCATCACCATTATGGTGCTGGAATTAAAAGTGCCGGAAGCCGAAGGCGGCTATACGCTTAAATCATTAATGCCCTTAATTCCAACTTTTCTCAGCTACCTGCTGAGCTTTATTTATGTGGGCATTTACTGGAACAATCACCATCATATGTTCCAGATGGCAGACAAAATAAACGGTAGGGTATTGTGGAAAAACCTGAACCTGCTCTTTTGGCTGTCCCTGGTGCCTTTTACAACAGCCTGGATGGACAAACATTATGACCGGCCAATACCTGTAGCTTTGTATGGGGTTGTATTATTAATGTCTGGTCTTGCCTATGTGATCCTGCAGAATGAACTGATCAGGATCGGCGGTCCTGAATGTAAGCTGGCCAAAGCTGTTGGGACCGATGCAAAAGGAAAAGCTTCCTGGATCCTTTACCTGGCTGGTATCGGAGGCTGCTTTATCGCTCCCTGGATTGGTATTGCTATTTACACTATTGTAGCCGTCATCTGGTTCATTCCGGATAAGCGTATTGAAAAATTATACACAGATCAGGATGCGTTTTAGTGCACGCCCTGCCTTTTATAATTCAGATCGAACCGGATCATTTACTATCCTGTTTTTTGGCCGGTTGCAGGATGGCCGTTACAATATTACCACTTGAAAAGATCGTTTGTGCTGCTTTTTTTACGCTTTCAGGAGTTAAACTATTAATATACTTTGCCGAGTTCAGGAAACGGTCTGCATCCTTCTTTTCAAGGCGTGTTTCCAGGATATAGTTTAACCAGGTTCCGTTTTGCTGCATGGCCACTTTATTGTGCTCCAGCATTTGTTGTTTTACCTTATCCAGGTTTCCGGCAGAAGGCCCATTGGTCTTGATATTGCTGGTTTCTGCGCTCATTGCTTTCAGCAAGGTGTCAACGGCAGACGGTCCGGTCGGGAGCTGCGCAAAGAAGGTAAAATGGGGATAAGGATACTGCTCCAGCCTGGCAGACGTACCCCCTGCATAAATCCCCTGGATCTTTTCGCGCAGTTCTTCAATAATGCGGATGTTCAGCACTTCACTTACCGCGCGCATATTCAAGGCCAGGTCCTGGTCATAGGCCGTTTCACCGGAGATCATTTCAAGAATAAGGCTCTTCTCGGCCGCTCCCTTGTAAACGGTAAGGTCTACCCTGCCTTTTGCAGGGCGAACCCCGTTGTCCCTGAACCGGAATTTTTTGCCGGTAGCGGGCAGGCCCCCAATATATTTTTCAACCAGTGGCTTTAGTACAGCTTCATCAATGCTGCCTACAAATGCAAACTGCATACCGCTTGCATCTCCGAAATGTTCTTTATAGATCTGTACCGCGCGTTCCATATTGATCTGGTCAAAATACTCGGGCCGGGGTACTGCTACCGGCGCTAACGGGTTATTACCATAAACGGTTTTGATAAGGGTATCCACAAAGCTGGCCTGGGGATCTGCCAGCACAAAAGCTACACTTGCCTTGTTTTTCCGGATAAAAGAATGAAAGAGCGCCGTGTCAATCCTTGGTGCCGTTGCTTTCAGGTACAATAGCTGTAACATTGTTTCCAGGTCCTTTTTGCCGGAGCTGCCGGAAAAACCATCCGTAATGGCACCCATGGAAGCCGCTGCTGACACGGTTTTGCCGGCCAGCGCCTTTTGCAGATCTGTTGGGCTAAAGTTGCCATAGCCCATTGCATTGACTACAGCCAGGGCATATTGCGCATTGAATTTGTCTGCCACACCATATTCATTAGTGCCCCCGTAACGGCTGCCTCCCATCTGTATCTCATCATCTTTAAAATCTGTCTTTTTAATGGTAACAGTAGTGCCATTGCTTAATTCCCACGTTTTGGTGCCCAGCTTTGCATCTGTGGTCTCTTTAATGATCCTGCCGGGCATCGGCTGTATTGTCAAAAGATCAGTCGCTACCGTTTTTTCTTCATCGGCCTTAAGATCGGTACGGGATGCAACAGCGGCCACTGTATTTACAAGGCCCTGCGCAGAAGGCAGACCAGCAGCTTCCGGGCCGGTAAGCGTTACCAGGTAATTGGGGTGCTGCTGCAGCGACCGGGCAAAATCATTGACTTCCTTTAAAGAAATCAGGGGCAGCAGCTCTTTATAATAAGCATTCTCTTTTGCAATACCGGGTATGGGCTCATTGGTGAGGAAATTGCGGGTATACTCTTCTACATAGTTAGATGATTCGGTTTTGTCGCGTTCATTATATGCTTTTTCCATACCGGCCTCCATCATTTTCTTTACCCGGTCCAGCTCCGCCTGGGTACTGCCAAAACGCTTTATCTTTTCAATTTCTTCAGCAAGGGCGCTTAATCCCTTTTGCACATCAGCAGCAGTGGCAACAGCCGCGCCGGCATTGAACTGATCATAGTTCCGTGCATAGGACCCGAAATAGTTATAAGCGCCAAGAAAAGGCGGGTTGGCCTGTTGCGTTAAGTCGCGCAGGCGCTGGTTTAAAATACTTGTAAAAATATTTTTGATCAGCTCCCGCTCATATTCCCCCACTGTCTGCGCTTCTTTTGAGGGGAACGCGCTATACGCAATATTGACCATATAGTTGGTGGCTTCTTTATCGGTAACCACCATTCCGTCGTTCGTGGTATAGGGTTTTACATCCGCTGCGATTCTCCTGCGCTCATTGGCGGGGTTGGTCAGCCTGCTAAAATGGCGTTTTACCATTGCCTCAGCAGTTGCCGGGTCCACATCGCCTACAATAATAGCGGCCATCAGATCCGGCCGGTACCAGTCTTTATAAAACCTGCGGATCAGGTCCGGATGATAAGTCCGGATAATGGAATCAATCCCGATGGGGATACGGTCAGCATATTTGCTGCCGGCAAACAGCCGGGGATAGATCTGGCGGAACATGCGGTCCTCCGCCCCTTTTCCCAGGCGGCTCTCTTCCAGGATCACTTTCCGCTCATCATTAATATCATCTGTATTATAGGTTACATTGTGCGCCCAGTCTTCCAGGATCTGGAACCCCTTTTCAAGATTGCCCGGCTTATCTGTCGGAATGGGCAGCATATAAACGGTTTCATCAAAACCGGTATAAGCGTTCAGATCATTTCCAAATCCCACACCAATGCTTTGCAGAAAGCTTACAATATCATTTTTCTTAAAATTCTTTGTGCCGTTAAATGCCATATGCTCTGCCATATGCGCCAGTCCCTGCTGGTCATCATCTTCGAGGATAGAGCCGGCATTCACCACCAGCCTCAGCTCTACTTTATTTTCCGGTTTTTTGTTCTGGCGGATATAATAGGTAAACCCGTTTGACAGCCTGCCTGTTTTTACTTTGGGATCAACGGATATGGGCTCATTCAAATTTACCTGTGCAATCATAGACAGGTTAGCCAATAAAAGAAAACCGATGAGTAATCCTTTTATTGAAAAGGGTTGGTACTTCATATAAATTTGATTCAGTTTTATTTTTTATAAACAGTTGTTAGCAAATTTAGGAGGATAATAAAAAACAGAAGGAAAAATTTTCAGTATTTAGAGCTTGCTGAATAACCTGAAAGAGGATGCCTTGCAGCCCAACCGGTAACTATTGCCACAGATACAAATATTTTCGATAAGGAATATACATCAGTCCGATAAACAATTTGCAGAAAACCGGCTAAAAGAAAGGATGTTGAAATAAGGCTCCCGCAGAATGCGCGGAATACGCTGAAACCGTCCTCTGCGCTTCCGCCAGGGGCGGAGGGCTGCATAATCAGTGAGCTATTAGTTATCACGGTATCAAAAATGTTCTTTACATTATAGGTTGCAAAATGCAGTGCCGGAGGTACATTGCTGTCCCGATGAATTCTATCGGGATGGCAGTTAAACAGCAAGCGCTATTGGGCATCCGGTTGCTTTTTTTTGTTCTTGGCTGCTTCAAATCCTTTTACAATAATCACAATTTCTCCTTTCACCGTTTTTTGAGAAAAATAGTCAGCAACTTCAGACAAGCGGCCTCTTTTAGTTTCCTCGTAAAGCTTTGTCAGTTCCCGGCTCACACTGCATTCACGGTCTGGGCCAAAATAACCGGCAAACTCGTTAAGGGTCTTTACCAGCCGTAAGGGCGACTCATAAAAGATCATAGTCCGTTCCTCGGTCTTCAGGCTTTCCAGCAGGGTGTGCCTTCCTTTCTTTAAAGGCAGGAACCCTTCAAAGCAAAAACGATTGGCAGGCAGGCCGCTGTTTACCAGGGCCGGAACAAAAGCAGTAGCCCCTGGCAGTGATGTTACGGTAACGCCCTGCTTTACGCATTCCCTTACCAGCAAAAAGGCGGGGTCTGAAATGCCCGGTGTACCGGCATCTGTAACCAGGGCCATTTTTTTTCCTGCGCACAGCTGGTCTGCCAGGTGCTGCAGGATCTTATGCTCATTATGCTGGTGGTAAGGCGTCAGCGGCTTGCTGATCTGGTAATGGTTCAACAAATGGAGCGTAATACGTGTATCTTCTGCCAGGATCACATCTACCTCTTTCAGCACTTCCAGCGCACGAAGCGTAATGTCCTTTAAATTGCCTATGGGTGTAGGAACAAGATAGAGCATCCAGGAATATAAAATGCAAAATATAAAATAAACAATGTAGAATGAGGCTGCGGGCCTGCCATTCCGGGTACCTAACCGGCAGCTACAGTACGGTTACTTCAAAATACTCCATCACTGCATTGGCCAGTAGTTTTCCGGCTGCTTCTTCCGCAATGCTTTTGGCTGCTTCTTTTGAATCAGCTTCTATCTGCAGGGTGATATTCTTACCAACACGCACATCTTTTATTTTTCCAAGTCCCAGGTTTTCCAATCCGCCCAAAACCGCTTTTCCCTGCGGGTCTAACAACTCTTTCAGCGGCATAACAACCACCTGCACTGTATAATTCATATTTTTTCTTTATTTGGCTTAAAAATCAAAGATACAATAACATACGCTACCAACACAACAGGAACAGCCGCCCATTTAAAAATAAGGATGGCCAGCAGTGCAATAATTGCCAGCAAAAGCTTATCAATATTGGCTTTTAGCGTATAGGATTGAAATTTTAAACTGATGATGGGCAGGTTGCTTATCATCAGCCAGCTAATAATAATAATAACGGTGTAAATAACAGCCGGGGTAAAAATAAGCTGGTTCATAGCTTCAGAACCGGAATAAGCTATGGCCGGCAGCGATGCCGCCGTTAAACCGGCTGCCGGTGTGGGCAGGCCCTTAAAATAATAGCGCTGCTCTTTATCCAGGTTGAATTTTGCCAGCCGCCAAACCGCTGCACAGGGAAAAATAATTGCCGGCAAATACCACCATTCCGTTGCATTGGAGTGGTCTGAATAGCCCGCCTGGAGCAAACGGTAAAGGATCATGCCCGGGGCCACACCAAAGCTAACGGCATCTGCCAGCGAATCGAGCTGCTCTCCCATTGCTGATGTTGCTTTAAACAGCCTTGCCACAAATCCGTCCAGGAAATCCACAACAGCTGCGCACAGCAGCAGGAAACCACCCGTCAGCATACCTGAGGTAACTACTTTTCCTCCGCTGCTTAAAAACGCCGTTTCCGGCTGCAAAATGAATTTGATAGCCACACACCCGAAAACCAGGTTCAACAAAGTAAAAAGATTGGGTATCTGCTTCATTTTTTAATACAGTCTTGCGGTTAACTGATCATTTATTTTTTTGTAAAGATGATAGGGCTTATATACCCGCCAGTTATCTATTTCCATCAGCTCAATGTACTGGTTCAGTTTGGCCAGCTTAAACTCATACTGCGTTTGCGGAGGCATATTCAGGCACACGATCCACCCATCGGCATCGCTCAGCTCTTCATGCAGTTCTTCATAGTAATCCTTATCCCCGCTGTGAAAGTTCAGCACATTTTCTGCAATTAAAATGAACTTATAAATGCCTTCCTGCATAAATACTTCCAGCACATCGCGCTTTAGGGTCATAATATCGTTCTCCACCGCATCATTCCACTCCCCGATCATTTCAATGATGGCATATCCTTCTTCATAATCTGCTATTAACACTTTTAAATAAAGGGTACGGCTGCCAAAATAATCCCATTGCGGATGGATATAATAATTATAAACAGCATCTGTATACTCAAACTGCGAATGTTCAATACCATAAAAGGGAGAACGTTCATCCTCCTCGCTCAGGTAAATATGCTGCCAGTTGTAATATGGTTCTATATCATGCACACTGCGAATTTACTGTTTTTTATGCAGCCTGCCTTGCAGGGCTTTTAAATAGCGGCAGAACACGGTGGCCTCATCTTGCCGGGCTTGTGAATGCATTATTTCCGGTCAATACGTATTTTGATTTACATTTGAAAACATTACAAACAGGAATCTGATGGGTTTTAATACTGCTAAAGCATACCTGGAACAATTTGATAAAGACAGCGAAATTATTGAGCTGGATACAACTGCCGCTACAGTGGATACGGCTGCTGCTGCATTGGGCGTAACCGGCAATGAAATTGCAAAATCGGTTTCCTTATATGATAAAGAAGGCGGCGTAATCCTGATCGTAACTGCGGGGCACCAGAAAATAGACAGTAAAAAATTTAAAGCGCAATTTGGTTTTAAAGCCAATATGCTGGCCTTTGAGGATGTGGAACCGCTGACAGGCCATCCACCCGGAGGGGTTTGCCCGTTTGGTGTTCCTGATCATGTGCGGATCTACCTGGATGAATCGCTTAAAAATAATGAATACGTTTATCCCGCGTGCGGTTCCCTAAACACTGCCATCAAACTTTCTGTTGGAGAACTGGCCGCTATTGTTGACCATAAGGGCTGGGTAAATGTTACAAAAAGCGCCGTACCCGGCTGAACGGCCCTTAAACTTTTCTTAAAAAGAACCCATACAGGGAATGGTTGTGCATCTTAACATTCTGTTAATAGATTTATCGGTACGATTCTGTAATTCGCCTATTATTCTTTACCGGAAAAGACAACAGCTGTAAAATTGTAGCTGTTGAAACTTATCATTTAATATTGAAACTTTTACAGCTATGCCCAAAAGAAAATGGACTCTTTTACTCCTGGTTATTTCCGTATCTGTACTCATCGGCTGCTCCAAATCGGATCTTACAGGCAGCAGTTCCGACACTGGTTCCTCCGGCACAACAGGCGGTACTATAACGATCGACAGCACCAGCAACAGCGGTACAGCGGAAGGCAGTGCAGATTCAGCCTACAATGCCGATGACCTGGTAGAGAACTCCACCTTTTCACACACCGTATCAATCGTTTTTGGAACTACTACGGTCATTAATAACCCGCTGGCCGGCAGCGGCGTTTCCATTGCACAATCAGGTGATGCTATTGTGATCACCTCAACAGTAAAAGAGGTGGCCTATGAGTTATCCGGAACCACGGCCAACGGATCGGTAAAAATTTACAGCGACAATAAATTCCGGCTAACGCTGAACGGGGTCAGCATTACCAGTGCAGACGGCCCGGCGATCAATATTCAGTCCGGTAAAAGAGCCTTTATTGTGCTGGCCGCCAATACAACCAATACGTTAACAGATGGCAGCACTTATGCAGCAGGCGCCGAGGATATGAAAGGCGCTTTTTTCAGTGAAGGGCAACTGATCTTCAGCGGAACCGGTTCCCTTACCGTAAAAGGGAATTATAAACACGGCATATGCAGTGATGACTATATACGGGTAAGAAGCGGTACCATTACGGTAACCGGTGCTGTAAGCGATGGCATACATACAAATGATGCCTTTATTGCAGATGGAGGAACCCTTACGATAACTGCAGACAGTGATGGTATTGAGTGTGATGAGGGGTCGATTGTGATCAACAATGGTATACTCACCATTCATGCAGGCGATGATGGTATTACTGCATCCTATAACACTGACAATACCATTGATCCTTATGTGACCATTAACGGTGGCACTATGACAATTACAACCAGTGCGGGAGAAGGTATTGAAAGTAAATCCACATTAACCATTAATAATGGCACTATTTCGGTAACAACTGTTGATGACGGGTTAAATGCCGGCAGTAAAATAAATATTAACGGGGGCTATATCTATGCCAGCAGTTCCTCCAACGATGGTATCGATTCCAACGGGCCGATGACTGTTACCGGCGGCCGCATTGTGGCTATAGGCGCGGCCGCACCGGAAGAGGGTTTCGACTGCGACCAGAATACCTTTAAGATCACCGGGGGCACGCTTGTAGGCATCGGCGGGGCAACCAGTTCTCCTACAGCCAGCGCTTCCACTCAATACTCCGCAATTTTGGGAGGTGCATCCGCCAGCCAGATCTATCATATAGAATCTGCCGGCGGCGCCGAGGCGCTTACGTTCCTGGCTCCTAAAACCTATACCACCCTGTTGTTTTCCGGCGCTAAGCTTAAGGCCAATACCAGCTATGTTATTTATACAGGGGGCAGCGTTGCAAACGGCACCAGCTTTCATGGTCTGTATACCAGCGGTACGTACACACGTGGCACCAAAGGAAGCAGCTTTACCACCAGCAGTATTGTAACCAACGAAGGAGGAAGTACCGGGCCCGGGGGCGGCAGGTAAAGCACTATCCGTAAACCTTCCATTAATAAAAAAATCCCGGCAAATGCCGGGATTACTTTTTGCTATATAAAAACTTACTTCACTTCTTCAAACGGAACATCTGTTACGTCTTCTGTACCACCTGAATTGCCACCGGGTTGCCCCTCACCGTTGCCGGGCTGGCCTGCACCTGCATTGGCCTGGGCACCTCCATCAGCAGCCTGCCCGGATTTATAAATATCCTCACTGGCGGCTGTCCATGCAGCATTCAGCTCTTCCATTGATTTGTCAATGGCTGCCACATCCTGTTGCTTGTGCGCTTCTTTTAATTTAGTTACAGCGCCTTCAATTACTGATTTTTTATCAGCAGGCACCTTATCTCCATATTCCTTCAGTTGTTTTTCTGTCTGGAATATCAGGCTGTCTGCAGCATTCAGCTTATCAATCTTTTCTCTTTCTGCTTTATCAGCGGCCTCATTGGCTTTAGCTTCTGCTTTCATTTTTTCTACTTCTTCTTTGCTTAAACCGCTGCCCGCCTCAATATGGATCTTCTGCTCTTTACCGGTGCCCTTATCCTTTGCAGTAACGTGCATGATACCGTTTGCATCAATGTCAAATGTTACTTCAATCTGAGGCACGCCTCTCGGGGCCGGCGGAATACCGTCCAGGTTAAAGATCCCCAGGCTTTTATTATCTTTTGCCATAGAGCGTTCTCCCTGCAATACGTGTATTTGTACACCGGGCTGGTTATCGCTTGCCGTAGAGAAGACCTCTGATTTCTTTGTGGGAATCGTTGTATTGGCCGGAATAAGGGTGGTCATTACCCCGCCCATGGTTTCAATACCCAGGGAAAGCGGAGTTACGTCCAGCAGTAATACATCTTTTACTTCACCGGTTAAAACCGCGCCCTGTATAGCAGCGCCAATGGCCACTACTTCATCGGGGTTCACCCCTTTATTGGGTTTTTTCCCAAAGAACTTTTCTACAATTTCCTGCACTTTTGGAATACGCGTGCTACCACCTACAAGAATGACTTCATCAATTTCAGAGGCGTTGATTCCGGCGTCCTTTAAAGCAGCCTCACAGGGCTTTAAGCAACGGGTGAACAGGTTATCAGCCAGTTGTTCAAACTTTGCACGGGTCAGTTTTTTTACAAGGTGCTTGGGCACACCGTCCACAGCAGTAATATAAGGCAGGTTGATCTCTGTTTCACTGGAAGAAGATAATTCGATCTTTGCTTTTTCTGCGGCTTCCTTCAGACGCTGCAGCGCCATGGGATCTTTACGGAGGTCAATGCTCTCGTCCTTCCTGAACTCTTCAGCCAGCCAGTCCATAATCACTTTATCAAAATCATCACCGCCCAGGTGTGTATCACCATTAGTAGATTTTACCTCAAATACGCCATCGCCCAGCTCCAGAACGGAAATATCAAATGTACCACCGCCCAGGTCAAATACGGCAATTTTGTGGTCTTTACCGCCTTTATCCAGGCCATAGGCCAAAGCGGCAGCAGTAGGTTCGTTTACAATACGGCGCACTGTAAGCCCGGCAATTTCACCGGCTTCTTTTGTAGCCTGGCGCTGCGCATCGTTAAAATAAGCCGGTACGGTAATTACCGCTTCGTTCACTTCCTGCCCCAGGTAGTCTTCGGCGGTCTTTTTCATTTTCTGTAAGATCATCGCAGAGATCTCCTGCGGTGTATACAGGCGTCCGTCAATATCAATCCGTATAGTATCATTGTCACCACGAACAACTTTATAGCTCCAGTGGCTGATTTCTTCAGAAACTTCATCAAAACGGCGGCCCATAAAACGTTTTACGGACATGATTGTATTTTGCGGGTTCGTGATCGCCTGCCTTTTTGCAGGATCCCCGACCTTACGCTCACCATTTTTTAAAAAAGCCACAACGGAAGGAGTCGTACGACGACCTTCATCGTTGGCAATCACCACAGGCTCATTACCTTCCATAACTGCCACACAGCTATTTGTGGTTCCTAAGTCAATACCAATAATTTTACCCATAATATTTAAATTTCTCCTTTTATAAAAATTTGCCACTTTTTAGCGACATATATTTGCTTTCAATGATTATGCCGCAGTAAAGGAACATGTAAAAATGTCAGCTTCTGCCCCTGTTCTTGCCAGATAACAGCTTCCGGCACAGGCATGTGCGTCAGTTACTAAAAAACAGTATTCCGCCCGTCCCCGCAAGGCTGTGCTTATCTTACCGAAGCAGCATTTAATATTGTTTTAAAGGCTCTTTTCCTGTTAGAGGGGCCGGAACAGCGTAAGAATCCCGCATCCTGCTGTTAACCGTTCATAATTTATCTGCACAGGCTCCTCTGCTATATCCCTTATCTTTGCTGCGGTTCTGACCCCTGTCCGTAATTTTATGAAGCGATACCTGGCTTTATTTATGATCCTGCCTTTCTGTGTTCTTACGCACAAACCGGTTATTGCCCAAAGCGCCCGTTATAAAGCACATTTAAGCATAGCCCGCCAGCATGGGGTGCCCCTGCTCAGGACGGATGCCCAGGTAAAAAGTTATGTATCAAAAAAAAAGCTGGCCAAAGTAAGCTCCGGGAAAGGCTACCGGGTTCAAAAACTAACCTACAGCAAGCCCTACCTGGTTCCCAGGGCCAAAACTGTTTTAAACCAGGTGGCGCGTGCCTTTTATGCCAGAACAGGGAGCACCTTTACGGTTACTTCCCTTACCAGAACTACCGGTTCGCAAAACAGGCTGAGAAGGGTGAATGGCAATGCCGTATTTGGGGTGAGCTCTCACAATTATGGCAGTTCTTTTGATATTTCCTATGTTCGCTTTAATGGCAGAAAAGGCTCCAATAAACGCCTGGAACGGGCGCTGCACGCTGTGCTGGCAGATTTTCAGGCAAAGGGAAAGCTGCTTTATATAAAAGAATATGCGGTAAGCTGTTTTCATATTACCGCCCGTTAATCTGTGCGTCAAAATGCAGCATCCACCGGATGCCGAATTTATCTTTCAACGTTCCTATATAATTACCCCCGGCTGCAGGTACCACCCGCTGATAGCTTATTCCTTCTTTACCAAGCCGCCGGTAAACAGTCAGCAGTTCGTTCAGGCTCTGGCATTCCATTAATAAAGCAATATTATTTCCACAGTGCCACCCTTCTTCCGGAACTATATCTGTAGCAATGATTTCGATCCCTGAAGCACGCAGCGAAGCCTGCAAAATATAAGAGCCCATATACTCCGGCAGTTGCATCCCTGCCGCGCTTTCCGCAAGCGTCAGGAAATGCAGTTCCCCGCCAAGGCAGCCCCTGTAAAATATCATGGCTTCCCTGCAGTTGCCATTAAAGGTCAGATACGATTTTATCCGGTTCACATTTTAAAATATTCAACTACAAACCTCGTAAATATTGCAGGGCTCCAGTATTGTATATACGCCATTTTAAGGGGTTGTTTACGACTGGTACATTCTCTATCTTTATAAATTAATTGGCAAACGGCCATCAGTCAGCTCCGGTTTGTAACCAGCCGGCTGTTTTCAGTAAGAATGCCGTGTATTGCCATTATAGAAAAATTTAAAAATATACAAATGAAAAAGGTTTGTGTATATGTTCCTGCAAACGGGATCATAGAATCGATAACGCCGGCCGTAAGGATCTTTCAGACCGCAAACGATTTTCTTGCCTCCAACGGGCTGCCTCCCAAATTTAAAGTGGAACTGGCGGGGCTGAAAAAAAATGCTTCCTTATCCAACGGGCTGTACACGATCAGCACAGACCATTTATTAAAAGACGTAACGGATGCAGACCTGCTGATCATTCCTGCATTGATGGATCAGCCGATGCAGCAGGCTGTTGAGCTGAATAAACCCGCACTTCCCCTGATCACCGCAATGCATGCCCGGGGCACTGAGGTTGCATCACTTTGCCTGGGCGCTTTCCTGCTTGCTGCAACCGGCCTGCTGGATGGCAGAAAATGCTCTACGCACTGGGCGTATTACAATGAGTTCATGCACCTGTACCCCAATACAGAAGTGGCCGATGGTTCTGTAATTACTGATGAAGCCGGCCTGTACTCCAGTGGTGGCGCTAACTCTATCTGGAACCTGCTGCTTTATCTGGTAGAAAAATTCACCTACCGGGAACTTGCGGTCTTATTAGCAAAATTTTTTGCCATTGATATTGACCGGAACAGCCAGAATGCTTTTTCCATCTTTAAAGGTCAGAAAGATCATAATGATGAAGCCATCATCAAAACGCAGGAATATATTGAGCAGAATATAAGTGAGCGCATCAGCATTGACCAGCTGGCGTCCATGATTGCAGTGGGCAGGCGAAGTTTTGAGCGCCGGTTTAAGCAAGCCACTAACAATACTGTACTGGAATACATTCAGCGGGTAAGAATTGAAGCCGCCAAACGGAAATTTGAATCCAAGCGCCTTAACATTAATGAAGTCATGTATGATGTGGGCTATACAGACACCAAGGCCTTCAGAGATGTATTTAAAAAAGTTACGGGCCTTACCCCTATTGAATACCGCAATAAATATTATAAGCCCAACCTGGGGGTGGGAATTTCTTTTGCACAGGGTTACGCGGTTTCATAAAACAAGACCGGTAAGAAAGAACTAAAGGAAAAGTTTCCTATGGCTGACTTTCCTGCAGAATAGCGCTGATAAACACTGTTAACCTGTATTCTGAAGCTTCGGAAGAGCAGAACAATCCATTAATGCCCCGCCTGAGCTTCTTTTTCCCTGTTGCTTTTTTGCTTCAGCGCCTCACGTACCCCGGGCGCGATCTTTGTTCCGTATATTTCAATGGACTTCATAATATCCCTGTGCAGCGGGGCACCTGTATCCATATGCGTTGCAAAGCGGGTAAGACCAAACAGTTCCTGTAAATACAAAATCTTATCAATAGCCTCACTGGCGTCGCCGATGACCAAAGCGCCATTCTTTGTTCTTCCAAAATCAAACTGGTTCCGCCTGTACGGGGGCCAGCCCCTGGTACGGCCTACCCTGTCCATCTGGGCTGCATATAAGGGATAATACATATTGGTTAATGCCGTGCTGTCGTCGCCGTAAAAGCCGTGTACATGTATACCGACCTGATAGTGATTCATATCATGGCCATACTTCTGGTAAACCTCTTTATACAGGTCAAAAAAGGGCTGAAACTGCACCGGAGATCCTCCGATAATGGCGATCATTAAAGGCAGTCCCAGCCTGCCGGCTCTTTCCACAGAAGAGGGAGTACCGCCAACCGCGATCCAAACAGGTATGGGCCGGGCAGCCCTTGGCAAAACCAGTTGCCGGTCCAATGCAGCGCGGTGCTTACCCTTCCAGGTGATCAACGGCTCTTTATTGATCTTTAAAAGCAGGTCCAGCTTTTCCTCAAACAGCGAATCATAATCGTTCAGATCATATCCGAATAACGGGAACGATTCAATAAAGCTTCCCCTGCCGGCCATGATCTCGGCACGGCCGTCTGAAAGCAGGTCCACCATTGAAAAATTCTGATACAGCTTTACCGGGTCTGATGAGCTAACCACCGAAACAGCGCTGCCCAGTTTTATATTTTTTGTAACCGCAGACGCAGCCGCCAGGATGATCTCCGGCGAAGGAACCGCATAATCCGGGCGATGGTGCTCTCCTATTCCAAAATAATCGAGCCCTACCTCATCCATCAGCTTTATTTCTTCAATTATTTCCTTTAAACGCACGCCAGGAGCCTGGATCTTATTGGTTGCAGGATCAAAATGCAGATCCCCAAACATACTGATACCTAATTCCATAATCATTAAATATTAAGCTGCAAAGATAAGTTCCTCCATAGGGTCTGCACTTAATATAGGTTAACTGAAACTGCATAGATCTGTAAAATATCTTGCCACTGATACCTGGCCAATTATACAGTAAAAAATAAATTGATGCGTTCGCCCTGGAAAGCTATGCATAAAACAGGGTCAATATATAACAGAACACTTAATTTGCAGCCCCGTATACCCGGTAATGATCATTTTAAACATATACGTTTTGACATCGTTTGTAAAAAATAGTATTTCATTTATCATAAGCGCCGTATTGCTGTTATCCGCAGCCGCTGCAAATGCCCAGGAAGACAGCACGCAGACAGCTGTAAATAAAACAACCCGGCCGGTTTTTGCTCCCGGTAAAGTTTCTTATAAGTCTTATGTGCTGCCTGCCGTGCTGATTGGTTATGGTACTGTTGCCACTATTATAAGGGAAAATAAGAACGGACATCAAAACCAGGTGCCCGGTGCTTCATCAAAAGAAGGGAGTATTTTTTTGCAGCCGGAAAATTATACTGCGCTTGCCCCTGCTGCTACCGTTGCGGCATTGAACCTGCTGGGCATTAAAGGCAAACACCGCCCGGCTGAAGAAGCCTTGCTGTATGCCCTGTCTGCCGGCATCTCCTCTGCTATTGTATATCCGTTAAAAAATAATATAAAGGTATTGCGGCCGGATCAGTCAGATCTCCAGTCCTTCCCGTCAGGGCACTCCTCTATTGCATTTGTTTCCGCAGAATTTTTAAGACGCGAATACGGCGATCAATCGCCCTGGTATACCGTTGCCGGTTACGCGGCAGCCACCACTACGGCTATTATACGGGTGGCCAAAAATGAGCATTGGGTTACTGACGTTTTTGCCGGGGCCGGCATCGGTATCGCCTCCACCACTACCGCCTACTGGATCTATAATAAAATAAAGAAACAACCCAAAAAAGGAAAACAGGCTTCCACTTTTCTGCTCCCTGTCGTGTCTGACCGCTTTTATGGTATTTACCTTGTAAAGCTGCTGTAATACGGAAGTGACATTTTGATCAGACCGAAAAGTTTCCTGAAAATGTAACACTTTTTATATTGGTCTGTAATGAATTTCACTTGCATGTTATATCCCGCTGAATACGCAGACTTCCGCCATTGGCGGAAGCGCAGATGGTTGGTTGTCTGTGCTGTTCTGCGCATTCTGCGGGAACATTGAACGGCACCAGCCCTTTCTTTTGGTTCTTCCGGGGATGTCGGGAATGTCATATCCGAAAATAGATCCATCTGCTTTTAGGAACTTTTTAATGCTCTGGCTATTGAGCCGCAACGCTTTGTTTAGGTCTATAATAAATTCCACTTGCGTATAACAGGAATTCCGGCACAGCTTATTATTTCATAGCTTTACGAAAAGTCCTGTATGAATAAAATCCTGTTCAATCATTCGCCGCATAACGGATCCGGCAAAGATGAAAGTGTTTCCTGCAGATCACTGCGTCCCGCTCTGTTTGAATTTATACGGTCAGACCGTCCGGATCTGAAACGATCGGATACGATATCATATAATGAATTGAATGAATACAAGGTACGTTATATTTCAAAGTACCTGCTGAGAGACATTCATCATCTTTCTGAACTGGAAGATAATGTGATCTCTTCAATGACCAATCAAACAGTGATCTCTGATATGATTGACGAAGACGAAGACACCCGTAAAAAGGCCACTTTCGGGCAAAGGCTGGCAGACAAAGTTTCTGCCTTTGGAGGCAGCTGGACGTTTATTATTGCATTTATCCTGTTTCTGCTGGCCTGGATTGCCGTCAACTATTACTGGCTGCGCAACAGGGGTTTTGATCCCTATCCGTTTATCCTGCTAAACCTGATCCTGTCCTGTCTTGCTGCATTACAGGCTCCCATTATTATGATGAGCCAGAACCGGCAGGAGGCAAAAGACCGGGAACGGTCAAAAATGGATTATATGGTGAACCTTAAGTCCGAACTGGAAGTACGTATTCTTCATGAAAAGCTGGACCAGGTGTTAGCAAACCAGGAAGAATACATGCGCCGGTTTAACGATAACAATACGCCAGCAGATGCCGGTAACGCAGGTTAATCCTTATCATATTCGCTTTCCGGCATCGGAAGGTTCCTTAATGTTGAGCTGCGCAGGGAAATAGAAGAAGATGCAGAGTACAGGCCGATGCCATTTCCGAAATATTTATAATCGATCAGCGACAGCTTTACCACACCATCAATGGCCAGCTCAATATAATTTCCATACCGGATCAGGCGGAAATGAAATTCTTTTTCTTCTTTGAGGTGAAAAACATTGTCCTGCAATACATCAAACAGAAAATTGGAACGGGGATTTACAGGGTTATATCCCCAGCCGATAACGCTTACGAAACTATTGATCACATCAAAAGAATAATAATAGCCGGAGCCTTCCTCATCAATATCTGTTACCAGCCCCAGCTTCCCCATTCCTTCCACCGTCAGTATGCCTTCCCATATAAAACAGGGCGCAGATTTCTGAATAACAAATACCTCATAACCGCTTCTGGAAGAACAGACCCAGTGATCAGCTTCCTGGCTGAAGGAAGCAGTAGGGTTTTTAAACAGTGATATGATCGTTCCCATATCTGCCTGCAGTACCTCGTTCAGCACCATCTGGTCCCACCGGTAGTAGCTTTTCAATACCAGCCGGCCCCTGTCGTCCGTTTCAAGCTGCTTGGGCGGGGGAAAGATCCTGAGGGCATCAACACTTCCATTGGCATAGAAAAAATTATAGACCAGCAAATGCGGACCGTCCCTTAAAGTACGCGCGGCATAATTACCCTGGGGCATCAGCACATTATTGTGGAAACAGTGGTATTCCCCCAAAAATCCGGGCGCAAACCAATACCGCACTTTAACATCTTCCCTTACGGAACCTAAAAGATAGTAGCGGCCGTTCAGTTCAAACACACAGGGGCATTCTACATCATCATATACCATCGGGTAATGCATGGGTGGGTGAAAGATCAGCTCTTTGCTCATCATTTCTACCAGCCCCACGCAACCTCTTCTTGAAACGGGACCGGAAGATGCTCTTGTACAAACCAGGAAAAAGGTTTTCCCTTCATAATCATAACGGAAAGGATCACGAAAGCTCATCCATAAACGGGGGTTGTTCTCATAGGTTTCATAATAGGGCGCGCGCGGGCCAAAAGGAAATACCTCATCTACTACTTTTGTCCAGTTAAAAAGATCATCTGATACGGCCAGCCCTATTTTGGAGACCACCCCCCTGTCCTTGCGCTGTAGCCCGGTATAGTACATTTCAAAACGGCCATCCGTTTCGTACACCTGCATGGTCCACAGCATATCATCATCCCAATCGCCCGGATCGCCTACAAACAGGGCATTCTTTACCCTTCGCCAGGTTAACCCGTCTTTTGACACTGCATGTGCAATATAATCATGATTGGGAATGATCAGGTGAAACAGATGATATACATTATTATATAATATCATCGTAACATCCCCTATCTCCCACTCACTAAATCCCGAACCGGAATACAAATTATCAGGTAGCCGTTCCATTCTAAAAAATTTATTTATATTTAACGCGAATGTTCTTCTACATTTTCTTATTGAAGCATGCCGGTCTGTCTGCAGACCGTTTATTATATTTACAGCATCTTCAATACCCGGAACCTTTAAAACGGTTCCACCTTTAAACCCTTTCAAATATGCAGGACTACTATATACAATTATTCAGCCCACACGGTTTAATCCGTTATCACCAGCCTGAAATTGGCAGGGATAAAGATACCGGGGGACAAGTTAAATATATTTTAGAATTATTGGAGGCTCTTTCGCATCATCCGCAGGTAAGGAAGGTTGACCTCTTTACCCGGCGCATTGCGGATAAGCGGGTATCGCAGACCTATAACCAGGAAATTGAAACCGTTTCTTCCAAAGCGCGTATCATCAGGATCAGCAGCGGTGGTCAGGCTTATAAGCCCAAAGAAAGCCTTTGGGACAATCTGGATGAATTTGTTGATAAGGTCATCCGCTTTATTGAGAAGCAGGACGATTATCCTGATATTGTGCACGGGCATTATGCAGACGGCAACTATATAGCCGGTGAGATCAGCAGGATCTTTGAGATCCCGTTCATTGCCACCAGCCATTCCCTGGGGAGGAATAAGCAGCAGATCCTGCTCAGCGAAGGGATGCCGGAAGCCACCATTAACCAGAAATTTAATATAGAACGCCGCATCAGGGAAGAAGAAAAGACCCTGAGCATGGCCAGCCTGGTCATTGTAAGCACAGAGCATGAAATAGAGTCGCAATATAAGCCCTATAATAATAAGAACCGGGCAACATTTAAAGTGATTCCGCCCGGCATCAACACAGATGTCTTTTACCCTTTTTACAGAATGGCAATGCCATCCTTTACGGTTCCGCTGGAACAGGAGCAGGCCATGTACCGCGTTAACTCTGAAATTGAGCGCTTCCTTTTTGCTCCCTCCAAACCATTGATCCTTTCCATAGGGCGCGCCGATAAACGCAAAAATTTTGAAACAATCATTGACTGCTACGGCCAGGACAAGGAGCTGCAAAGCATGGCCAATCTCGCCATATTTGCAGGTGTGCGGAAAGACATTACGCAGATGCCGCAGGATGAACAGGAAATACTTACAGGATTGCTGCTGCTGATGGATAAGTATGACCTGTACGGAAAGCTGGCGCTGCCCAAGAAAAATGACCCGTCCCTGGAAGTGCCTGAAATTTACCGGCTGGCCGCTCAAAAAAAAGGCGTATTTGTAAATGCAACACCCGGGGAGAATTTTGGGCTGACCATTGTTGAAGCCGCAGCCTGCGGCTTACCCATCATCGCATCCCCTACCGGTGGGCCAAAAGAGATCATTGGCAAAGCCCATAACGGTATACTGGTAGATGTACAGGACACCAAAGCCATTGCAGAAGCGTTAAAGAAGATCATTGCCGACACGGCGCTCTGGGAAAAATTTTCAGCCAATGGCATCAAAGCCGCACAGGAAAGCTATTCCTGGCAGTCGCATGTAAATACCTATATCAAATGCATTGATGCCATTTACCATCAGCGCAATGACAATACACCTCCGGACAGCTTTGAGCTCCCGTTTGGTAAAAAGCTGATGAAGGCCGGCCTGTTTCTCATTTCTGACCTGGACGGCACGCTGATAGAAGGTGATGATGACACCGGGCTGGGTGAAATAAAAAAATGGATAGCCGGAAGCCGGAACCGGGTGGTTTTTGGAATTGCATCCGGCCGGAATAAGGCGCTTACGGTTGAAGCTCTTAATAAATTCGATTTTCCTGAACCCGATATCCTCATCTGCTCTGCGGGCACAGAGATCTATTATACAAAAAACTGCATCCCCGATCCCGGCTGGGAGCGCCACATTAACTATCAATGGAAGCGGAATGAGCTGGTGCGTGCCTTAGAGAACTACCCCGGCATCCGCATGCAGGAGGCGGATGCCCAATGGAACTATAAACTGAGCTATTATGTCAATGATACCTTTGATGAGGGCCGCCTGGCCGATCTGTACAAGTTCCTGGACGACCGGAAGCTGAGGGCCCGTATCCTGCTTACAGATAACAGGTTCCTTGATATTCTGCCCATCCGGGCAGGGAAAGGGAATGCCGTGCGTTACCTGAGTTATAAGTGGCAGCTGCCCCTGGATCACTTTATTACGGCCGGTAACGGGGGCAATGACATTGATATGCTGCGCGGAAGCACAAAAGGCATAGTAGTGGCCAATTACAGCCCGGAGCTGGAAGCACTGCGCAAAAGCCGGCATGTTTATTTTTCCAAGGCCGGACAGGCAACAGGCGTTATGGAAGGTATTCATCATTACCTGGATCAATGGCAAAAAAACGCCGGCAAAGGCAATGAGCCCCACTGATCTCTTAATATTTTAAATGAATAAAACAATTATCTTCTTATTTTTACCGCATATAATTCAACTGTATGGCATATAATCTTTTAAAAGGGAAAAAGGGAATCATCTTTGGCGCTTTGGATGAAAAATCCATTGCCTGGAAAACGGCCCGGCAATGTTATGAAGAAGGTGCGCAGATCGTTCTGACCAATGCGCCTGTAGCTTTACGTATGGGCGAGATCAATAAACTGGCAGAAGCCTGTGGCGATGCGCCCGTGATTGGCGCCGATGTAACCAGTATGGATGATCTGAAGGCCCTTTTTGAAAAATCAACGGAACATTTTGGCGGTAAAATTGATTTTGTTTTACATTCTGTTGGCATGGGCCTGAATGTGCGTAAAGGAAAAGATTATACAGACCTTAATTACGACTGGAATCATAAAACCTTCGACGTCTCTTCCATGAGCCTGCACCGCATTTTAAAAACGGCCTGGGACCTGGATGCATTGAACGAGCATGCAAGCGTTATTGCATTAACCTATATTGCAGCACAGCGCGTATTTCCTGATTACAGCGAAATGGCTGATGCAAAATCCCTGCTGGAAAGTATTACACGCATGTTTGGCTATTACTACGGCGTAAAGAAGAAAGTGCGCATTAATACCATTTCCCAGTCGCCCACAAAAACAACCGCAGGCAGCGGTGTAAAAGGATTTGAGAACTTTATGACCTATGCGGAAAAAATGAGCCCGCTGGGCAATGCCCCCGCAGAGGACTGTGCAAAATATATTTCTGTAATGTTCAGTGACCTTACCCGGTATGTAACCATGCAAAACCTGTTTCACGATGGAGGCTTTAGCTTTACCGGTGTAACACCGGAAGTGCTGGAATCGATGGGATAATTTATAAACCGGGCATAACAGCCGCTGACATCGGGAAATATTACGGATGCCGGTTAAACCTATCGTTTGAACATAAATATTTTCTTTAACCCTACATTACAGGCAGCAACATACCGGTGAATAACCTGAAACGGCGGAAATTGGTATCACGCCGCGCTGCGGCTCTGTAATTGTTTGCGGTAGATCTATAAACAGTACCGGTGCACTGCACCTTTACCATGCGCTATGTGGAAAGCATGCTGCGGAGCAGCCAGAGATCCATAGCAGCAAATAACCACGGGCCCAAAAGGCGCGTAGCGCCGCAATATTTTTCATAGCCGACCCTCATACCGGATATTGTATATTGTGCGCAGGCCCTGGACCCGGCGTTTTCTTTCAGCTATAAAACGGCGAGTCCTGTACCATTATTCAAAGCCAGAAACAGAGACCGGCCTGGGAACAATCCTTTTCTACCTCATCATCCTTTAGACCTTCCTGAAACCCAAAGAGCGAACTGCGTACAACAATCAGCAAATTCAAAAGGAATTTTAGCCCTTCTGCTTTTCTTCCTGCGGTTGTGTTTTTATTTTGGGAGGGATCAGCTTATATACAACAGGCGTCACGATCCTTGACAATAAAGTAGAGCTGATCAGCCCGCCAATCATTACAATGGCCAGGGGGGCTATTAACGGGTTGCTGGACCATGCAATTGGAATCAGTCCGCCGATAGCGGTAAATGTTGTCAGAATAATCGGCAAAAAACGTTTCTCCCCTGCCTCTTCAATTGCCGGCATCAGTTCCATTCCCTGCTCGCGGAGCTGGTTGGTAAAATCTACCAGCAGGATCGTATTCTTTACTTCAATCCCCGCCAGCGCTACAATGCCGATGGTGGCTACAAAAGACAGTGAATTCCCGGTTATCAAAAGTGCAGCAACCGCACCCACGATCCCCAAAGGAATTACTGACAATACAATCAGCGTGCTCTTAAAGGTTTTAAATTGCAGCACAAGTACTGCAATAAACAAAAATAATGTAGCCAGTATAATAGTGCCAAACCCGCTGAAAGATTCATTTTTCCCCTCCAGTTCTCCACCCATCTGATAGCTGTATCCTTTGGGAAGTTGCAGCCGGTCCATTTTTTTTACAACCTCATTGATCACGTCCGCATTCAGGTACCCTTTTTTCACAAATGCATTCACCGTAGCGCTTCTGATCTTATTATAGTGATTAATCGTTTGCTGTGAGCTTTCAAAATTAATTGTAACCAGCTGCAGCAACGGAATGGCGCTTCCATCATTTGCATTAACATATAAGTTGTTGAACACGCTCATATCCGGATAAGGTGCTCTTGGAACGGTAACAAGAAGCTGGTATTCTTCGTTATCCCTGTCCGGCGGGGTATAAGTGCCTGCGGGGTAGCCGGCTACAGCCATGCGCACCGTTCTGCTGATGTTGATGGTAGGAACACCCAATTGCTGTGCTTTTTCCTTATTGATGCGGATACGTATATCTGACTTCAGGTTTTTTATCGGATTATTTATATATAAGGTACCTTCTGTATGATTCAGCAAGGCTTCCACTTTGGACGCCAGTTGCTGCAGGGTGTCCAGGTTTTCTCCTTTGATCCGTACTTCTACCGGGGAAATCATGGCATTCCCCTGCTCGAAATTCTTTACTTCAACTTTTGCCCCGGTATAAGGTGTCCACTTTTTTCGCAGTTGTTCAATGATCGCTATTTTTTTTACAGGATCCGTTCCGGGATATAACTGAACAAATAGTTCTGCGAAATCGCTCCGTTCATTTTGCTGGTTCACATTATAGTAAATCCGCGGATTCCCCTTTCCGGTATTTGAGGCAAAATATTGCACTTCCCGCACATTTTTAAGATCCTTCTCAATTTCCCGGCTGACAGCATCTGTATAAAAAACAGAAGACTGTGCTGGCGTGGAGATGTCGATCAGGAATTGCGGTTTCTCCGAGGAAGGAAAAAGACTGGTGCCGATTACAGGGATCAATAATAATGAAAGTAAAAAAACAGCAGCGGCAATCACAAGTGTAAATGCAGGATGCTTCAGCGCTTTATCCAGCAGGCGCGCGTATGTTCCATGAATTAGCCTTTGCAATCCCCGCAAAAAGATATTGTCTTGCTCTGCATGATTATTTTTTAACAAAATACTCGACAAATAAGGTACAATAGTTAGCGCTACGATCATGGATCCTATAATAGTGGCAATAACAGAAACCGGAAGACTACGGATAAATTCCCCGGATGCTTCCGGCATAAAAGCCAGCGGCATAAAGGCAATGATCAGGGTAGCCGTACAACCCAGAACGGCCATCCCGATCTGACGGGTTCCTTTTATGGTCGCTTCCAGGCGGGAATGGCCTTCTCGTATCCAGCGTTCTATATTTTCAACAACCACAATGCTGTCATCTACAAGAAGGCCCAGTGCCACAACAAGGCCAACAATACTTAACTGATTTAAATTGTAGCCCAGCAGATTCAGTAAAATAATGCCGATGCCCAGCGATAAAGGAATAGCGATCATTACCACCAGCGAGGCCCTGGTACCAAGAGGAAGCAAAGTAATCAGCACCAGGCTGATGGCAATAATAAAATCTATTCCCAGATCACTCAAACGGTCCCTGACCTGTTGCGCCTGATCAAAATGTAATACCAGGTCAATATTTGAAGGCAGCGCACCTTTAAATTTTTCAATTACCGGCAAGTATGCTTTTTGAACCCTGGAAATATTTTCACCCTTTTTCAATGCAGCGATTACAATTACAGACCGGTGCCCGTTGAGCCGGGTAATATGTGTTTCAGGGCCATAATCAAAATAAATACTGGCAAGATCTTTTAACAGGATAGAACTGCCGTTGCGGGAAGAAACCACTACATTTTTAATTTCCTCCAGGTTGTTAAAACCATTATTGGTTTTAACGCTGTATGTTTTATTTCCCTGGTTGATGCTGCCGCCGGGAATATTAGCCACCTCACTTTGCAGCGCCCCGGATATAAGCGTAAGCGGTACCTTCAGTTGCATCATTTTATCCGGCTGAATGTCTATACGGATCAGCCGGTCCGGTATACCCTGTACTTCCACATTTTTTAATCCGGGAACCTGTTCTAATGCATCCTGCAGGTCATCCGCTGCTCTGTTTAACTTATCGCGGGAAGCATTTTCAGACACCAGCGCTATCTGCAGGATATTAACATTTGAGGGGTCAATCTTTTTTACCTCTATACTGTAAATATCCTGCGGTAATTTCGGACGCAAACTATTTACCTCTCGTTCAAGTTCCTGGTATTTATCATCCACATTCACATTGTACCGGTACTCTACAGACAATACGGCCAGTCCGTCAAAAATAGAGGTACGGATGCGCTTCATATTCTCAAGTCCGTAAATCTCTTTTTCCAGGGGTTTTACTACCAGTTCTTCCATATCCTTTGGATTGGTGCCCGGGTAGACCACTACTACCGGAAAAATGGGCGCATTTAACTCCGGGTCTTCTGAACGGGGCATTCCCAGTAACGTTGAAATGCCCAGTGCTACCACCATCAGTACCATTACGAGTGTAAACTGATTATTCTTTATTGCATATTCCGATATTTTCATTCGTAGATTTTTTTGTTCACCCTGTATGACTGTTTAGAATTATCGAACGGGATTGATCACGGACAATCCAGGTCTGCCGGAGATTCTCTTCTGTATGAGAAAATGAAAATTGTTATAATACCGTTTCATTGCACTTCTTTTTAAATTTTTGAAAAATTTGTCAGAAAGTCTTGCCACCCCTGACAGGCACCCGCATCATCGGACCACTTTTATTTTTGAGCCTTCTGTCAGGTAGGCATTCCCTGAAAGAATAAGATTCCTTGCATTTTCGAGGCCCCGGCTGATCCACAGGCGGTCATTTTCAATTTTGCCGATCTGCACCTGTATTTTCTTTGCCGTTTTATTATCATTGGTGATAAAAACATAGCCGCTGTTCTGATCTCCGTCCAGCAAAGCATCATAAGGTATGACCCATGCGTTCGTTTTATGTGATGGAGTGATGGCTGCTTTTCCAAATAATCCGGACGCAATCCGCTTCCTGTCCGGATCGGCCAGTTGTAATTGTATAATAAACGTTCCGCTTGCGGGATCGATACCCTCTGATTTTTTGATCACTTTTGCTGTAAATGTTTCACCCGGAACCGCATCAGTAGTAACAGTAGCGTCATCTCCGATGCTGATGACTGCCCATTGCTGATCACTGACTCCCCCTTTAAGGATCCATTTTCCGCTGGCAGCGCCATTGATCTGCAATACAGGCATACCGGGGCCGGCCACCTGCCCTTCATTTGCAAACTTGTGCAGTACATAACCGGATTGGGGGGCTCTTATTACAGTGGTAGCTGTGTTGAAATCAGCGCCGGCCATTTGTTGTTTAGCCAGATCCAGGGCGGTTTTTGCATTCTGCATTTGCTCAAGGGTAACCACGCTATCTTCATACAGTTTTTTTGCGCGTTCATAATCTCTCCGGGCTTTTGTATAGGAAAGCTGTGCCTGCTGATGCATTGCATTGATTTCCGTTGGATCTATTATTGCCAATAACTGGCCTTTTTTAACAGCATCACTTTCTTTTACATAAATCCGCTTAATAATTCCCCCGTTTTTAAAGGAAAGATTGGTTTCATCATCAGTAGTAAATACGCCGGACATATATAGGGCAGGTTGCATAGCTTCCTGCTGCAGCGCCATCACTTTTACCGGAATAACATCCTCTGTTTTTTTATCAGCAGGCTTCCTGTTACAGGCAGCCAGTATAAGAATGAGCAACAGGGCAAAGCCGGTAGTAAGACCTTTTTGCATATGAGTTATTTTTTTAATGGTTCAATTGCAGCTTCTCTTTCAAAATCAGCAGCTGCCGACAATACTTTATATTCCTGAATGTTTTCTGCAATGCGCGCCTGGGCAAACTGGTTGCGCGCATCAATGGTTTCCAGAAAAGTGTTGACCCCCGCCCTGTACCCGCGGTCAATCAGCCGTTGATACGCCGCTGCCGCTTCAAGCTGTTTTTTTGTTGACTGTAATGTTTCCCAGGCAGCAAGTAAATTATTCTGCGCTGCTTTTGCTGCCATGCTCAGTTGCTGTTGAGTTTGCGCTACATTTAGTTTTGCCTGATCCATATCCAGTTGTGCCTGTCTGACCTGATTTTTTGTCCGGTTGCCCAGAAAAATAGGAACCGCTAATTGCAGCCCTAACATGTAGTAGCGTGATTCTGAATTAAACTTCCAGTTCTCAGACTGAGACCCCACATCTAAAAAGCTGTTTAGTTTAGGATAGAATGCGCTCCTGTTTAACTGTACGGTGGTTTTATGGATCGCAACCAGTTGTTTGGAAGCCACAAGCTCTTCCCGCTTTGCTCCATCTTCCTCCCGGGTCAGCAATGGTATCACAGCAGACAACTGTTCCATTGCGTTGAAGTTCGAATCGATAAGGCTCTGTTGCGGCCGGTTCAGTAAAAAATTAAAATAAATCTTTGCATTATTTGCCTGCTGCCGGGCAGTGCTGAGCTGTGCCTTTGCCTGCTCCACTTCGCTTTCAGAGCGCATCACATAAGCGGGCAACCCTTTTCCGTTATCCAGCAGGCTTTGATTCACCCGTTTTCCTTCTTCCGCCAATACTAACGATTGAGCATGGATCTGAATGGCAGCTGTTGCCGCTAAATAGTTATAATATGCGGTCTTTACATCCCGGATCAGCGTTCTTTTGTAAACAGCAATATCCAGTGCACTTAATGCAATTTGCTGATCAGTGATTTTTTTCCTGTAACCTATTTCAGCATCAATCACAGGCATAACTGCATGAATTTTTGCATCATAAAAATTCGAGGGCAAAAAGTTGATCACCTGATTTTCCAGTTGCGGAAAGCGGTTGCTGCCGGTTAACTGATTCAGCGTTCCGTAAACCCCATTTAACAGGTCACCGATCGGCAATTGAATCTGTCGTCCGCCATCAGCCGTTTGGTAACCCGCCTCAAAAGCAACGGAAGGCATATAGTAGCTTTTGGCAATGGCTAAGCCAAGTACCGCTTTTTGAAGACTGATATTTTTTTGTTGTATTACTATATTATGGGCCAGTGCACTGTCAATATAGTTATCCAGCTGATTCTGTTGTGCCGAAGCAAAGCTGACCATTAGCAGCGGTATAAAAAACAGGGCAGGTTTTATTTTCATAACAATTATTTCCATTATTTACAGTGTTAAGTAAAATTGAAAAAATTATTTGATCTGTTCCAGCATCTGTATAAATGTTTCATAGATGGCTTCCATCGGGTTTTCCAGTTGCTGTAGGCCCTCTTCTTCCGAACAAACATGATCTAAATGACCATGCAATTTCAGCGAGCAGAGACCATGCACTGTACTCCAGACCACCAGGGCCGTTGTGGCTGTGTCCATTTTTGAAAAATACCCTGCTTCCTGGCATTCTTTGATATTTTGCTTTAAACCGTCCATTGCTGCCTGCCCCTCGCCCCAATGCTCAATTTCATTGTCATTTACCAGGTGCAGGATCGGCTCTTTTAAAACAAACATCAGCTCATAGAAGTCAGGCTTATCCAGCGAGAACTGTATATAGATCCGCCCCATCAGTTTCAGCCGTTCAAAAGGGTCCCTGATCAGCCGCAGTACCTCAAACTTCAGATTCAGCAGCCGGAATCCTTCAGAATGGAGCTCATAGGCTATCTCTGCCTTATCTTTATAATACAGGTAAATGGTTGTAGGGCTGAATCCTATTTTAGCAGCAATTTTCCTGATCGAGGTGGCTTCAAAACCCTCCTTTAAAAAAAGTTCCTTTGCTGCATCCTGGATCGCTCTTCTCAGATCCATTTTATATTTTGATCTTTTTTCTTTCATGCGCCCGTTTAGTAATTACATTGCAAATATAATTAACAGTGTTAATTAAAAAAGTATTTTATGCTGAAAGATCCGCCAAGGATCAAAAAAGGCGCTAAAAGCGCCTTTCAAAAATAGTTCCTGTGCTGTTATTCTTTTACTGCCTGTTAAAAGCAACCACACGCTGCCGGGAGCTCCCCAATCCGTCAATGCCCAGTTCCACAACATCACCCGGTTTTAAATAAACCTGGGGGCTCATGCCCAGCCCCACACCTGCAGGAGTGCCTGTAGAAATAACATCCCCGGGAAGCAGGGTCATAAACTGGCTTACATAGGAAATGATATATGGCAGTTTAAAGATCAGGTTGGCAGTGGTTCCATCCTGCATGATTTTTCCGTTCACTTTTAGCCAAAGCCTCAGATTATCCACATCCGCAATTTCATCTTTTGTTGCAAGAAACGGTCCCGCCGGCGAAAATGTATCGCAACCCTTTCCCTTATCCCAGGTACCCCCACGCTCAATCTGGAAGGCCCGCTCACTTACATCATTCAGCAATAAATAACCCGCAGCATAGTCCATTGCTTCCGCTTCCTCCACATAGCTTGCCTTTTTCCCGATCACTACGGCCAGCTCTACCTCCCAGTCTGTTTTTTCGGAGCCGCGCGGGATCATGATATCATCATCAGGTCCCTGCCAGGAGGTACTTGCCTTCATAAAAATAACCGGTTCCGCAGGCACAGTGGCGTTGGTCTCTTTTGCATGATCGGCGTAATTGAGGCCGATGCAGATAATTTTTGACGGACGGGCCACAGGAGCATCCAATCGTACCTCATCTCCTATTTTCTGCAGGCTGTTCTTATGTCCGGCTATATATTGCTGCAGCCGTTCCAGCCCGTTATTTTCAAAAAAAGCTTCGTTATAATCTTCACCAAAACCGGAGGTGTCATATTTTACAGCATCAATGATAACCCCTGTTTTAATAGCCCCTGCCTGTCTGTACCTGATTAATTTCATACCTGTTATTTATTTGTTGTTATTTTATAATTTAATATTTATTATCAAAAACTAATCCTATTTATATCAATATTTAGATCAATTAAAACTATAAAGATCTCAGTTATTTAATTTTATAAAACCGCCATCTATCGGATAATCGCAACCGGTAATAAAAGAAGCTTCATCGCTGCAGAGGTAAAGGATCAACGCGGCAACCTCTTCCGGTTTTGCCATGCGCCCGATGGGCTGGGTCCTGGATAATTTGTCAAACATTTCCTGTTCCTTACCCGGGTAGTTTTTTGCCAGGAACCCGTCTACAAAAGGAGTGTGCACCCGAGCCGGTGACACACAGTTACAACGGATGCCATCACTGATATAATCCTTTGCAACGGACAAGGTCATAGCCAGCACGGCGCCCTTGCTCATAGAATAAGCAAACCGGTCCGGCAGTCCCACACTGGATGCAATAGAGGCCATATTCACGATCACGCCGTTTTTACGTTCTTTCATTGAAGGAATAACGGCAAATAAGGTATTGTATACGCCCTTTACATTGACCCTGTAGATCCTGTCAAAATCTTCTTCAGACGTTGTATCTGCCCGGCCAATATGTGATACCCCGGCGCTGTTTACCAAAACATCAATCACATCCAGTTGCTTAAAGGCGTTTACGACTTCTGCCTGCCGGGATACATCTATAAAAAGACCTTCCGCTTTGCCTCCGGCGGCTGTTATTTCCTCAACGGTCTGCTGACCGGCTTCCCTGTTAAGGTCGGCCACAATTACCTGTGCGCCTGCCTTTGCAAATAACAAGGCTACACCCCTTCCTATACCGCTGCCTGCACCTGTAACTACGGCAGTTTTACCTGTTAACTGAAACATATTGCTGTTGAATTTAATTTAGAAGCGGCAATTTAGCATATTAGCCGCATAAATCCTTAACAGATCAGTGCAAAGGCATAAATCTGTAAGATATTCCGCCACGCATACCCGCCTTCGGGCAGCTACGCTGTACACACAACTGTTTTCTCATATTGTCAGGGAGCGTGTAGTAACTGTAATTGTAATTAGCCTTTAGGAGACGGGCAAAATATCCTAACTTCGGGTAGCTGTAAAGCTGCCTGGGCCTAATCATAGAAATTCTAAAGTCGAGCGTCCCGCCCTCCCGGGTTGGTCAATTGTGGCGGAATACACCACTATATTCTAAAGCGGATAGTAGTGCCCTGCCGGAATTGTGCTGTAACCTTCCGGAATTTCGGAACCGGCTGCCCTTTTTGCGATCCTTTTTGGGCAAACAAAAAGGATCAGAAAGAAAAGTAAGTAATCGAACTTATTAAAAACGGCTCTTCCCTGCCTGCCATTCGGCAGTTCAGGCAGGCGAACGGTTGGTTCAACGGGCGGGCCGCAAAGCCGGTTAGCTGTAGTAGTCGTAATTGTGTTCCGGAATCCGAACATTCGGATGAAAAACAAGAAAAAGCAGCGTATAATAATCAGAAACGCTTATATCTGTTAGCAAAAGATATGTGTACAGGGTAGCTTCGGGCAGGCGGGCACGAATAAATTATACCGGCAGCATAAGCTGCAGCGGAGCCTGCAGCCTTCCGGAAAATCAGGAACATTGGCCGGAACAGCTGTAACACCGGTGTTATACAGGAATGCAAACAGCTCCTTCAGAATGGTCTGAAATAAAAATCCGTTTCGTATAAATTGCCGCTCCTTACTTTCAGGATTAATATAAACAGCGTCTCTGGCGCTTATTAGTGTACCGGGTATGCGGGACGTGGCATTAGGGATTACCGTTGATGGCCAACTATATCTGAAAATAAACTATATGCATCCGCCTTCTTCGTTTTATAGTTCCGCCTTTTCAAACATACATATTCCTATCTTTATACGTATGAATTCTGTAACCCTGCCCTTTACCGGGATCTATAGGATATTGCTGTTGCTCCTGTTTATCTGTGCCGCTGCTGTTGCCGGCGCGCAAATGCCGGCAAATCAAAATCATAAGCAGCCGGTACAGGGTCCTGCTGTTCTTACGGATACCAATCTTGTATCCAGTGCAGATTATCTGGAAGCCTTCCAGCAGGTTTATGAAGCCCTTAACAGGGTTCCGGCGATAACAGGTTCTTTCAGCCATATTCCGGAAATAGGAACTGCGCTGACAGGCAATGATTCGGCCATCAGCCTTTTAAAGCAACGCCTGTCTTTTAATACCCGCACCTTTAACCTGCAGAACCTTCATATGTTCAGGGCATTGCTGAATGAACTTTCAGAAAATGAAGAAGATTACAAGCAAACAATTGCCACTTATGATACGGCACTTATCAGCATCAAAAAGCAGTTGCTGGCCCTGCGAAAGGACAGCCTTATCAGAAAAGTGTTCAGAACGGCTGCACTAAGAGATTCATTTGCCACGCAGATCACCGATATACGCAAAAAATGGAAAGTGGCAGACAGCCTTTTATCCCAGAACACTGCGGCCATAAGTAGTATGAAAGCACATATTGCCGCAAACGAGCTGGCTATACAGGAGCTGCTTTACCAAACCGGTGTGCAGCTGAAATCGGTTGGGGCAAGAGCTTTTCTGAAAGACAGGGACTATATCTGGCAATCGGGCACTAAAAAAACAATAAAGAGAAATGCCGCAAACCGGGCACAGCTTTTAAACAACGAGAAACAGATCGCCGGTTATTATTTCAGGTACACCCGCAGCGACCGTCTTACCCTGCTGTTCATTTCCCTTGTATTTTTTTTATGGGTTGCCTACAGCTACAGGAGCCTGGCCAGGGTTGGCAAACTGGCTACACTGGATGAGCTGCCGCTCCGGCTGCTGTCTGCAAGACCCTGGTGGTTATCGCTCATCCTGCTGCTGACACTGATCCCGGCCTTTGAACTGCAGGCTCCCGCAATTTATATTGAGCTGGTGCAGACACTGCTGGCCCTTTGCCTGTCGAAATTATTTTATAAAAAAATTCCGGACCAGGCCTTTAAGTTCTGGCTGTGCTTTGTAATATTATTGCTGACCGTTCCCCTGTCCCGTATCATCTTTGCCACATTTTCCATGCAAAGGTGGTTCATCCTCCTGGCAAGTAGCTGTTCAATCGGGTTGGGCAGCATTGCATTCAGAAGATACAGGACCTATTACCGCAATTACCGGCTATGCTATATAGCGCTTGCGCTTTTTGTAATGCTGAACGCGGCTGCGGTTATAGCAAACATTCTGGGCAGGGGCACGCTGACCCAGTTGTTCTATACTACAGCGCCTTATACTTTATTGCATGCAGTGGGGCTTACGGTAATAGCTAACGGCCTGCGGGAAGCCTTTCTGGTACATATTAAAAACTGCCGTGTTCAGAAAGGATATTCGGATCATTTTGAATGGGAAGATATTTCCAGGGATATTGCAAAAGTATTATCGCTTATAGCGTTGGTTTTATGGCTGGCATTGCTGGCTACTAATCTTGACCTGTTCAATTCCATAACCGACTCTCTGGCTGCCTTCCTTTCCAAGCCCAGAAAACTGGGTGGCTTTTCAATCACTTTCGGAGGGCTCCTTTTATGTGTGGGCATCATCTGGCTGGCCAATTTTCTTCAGAAATACATCGCCTACTTTTTTGGGGAAACCGGCGAAGATGCCATTGAGCATGCCAATGCACAGCACTCCCGGCTTTTAATTACAAGGCTGATCCTGCTGATCACCGGTTTCTTCCTTGCAGTGGCCGCATCAGGCTTACCTATTGATAAAATCACTGTGATCATCGGCGCATTGAGTGTGGGCATCGGCCTGGGGTTACAAAGCATCGTCAATAATTTTATCTCCGGTATCATACTGATTTTTGACAGAACCATCCGCGTGGGCGATGTAGTGGAGCTCAGCAACCGCAAAGGAAAGGTAAAAGAGATCGGCATCCGCACCAGCACCCTGGTCAGCGATGATGGTGCGGATATTATTATTCCCAATGGCGATATCCTTTCGCACAATATCATCAACTGGACACTCAGCAACAATATTATCCGCTCCTCTATTTCCATTATCATTTCAAAACCCCTTGATGCAGAAACCCTGTCCGGCGCTGTTAAGGAGGTGCTGCTGGCCAACGAAAACGTTTCTCACCGCAAAATGCCGGCAATTTATCTAAGCCCGATCAGTGCCAAATGGTCTGTATTAAAAATCTTTTTCTGGAGCGATCTTTCCAATGCCAGCACTACCAAGAATGTGTTGACCGACGCAGTGTATGCAAAGCTGAAAGAGCTGGAAATAGCAACGCCTGAATAGTACCGTCTGCCCCGGTTACACTGCCGGCAGGGCTTCAATCTGCATCATAAGCTATTTTGCTAATAATTTTAATTATAAGTTATTTTACTAATAATTTTAATTATAAGTCTTTTTGCTTATATTTGGAATATGATCGCTATCATTACAGGAGACATAATCCGCTCGGAAACCACGGACCCGCAGGAATGGATGCCCGTATTAAAACGCTTTTTGAAAAAGCAGGGTAGCACCCCGGCAGACTGGGAGATATACCGGGGCGATGCCTTCCAGTTAAAACTGCCGCCGCAGGATGCATTGTTTAAATGCCTGCTTTTAAAAAGCATGGTCAAACAAAAGCCGGAGCTGGATGTACGCCTTAGCATCGGCCTTGGCACCGTCGATTATGAGGCCGGTAAAATAACCGAATCAAACGGAACAGCTTTTGTACGCTCCGGGAGGCAGTTTGACCACCTGAAAGAAGATAAAATAAACCTGGCATTTGCAACAGGGGATGCGCAAGCAGATACCACGCTGAACCTGATGGCCCGTTTTGCCTCTTTAATAACCGACAACTGGAGCGTTGCTGCTGCAGAAATAGTACAGTTATTTATGGAAAAACCGGAGCTGAACCAACAACAGATCGCAGATCAGCTAAAGATCAACCAATCTGCCGTAAGCCAGAGCCGTAAACGGGCCCAGTTTGACCTGCTGATGGATTTTAACACCTATTATAAAAATACAGTAAAAGCCCTCAACACATGATCTTATTTATCCAGCTATTGCTTGCGCACCTTTTAGGTGATTTTGTATTGCAGCCCACACAATGGGTAACAGAAAAAGAGCACCGCAAATACAAAAGCGCCAAGCTGTACCTGCATGCACTGATCCATTTTGGGTTGATCCTGCTGATAACGGCTGATATCCATTACCTGCCCTTAGCCGCGGTAATAGCAGTCAGCCATTTGCTGATTGACCTGCTAAAGCTGCAATTGCAGAATGAAAAGAACAGGCGGCTGCTTTTTATCACAGACCAGGTACTGCACCTGGCAGTACTTGCAGGAGCCGTATATTATACAACGCATCCATCGCTGGAGCTGTCTGCAGCAGCCTGGAACAAAATACTGGTCATTGCTACAGGATTTGTTTTCCTCACCACTCCCGCATCCGTTATTATAAAAACAGTGCTTTCAAAATGGGCGCCTGCAACAGAAATAAGAACGGATGTGATCGAAACCAAATCCTTACAGCACGCCGGTATGATGATCGGTTATCTGGAACGCACACTGGTACTGATCTTCATACTGCAGGGGCAATGGACCGCTATTGGTTTTCTGGTCACAGCCAAATCTGTTTTCCGTTTCAGTGATCTGAAAATCGGTCAGGACCGTAAACTTACAGAGTATATCCTCATCGGTACCTTATTAAGTTTTGGCATCGCTATCCTGACAGGTGTGATTGTACAAAAAATAATAACCGGCAACTGGATGGGGTAAGCATTATTTTTTGCTTTGTTCATAACCCTTATTTTTAACTTTTAAAAGAAGAATGAACCGGGCAATTTTTAAGAGGCATAAAATAACTGCTATTGGAAAAGAGTGATACAAACGGGTTAAAGAGAGGCCTGCAGAACCGCCACATACAACTCATAGCATTGGGAGGCGCCATTGGCACCGGTTTGTTCCTGGGCATCGGGCCGGCAGCAGTTCTGGCAGGGCCCTCCGTAATCCTGGGCTATGCCCTTGCAGGGATGATCGCCTTTTTTATTATGAGGCAACTGGGAGAAATGGTAGTGCAGGAGCCCGTTTCCGGAAGCTTCAGTCATTTTGCCTATAAATACTGGGGGCCTTTTGCAGGCTTTGCCTCGGGCTGGAATTACTGGATGTTGTATATACTGGTAAGCATGTCTGAGCTCACCGCTATAGGAGTATACGTTCAGTTCTGGTGGCCGGAGATCCCGCTATGGGCTTCCAGCCTGTTCTTTTTCATAGCCATCAACGCGCTGAACCTGACGTCTGTAAAAGTGTATGGCGAAGCAGAATTCTGGTTTTCCATTATAAAGGTTATTGCCATAATTGCAATGATCCTGTTTGGCACTTACCTGCTTGTAAGCGGAACGGGTGGCCCGCAGGCTACCATCACCAATCTCTGGCAGAACGGCGGGTTCTTTCCAAAAGGCTGGTTCCGGTCCGATGGTAACGGAAGCTACCAGGGGCTATTGGCAGCAATGGCCACGATCATGTTTTCATTCGGTGGCCTGGAGCTGGTAGGCATCACAGCTGCCGAGGCAGAAAACCCTGAAAAAAATATTCCCAAAGCCACCAATCAGGTCATTTACCGGGTACTGATCTTTTACGTGGGCGCCCTGGTGATCTTATTCGCATTATCACCCTGGGAGAACATTACAGGAAAAAGCAGTCCCTTCGTTATGGTATTTGACCGGCTAAAAGCTTTCCGGTTCAGCCTCATGGGGCATACCATTTATGTTACCAGGATTATTGCAAACGCCCTGAACATAATTGTATTAACGGCGGCGCTCTCCGTTTATAACAGCAGCGTTTACAGCAACAGCCGTATGCTGTACGGGCTGGCAGACCAGGGCAACGCGCCAAAATTCCTTTCAAAGCTCAACCGGAACCACGTACCGGTTATGGCCATTATGGTATCGGCCCTGTTTGCAGCCATCTGTATCATTATTAACAAGGTCATTCCGGAGCAGGCACTGAAAGTGCTGATGTCATTAGTGGTTTCATCGCTGATCATTAACTGGGTAATGATCAGTTTTACCCATATAAAATTCCGGCAGGCGCACAGAGGGGAACCAACAAAATTCCCTTCCCTGCTCTACCCTCTCAGCAATTACAGCTGCCTGGTCTTTCTTCTGGGCGTTTTAATAATAATGTGGCTTACCGGTGAAAGGGCTCCTGTGGAACTGATGCCGGTATGGATCATATTCCTGTACAGTTGCTATGCCCTTTTAAAAAAGAACAGGAACAGATAGCCTGCCGGAAAAACAGCCGCTTGCGCAATCGTTTCCATAAACAGGTATCCGCCTTTAATTCTTCGTTACTTTTACCCGGATTTTTTTATTCAGAAAATTTCAATAAGTAATGAGCAGGTATTTACAGGCAGCGTTATCAAAGACTACAGTTTTCCTAGTATTTTTTACAGTAACATTTTCATTGGCCGCCCTGGGGCAGGCTGATCAGAAAAGAACAGCGTCTGTTCAACGCAATGCAGATACCGTGCATGTTCTAAGCGCTGAAAAGATCAATGCCACAACCGTAAAAGTGCACTGCTCCAACCAGCAATACATGCTGCTTGATTTTTATGGCGACAACATTTTCCGGCTTTTCCGGGATCCTTCCGGCGGCAGCCTCCGGGACCCGGAAGCTGCTCCCCCGGCAAAGATCCTTACAGACGATCCCCGGAAACCGGTATCCGTGATCAGTATCAGCCATACGGCCAGCAGTATTACCGTTGCCACAGGCAGCATTGCTGTACAGCTGGACAAATCTTCAGCCCAAATAAGCATTACAGACAAACGCATCCATAAAACAGTAACCACATTTGTTGCTCCCGCCCGTTTTGAAAAAAGAAGCGTATCCCTGAAGCTGAAAGAAGATGCCAATGAATATTTTTATGGCGGTGGTGTGCAAAACGGCCGCTTTTCGCACAAAGGAAAAAGCATTGCCATTGAAAACCAGAATAGCTGGACAGATGGCGGTGTGGCCTCTCCTACCCCCTTTTACTGGTCGACCAATGGCTATGGCTTTATGTGGTACACGTTCAAAAAAGGAAAATACGATTTTGGAGCCAGGGAAAAAGGAGTGGTGCAACTGACACATGAAGCACCTTATCTGGATGTGTTTTTTATGATTGACAAAGAACCGGCAGCATTACTGAATGATTTTTACCAATTGACAGGCAACCCTGTATTACTTCCCAAATTCGGTTTCTATGAAGGGCATCTGAATGCCTACAACCGCGATTACTGGAAGCAGGACACTGCCGGAATCCTTTTTGAAGACGGTAAACGGTATAAGGAAAGCCAGAAGAACAATGGCGGCATTAAAGAATCCCTGAACGGGGAAAAGAACAACTATCCCTTTTCTGCCCGTGCAGTGATTGACCGCTATAAAGCGCATGATCTGCCCCTGGGCTGGATCCTCCCGAACGATGGATATGGCGCGGGCTATGGACAAACAGGCACTTTGGACAGCAACATTCAGAACCTGAAGTCCTTTGGCGATTATGCACGCAGTCATGGCGTGCAGATCGGGCTCTGGACCCAATCAGACCTGCACCCCAAAGACAGCATCCCCGCTTTATTGCAGCGGGATATTATTAAAGAAGTAGGCGTGGCCGGGGTGCGCGTATTAAAAACAGATGTAGCCTGGGTAGGGCCCGGTTATTCCTTTGGATTAAATGGTGTGGCCGATGTGGGCCGGATCATGCCCCGGTACGGACAGAACGCCAGACCCTTCATTATTTCATTAGACGGATGGGCCGGAACGCAGCGCTATGCTGCTGTCTGGAGCGGCGACCAGACCGGCGGCGTATGGGAATACATCCGTTTTCATATTCCTACCTACCTGGGATCAGGGCTGTCCGGTCAGCCGAATATTACCTCTGACATGGACGGTATCTTTGGCGGTAAGAACCCCGCAGTTAATGCCCGTGATTTTGAATGGAAGGCCTTTACGCCCATGCAACTGAATATGGATGGCTGGGGCGCTACTGAAAAATATCCGTATGCACTGGGCGAGCCCACCACCTCCATCAACCGTACCTATTTAAAATTAAAATCCGAGCTGATCCCCTACACTTACAGCATTGCCCGCGAGGCCGTAAACGGCTTGCCCATGATCCGCGCCCTGTTTCTTGAGGCGCCTGATGCCTATACTTTAGGAACCGGCACGCAGTATCAATACCTGTATGGCCCCTATTTTCTGGTAGCCCCGGTTTATAAAGCCACCAGGCCGGATGCAAAAGGCAATGATATCCGCGACGGCATCTATCTGCCCAAAGGCACCTGGATCGATTATTTCAGTGGCGAAAAATATGACGGCGGCCGCATCATTAACAATTTTGATGCGCCTGTATGGAAGCTGCCGCTTTTTGTAAAAAGCGGGGCCATCCTGCCCATGACCAACCCCAATAATCATGTTTCAGAAATCAACAAAAATAAACGCATTTATGAATGGTACCCTGGCGGTAAAAGCTCCTTTACGGAATACGATGATGACGGCACTACAGAAGCTTATAAAACCGGCAGAAGTGTTACCACAAAAATCGAATCGCAACTGGTGAATACAACTGCTACAATGACCATTTATCCTGCCCGGGGTGACTTTGATGGTTTTGTAAAAAATAAATCGACCGAGTTCAGGGTCAATATGACCCAAAGGCCGGCGGGTATTTTCGTTCGCCGCGGCAGCAGTAATATAAAACTAACAGAAGTAAAAACAAAAGAAGCTTTTTTACAAAAGGAAAACATATACTACTATGACGCGGCCCCAGACCTGAACCGGTTTGCAACAAAAGGAAGCCCGTTTGAAGAGGTAGTAATTACCAAAAACCCGCAGTTGCTGATCAAAGTAGCTGCTGCTGATATCACTGCCCATCCATTAAGCCTGACCATAAAAGGCTACCGTTTTGCCCCCGGCAACAAATACTTAAGATCAGCCGGACCGTTAACTGCCCCGGCCGGTGCGCAGGTAGCAGATTCCAACCGGGCAGCTTATACGTTAATGCCTTCCTGGAACAGGGTGCCCGGTGCAGACTATTATGAGATCAGTTTTAACGGGGAGCTCTATACTACCATTAAGGACACCAGCTTATTGTTTGACGGGCTTTCCGCGGCAACTTCTTATCAGTTTAAATTGCGCGCTGTAAACAGCTCGGGCAGCTCAGACTGGACAACATTTTCAGCAGCAACCAAAGCCAACCCGCTGCAATTCGCCATCAAAGATATACTGGGAACAAGTTCAGTGCCAGACCAGGAAGGGAATGAGCTTTCCCGGCTCTTTGATTTTGACGAACAATCGATGTGGCATACCAAATGGGGGGCAAAGGCCGTTCCGTTTGATATTGTTATGGATCTGCGATCCGTAAACCAGCTGGATAAGATCCAGTACCTGTCCCGCACCAGGGGAAATGGGATCTTCCTGAAAGGTGCCATTTATTATAGCATGGATAAAATCACCTGGACTGCAGCAGGAACCTTTGAATGGGCAAAGAACAGCGATATCAAAGTGTTCCCGTTCAGCAATCACCCGACCGCACGCTATCTCAGAATAGCAGTGACTGAAGCTGTGGGAGATTATGGCTCCGGCCGCGAACTGTACGTATTTAAAGTACCGGGATCGGAAAGTTATATTCCCGGTGATATCAATAACGATCATATCATTGACAACAACGACCTCACCTCCTATATGAATTATACCGGCTTAAGAAAGGGCGATGGCGACTTTGAAGGATACGTAAGCAATGGCGATGTGAACAAAAATGGGCTGATCGATGCTTATGACATTTCCAATGTGGCTACCCGGCTTGAAGGCGGTGCCGATGTAAGTACAGCAGACAGCCTCAGCGGCCGGCTGGAGATCAGCACTGCAAAAACAGTATATGCTCAGGGCGCAACAATTGAAGTACTGGTAAAAGGCATTGGACTGAGATCAGTAAATGCGCTCAGCTTTGCATTGCCTTATAACCCGCAGGATATGGAATATATTGGCATTACTCCTTTGAACATGCAGGAAATGGAAAATATGACCAATGACCGTTTGCACAGTAACGGAGTAAAGGCCTTATACCCTGCTTTTATAAACATTGGCAACAGGCCGGTTCTGGAAGGCAGCGGAGATCTGTTTATTATAAAATTCAGAGCCAGGCGGCAGCTTCATTTCAGCCCGGAGCCCATTGACGGCATCCTGGCAGACCGGCATTTGAATACCATAAAATTTTAATACGAGCTTAAAAAACAAGCCGGCCCTGCTCCGGTACAGGGCCTGCCATACATCAGGCAAAGTAGCCATTGAGGAATTGAGGCTGTATTAAAAGTCATCTCAGAGTTCTGAACTTGGTTCAGAATCTATTGAGAACCATATCTCATTATCAGATGCTGAAATAAATTCAGCAAGACAACAGTGAACTTTTGATACAGCCCCTGGTTTATTGATCAGCGATCCGTTACTGTTTTATTATTATAAGATTAGAGCTGCCCCCTGCATGTTTGGAAATATTCTATATTCTTTACCTTCTGAAAAACAATATTCTTTATAAATAATAGTATCTTTCAGAAAATATTTTATTCTTTTATCAAGCAGTAACTGTATACACATTTTATGACCAGATGTCTGCGATTATGGATCACGTTGAGTTGCCTAACCTTTTTTTCACCATCCGTATCAGGGCAGGATCTGCTGATGAATGTGCTCACCAAAGAGCTGAACCGGGAATTTAAACAGTTGAAGGCTGCCGATAGCCGGTTGTATTATATGAGCTACCGTGTTGAGGATATTCTGGTATACAACATCCGTACTTCGTTTGGCGCTGTATCCGGTATTGACTCAGCTCATTACCGCATATTTACCCCTTCCGTCCGTTTGGGAAGTTACCAACTGGACAACACGCATAACATCAGCTTTGGCCAGACTGCAGCGGCACTTCCCGTAACTGATAACGGAGACCTGCTTACGCTGGCTATCTGGAAAAGCACGGATAATAGTTACAAGAGTTCGGCACAGGCATATGAGCAGATTCTTACCAGTAAAAAAGTGAATGTTGCAGAAGAAGATACTGCAGCAGATTTTTCCCCGGCAAATAAATCTGTATACTATGATCCTCCCGTGGATTATGACCGACTGCGTCCCGACATGCATATGCTTACAGGGAACCTGGCAGCGTATTCCGCTGCATTGAAATCCAACCCGGACCTCCTGGCAGGCATAGCAATGCTTGAATTTAAAATAACGCGCAAATATTTTACAGATACCAAGGGCTCGGCGATCATTGAAAACGGAACCAGCACCTGGCAATCTGTCTACAGCTATACAAAAGCGCAGGATGGTATGGAACTGCCCCTGTTCCGGATGTATTTTGCCTGGAACCCGGAAGGATTGCCCTCCCCCGACAGTGTGTTAAAAGACGTTCACACCATGAGCGCAAAACTTACAGCGCTCCGCTCAGCGCCCATAGCAGACCCTTATGTTGGCCCTGCCATCCTTTCCGGAAGGGCTGCCGGTGTTTTTTTTCATGAAATCTTTGGTCACCGGCTGGAAGGCAAAAGAATGAAAAGCGACCAGGACGGACAAACCTTCAAAAACAAGATCGGCACCCAGGTGTTGCCCTCCTTCCTTAGCATTACCATGGATCCTACAATAAAAAAGCTGGACAATACGCAAGTAGACGGCTTTTACCGATATGATGACGAAGGTGTGCAGGCACAAAAGACCAATGTGGTGCAGGACGGGATTTTAAAAACATTTTTAATGACCCGTACTCCCATTAACGGGGTCAGCGGATCGAACGGGCATGCCCGTACTGCTGCAGGAGGCATTCCTGAAAGCCGGCAAAGCAACCTCATTGTAAGTGCCGGTATTACCCGGTCGCCCGATGCATTAAAACAGCTTTTACGCGACGAAGCAAAAAAGCAGGGCCGTGAATATGGTTATTATTTTGAGGATGTGCAGGGCGGTTTTACCAACATTGGCCGTACCACGCCCAATGCATTCAATGTAATGCCCATTGAAGTGTATAAGGTGTTCACAGATGGCAGACCGGATCAGCTGGTACGGGGGGTTGACCTCATCGGAACGCCCCTGTCCATGTTCCGGAGGATTATAGCTGCCGGCAATACCCGGCAGACCTTTAACGGAATGTGTGGCTCAAACTCCGGATGGGTGCCTGTTTCCGCATCGTCTCCTGCCATATTTGTGGATGCTATTGAAACGCAGAAAAAAAATAAGTCCACAGACAGACTGCCCGTGCTTCCCAGGCCGGACCTTGATAAAGAACCTGCCCGATGATTTGCTCAATTCCGAAAACGATGTTCCAAAAATTACTTTTATCCTTTTGCTTTTTTTCAATGATCTCCCCCGTAAAGGCGCAGGAGATCAGGGATTATTTTTATATAAAGGTCTTATCACAGGAGCTGGACAGAAATATCCGGAAGCTGAACCTGCCCGATCTGGGAAAGCCCTTTTTCATCAGCTATCGTTTACGGAACACGGTCTCATGGAATATACAGGCGGAAAGAGGGGTAATCACCACACCCTGGCTGGCGCCTGACACCTCCAGATACGCTGCTGTTAAGTTGCTGGTAGGCAATTACCACCGGAATTTTGACTACCTGTTTGCTGAAGGTTCTTTTGTGCCCCTGCCTGCTGAAAACAATGCAGATGAGTTCAGGCGGTTATTATGGCTGGAAACAGACCGCGTTTACAAAACAGTTTCCCGGCAATACAATGCGGCGATGGCTGCCCTGCAAAGAGTAGCTGTGGATCCGAAAGAGCTGGCCCTGGACGATCTTTCTAAAATAACGCCCGTTGTCAAAGACTACGGAGGTTTGCAGGAATTCTCTCAGGCAGATGCGGAGCATTGGAAACGCCTGCTGCAGCAGCTTTCTGCCTTATTCATTCCTTATCCTAAAATTACCACAGCCTCCTGTGACCTTTCCGTCAATAATACAGAGGAGTGCCTGGTGTCCAGCGAAGGAACCCTGATCCGTAAACCGGTTTCCCGGGCCATCCTTACCCTGTCCGCAGCAATGCCCGGAGATGAAGGGAATAATATCTATGAGCTTTATAATGATTTTGTAACTACCCCCAATGAGTTGCCCGCCTATGATCAGTTGAAAGATAAAGTGCTTCATATCATCAGCCGGCTGGCGGAACGGGATACTGCCTCAAAATTTGAAGGTGCTTACCTGGGCCCTGTATTATTTGAAGGCAGGTCTGCAGCCAGCCTGGTCAGCAGTTTTTTCCGGTTCGGCCTTAGCGTCAACCGCAAGTCGATCCTATATCCCGACAATAATGAAACCTTTTATGAGGATAAGATCGGGCAAAAACTTATAGCCACTGATCTTAGTCTTACGGCGTTGCCTCACCTAAAGAGCTACGGGGCACTTAATACTACCGGGGCATTTGATATTGACTACGACGGTGTGGCCCCGCCGGATTCTCTGGTACTGATAAAAAACGGCGTTCTGAAAGGTTTATTAAATGGCCGGACGCCAACCCGGAAGTTCCCGGTTTCACAAGGGTTTGCCTTTACAGAAAGAGGCTGTAATGCGGGTGTGCTGCGGCTAACGGCACATACAACGGCTCCTTGGTACCATATGAAAGAAGAGCTGATAAAAGCCGCAAAAGAAGAAGGTTTGCCTTATGCCTATATTGTGCGGGGTACAGATTTCGATTACGGACAACCCGCCTTTCTGTACCGGATCGACACTGCTACCTTAAAAGAGCAGCTGATAACCGGCGTCAAATTCACCAACTTTAATCTGCGCAGCCTGCGCAGATTTATTATTGCCGCTGATTCAATGCAACTGCTCAACCAGCAGCAGCTTTCCATTATCTGCCCTCAAAGCATCATTATCGGGGAAATAGAGCTGGAGGAAGATAATAACGTAGTAAAAGCAAAACCCATCATTGTTACTAACCCGCTACTGGATCACAAAACGCTTCCGGCATCCCATAAAAAAAATGCTTCCGGCAGAAAGCATTTTTAAATATTCTGAAATAAGATTTACCATTTTTCCACTTCCTCATGTCCCTGGGAAGAAGCATCGTTCTCTGATGTTTTGGGATCCGGGTTCTCTATTACTTTTTCATCATTATCCGGCGCTTCTTCAATTTTCTGCGGTTCAGCAACTGGTGCCGGCGCAGCAGCAGATGGAGCCGGTGTTCCCTCATGCGCCTCTTCATCATAATCCTCATGATTAAAAGCATCAAAATTAAAATCAGGCATTAAGTCCGTTTTTACAAAATCAATGGCCTCATTCAGCGCTTTAATGAACTTATTAAAGTCCTCTTTGTAAAGGAAAACTTTATGCCGGTCATAACCATTATCGTCAAAACGTTTACGGCTCTCCGTTATGGTCAGATAATAATCATTTCCCTTTGTAGACCTTACGTCAAAAAAATAAGTTCTTCTTTTTCCTGCACGGAGTCTTTTGCTATAAATACTCTCCAGTTTTCGATCGTTATGCTCGTTCTCCACGTGTTTCTTTTTTAGTAAGTCAAAAGTTTTTTATACAAACAAATATATGTATGTTTTTAATAAAAACTAAATATAGGGAAGTTTTAGCAATTTTTTTTAAACAATTTTCAGATTTTATAATTCTTTCAGTCTGAGGCTGCAAACCCATTATTTTTCTGCTTCATTTTCATCCTCTGTCCCGGATTGCTGCCGGTGGTACAACCGTGCGTAAAACCCATCCGGTATTTTCATCAGCTCCTCATGCGATCCCTGTTCTACAATTTTCCCTTCATCCAGTACAAGAATCCGGTCAAAACTCAGCAGCGAAAATACCCGGTGAGTAATAATAATGGAAGTCTTATCGTTCAGGTATGCGTTCAGCCTTCCCATGATCTCCTGTTCCGTTTTGGCATCCACGGCGCTCAGGCAATCGTCAAAAATGATAATGGCCGATTGTTTGATCAGTGCCCGCGCGATCGAGATCCGCTGTTTCTGACCGCCGCTCAGCGTTACGCCCCGCTCCCCGATCATTGTTTCATACCCGTTGGCAAAGCCTTCAATCTCTTTAGCTACCCCGGCAATGGTTGCGGCAGCCACCACTTCTTCTCTGCCGGCATCCGGTTTCCCGAAACGGATATTGTTTTCTACCGTATCACTGAATAAAAAGACATCCTGTGGTACATAGCTGATCTGCTCCCGTAAGGAAGACAGATCGATCTCTTTTATATTCTTATTGTCCAGCCGGATCATCCCGCTGTCTGCATCATACATCCGCAGCAGCAGTTGTGCCAGCGTTGTTTTACCGCTGCCTGTTCTTCCGGTAACGGCAATTTTTTCTCCCTTCCGGATGTGCAGGTCAAATGCCCGGATGGCCCTGATGCCTGTATCCGGGAACGTGAAGTTGACATTGTCAAAGTCGATCTTTCCTTCCAGCGCAACCGGAGCGGCACCTGGCTCATTTTTTACTTCCGGAACAATGTCCAGGAATTCGTTCAGCCTTTTCTGAGAAGCAGCAGCGCGCTGTACCATACTGGCTGTAAGGCCAATGGCGCTTACAGGGAATGTAAGCATATTTACATAAACAATGAACTCAACAATTGTACCCAGGGTAATTCCATGCTGGTGATGAATATAATACAAACCACCGATCATTATCGTAAACAGGGTACTGATTCCGATCAGTAACTGTATTGAAGGGAAATAAACGGCCTCTACCCTTGCCAGGGCAATGGCATTTTTACGGTAAGTTTCGCTGTTATCAGTAAAGAAACGGTACATGGCATTTTCCTGGTTAAAGGATTTAATTACGCGGATGCCGGAGTAGGATTCCTGCGCGTTGGTGGTCAGGTCGGACAGCGCCGCCTGGATCTGCTCGCTTTTTTTATGAATATTACTGTTTACAAAATAAATGATAACGGCCAGTATGGGCAGGGGGATCATTACATAGATCGTCAGCTCTACACTGCTCTGCACCATAAAGAACACACAAAACAAAATAGTGGTCAGCAGGTTTACAATATACATAATGGCCGGCCCCGTAAAAATGCGCACGCGGCTTACATCTTCGGCAATACGGTTCATCAGGTCTCCCGTGGTATGGCTCTTGAAAAAACGGTTATCCAGTTGCTGGTATTGCGTGTACACCTCATTTTTCTGGTCATACTCTATATGGCGGCTCATTACAATAATGGTCTGCCGCATCAGGAACATAAAAAAACCTCTCAGTAAGGCAAGTAATAATATAATGATACTGGCAACCAGCACTACTTTTGCAATACTGCTGTATCGGGTTATAAAACTGATGAACTTCCGCACAAGGATATCATAGCCTTTTAATCCGGCGGCATGGGGTGCTCCGGTTAAGGATAAGGAACGGTCTACATAGTTAATAATGAACTTCATTAACTGCGGAGACAACACATTGAAATAATTTGACAGCGCCACAAAGAAGATGCCCGTGCCCAATCGAACCCTGTACTTCCAGAAATATTTACCCAAGGCGCTTAAGTGCTTCATGCATGCAAGATAAAATAAATTGATTAGTTCCTGCTGCTGAAAAATATAAGACCGGAGCTTTGACAAATTCCTGCAATACCGTATCTTGTTACAGTAAATTCATTTGTATGGTTCCGGTACTAAGAGATGCCTATAACGCTGCTTTTACGCAGGAGCAGTTTGACCGTTTTTTACATGACCTTAATAAAAAATATGTTCCGTTACAATTTCGCGTTGCAGAAACACCTGTTTTTGTGCCAAAGGGTTTTTCCAGGCAATTGTTTGATGCTTGTGAAAATATTATAGATATTATTCTACAGCCGGGCTTTAAGGAAAAGACGGACCGGGCCATACCCAGGAACTACCAGGTGCCCAATGAAAACGGGCATCCGCATTTTATTGCCTTTGATTTTGGCATTTGCGAAAATGCTGATGGTGCACTGGAACCGCAGCTGATAGAAATGCAGGGCTTCCCCTCCCTCTTTGCTTACGAAGTATTCCTGGATGATGTTTACAGCAGCTATTATGATATTCCCGAAAATTATTCCAGCTACCTGGGGGGGCTTAACCGGGAGGGCTACCTTTCTGCACTTAAAAGCATTATCCTGAAAAATGAACAGCCGGAAAACGTGATCCTGCTGGAGCTCTTTCCCCAACGGCAAAAGACCAGTATTGATTTCTATTGCACGGAAGATCTGCTGGGTATAAAAATGGTCTGTGTTACGGAGCTGATCAAAAAAGGCAACCGGCTCTACTACCTGAATAATGGAAAGGAAACCCTGGTCAAAAGGATCTATAACCGTCTTATTTTTGATGAGCTGCAGCAGCAGGAAACAACCGTTCAGGAAAAGGCCAGGCTCCTTTTTGAAGACCTGGATGTGGCATGGGTAACGCATCCCGCCTGGTTTTACAGGATCAGTAAATTTACCCTGCCGCTGATCCGGCATAAAAACATACCGGAAACAAGGTACCTCAATGAGATAAAAACGGTTCCCGAAGATTTGGAGCAGTATGTTTTAAAACCCCTGTTTTCTTTTGCCGGACAGGGTGTGGTTATAGACGTGACCCCGCAGGACATCCAAAACATAAAAGACCCGGAGAACTGGATCCTGCAAAAAAAAGTAAATTATGCCCCGGTCATAAAAACACCGGACGAGCCTGCAAAAGCGGAAATACGTATTTTTTATTTCTGGGAGGAAGACGCGCCAAGACCCCGGCCCGTAAACAACCTGGCAAGGCTGAGCAAGGGAAAAATGATCGGCGTACGTTTTAATAAAGATAAAACCTGGACCGGCGGCAGCTTTGCATTGTTTGAAAAATAACCGTTTTGAATACCTTATAAACAGTGAATACCAGAAGTGTAACCGGCCGTTCTTTCAGCACAATAACAATGGCAGGCTTTGTATTCATCAGATCAGAAATTTATCATTGAACTATGAGTTGGTTCTCCTTTAAGAAAAAACAACCGGTGATCGGGCTGACCTTATCCGGCGGGGGTATGCGGGGCGTGGCGCATATTTCCATTATAAAAGCACTGGAAACATTTGGCCTTAAACCGCAGGTAATGTCCGGAACAAGTGCCGGGGCCATTATAGGGGCCTTTTATTCTGCCGGCTATTCGCCGGATAGGATGCGGGAGATCGTAGAGCGTACCACTTTTTTTTCCCGCTCCTCTTTCCGGTTGGGAACCACGGGCATTTTTAACCCTGTTTTTTTATCAAAATTATTCCGGGAATATTTTCAGGAAGACGATTTTAAAACCCTTAAGATTCCCCTGTATGTTGCCGCCACTGAAATCACGAACGGACGACTGGAATATTTTTCAGGAGGCAGATTGTCGCAGGCATTGCTGGCTTCTTCCAGTATTCCCTACGTTTTTCCCCCGGTAAGGATCGGTGATAAGGTGTATATGGACGGGGGCATTCTTAATAACCTGCCCATTGAGCTCATATATAATAAGTGCGATTTCCTGATCGGCTCGCATGTCAATTCCATTATTTATGATGATATGCACAAGATCAGTGCCCGTAAGGTTTTTGACCGGGTGATCCATTTGGCCATCGGCAGCACCGTAGACAAAAAAGGGCGCGCCTGCGACATCTTCTTTAACCCTCCCAACATGACGCGCTACAGCCTGTTTGATAAAAGAGGGGTACCGCAAATGCTGGATGCAGTGTATGAATATGCTGTAAGATTACTTGAGGAAAAGGGGTACTCTAAAAAATAGAACCGTTATTTCCTGTACTTTGGCTGCCTTTTGCACTGATGTTATACGTTCAGAGTAGCAGGTGACGATCTTGCACAGGCCGGCAGGCATTCGTAAAATGAATTGTTCCGTTTTCCAAGCTGATATGCACCGTGCCGGGTGGCACTCAATAGCCTGACTATACCCTTTACTTGCGGAATAAGTTCCGGAGTTTTTTATAAAAAGCAGGCCGATGGCCTTTTATTGCGCAGGTTGCTGTACAGCCCTGTGCAACAGCAATGCAGCAATTATGTAACAGCCGGAGTTATTGTAATGAAGGCCCTGCACAAAAAGAAAGACCCATCTGCTCCGCAGAGCTCATTGGAGAGAAGTAAGAGGCAACATCCCGTTCTGTCATTTTAATTGCGAACTTTGGCTGGCTGTATTGTAATGCTATGGGAAACAGAGAGCCATGGGCCGGCCCATAAGCAAGACCTCACCATAATAAAAAAGGAGGCCCTGCGGCCTCCCTGCATACAATTATTTAAACAATAATTACATAGTAATTTTTGAAGCCACCTCTTTGGGCACCGCCTTTTTATTGACCAGAATGCCCGTAGTTTTCAACTGCACATAGGCTTTTGTTACATGCAGGTATCCCTTATATTCATTATGAGTGCCCCATGAATTCTTTACGATGTAATATTCTTTCCCGTTCTGATCTTTGGACAGGCCCACAATATGCATTCCGTGATCATCAGTTGTCTGGCCGTTCTCAAGCCCCGCCTGTCTCAGTTCCGGTGTAATTTCCGGTTCCGGTTTCGGGCCGCTGAACAATTCCCTGTTCTGGGCGGGCGAAAGCTTTTTTCCATAGGATGCAGGGGTTTGCGGTACAAAAGCCACTCCGTTGGGCCAGCTGAAATAAGGTTCGGAAACATCTGTTCCCCAGGCCACCGTATACCCGTTTTTAAGGGCGTTATCAATAATATCAGTTATTGCAGACGGCGGAATGTTATAATCCCATTGAAAAGCCCAGTTATCAGGTGCCAGCATCATGGCTTTTTGCCAGTAAGGCGTATTGGTCTGGGAAATAAATTCTATATAATTATTGGGATCAATGCCTACGACTTCTTTTGCAAAGGTCTGTGGTGTATAGCTTTTGTTCTGGTACATGAACATGGCCGGCACGGGTCCCAGGTAAGCATCCAGGGTAGCAGCAAAAGCCTTTTTCCAGTTGGGAGAAATGCTTCCTGCGGGATTTTTAACCACCGCATCCAGCATGGATTTCAGCAGGCCCTGCATTTCGCTGAAGTTATTGGTGGTGGCACCGTTCAGCAGCCCCGTATAGGCTTCCTCCGGCATGGCCCCGTATTTGGCATACATGTTGATCACGTCATGGGCTTCTCCTCCATCGCCCCAGCTCAGGTTTCCTCCCATTCTTACATAGTTCTCTGCCTTATCTTCATAAGACTTACGGGCGGTATAGATCTTGGCCAGCGGAACCGGTTTTTTCCCGGCTTTGATCATCTCCGACTCCAAAAATGAATTGGTAGAATAGCTCCAGCAGGTACCGGATGAGCCCTGGTTCTCTACCGGTGTTACGGCAAGGTTGATCACATCTGTAAACCGGAAGCCCGTGCTGTCACTGCGGTTACCGCTGATCTTTTTTATTAAATCGTCCTGGGCATGTATAAAACTGCTGCCCGCAAAGGCCACTGAAAAAGCAGCCATTAAGAAATACTTTCTGATCATTTTTTATTCAATTTAAGTCTCAAAGCAATACTATAATCCTGCAAAGAAAAGATTCTGATTCAAATGGCGGTAATTTTTTTGATGAATGGCTTTAAAGAACTTAATAAATTTTTTCCGGACAACAATGATAAAAGGGCTGTTCTCACGGTGGGGGGAACAGCCCTTTTCAAATTATATATAGTTATGCGTACAGCTCTTCCCGCAGTTTTTTGACGCGCTCATCCGCCAGGTATTCATCAAAAGTGCTCAGCCGGTCAATGATCCCTTTGGGCGTCAGCTCAATGATCCGGTTGGCCACTGTTTGCATGAAGGTATGGTCATGGCTGGTTAACAGCACAATACCGTTATAAACCGTGCACTGTTCGTTAAAGCTCTGAATACTTTCCAGGTCAAGATGGTTTGTTGGCTGGTCTAATATAATTACGTTAGGATTTTGCAACATCATTTTGCTGATCATGCAGCGCACTTTTTCCCCACCGCTTAATACGGTTGTTTTCTTTAGCACTTCTTCACCGCTGAACAGCATTTTACCCAGGAAGCCACGCAGGAAAGGTTCATCCACATCGGTCACATGCGGCGGCACATACTGACGCAGCCAGTCCATCAGGTTCAGATCCTGCTGAAAATATGGGCTGTTGTCAACAGGCAGGTAGGCAGAGGTAACTGTTGTGCCCCATTCAAAGGTTCCGCCATCCGCTTTTGCCTCCCCGTTTATAACATTAAAGAAGCTGGTAACGGCAAGAGGGTCTTTGCTGATAAAGGCGATCTTATCGCCCTTGTTAACGCTGAAAGTAACTTTGTCAAAAAGCACGCGCCCTTCAACAACGCTTTTCAGCTTTTCCACGTTTAATATCTGGTTGCCTACTTCCCGCAGGGGCTGAAAAATAATGCCCGGGTATTTACGGTAACTGGGCTCAATTTCCTCAATGGTTAATTTTTCCAGCGCTTTTTTACGGCTGGTGGCCTGTTTGCTTTTTGAAGCGTTGGCGCTAAAACGGGCAATAAAGTCCAGCAGGTCTTTCCGTTTTTCTTCCATCTTTTTGTTCTTGTCCGCGATCTGGCGGGCCATCAGCTGGGAGCTTTCATACCAGAAGCTATAGTTCCCCGTAAATATTTTTATTTTCTGGCGATCCACATCGGCCACATGGGTACAAACCGCATCCAGGAAGTGGCGGTCGTGACTTACTACCAATACAATATTTTCATAATCAGCCAGAAAGTTTTCCAGCCAGCTGATGGTTTCAATATCCAGCCCGTTGGTAGGCTCATCCAGCAGCAGGATATCCGGGTTTCCGAATAAGGCCTGGGCCAGCAATACCCGCACCTTCATGTTGGAGGGGATGTCCTTCATCAGTAACTGGTGCAGCTCATCATGAACACCCAACCCGTTTAAAAAGGCTGCTGCATCGCTCTCTGATTCATAGCCCCCCATTTCACCGTATTCCGCTTCCAGTTCGCCGGCCTTCATATAATCATCTTCCGTGGCATCCGGGTTGGCATAGATTGCATCCCGCCGGGTCATTACATCCCACATTTTCTTATGCCCCATTAATACCGTATTCAGTACGGTCTCATTATCAAACTCAAAGTGGTTCTGCTTCAGCACCGCCATGCGTTCCCCGGGCGTAATGCTTATAGTGCCTTTGTTGGGCTCAATTTCGCCGCTTAAAATTTTCAGAAAAGTTGATTTGCCGGCCCCGTTAGCGCCAATAACACCATAGCAATTCCCTTTGGTGAAATTTACATTCACGTCTTCAAACAGAACGCGCTTACCGTATGCCAGCTTCAGGTCTTTTACACTGATCATGAATTTAGAATAGTTTATTTAGTTGATTTCAAAAAGTGGTGCAAAGGTAACGTAAAGTTCACAGGCTGAAAAGCGGAAGGCTGCGAATTTTAGCCTTTGCCTGGATTATAATAGAAAACAGATGGTGAAAACCTCAACAGCGGCCTTTATTACTAATTGCCGAAGGGCTGCCGGATAGCAGCGGCACCGCAGTGAAACGGAGGTATAGCGGATAGCCGGAACAACAGCACAGTCCTGTACTACCGCCGACAGCCCATAAAAAAAATGCCCATCTTCCGATGAACATTTTTTATTTGTAACCGGCGGCTTTTGCTGCCACCTTGTCCGATAGCTCTTATTAATAGCCCATACCGCCCATATCAGGACCTCCCGGCATTGCAGGAGCTGCTGTTTTAGGCTCTGGTTTGTCGGCCACCACGCATTCTGTTGTCAGTAACATACCTGCAATAGAAGCAGCATTTTCAAGCGCTACACGGCTTACTTTTGTAGGATCGATCACACCGGCTTTAAACAGGTTCTCGTAAGTTTCTGTTCTTGCGTTGAAACCGAAGTCGCCTTTGCCTTCTTTAATTTTCTGAACAACGATCGATCCGTCGATACCGGCGTTGTCAGTTAATGTACGTACAGGAGCTTCCAGAGCACGCTTTACAATAGCCATACCGGTTGCTTCATCTTCTATCTGGCCTTTTACTTTTACATCAAGGCTTTCAATAGCACGGATGTAAGCCACACCGCCACCAGGTACGATTCCTTCTTCCACTGCTGCTCTTGTTGCATGCAGGGCATCATCTACCCGGTCTTTCTTTTCTTTCATTTCTACTTCAGTAGCAGCACCTACATACAGTACAGCCACACCGCCGCTTAATTTAGCCAGGCGCTCCTGTAATTTTTCACGATCGTAATCGGAAGTAGTATTTTCAATCTGTGCCTTGATCTGGTTTACGCGGCCGGTAATATCTGCTTTTTTACCTTTACCACCTACAATAATGGTATTGTCTTTATCAATGGTAATGGAAGAAGCCTGACCCAGTGCGCTCAGATCTGCACCTTCTAATTTATGGCCCAGTTCTTCAGAAATCACAGTACCGCCGGTAAGGATGGCAATATCCGTCAGCATTTCTTTTCTTCTGTCGCCAAAGCCCGGGGCTTTAACAGCAGCCACTTTCAGGGTTCCGCGCAATTTATTCACTACCAGTGTAGCCAGTGCTTCACCTTCCAGATCTTCAGCAATGATTACCAGCGGACGGCCACTTTGAGCCACTTTTTCAAGAATGCTCAGAATGTCTTTCATGGCACTGATCTTTTTATCATAGATCAGTATATAAGGGTTCTGCAATTCTGCCTCCATCTTTTCACTGTTGGTAACAAAATAAGGAGAGATATATCCGCGGTCAAACTGCATCCCTTCTACCACATCAACGGTAGTATCAGTACCTTTTGCTTCCTCTACAGTAATCACGCCTTCTTTACCCACTTTTGCAAAAGCTTCAGCGATCAGTTTACCAATAGTTTCATCGTTATTGGCAGAAATAGTAGCCACCTGCTGGATCTTTCTGCCATCGCTGCCTACCGTCTGGCTTTGGGCTTTCAGGCTTTCCACAACCAGTGAAACAGCTTTGTCAATACCCCGTTTCAGATCCATAGGATTAGCGCCTGCAGCCACCATGCGTAAGCCTTCACCAATAATGGACTGAGCTAAAACAGTAGCGGTTGTGGTACCATCTCCGGCAATATCAGCAGTTTTAGAAGCTACTTCTTTTACCATTTGAGCGCCCATATTTTCAACTACGTCTTCCAGCTCAATTTCTTTTGCCACAGTAACACCATCTTTGGTTACAGAAGGTGCTCCAAATTTTTTCTCAAGTACTACATTACGTCCTTTTGGGCCTAATGTAACTTTTACTGCGTTGGCCAGGGAGTCAACGCCTTTTTTCATTTTATTTCTTGCTTCAATATTGAAGAAAAGTTGTTTTGCCATTTTTTAATTAGTTTGAAAATTTGAAAATGTGAAAATGTGTTTAAGTCACAATTCCGTTTTTATTTTTAGAATATGATATAACTGATGTGCCAATTTTCAAATTTTCACATCAGCACCTTTACACATTAATTAAACAATTGCCAAGATATCGCTTTCTCTCATAATTAACAGGTCTTCCCCGTCAATCTGGATCTCAGTACCGGCATATTTCCCATATAATACGGTATCGCCGGGTTTTACTGTTACGGGTTCATCTTTTTTACCAGGACCTGCTGCAACTACAGTACCGCGCTGTGGTTTTTCTTTTGCGGTGTCAGGGATAATAATGCCGCCAGCTGTTTTTTCTTCAGCTGCTGCTGGTTTTACAATTACCCTGTCGTGTAAAGGGGTAACAGTCGTTTTTTTAGCCATAATCGTATTGTTTTTAAAAATTTTAATTTAAAATGCCCAACTATAATTTAGTAAGGCTGGCTAAAGTAGCATAAATAATATGCCATCCGGCATGAAAGTGAAAATTTTTCAGTTTTACTCCTTATTTTAAGCGTATTCCCGGAGAACACGAACCTTTCCCTGTCAAAATTGCATTTCATGTAAGCGAAAGTATCCGCTTATTTTACAGTATATTGCCAAGCAGGCCGCAAGGCACAAAAGTAAAATCATTCCGGCAGGGCGGCCTTTATATTGCTGCAGATGGTTATTTGCACGTTCAGCGCGCATTTCCCTATTGTTTTTTGTACATTCAATAATAAAACATCTATCTTCGCAGCCGCAAAAACAGTTCATTCAATCAATGATTAGCAGAAGAAACATAAGGGTGAAAGTGATGCAAACCCTGTATGCTTACAGTGCTGAAGCAACACAGGAAAGCAAAGCTCCTTCTCCCTCAAGAATTTTAGACCAGCATTTTAACCAGACCCGCAGCTTATTTGTTTATCTGATTTATTTTCTGACCCAGGTGGCCCGCTATGCAGAAAAAGATGCGCATAAAAGAGCCAGCAAATTCATCCCTTCTGCAACTGATCTGAATGTAAATACAAAACTGGCCGGCAGCAGCCTGCTCTGGCAGATACTGGAAGACAAGCTGCTTGAAGAACAGTTGAAAAAAGAAAAACCGGAACAGCTGATTGATGAGGAGCTGGTAAAGAAGATTTACAATCAATTAACAAAAACCGCTGAATACCACCACTATATATCTGTAAAGCAACAAAGCAAACAGGAAGACCGCAAAATATTTGAGTTCATTCTCAATGATTATCTACTTGGGAATGAAGATTTTATAGCTCATGTTGAAGAACTATTCTCCAACTGGAATGATGATGGCGAAATGGTGGCGCAACTGATGCAAAGCTACCTGCATAAACCGGGCACCATAAAATTCCAGGAGATCATTAGCCCGGATAAGTCCCGTTTTGCGCACAGCCTTTTATCCACGGTCATAGAAAAGAACGATTACCTGCTGGATTTCATCACCCCCAAACTAAAGAACTGGGATCCGGACCGTATTGCGCTGCTGGATATGGTTATTATGAAAATGGGAGTTGCCGAGTTCTTATATTTTGAGACTATCCCCCCCAAAGTAACTATTAATGAATATATTGACCTGGCAAAGGAATACAGCACGGCACAAAGCGGTCATTTTGTAAACGGGATCCTTGATAATATTCATAAGGAGCTGGCACAACAGGGCCGTTTAAAGAAAACCGATTATAAAAAGGCGTGATACTGGCTATTTAAAGTAATTTTGCCTTTTCAAAAATAAAAAAGAAAAGAATGAGAAAAGTATTGTTGGTGGCAGCCGCTGCTGTAGTATTGACAGCATGCAAAAATACTTCCGGTAAAGCTTCCGCTTCGGGGGCAGACAGTAACAAGCCCAGCCTCATATCATCTCCCGGAGCCCTGACGCCGCTTCCTGAAGCATTAAAGGATTCTGCAAACTTTACAACTGTTGTTTGGGTGGACTCTACCTTTAAAGATGTGGGCAAGGTAATAAAAGGACAGATCGTTGAAATTCCTTTTACTGTCAGAAATACAGGCGATAAGCCCCTGGTCATCACTTCCGTTCAGCCGGGCTGCGGATGTACAGTAGCGGAAAAACCGGAAGAGCCCATCCTGCCAGGTAAAGAAGGAAAAATCGTTGCCAAATTCAACAGCGAAGGGCAAAGTGAGGGGGAGCACAGGAAAAATATAACGGTACAGGGCAATATAAAGCCTACCACACAGGCATTACTGGAATTTAAAGTAGATGTAGTTAATAAATAAATTTAAAATTAAGCAATGACACAGGTAATTCTGCAGGCACAAGCTCCCGGCCCTTTCGGGTCAATGACAACAATGGTATTTATGATCGGGATGATAGTGGTTTTCTGGCTATTCTTTATCCGCCCACAGGCCAAAAGGGCCAAGAACCAGAAAAAGTTTATTGAAGAGCTTCAGAAAGGTGATAAAATCGTAACCATCGCAGGCATCCATGGAAAGATCAGCCAGGTAAATGAGGATGGCACATTAAATATTGAAGTAAGCCCCGGTAATTATATTAAAATTGAAAAGTCTGCCATCAGCATGGATTGGACCAGCCAGTTGAATAAAGGCACCACTGCACCGGCAGCTACAAAATAGCAGCGTGTTGCCGGTCTTTTCCGGCACTACTTATTCTGAATAATCTGAGGTACACGGCAAAGAGCTATTTTTGCCGTGTTTTCATTTACAGACTAAACATTTTTTTAATTTGCTGAAAGTAGGCATTACAGGCGGTATCGGCAGTGGCAAAACACTGGCAGCATCCCTGTTCAAAACATTAGGCATTCCTGTATATGATGCAGATGCGGCTGCAAAGCGTTTAATGAGCACCAGTAAGTCCCTGCAACAGCAGCTTATAGCGGCTTTTGGAGAAGAGGCATTTAAAAACGGGCAGCTGGACAGGGCTTTTCTTGCTGCCCGGGTCTTTGGTGATGATGAGCAGCTAAAAAAGATCAACAGCATTGTGCATCCGGCAGCCATCCAGGACAGCCAGGACTGGTTTAAACAGCAGCATGCCCCTTATGCCATTAAAGAAGCCTCTATTCTTTTTGAAACGGGCAGTGATCAGTACCTGGACTATATTATTGGCGTAACGGCTCCCGAACAACTGCGCATTCAACGTACAATAGAACGCAGCCATTTAACAGAACAACAGGTAAGAGAACGAATGGATAAACAAATGGATGAAACAGAAAAGATGCGGCGTTGCCATTTTGTAATTAACAATAACGGGCACCTGTCACTGATTGAGCAGGTCGTAAAGATCCATGAAGCGCTTCTTTACAAGAGCGCCCGGCAATAATTGCTTCTGGCCCCGGATCAGCTCCTCTTACTGATACACAATACGGGAATATCGATCAGAAATACACCCGGAAATTCGTTAAAAAATAAATAAGAACCCTGCAATCATTGCGGTACAACCGAAGCTGGCATAAAATTCGGTAATAGTTTTATATAACAGGGCCGTAGGATAATACTGTTATTTAGCTGTAAACGTTATTTATTCAAACTTTAAATTATAATACTATGGAAGAGAACAAAGATTCCTTTATGGACAAGGCAAAAGAAAAATTAACGGAATTTAAAGATAAAGCCGGGGATGCCTGGGAGCAGACTAAAGACAAAGCAGAAGAGATATGGGACAAAACAAAAGATAAGGCAGAAGATCTGAAAGACAATCTGAAGGAAAAAATAGACGAAGCCAGGAACAAAAAGAGCGATCCGGAAGCGCAACAGGAAGCACATATTGAAGCTGCAAAGGATAAAGTGAATAATGTAAAAGATTATATAAAAGACAAGCTGGACGATGCAAAACAGGAAGCCGGCAACCTGGCCGGTAAGACAGAAGATAAACTGGATGATCTGAAAAATAAGTGATCCCTGCTTTTTTAAAAATCCTTCTTATAAAAGGTACAAGAACCGGTGCTCCCGGTTTTTTTATGATGAAAGGCATCCTAGTGTCAACATTTTTCAGGACGGGTCATTTTGCAAACAAAATACCTGTCAATCAAAGCTCCGTTTACAAAACGCGTGTTCACAAATTGTGAACAGCCGGATTGTGAACACAAAAATCATTCACAAAAACTCTGTTCACAAATCCGCCCCCCGCCACCCGCTTTTGGCCCCCGGGCTGTTAGTTGTTGACAGCAGCTCATCATTCCGGGGCTTCATTGCGTTGCCCGCTTCAGTTTCATCATTAAACAGTTATACCATTTAGATTAAATTGCACCAGTGAAGGTATGTCAGGCTCAACTCTGCCGAAGCCAGGTCCCCTTCAGCAAGCTGTTAATAACAAATGATGTAAAATATTCATTATCAATAAATAAGAACTGTTACCCTGTACTATAGGAAGGATAAGATTACAATTGAATCATGCTTCGTCAACAGTTCAACAGGCTCCTTGTGACAATCAGCTGACAGCGCTACCTGTCATTTTAAAGAACTTAAAAGCAACGTCTTTATGGTTGCTTCAGAGAAACAATGTTCTTTTAATGTCTGAAGGGTATTGAATATTTAAGACGGTAGTATTCCTTAATCTTTCCAAACATTCAGCCCCTCGCTGCAGTTGGCACAAATATCAATAGCGGCACGTCCAGATTTTAATGCTTTGCGGAACTGGTTGTATTGATGATTCTTCCAGATTTCCTTAAACGACTTATTTTTCAGATCCCCCAACCGGTGCGTGGCATCTTTATCAAAACAGCAGGGAACCACCAGGCCGTCCCAGGTAATCACGTTGGAATGATGCATTTTCCAGCAACCGTTCTTAATCTTATTCTTTGGTGAGTAAGTGCCGTCTGCATTTCGTTTATAGCGGCTATACCGGTTTATGGTAGGAATTAAATGATTCGGATCTTCCCGGTAGTCGTAAACCTGGGCCGTTTTGAAACGCACTTCGTTCACTCCTACCTCTTTTGCAAGGCGTTTTATATCTTCTATCTGGTGCTGATTCGGTTTTACAACTAAAAACTGAAAAAAAACATAAGGGGTTTTGCTGTTTAGCTGTTTTTTCCATTTTACAATATTCCGGGCGCCTTCGATCACTTTATTGATATTTCCGCCTACCCGGTATTGCTGATAAACGTCCTGCGTAGTGCCATCGATGGAAATGATCAGGCGATCCAGCCCGCTTTCAATAGTGCGCTTTGCCATTTCATCCGTTAAATAGTGCGCATTGGTACTGGTTGCCGTATATATTTTTTTGCCGGAGGCATATTTTACCATATCCAGGAAACCGGGATTCAAATAAGGCTCTCCCTGAAAATAAAAGATCAGGTAAAGCAGCTCTTTGTGGATTTCGTCAATTGTTTTTGTAAAAAAGTCTTTCTCCAGCATTCCTTTGGGACGGGTAAAAGCCCTTAACCCGCTTGGACATTCAGGACAGCGTAAGTTACAGCTGGTAGTAGGCTCAAAGGAAATGGAAACCGGGTACCCCCATTGTACTGTTCCCAGGGGCAGCCGGTTTATATAATAGCTCATCCACACTTTAAAAGCATTCCAGGCCCTCCGGGGTGTAAACTTGCTGATCAAATTGGCACTATCATCCAGGTTGAATTTCGGCATGAAGCAAATTTATAAAAAACAATACATATCTGCTGGTACAGCTACCTTGTACACATATCTTTTGCTAACAGATATAAGCGTTTCTGATTATTATACGCTGCTTTTTCTTGTTTTTCATCCGAATGTTCGGATTCCGGAACACAATTACGACTACTACAGCTAACCGGCTTTGCGGCCCGCCCGTTGAACCAACCGTTCGCCTGCCTGCCGAACGGCAGGCAGGGACGAGCCGTTTTTAATAAGTTCGATTACTTACTTTTCTTTCTGATCCTTTTTGTTTGCCCAGAAAGGATCGCAAAAAGGGCAGCCGGTTCCGAAATTTCGGAAGGTTACAGCACAATTCCGGCAGGGCACTACTATCAGCTTTAGAATATAGTGGTGTGTTCCGCCACAATTGACCAACCCGGGAGGGCGGGACGCTCGACTTTAGAATTTCTATGATTAGACCCAGGCAGCTTTACAGCTACCCGAAGTTAGGATATTTTGCCCGTCTCCTAAAGGCTAATTACAATTACAGTTACTACACGCTCCCTGATAATATGAGAAAATAATTGTGTGTACAGCGTAGCTGCGGGTACAGGCAGGAACAAGTGCATACAGCTATACCAGAAAAAGCAGCATTTTAGAGTGTTACCACCTGTCCGGTTCTTACCGCTTCATCACAGGCAAAGGCAATGCGCAGGCTGTTCACCGCATCATTCATATGATCTGTAAGATCTGCATTATTGACAATTGCATTATAAAAATAGCGCTGTTGCCGGTTGCACAGCTCCTGGTGCCCCGGCTCATCGTTCATACTGATCCATTCATCTTTCTTTGTAAATACATCATTGGCGTCTACATCTGCATGGTGCAGCAAAACAGATTCGGTCTTTGTGTGCGCATCAATATTTGAGGAGGAGCCTGCTGCTCCTGCATTCTTTGCAACAATGGAAACGGATCCTTTAGGGCCTATAACATCCTTCACAAAAAAAGCGGTCTCACTGATCATGGGGCCCCAGCCGGCCTCATACCAACCAACAGAACCGTCCTCAAACCGGATCTGCAACTGGCCGTAATTATAATTTCCTTCCGGTACCTCCGGCGTAAGCCGTGCTCCTATTGCCGTTACCTGTAAAGGTTTTGACCGTGTCATCTGGCACATAACATCAATATAATGCACGCCACAGTCAACAATAGGGCTCATATTCGACAGGAATTTCTTATGTACCTGCCATTCATGCCCGCTGCTTTGCTGGTTCAGGTTCATCCGCATGACCAGGGGTTTTCCCAAACCTGCCGCCAGCTCAATAAATTTTTTCCAGGAAGGATGGTGCCTTAAAATATAGCCGATCACCAGTTTCCGGTTATGCTTTTTTGCAGCCTGCACCACACGCTCTGCCCCTGCAACCGAATCTGCAAGCGGTTTTTCAATAAAAACATCGCATCCCGCTTCTATAGCTTTGATGGCATACGCCTCATGCGTATCCTGGTAGGTGGCTATACAAACGGCATCCGGCGCAGCCAGTTCCAACGCTTCATAAAAACCGGAATACAAGGGGTAATCTGCATTCAATTGCTGATTCAGTGCTGCGTTACTGTTTCCCCTTGAAACCAATCCCACAATCTCAAATTCGCTCATCTGGTGATAGGCCGCTGCATGCGAACTGCCCATATGACCACATCCCACCACCAATACACTGATTTTATTTTTCCCCATAACTAATAAAACAATTTTTGCAGGTGCCCAAACTTACATGAAATTTTCCAATCCCGGTTTCATAAAAGACGGGATGAGGATTTTATATGCAAGCGAAATTCATTACAGTCCGACAAAAAAAGCATTGTGTTTTCGGGGAAACCTTTCGGTCTGATTAAAATGTCACTTTCGTATAAGAAATTTTTTCTGGTTAAAACAGCTATACATTTTTCAGGAGACGCATATCAGGACTTCTTATCAAGAGCATTTCTCTTTTGTATTAAAAGCTGCCGGCTCTTTATGGCTGTTTATGGCTTTGTGGTATTTAACTCATCCAGACAGCTAATTTTTCGTAAATTTCGAGATCAAATAAGCACATTATGGATTTTTTAAAGAAGTTAAACCTGAAAAAAGAAAACAAAGGCACCTGTACCGGCACGGAATGGCAGGGTAAAGTTACTGACGGCATTTCTTCTTATACACCCGTTGATGCAAGCCTGATCGGATCAGTAAGTTTAACTACAAAAAAAGAATATGAGCTGGTGGTAAAAAAGGCGCAGGCCGCATTCCTTGAATGGCGTCAATGGCCTGCCCCCCGTCGGGGAGAAATTGTGCGCCAGATCGGCGAAGCCCTGCGTAACAATAAAGAATACCTTGGAAGACTGGTATCCTATGAAATGGGCAAAAGCCTGCAGGAAGGCTGGGGAGAAGTACAGGAGATGATCGATATCTGTGACTTTGCTGTGGGGCTGAGCCGGCAGTTGTATGGCCTAACCATTCACAGTGAGCGGCCGGGCCACCGGATGTATGAGCAATACCATCCGCTAGGGATTGCGGGCATCATTACCGCATTTAATTTTCCTGTGGCTGTCTGGAGCTGGAACACAATGCTGGCACTGGTTTGCGGTGACACCTGTATCTGGAAGCCTTCAGAAAAAACACCGTTATGTGCAGTAGCCTGTCTGCAGATCGTTTCAGGGGTCTTTAAAGAAAACAAGGTACCGGAGGGTGTGTGCAATCTTATTTCGGGTGCCAGGGAAGCTGGTGAATGGCTGGCAAAAGACAGCAGGATCGCATTAGTAGCTGCTACCGGTTCAACAAGAATGGGCAAAGCTGTAGCGGCTATGGTAGCCGCAAGGCTTGGAAGGTCACTGCTGGAACTGGGCGGCAACAATGCCATCATTATTTCAAAAGACGCCGATCTTAACATTGCAGTATCGGGCGCGCTTTTCGGAGCGGTAGGCACTGCCGGACAGCGGTGCACAACAACCCGCCGATTGATTGTTCATGAGGCCGTATATGAAACCGTTAAAAAGAAACTGAAGCATGCCTATGCCCAGCTAAAGGTAGGCGATCCGCTGAACCCCGCAAATCATGTAGGGCCTTTAATTGATAAAGAAGCGGTTCAACTGTACCTGAATGCCATTACTGCCTGTAAAAAAGAGGGCGGCAGATTCCTGGTGGAAGGGGGTGTATTAGAAGGGAAGGCTTATAAAAGCGGCTGTTATGTAAAACCGTGCATTGCAGAGGTCAAGGCCGGTTTTAAGATAGTAAAAGAAGAAACGTTTGCCCCTATACTGTATCTGATAAAATACAAGGACCTGGATGAAGCTATTGCAATACAGAATGATGTACCCCAGGGGCTCTCATCGGCTATAATGACCCTGAACTTAAGAGAAGCAGAACAGTTCCTTTCACATGCCGGAAGCGATTGTGGCATTGCCAACGTAAACATTGGCACTTCCGGAGCCGAAATCGGCGGGGCATTTGGTGGTGAAAAAGAAACCGGTGGCGGACGCGAAAGCGGCAGCGATGCCTGGAAAAATTATATGCGCCGCCAGACAAATACTATTAATTACAGCACAGCACTTCCCCTGGCACAGGGTATCAAATTCACTATTTAAAATTGTTAAAAAAATATACGATGCAACGGATCCCTCATCCGTTACATCGTATCCTGAAAGGAAACTGACCCGGAAAAGTATTCTTTAAGAAATTCTTAATACAGGAAGCTTTATTTTCGCGTCTTTTTATTATAAGAAAACCCAATAATAGAACACATGAAGAAATTGTTGAAGAACGCCGGGTTAGTCACATTAGCGTTGGCAACTGCTCTTGGAGGTTTTGCGCAATCTGCAGGTACTATTCCGGAAGGATGGCATTTAAAAGACCTTAAAACAGATGGTTATTATGGACTTAGCCTGGATAAAGCTTATGAATTCCTGAAATCAAAAAACAGACAAAGCACTCCTGTTATTGTTGGAATAGTCGATTCCGGTATTGACACCACCCATGAAGACCTGCAATCCGTTTTATGGATCAACAAAGAAGAAATTCCCGGAAACGGCATTGATGATGACAAAGACGGATACGTGGATGATGTGCATGGCTGGAACTTCCTGGGCAGCAAAGACGGAAAAGAAAATGTGACAAAGGATTCCTATGAAGCGGCGCGTGTATACTGGGGCCTGAAAAGCAAATATGAAAATAAGACAGAGGAGCAGGTACCAGCAGCAGACAAGGAAGAGTACAGGATGTGGGCCCGTGCAAAGGCTGAAGTATTTAAAGAAGACGGCGCACAGGATGATCTGATCCTGCGGTCAATGAAACTGATCCGGATGGGCGATGAGACCATTCGCTTTGATCTGAAGAAAGAGGTGTACAGTTGCAAAGACCTTGTCAATTACAATCCCACAACTGTTAATGCCAGTAATACCAGATCATTTCTTCTGAGCGTATGCAGCGCAAACGACAATAATGAGATCACCAACAGGGAACTGCTGGATCAGATGGATAATGATATTGAAAAGATCAATAACAGAAAGCAGGCCCCCAAAAATTACAGGGACAGCATTGTCAAGGACCATTACGGGGATATTAATGATAAATATTATGGCAATAATAACCTTACTGTTAATGCCGATGCACCCCTGCACGGCACCCATGTTGCAGGGATCATTGGAGCAGCGAGGAATAACGGAAAAGGGATGAATGGCGTTGCGGATAATGTGCAATTAATGAGTGTACGCGCGGTTCCGGATGGAGACGAGCATGATAAAGATATTGCCCTGGGGATCCGCTTTGCGGTGGACCATGGTGCCCGTGTCATTAACATGAGCTTTGGCAAGTCCTATTCTCCGGAAAAAAGATGGGTGGATGATGCCGTAAAATACGCAGTAAGCAAAGGGGTTTTACTGGTGCATGCGGCCGGCAATGACAGCCAGAACAATGATTCCACTTATAATTTTCCTTCTGCCTATTACCTGGATAAAACGCGCCCTGCCACCTGGATCACTGTGGGTGCCAGCGGCCCTAATGAACAAAGCGGCATTGTAGCCAGCTTCTCCAATTACGGCAAAAAAGAAGTAGATGTTTTTGCACCTGGTGTAAAGATATATTCCACACTCCCGCTCGGCAACCGTTATGGTAATGAGCAGGGCACCAGCATGGCTTCCCCCGTGGTTGCAGGGCTTGCTGCGCTTATTATGAGCTATTACCCGGATCTTACAGCGTTGCAGGTAAAGGAGATCATTGAAAAATCTGTAGTGAAACCAACAGAATGGGTTACCAATCCCGGCACAGGCGCTAAAGTGCATTTATCTGATCTTTGCGTTACCGGCGGTATTGTAAATGCTTATGAAGCGGTAAAGCTGGCAGATACCTATAAAGCTGCCGGCGGAAGTAAGACCGTTCCGGGCAAAAAAGCACGTTCTAAAAAGCATAAATAAAAGATTTTTTGTTATGGCAAGAGGCTGTTTCCATATATTTGGGCAGCCTCTTTGGTTTTCAGTACCTTCAATTGTTAATTCTGAACCATAAAAGGCCATATTGTAACCCGTTTACAATAAATTTGTCTGATTAAAATTTTTTGAATCGATGCCGTTGCACCACTTAATTGTTATTTACTTAATAAGTACCCTCTTAGTATTCCTTCCTTCTTTTGGTTTAGCGCCTTTGTTTAAAAAAGCAGGGCAGGCATCCTGGAAAGCCTATATACCGTTTTATAACACCTGGGTAATGCAGGATATTGCTCAAAGGCCCAGGCATTGGGTTTTCTGGCAGTTTATTCCGGTGGTGGGCTGGTTTATTACCCCAGGGATCTTTATTGAATTTGCAAAAGTTTTTTGCCGGTTTTCCTTTTTAGACCACTTGTGCGCTTCATTATTTGCACCGTTTTATTTTCCATGGCTTTCCAGGAACAAGGATGCCCGCTTCATTGGGCCGGAAGGGGTAAAAAAGCATCAGAAGCCTGGCTGGCGTGAATGGGTGGATGCAGCCATCTTTGCAGTAGTTGCTGCTACCCTGATACGCGTTTTTATTTTTGAGGCCTATGTGATCCCGTCCAGCTCCATGGAAAAAACATTGCTGATCAATGATTACCTGTTTGTAAGTAAATTCAGCTATGGCCCCCGCATACCCAATACTCCTTTATCAGTGCCCTTTGTGCACAATTATCTTCCGGGAAGTTCCCTGAAATCTTATTCCACATTAATACAGCTACCCTATATCCGTTGGTTTGCATCGCCTGTAAAAAGAAATGACTGCGTGGTATTTAACTTTCCTGAAGGCGATACCGTGGTAAACCGGCCCGACTTTCAGTCTGCCGTTCCCTACTACTACCTGGTGCGGCAGTTTGGCAGGGATAAGGTTCTGGAAGACCCGCAGTTTCAGCCATTGGCCATTCATCCGGTCGATAAGACCGACAACTACATCAAACGGTGCATTGGCATAGCAGGAGACTCTTTAAGGATCATTGATGGCATCGTGTATATTAATAACCAGCCGGGGTTCGTGCCTCCCACTTCTGCTACTTTTTATTATTTCCGCACAAAAAATAATGTAGCCGTTGATGCAGACTTCCTGAAAGAGTCCGGTATCCGCCTGAACATGGAAAGCAGCGACCCCGATTTTACAGCGGCCGGTAATGGCAGCTATAAGATCAATCTTTCCTTATCTGAGCTGGATATACTGAAGAAACTGACCGTAATAGACCCTAACAGTATCACCAGAGAGCTATACCCTGCCGGATATGCAGAACCACAGGTATTTCCTTTTGATACGCTGCATTTTAAATGGAACCGGGATAATTTCGGGACCATCTGGATCCCGAAGAAGGGTGCTACCATTACCTTAACCCCTCAGAACATTGCATTATACCGCAGGGCGATACAGGTGTACGAAAAGAATACGCTTGTCGAAAATCCTGATGGAACCTATATTATCAATGGTGCAGCCACTAATAAGTATACTTTTAAAATGGATTATTACTGGATGATGGGCGACAACCGCCATAAATCGCAGGACAGCCGTTATTGGGGCTTTGTACCGGAGGATCATGTGGTGGGTAAAGCCGCTATGATCTGGTTCAGTTATGAAAACGGTCCAAGATGGAGCCGGTTCTTTAAAATTATCAGATAAACGGCAGAAGCCGGCAGCACTATTTTTATTGAAAATCAGAAAAAATAGTTTAAAAATTTTGCGGGCAATCGTTCAACAACTATATTTGCACTCCCAACGGAAAAATGGTTCAAGGATCGGTAGTTCAGTTGGTTAGAATGCCGCCCTGTCACGGCGGAGGTCGCGGGTTCGAGTCCCGTCCGGTCCGCAAAAAAGGATTATCAGCAATGATGATCCTTTTTGCTTTTTACCCTACTTTACTTTTAAGGGGCTGACTTTCAAAGTCTCATAACAAAATCCACTGAGAATCTTTACTACCTTTAAAACAGCTTAACAATTTTAAAAAGTAGACCAAAAGTAGACCTGATTTCAGGCTACTCAAGTCGATTAAAATTGTTCAGGTTATGTCTCTCCCAATTAAGCTAATTTGTCGAAAAAACCGGGTTCATGCTGATGGAACCTGCTCCATTTTTGTTCAGTATTGTTGCAATGAAAATCAGAAACCTTTATTTGGAACGGATGTCAAAATTCCACCCATCTATTGGGATAACGGAAGCCGCAGTATTAGTGATCGGCTACCTGCAACGCATGGTGATTACAACGAGCTCAATAATGAGCTAAAACGACTGAAAAAAATTGTAGAAGACATTGTTACCTATGCCGGATTAAAGAAAATTCCAATTGAGGCCCGCGCTGAGTTTACAAAGAAACATTTTTCGCCGACTTTTGACTTTGATGATATTGAAGCAAAAGAAAAAGAAGCCGCAGAAAAACAGGAAACCGAAAAGAAGAACAAGCTTAGTGTTTATTATCAATTTGATGAGTTTATAAAATCCAAGAAACGGAAGGTAAGTAAAGCCACTCTAACTGTTTATGGTAACGTAAAGTCCCATTTGCTCGCCTTCGAGGAATTCCGTAATCAGCAGATCACTTTTGATAGCTTTGATTTTAGCTTCTATGAAGATTTTGTGGACTACCTGACGTTTGAGCATGTACATATCCGCAGAAAAACATTGCTGGTCGGGCTTAAATTAAACACTATTGGAAAAACGATCAAGCATCTCCGGGGTTTTATTAAAGACCGGGTCAAAAGAAAAGTTATTAAGCCCATCGACCTGTCTGATTTCAGAATACCGGAGGAAGAAAGCGACGCCATATACCTCACCCATGAGGAGATCGCCAAAATCTACCAAACCGATCTGTCAGAACATCCCCATCTTACAGAGTACAGGGATTTATTTGTTCTAGCTTGTTTAACAGGGCTGCGGTTTTCAGACTTTTCAACTCTTCGACCAGAGGATCTCCAAAGGGATATGCTCTATAAAAAGCAGGAAAAATCCGACCATTGGGTGATTATTCCTTTACGGCACGAAGCAAAATTGATCTTTACCCGTCAGTTCCGCGATCGCATACCAGAGTTGACAAATCCTGAATTTAACAGACATATTAAGACCATTGGGAAACTTGCGGGAATTACCCAAATAGTAAAGTTTTCCTACAAAAAAGGCAACCAAACAATAACGGTGACCAAGCCAAAATATGAGTGGATCACATCTCATACTGCACGCCGTTCTTTCTGTACTAACGAGTTTCTAGCAGGTACGCCGGTTGAGCTCATTATGAAGATCAGCGGTCATAAAAGAACAAAGGACTTCTACAAGTATATCCGCATTACTCCAGAGGAAGCTGCAATGAAGGTTAAAGAATTATGGTTGGCTCGGAATGATATGAAATTAATTAAAGAAACGGTATCTGAAATAGAATTGCAATATAACTAATCCAAATATAATTAATGACGATCTAAAGGGACTTTGTAATTCATGATTGAACGCCGCATCCCAAACTTTATTACTTTTAATATATGAAAAAATTATGTGCTCTCTGCATTGCCCAAACACTGCTGTACGCAACCAGCATTGCTCGGACCCCAAATGAAAAGACAGACCGCTATCTGATAACACAGATGAAACAGAAGCAGATTCCCGGTCTACAAATTGCAGTTATAAAAGGAACCTGTGTGGTTTTCTCCGCTTCAAAAGGAATTGCCGATGTGGCTTTTAATATTCCGGTAAGCGATAGTACCATTTTTTCGATTAATTCTATTGCAAAGATCTTTGCTGGCGTAGCATTAATGCAACTAGTCGAGGAGGGCAAAGTTCGTCTCAATGATCCTATAGGACGCCACGTAGACAGCTTGCCTCAAAGCTGGCAGAGTATTACACTTAGACAACTGATGGAACATGTATCCGGCCTGCCAGATGTTGAAGATGATCGTACTGGCGGACCAGTTGGCGGGCGTGGAGAAGATAGCGCCTGGAAACTGGTACAACGCCTGCCGCTCCTGGCTAAACCGGGAGAAACTTTCAACTACATGGCTACGAACTATCTTCTGATCCAGAAGGTGATCGAATTTTCTGATAGATAATTTATTGCTACTTCAACAGTTTTTTTAAAGCCTCAAAATCAAAATATTCCGTAAAATTGTTTAGAATTCTAAGAGAAGAAGGTATAGTTACATACCGGAAGGCAACTGTTATTAACTGTGGAGTAGCGGCACCTACGTTGTTTCTCTTGAAATAATCGGGATTTATTTTATAAAGTGGCTGGCTTTTGTCTTCCCTATCATAAAATCTCCAAAACCGATTGTAATTAGTTTTCTCTTTTAGCTTTGCTTTGTAATTTTGCGAAGCATCCTCTATTTTGTTTACGACAGCTTGCTGCTGCAGCCATTCATCTTTCTGTTCACTTAGCGCTTTTTTTACTTTGCCTATTTTATCGGTTACATCGGCTTCCCAGTTTCCATAATTATGTTCAATACCTTTGTTGTGATTGGAGCTTAATTCTGAAATCAGTTTTGGAAAATATAATTTTTCCCTTTCGTAATATTCTAAAAGACTTTGCAAATATTCTTTTCGGCTTACCGGAACTAAAACAGGAACATCTTTTTTCTTCACAAACCAATAGCGATAAATAAAATTATTTCGGTTGTTGGGTTTGATGTCTTTTTCGGCCACATCCTGGAAATATTTTTTTCCGGAGTTAATGGCGTCAATCAACTGTTCATTATTACAGTAAAAATAATTGAACAACCGGATTAACGGATCATTTACATTAACGGGCTTATGATTTTCCCAATCCAGGAACTGAAAACCAAAGTCATATTCCCCCAGGCTGCTGCCAAAGGGATAATCTAAAAAACGACTAAGTGTGTTGAAGGGAATAGCATTTACATAAATCCGCAAAATGGTTCCGGCTTCGTCGTTACGTTTCAGTTTACCATTCAGGCAAAAAAACTCGTGCAGCGAAGCTTCAAAGCTGTATTGTCCCAGCCTGGTATTGCCCAAATAAGCGTATCCTTTTGTTGAATAAATATTTTCCCAATTACCGCCGGTGAGGGTAAGACTGACATGCGTTTTCGCTTCAATATTTTCTATATCGGCTAATATCTTTTTAACCATAGCTTTATCCGGCGCGGTGACCATATTTTTGAAATATTCAGCCTTTACAGCAGGCCAGGGATATTGTGCGGCAGGTTGGTATTTTCCCGGCATCGTTTCCACCTCGGCGCTGGTTTTGCAGTCTTGTGCGTGGGCAGTAGTGGATAATAGCGCAACAGGTATTATTGCACCAATAAATATTTTATTCATGACGTCCAATTATTTTTGAAAATTTATTTTTAATGAAAATATCTATGTCACTTACCAAACCCACTTATTCCGCCGCTCATATTTCCTGAAATCAAACTCATTCGGCCTGAAACAGTAATGCTCACACTGGGGTCGCTTACTATACCGGCCGGGTCGCTTACCGTATTGGAACCTGTTGTCACTTTAGCTTCCCCAGTGGCATATACGTCTTCTATTCCCCGGTTGGTAAATTCTATACCCATACCGGCTTTTACCGATGCGCCCACCTGTAGCGGGCCTTTACCGGCAGAAACACTTTTATCAATTACCGTTGCTTCCATAGTGCCTTTTACGAAACGTTCTTTTCCGGTATTATCAGATTTAAAATGAAAATTGCCACTAAGCCGACCGGCGTCAAATGATATAGACGACTTACCACACTCAAATATCATGGTACACACCCTAAAATCCAGCATCGATTTGTATATGCAGTGCATATCATCAAAGTCGGCAAGTTTATATTTTGATGTTTTCTTTTCGGCCGCTTTACAATCGCCATATTTATTGGTAGCAATGTATCTTGTATTTCCAAGGGCAACCAGCCATTCCTTTTTGGCCGCAATTTTGGTGGCTTCAAATGTAGCTTCATCTTGCACAAACTGCTCCCAGTACAATTCTTCCGTAATTTTTAAATACAACTGGTGTAAATAATTTTTATACGCTTCTTCTAAGGGTTTATTGTAATTGGTATAAACCCAATCGCTGTATTTTTGTTGCACCACGCAGTTATCATACCCCAGGTTTTCTCCTTTTTTGGCCAGTTCAGTTTCCTGTTCCGCCTTAATGCTGTTTTGTTTTTCAATGGATTTGCGTTGTGCTTCATCCTTAGCCTTAAAATCTTTTATCAAATCATCAATTTGTTTTTTTGCAACCTTTAAACGGTAAGCGGCGCCACCATCCTTATTCATTTCTTCTAGGTTGCGTTGGGCAGTAGCCTGGTACAATTTGCTTTCCGTTGCATTATCGGATTTCATTTGCAGGATTTGTCCTGCGCTTTTACCGGCAAATTTTTCATAAGCCTGTTGGGCTCTTTGATTATTTGTCTGCTGGTAAGGAATAAGGTCTTTTGCCAATTGCATGCTTTTTTCATTTACCTGTTTTTGAAAAGCATCCCAGTCGGCGCTTAATCTTAATTCATCGGCATAAGACATGGGAACATCGGGGCGGATAAACTTTTTTAGCCCCAACGGATCCGGATCGAGGCGAAACGGAATACGCATATCGCTTCCTTTTACTTTATAGCCCAGTTTGCGCAGCATATTTAATTTATCCAGCGAATAACTGTAGGCAATGGAGTTTTTCATTTTCTCTATTGCCTTAGGCGTATTGCCTTTGCTTTGCTCAATAAGGCATTGTGTATAGTTTGCCTGCGGGTGATAAGCAAATGCTTTTACCACCTTATTCAATTGTTCATTGGCCTTATCTGTTTCGCCCAGGTAAAACCAGGCCTGCCCCAGGTTGTTGAGTATCGTTGTATTGCCGGGGTATTGTTTATTGAGATATTCCAACAGCGGAATGGCTCTATGTGGCGCCCCGCCCATACTTAGCATGGCGGCAAAATTGCTCAGCAAATCTGCGTCTGTGGCATTGTCGGTGCAGGCACGCCCCATGATGTATACAGCAATTTCCAAGTTACCGATTGTCCAATAACCAAGCGATGCATTCCCGATAGAAGCTGCATCGAATTGATTTGCCTTAAGGGTTGCATACACCTGCTGTGCAAATATTTTTGCATCATTGCTAATGCCTTTTTCAATATAATCGTTCAACGACTTTATGTAGGAAGGCAGCGTGGCTGTTGTTACGGTTATTTTAGAGATAGCAGAGATGAGCACCGTATTTTTTGAAGGCACACTGAAAGCATCTCCGTTTACTGCTGCTTTAACATCTGCATCGGTAATGCCGTTGGGCATTGATGGAACCGTGGTTGACATGCCCATTTGCTCCATCATCTTTTTTTGTTCCGGTGTCAGTTTATCCAACTGCTGCTGCGCCTGTTTGATTTTATCCCGCATTTCTTTTGTTGTAGTGGGATTTTTTTGCTGAGCCGCTGCATTGTGGATACAGACAAAAGCCAATATCCATAGAAAAATATTTTTCATTGCTATTTTCATTTTTATGCAAATTATAATTTGAATCCCGGCGGATTGTCAATAGATGATGCTGATGTTCTTAGGCTATACCTCACTTCAATTGGATTATTATCATTGTTTGATTGAGCTCCGTCTCTTTGTGTAGCATTTGCGGCTTTTAGTATAACCGCATTACCATAAGTTGGGTCGTTAATTGTCTCAAAAGTATAAGTAGTTTTTTCCAGTTTATAGTTGGATGACTTTTTCAATGGCCCCCATTCCTTAGTGCTTGACTTCTTTCCCCAAAATCCTGCTTTCCCCTTTTTAGGTGTAAGGGTGAGTTGGTTGCCCTGCACTGTATAAGTTCCGGTTTCGTGCATAAAAATAATATTGGGCGCTGTAGTAAGCCATTGTTTGTTGCGGTATGTATAAGTCCCGTCCATGTTAAATTGGTATTCCCTTCTCATGTATCCGGACAACCCGACTCCCTCTGAAACATAATAGGTCCATAAACCGGCAATGGAAAAAGTTTCAGAAACGCTTGCTGGATTGTTATCGTCCATCGTTTCCAGATTATTGTTTTGATTGTTCATTACACTGTTGTTTTTCTGTATTACGTTATTGGCATCCAAGTTTATACTGGCAATAAAATCTTTCAGGTTTTTCATATAGGGTTGCGCAGTGCCGTTCCACAAAACACTTACACAAACATTTCCATTGCTGTAAGTCGTAAGCACCGTTGCTACGTTTGTGCCATTGTATTGCCATATGCCGCTCCGGCTCATTACCTGCCAGCCTTCGTCAGATTTTGGCATCGTCTTGTCCTCCTGTTCTATAGTATGCCCCGCCAAAACAATATCCTGCCAGTCTTTTTGTGCATCTTCTTCAATATTTCCACTGCTTTGTCTGCTTTTATAAACGGCAATCTGGCTCCAGCTTGCTCCGTCAATTCTGGAGTAAGAAACATAATCGCCTTTGGTATCTTTATTCCAATTTGCGGGCGGTGTATAGCTTACAATATCAAAGGTTTGCTTCTGGGCAAAAACACCTATGGCAATGGTTGTAATCATTATGAAAAGTAATATCGGTTTCATCTGTTAATTTTTTATAAAACAAGATTACAATGCTATTATTGATTGCACAATCATTAAAAAAGATGATTTTTATCTGGAAATTGCCACGAAGGCACGGAGGTTCCAAATTTCTCCATTCTTGTCCTCAAACCTTCGTGGCAATAGAAAAATCTATTTCACAAAAATGCCAAACGCACCGGACCGGTCGCCGGTTGACAAAATAGTTTCCACACCATTTTTAAAATATTTGGCTTTCTCCCCCGAAGGAAAGTCGTATTCGGTTACTGCAACATATACATCGCTGCCAGATACAAAGATGGATTTAGCTTCTGCAGAATAAGATGCGGTAGCGGTAAAGCTGGTTTCCACGCCATTTTTCCAATACTTAGCAGCCCCTTTTTCATAACCCGCTACATATACATCGCTGCCGGATATAAAGATGCAATTTGCACGAGAAGAATAAGTCCCTAAATCAATGCTAACGCCGTTTTTCCAGTATTTGGCAATCTCAATAGTACCGTTAAACTGATACCCGGCAACATATACATGGCTGCTAGATACAAAGATGGAATTAGCACGGGAATATTTTCCACCACTTGTAACATTAGGAAGAACCACTTTAGCGCCGTTTTTCCAATAACAGGCTACATCCACTGAGCCGCTATTTTCATATCCTGCCACATACACATCACTGCCCGATACAAAGATGGAACTGGCCGTGGCTGTTCTGATACCATCAGTAAGTCCTATTGCTGTGCCATTTTTCCAGTATGTGGCTACATAATTTGAACCATTGTCAATAAAACCTGCTACGTATACATCGTTACCGGATATAACGACCGAATTGGCCCTGGAATTTGGAAGAAGTGAAAGAACCAGCGCCTGCCCCATCGCTGGTTCTGGAGGTCAGATCAATGGTGGGGTTGGCAGCGGCACCCCATACAACACCACGGGCAGTCACTGCAGCAGAGCCCTGATTGCTGATTTCGCCCCCCGCCATTGCTTCACTACTTGTTGTGGCGTTAACGGGAATGATGGTTACGGTTGGTAATATAATGTCCGCTTCTTTATCCTTCTTACAGGAAAAAAATAATACTGCCGTTGACAATGCGACTGAAAGAATGGTTTTCATCTGTTTTTTTTAGAAACAAAATTGCCATGCTATTATTAGTCGCACAATCGTTAAAAAAGATGATTTTTGGAATGCCACTAAAAAAATCATCAAAAAAGATGAGAAAACATGATAACTTCAAATGTAAATTGCAACCATTATGTTGCCAAGTTGCTCAAAAATGATAAAAAGGCTATTCGTGCAATCTATCTGTTTGGCTGCTATGTCTGTTTCGGCTATTTCACAGACAGGAAATAAAAAAGACAGTTTGCTGAAAGGGCTGGTTACTGCCAAAGAGGATACAGCTAAAATCAGGCTATTACTAAACATTGAAAAATTATACTCCAGTAAAAATTACGACAGCTTTTATTATTACTTAGACCAGGCAAATACACTAGCCAAAAAGCTGAAGACTGAGAAATTTGATTTTTTTATTAATGCGGGCTTTTCTGAATACTTCTATTACCAAAACGATTACAAAAACGCTGTTAAACATGCATTGCACAGTAGAGATGTTGCCGAAAAAGAAAATGACTTGAAGTTATTAGCCAAAAGCTATAACAATCTTGCGGCAGTGTACAATCACTTTGGTAATAAAAAAGAGGCGATTAATTGTATATTAAAAAGCCTTGATCTTTCTGAAAGAACAAAGGATAGCATTAGTTTCCCCGTCCGACATCTTACGGCCTCCGCTACTTACTATAATTTAGAACAATTCGATAAAGCAATTATACACGCCCGGAAGGCCGTTGAATATGGAAAACACTTTGCCAATTCTTTCGCAATTGCTATGGGGCTAAATAACTTGGCCGCCAGCTACTCCCAACTAAATATTCTTGACAGTGCCATTAGTATTGGCAAAAAGCAACTGGACTTTGCAAAAAAGGAAGCAGATGCAGATAATATCAATAATGCTCTAATCAATCTTTGTTACGATAATTTTAAAAACGGGAATATCAGGGAAGTTGCCTTCTATTCGAATGAATTAAAAAAAATAAGTGTAACACAGCAAGATAAAAAAAACACACCGGAATTAAACGTCTCTTACGCTCTAAATTTTATGGCACAAGAAAATTATATTAATGCCAAAATCCAGTTAGACAGTGCAATACAAATAGCCAATAAAGACGGAAATGCAGATGCATTACGAAATGCTTATCAAACCTATTCCATTTTCTACTACCTACAGGGGAAAATAAAGGCGGGAGAAACCTATACCTTCAAATATGATTCTTTAGTAAGAGCAACAAATTTGAAAGAGCTTAATTTTTATACTGAAGAACTTGAAACAAAATATGACGTCGAAAAAAAAGTATCCCAAATAAAACTTCAGCAAGTTCAATTAAAACAAAAAAGCATCCTCAATTATTTGCTCGCTGGTGCGGCTTTCTGCGCGATTCTTATTGGCTTACTGGGGTACAAGAGCTATAAGAATAAACAAAAACTACAACAGGCAAAAATAAACGAATTAGAAACCGAAAAACAACTTACCGCCACAGAAGCTGTACTCAAAGGCGAAGAGCAGGAACGTACAAGATTGGCTAAAGATCTGCACGATGGTTTAGGAGGTATGCTCAGCGGCATTAAATATTCATTTCAGAATATGAAAGAAAATCTCATTCTCACGCCCGATAATGCGCGAGCATTTGAACGGAGTATTGACATGTTGGACAGCTCCATAAAAGAAATGCGCCGTGTGGCACACAATATGATGCCGGAAACGCTCGTAAAATACGGGCTGGACACAGCGTTAAAAGAATTCTGCAATGAAATTGACCGCAGTGGTATTATTTGTGCAAGCTATCAATCGCTAGGAATGGACAATGCCCTCTTTGAGCAAACCGTTGCCGTTACGATTTACCGTGTTGTACAGGAGCTGGTGAACAATGTAGTCAAGCATGCGGCGGCCAAAAATGTACTTGTTCAGGCGCAACTTACAGAACAAGGTAAATTGTTAACAATTACTGTGGAAGATGATGGCAAAGGTTTTGACACTGATGAATTGACTCAAGCCAAAGGAATTGGCTGGAATAACATCCAAAACCGGGTAGAATTTCTCAACGGAAATTTGGATATAAGATCGACAGTTAATAATGGCACTTCCGTTTTAATTGAAATCAGTATTTAAGATGCTCTGTTGATACCTATTCAATAATCAGCTTCATGAAAACAAAAATTTTTATAGTTGACGACCACTACATGGTAATAGAAGGTATCCGCTCGCTGCTTCAAAAAGAAAAGAATATTGAGTGGATAGGACATGCCATGAATGCGGCATCCTGCCTGGCTTTTCTGAAGCAACAGCAGCCCGACATAATACTGATGGACGTGAGCCTGCCCGATATGAGCGGCATAGAGTTGTGCAAGGAAGTTAAGCAAAATTATCCATTCGTTTTTGTACTGGGATTAAGCACTTTTAACCAACAGTCCATTATCCGTAATATGACCGACAATGGCGCATCGGGATACATATTGAAAAATGCAACCCAAAAAGAGCTACTGGAAGCCATCTTCGCCGTAAGACAGGGCAAAACGTACTTGAGTTTTGAAGCAGCAACTACACTTAAAAAAAATGAGGATAAAACTCCTATTATCACCCGCAGGGAAAAAGAAGTGCTGCAGTTAGTCGCCGAAGGACTCACCAATGCTGAAATTGCAGAAAGGCTATTTATCAGCGTACCCACTGTAAACACCCATCGCAAAAGTTTAATAGAAAAATTTGATGCGGCTAATACAGCTGCGTTGATTAATAAAGCAGGTAAAACTGGTATTTTATAAGGGTAAAAACCAAGAACCTATGCATATCAGCACTCGGGGAAAAGTGGCTAATCTCGTTGTACCAATCGTTTTTTTATCTGTTATTATCTCTTAAACTATAAAGGCGGCGCTTGTCATTTTCTATTTTATCGATTTCTGCATTGAACGACATAAGGTCTTCAATTCTGTTGTACGGTTTTTCAACATAAAGTAGGCGGTGAATTTCTTGATTCTGGTAGTTGTTTATTTGTCAAACCGTTAACTACCGCACTCCTGTTGGATCACGGAGCTATATTGAGGCGCTATTATAAATTTAAAATGAAAGTCAATAATATTTTGCAAAAAGATTTATATACAGAGAGTGAGAGTTTTGACTAATATTGTCTAACGTTTTATTGTTTAAATAACTATAAAGAATAGGCAATTTTTATTGATAGTCAATAATTTAAAAAATTAAATTTTAGATAATATAATTTCTATGCAACTGTTTATTCTCTTTTCGGTGCTTATTACGCTGGCGGCATTCTTTTCTTATATAAATGTCCGGTTGTTTAAATTTCCATCTGGTATCAGTCTGATGCTGATGGGGGTGCTGGCATCACTCGGCTTGATTGTATCAGGTTATTTTTCTTCGGGGTTCAAAGCAATGATCCAGCAAAAACTGGAGCTGATCAATTTTTCCGAGTTCCTGCTCGGTATCTTGTTGAGTTTTTTGCTTTTTGCAGGCTCCATGCATGTGAAAGTACCCGAACTGCGTAAGGAGGCTAAAAGCATTCTTACATTTGCGACAATAGGAACGCTTATCTCCACTTTTTGTGTTGGAGCTATCATGTATGAGTTGGCGCAATTATTTGCTGCACCCGTCCCATTCATCTATTGTCTGCTGTTCGGAGCGCTGATCTCTCCCACAGACCCAATTGCGGTTATGAGTATTCTCAAAAAGGCGCGCATCCCACAGAAAGTGGAAATCAACATTGTTGGAGAATCTCTTTTTAATGACGGTATTGGTGTAGTCATTTTTGCTACGCTGCTGGGCATAGCAGCGTGGGGCCCGGAACAGTTCGGTGTAATGGAAATTATTAAATTGTTTGGAAGAGAAGCGCTGGGCGGCCTGGTAGCGGGTGCACTTATCGGCTTTACCGGATACCGCATGATGAAAGCAATCGACCATTTTCAAACCGAGATCCTCATTTCCCTGGCAATGGTTATGGGAGGATACAGCCTCTGTCATTACCTGCATGTATCCGGTCCCTTGGCTATGGTGGTTGCTGGTATCATGACGGGTAACAGGGGCGCGGCCAAAGCTATGAGTGACATAACACGGGACTATATGGGGAAATTTTGGGAGGTTGTAGATGAGGTGTTGAATGCTGTTCTTTTTATGCTAATCGGGCTGGAAATTGTTATGGTTTCTTTTAACCGGGAAATGATCTTTGCTGGCTTGGTTATTGCCCCGCTGGTCGTAGTATCCCGCTTCTTTTCCTTGTATTTCCCTTCTTTAATATTTGGGTTTAAAAGAAAATTGGGAATTAAAACGATCTATGTAATGACCTGGGGTGGTTTAAGGGGTGGTATTTCTATTGCATTGGCATTATCCCTGCCACCCAGTACCTACAAGGAAATTATCGTTTCTATTACTTTTATAGTCGTGTTATTTTCTATACTCGTTCAGGGGCTTTCTGTTGGAAAGCTGATCAGCAAATTAAAATTCTCTGGGGAAAAATAACGACTCATTGCACAATCAATCTTACTGAATCTGTCTGGAGGCGTTCTTTCAGCCATTGTTGCATTTTAAGGCGATCGTCACGGGTGGGGGCCTTTGAAAAGTTGGCCACAAATAAAGTAATGGTATCGGTAGCCAGGGTATCTGTTCGGTAAATAATTGATCGGGACCCGGTATAATACATTAATCCAGGGTATAAAGCTTTCAGCTCGGCCCTGAGATCGGGTAGTTCCCGGGAAGCAGCCGCCGTCTCCTGTAGGGATGAGTTCCGTGCCGAATCTTCTTTAAATACGTCCTCCAGGATGCTTGCTTTTATCTGGCTAAAGTCAATCTGTTGTTTCGCATCCAATCCCTGCCGTACAACCAGTTTGGCATCATTTAGCCGATACTGATTTAACTTTTGTGAGATAGTATCAATAGTAAGTTGAGGCAGTGTTTGTCCAATAAGCAGCAAGTCAATCTCACTGCTGTCAGATCGGTAACGAAAGGTCTTATTGACAACTTGTGTGTTTTTAAACCGGAACTGGTTGTTTACAAACGCTTGGGCATTGGACTCAAATATGCTTTTGTCCACTATTTTGTACGCCAGGTAGATGCTTGGGATTACTGCTGCAGTCACAATAAGCAGGATATAGCGGGACACTTTTTTACCATAGGTTTGATTTTCGAATTGCACTTTCCTGAAATTCAGAAACCGTACAATCAGGTAAGTGCTGAGGCAAATGAATACACTGTTAATGAAATACAGGTAAATCGCGCCCAGAAAATAATAGAAGTTTCCCGAAGCCAGCCCGAAACCTGCAGTACAAAGCGGTGGCATCAATGCCGTAGCGATGGCAACCCCCGGAATTACATTACTTTTCTCTTTCCTGGTGCTGGCTACAATGCCCGCCAGTCCTCCAAAAAAAGCAATAAAAACATCCCATATAGAAGGTGTAGTACGGGCCAGTAGCTCGCTTTGCGCATCATGCAGTGGAGTGATCCAAAAATATAATGCGGAAGTGGCAATACTGATCAACGTGGCTGTCAACAGATTCCGGCTCCCTTTTTTTACAAGATCAATATCGATGACCGCAATGCCCAGGCCTATACCCATAATGGGTCCCATAAGCGGAGAGATCAGCATGGCGCCGATGATTACGGCAGTCGAATTGACATTTAAACCAATTGAAGCGATAAATATAGCAAAGATCAGTGTCCACAAGTTAGGCCCCCTGAACTCAACGCCTTTTTTAATGGACTGGACAACATCCGCTTCATTTGCCTTTTCGAGATGCAGATTAAATAACCGTGCAATTGTTAGTCGAATTCCTCTGAAAAACTTGTTTTGATTACCCATAGCTTAACAAAATAATGATCATCATCTTCTGCTTAAAAATAGGCAACTTTTTTGTTTTAGCGAAGCCTGGATGGGAACTAAAAATCTAAGAAATAGATTTAACGACTATTTTATATCAGATAGATTTGCTGATTCAAAAAGATGCGTTATTGATAAGACTGCCATTGCTGCTTCCTTTAAGATGTATTCCGTATAGTTTTCACCGAATATGTTGTACCACTGTTTTTCAGAAGTAGCGTTAATTACAATCATATCAGCTTGCCTTTCTTTTGCAGCTAAAATAACTCCGGGAGCAATATTTTTTTTCGAGTCAGCATCAAAATCTGAAATTGAAAATTGTATTTGTTGGTTCTGAGCCAGCTCAATAACTTCATTAACCTTATATGAATCCGGTTGCCCAAGGCAAACAATGTGTAGCTCCGAGTTATCTTTTTGGATAAAAGGCCGGGAATGAACGAGTTTTTCTTTAACGCCTTCAACGTCACGAACGGGAAATAAGATTTTGTAAAAATCTGCCTTTTTAAAACTGAGCGGAATGGAAAGCACCGGGCATTCAATTTTCATAATAATTTCATAGGCCATGGATTCTTTGAAATATCGCTTAACACCATTCAGTACGCCGATAATTAAAAGATCTGTTTTGTTTTCAATGCAGTACTTATATATAAATGCAGCCACGTCACCAACACGTGCAAAAACCTTTGATTCGATGTCAAATTCATTTAGGATCCGATCTCGGTACATTTTTAACCGGTCGTAAGCAGCCTGAACAAATTCGGCCTTTTTATTTCTTGATTCTGCCGGAGATACCGCATGTATAATATCCAATTCAGCATTATGTTTTTTTGCTATCTCTGCGGCCTGATACACTGCATTATCTGATTCCTCACTAAAATTTGTTGCAATCGCAATTTTACGGATATGATATTTTATCATTGATTAATTTTAAGCGCTTCAACCGAGCATTACAGGTTTCAAAAATACCATTTTTGAACTAAGATCGCCTCCTATATTACCGATATATCGAATTAGATTGTCTTTTCAGTTTCCCGATTACATATCAGTTGCAAACCTGTGTTTTTATGAAAAAAGCATTTGAGTTTGAATTTTCTCACTCAAAGTTTGTTTGCCCGCTACAAAATGGGTACGTTTGCTTGTTAATATGACTTTTTTAAGCAGTATTAACATCGATGGCAGTACCCTTGTTCCTGACAGTAGTGATGTATATCAATGGACGTATGATATCTGGCAAAAATTAAATATTTCAGATAAAGCGGCCCATATTTTTACCAGTATCAGCTTGCTATTCGCCACTTTATTGATCGTGCTGATTGCAGACTACATCGTTCGCAAGATAGCTAAGGAATTATTACATAAAGTTATTGCACGTACCCGCTGGACCTGGGACGACAGGCTGATGGAGAACAAAGCACTTGATGCGGCCAGCAGGCTGATCCTTGTCATTTTAACCCGGCAATTGCTGCCCTATGTTTTTATAGGGTTTCCCCGGTTCACAGCCGGCCTGGAAAAGTTTCTTGAGATCTTGATCATTATTTGTACGTATCAACTGGTAAGCAGTATCTTAAAAACGATAAGAGACCTGATGGCCGGAACGAAGGCCTTTGCAGACAAGCCGCTGGACAGCTACCTGCAGGTTGTACAAATTTTTTTAATATTTATGTCCGGCACTTTGATCGTATCTTCTCTCACAGGCAGCTCCCCCTGGTCTTTTTTGGTATCTCTGGGTGCTGCTTCGGCTATCCTGATGCTGGTGTTCAAGGACACAATTTTGGGTTTTGTTGCCAGCATCCAGGTTTCGGCAAACGATTCCATTAGAGTCGGAGACTGGATCGAGATGCCTAAATATGGGGTAGATGGGGACGTGATGCAAATTAACCTGAACAATGTGAGGGTGCGCAATTTTGATAAAACAGTCGTTACTATTCCTACTTACACGCTGTTGAGCGACGCCTTTAAAAACTATCGCGGCATGGAGGAAAGTGGGGGAAGAAGGATAAAAAGGGCCATCAATATTAAAATTTCTTCCATTCGCTACCTGGCCTCTGAAGAGATTGAAGCGCTCAAAAAGATCCAGCTCTTAAAAGAATATATTGATAAACGGGAAACAGAAATCCGGGCATATAACCAAAAATACCAGGTTGACAGCACCGTTCCAGTTAATGGCCGCAGAATGACTAATGTGGGCCTTTTCCGGTCTTATATCCTTTCTTATGCAAAGCATAACCCGGAAATACATAAGAACATGACCTTAATGGTACGACAATTAGCACCTACTGAACATGGGCTTCCTTTGGAGTTGTACATGTTTACCAATGGAACAAACTGGGGCTACTTCGAAGATACAATGGCTGACCTCTTCGATCATTTGCTTGCGGCAATTAAATATTTCCATCTTGAAGTATTCGAATCTCCGGCTTCTGACGATCTCCGTCAGTTGCACATGATCCGGAAAGTATCGGAGGTAAGGTAGCAGGCAGACTACTTCTTCCGGATATCATGCAAAGTAATCCAGTCTGAGGTATAACCATGCCTTTCGCCTAACTTTGCCCCATTTCATCGCAAGTATTCTGGTGTTCTAAAAGACAGGATAACGACAAAAGTTGCTGTTTGTCATTATTTAAGGAGCGCTACCCATACTTTAACAGTAAACTTTGTGGAATTTCATAATAAAAAGAAGTACATCAGTTTCCTAAAATTCAAAAGAGATTTTCAAAAGTATAGCCTGGAGAAAGTGCGCAGTTATGAGCTGGTACTATTTTGGTTAAAAAACCGCCTGAACCGTAACCAGTTTTTGATTCTCTCCGGTATCCTTGTGGGATGTACGGCTGGCCTTGCCGGGGTGCTATTAAAAGCCGTCGTTCACTATATACACCAGTTAATTGTAACCAAAGTGCATTTTGAGTACCAGGTACTTTTTTATATTGTTTTCCCGTTTTTAGGCATTGTGCTGACAACCATAACAGTGCTTACCGTGTTCAAAGGCCAGGACCGCAAAGGGATCGGCGCCGTTTTATATGAAATTGCCCAGAATTCGAGCATTATTTCCAGGGTAAAAATGTACTCTCAAATGGTGCAAAGTGCTATAACCGTAGGGCTGGGTGGTTCCGCCGGCCTTGAAAGTCCTATGGCTGTGACCGGTGCCGCCATTGGCTCTAACTACGCGCAAACCTATAAGCTGGGATACAAAGAACGGACTTTATTGCTGGCAGCTGGTGCTACTGCGGGCATTGCCGCTGCCTTTAACGCACCGATAGCAGGTATCATGTTCGCCTTTGAAATACTGTTGACCGGCGTAGTTTTTTCAGATTTTATTCCCCTGGTAGTTGCAGCCATCTGCGGCAGTTTGCTTTCAAGAGTATTGCTTGAGGATGACGTGCTCTTCCGCTTCTATGCCCGGCAGTCCTTTAATTACCATAACATCCTCTACTATTTAATATTGGGACTGGTAGCAGGATTTTATGCGCGGTATTTTGTGATCATTTCACAATATATCGAGCATTTCATCAAAAAGCTAAGGCTCTCCCGGCTCCGGGTTGCCATGTTGGGTGGTGCAGCGCTATCTCTATTATGCCTGCTGCTACCGCCATTGTTTGGGGAAGGATACACTATAGTGAAAGCTTTTGCAGATGGAAATGCGCAAGGCGTTTTACATAACAGCTTTTTCAGGTATTTTGAAACCGGTAACTGGACACTCATTATTTTTTTAGTATTGATCTGTCTTTTAAAAGCATTTGCCACATCTATTACCATACATAGTGGCGGTAATGGCGGTAATTTTGCGCCCTCTTTGTTTGCAGGTGGCACTCTGGGTTTTTTATTTGCCGTTATCTGTACACAATTGGGCTTTGAGGAGGTACCTGTTTCTAACCTGGTGCTGGCAGGCATGGCCGGTGTAATGAGTGGCGCCCTTTATGCACCACTTACCGCAATTTTCCTTATCGCCGAATCAAGCCTGGGATATGATTTGTTCATTCCGCTGATGATTGTGTCCGTTATTTCTTACCTGATTGCACGATGGTTTTCAGTGTTGCCCCCTGACTTCAAAGCATTGGCAACGCAGGGAAAGATCTTTACCCATGAGCATGACAAAAACCTGTTGTCGCTGCTTCATACGGCAGATCTGATTGACAAACAATCCCAGATAATAAGCCCACACAACACAATTACCGATTTACAGGAGGCTATAAAAAATGGGAATAAGAATATTTTTGCTGTCCTGGATGATGTGGGTCATTTGACGGGCGTCCTGACCCTGGATGATATCCGGCCCATCCTGTTTAACAAAGACCTGGAAGGTATTCATTCGGTACAACAATTAATGAAGGCACCAGTAGCCATTATTCATCCCTGGCAACTATTACCGGAAATTATTAAAATTTTTGATGACACGAATGCCTGGCAGTTGCCGGTGACGGATGAAAACAACCGGTTTATTGGATTTATTTCCAAATCGGTCATCCTTTCCAGCTATCGGCAGTTATTAAAGGAATATTCGGTTGGATAGATTTTTATTTTTAACAAGTAGCTAAATTGCTACCGCGGTACCTCCGGATATCGAATGACCGGGGATCGGACCAAGCCGTTATATTAAATGGTATTTTATCTCTATGCCGTCAAAGATTCCTGAAGGTTGAAATATTGCTACCCGAATATAACTTAAAAAAACGGCTGAAATGTGCCGGGCTTTCAAAGCCCAGTTCATAAGCAATTTCCTTCGCAGACTTTTCTGTATAATGCAGGTTCCTTTTGGCCTCCAGCAGAATACGGTTTCGGATCAGGACCGATGGTGGCGGATGCTTTAACAGCGCAAATACGTTACTAAGCGTTTTAGGGGATTTATTGAGAGCGGCTGCATAAAACCGGACCTCGTGTTCCAGCTTAAAATGGATCTCCAGCAATAGCGAGAATTTTCGAATTAAATCCATTCGTTCATCTGGAAACTGCCGGTAACTTTCACACTGTAACTTTGCCATTCGGGTAGTCTTTATGATCACTCTTTTCAGCAGCGTACGCAACATCTCTCCCTGGAAGTTGTCCTTTAATTGCAATTCGCTGGAAAATACCTTTTCCAGGTGGGTCATTTCTTCGGCAGCCTGTTTATCTAATTTAATGAACATGGGATGCCGGATGCCATAAAAAAGAAATCCCACGCAACCCACTTCTGCATCATGGTCCACAATACAATAAAATTCCCGGTTAAACTGCCAGGCGGTCAAAGCTTCCGGGCGTTGAAATACGAAATGCTGATTGGAAACCAGTGGTAAAATACTCAGCGGAGGCATGTTGTAGGCGATCTCATCTATCACAACCTGCTGGGCTGCTCCGCTATTGTAAACAAAGGTATTGATGGGATTGCTTCCCACGGTACGAAGCCCTTTACCACAAAATAATTTGTTATTGCGGTGCATTACAAATAGCGCTGATGTCGCCTTTTCATCATATTCCCTGATCATAACCTGCCTTATATTTGCCTGTTAAAGGTCTTTACAAAATTCAATATTTCACGATTTCTCTTTCGTTTTTTAAAACGTTAAAGATTCTTCCGGATACTCGCTGCTGCGGCTTTCAATAAATCCGGGCTTAAACGCTGTTTAAAATTCGGGTTTATATACTCAAAATGAATGGTGCCCGTTCTGTCCAGTATGAACACCGACGGTACCGGAAGCAGCAGGTCTGCATCTTTTCCTCCTGTTGTTTTAGGAAGCATTTCCCAGTATCCTTTCGGCGCTTTATAAGCGATTCCAACCTGTTTGGATAATGTGAGGTCTGCATCTGACAGCAATAGGTAACTTAGCTTTTCCTTTTGGGCTGACTGCATAAGGCCCTCCGGGGTGTCGGTACTGATGGCAATCAATTGATAGCCCAGCTTTTCCAGTTCAGGCAGCACTTCCTGTAAACCGGATAGCTGTCTGGAACAATAGGGGCACCAACCCCCGCGGTAAAATACCAGGATGGTCGGCTTCCTGGAAATAGCTTTGCTCAAATCAACCATTTGACCGGATGCACTTGGTAGTACCGCCATAGGAATCTTTTCTCCGTAGAGCAAGGGGCTGATATCTTCCGGTCTCTGCGGAATTACACTCGGCATTGCTTCCATTTTCATTTTACCATTCATGCCGGGTGATTTTATCTCTTTATGCTGCTGGGCATGAACGCCACCTATTGAACAAGCCACCGACAGGAAAGCGGCAATAACAATCTTTATTAAAGTACTCATTTTTTATCTTATTTGAGCGTCACTTTTATAATCTCCGGTATTGCCGGCAATGTAGTAAAGGCGTTGGGATTAGGCACCGCTTCAATAGCTTTGCTCTCTTCCAAAGGAGTTCCTGCCAGATTAAACTGTGTAATACCCGCACCGGGAAACTGGTTCACGGCAGTGCCATCATCGAACAGTCCTATCGAGGAGGATATATCTCCTTTGCTGGTTGCGTCCACACCGTTATCTTTAGATGCAAAGAACCAGTCGTTGGAAAGCCCGTACATAGTCGCAATAGCAAGGCGATCTCCTTTTGCAACCATTAATTCCTGCGAAACACTACTTCCTGCCTGTCCGCCAATTTTAGGTAACAGAACGGTGGAACCTTCCGCAGCCAGCACATATACATCCCTTACACCTTGTACGGTTTTAAGGTAGGCCGCTAACCCGCTGGCATTTCCTTTTTGTGCCAGTTCTTTCAGTCCTTTGCCACGGTCTTTCTCTCCTGTTTTATAGATCGGGTTATCAATACCACTGTAAACGACAACAAGCACTGGCGAAAGTGGGGTAAAGGTACCCGTTTGCCCGGCGATGTAATTGCCAAGTACACTGTTATCACCCATTTCGGCAATATTGGTCAATCCATTGGCGCTGAGTTTACCGGCTTCATAGATCGGATTGGGGTTCAGCAGGTTGCCACCAGCGATATAAGATATAGCCCATACGCCCGGGCTGAAAGGTGTTGGATTAGACGTACTGCCCGAGGCATTAGCAATCGTTAGTGTAAACATAGAATTACCGTCATAGTGTAACGTGGCATTCATCAACTTTGAAGCCGCCGCATATGTGTTACCCTGCGCATCTGTTCCGTTTACTTCCATGATATTTTTAGGTGTTGTTTCTGCAGTGCCGGGATGCGATACGGACGCACCAGGAACCTGATTGATACGGGTCCCATTATCCCACAGACTAATCTGTGATGATACATCACCCTCGATCGGTGTTCCAGTATCCTCATAAAGTTTAATGCCAGGACCCGCAGGTGCAAAAAACAGGTCATTCGACCAGCCATACATTGTAGCAAAACTGATGGCCTGACCTTTGGCTGCTGAAAACTTCAAAGAAATCGACTCACCAGGCATAATAACGGGTGACGCCCCGTCGTTTTTAAAAATTCCCGATTCCACCAGCAACTTTGAGGCCAGCACATTCTCAACTGTAATAGTGGTTGTAGATGTTGACGGGATATTATTGTCATTTTTGTCACAGGCAACTATCATTAGAGGAAGTGCCACCAAAGACAACCAGGCAAAGTGTTTACATTTCATAATAAAATATTTTTTGTTGGTGCTACAAAGCTAACATCGGGAATTATCGGCATTGTTACCGATAGTTCCCGGTGTGTTGGCAAAACTTCCCGATCTAATAAAAAATAGAAGTACAGACCTTTATGATTTTTATGGACTGATTATTGAGGTTATTAAAACATAGATAGCACTTTATTGATCAATCATAAAACGTTTAGCTATGAAACATATGAGTTACAGAAAATTTGGTATCATGATGATTATCTCATTTTTCGTCATGTATTTAGCCATGTTTGTAAATATGGATCAGGCGGAACACTACCATACCAGTCTTACCAGGATCTATATGGCGCTGATCATGGTAGCACCAATGGCCATTATTATGATCGGGATGATGGGTAGTATGTACCCCAATAGGAGAACAAACCGCGCCATCATTGTGACAGCAATTGTTGTTTTTATTGCGGCATTGACTGCTTTACGTAGCCAAACGCCTATCAGTGATGTGCAATACATGAGGGCGATGATCCCTCACCATTCTTCTGCCATCATGACCAGTAAACATGCAAATATTAAAGATCCGGAAGTAAAACAGTTGTCAGAACAAATCATCCAATCCCAGGAAAGGGAGATCCACCAGATGGAGCAAATGCTTCAACGAATGAAATGACAGTAATTTTGTAGTACTGCCTAGATATTCATAGCTTTCATTTTCAGGATGGTAATCATCAATTTTTTGTAAACAATTTCCAGCAGCGGGTATACAACCTCAAAGACCGCATCATACCTTGCCGAGCAATAGGACTTTTGAAGCAGCCGGAATGCTTCCTGTTCCTTTTGTGTTGTGCCACGGAATTCCTCTGCAATACCGGGAGCTATAAAGCTGAGGTAATGATTAAGGTGATTAATATTGTGAATATGCAGCTCCAGACCGGTTTGGGATTTTATAAAGGCCGTTAATAACAATTCTGTAGCCAGGTGATACATAAAAAGAGCCAGCCGGTACTGTTTCCTTACGGTAAAAAGTTCTGCCCCGGCAATGTATTCGTTAAAAAGTTTGAAACACTTTTCAAATGCCTTTTTATCGGTTTCCGGAATAGTTTCCATCACAGCTTCCTTTTTCCATTCTTTCAGTTCGGGGTTAGTATTACAAATAAATGGGGCGTTTGATAAAACGGTTAAAGCAAAAGAATCCTTTTCATTAAACCAGCGTGCAAAAGTGCTTGTTTGCATTACAATACAACTTACCTCAGTGGACGAGTTGCATTTTTGTTCAATTTCGTCCTGGTACATTTTAAGCCGCTTATCATCGCCGGTAATCAATATCAGCAGCCAAAAAGCCGATGTGCGTGTGCCAGTAGCGCATTCCGGCATAAATATGTTCTGAGCTGTATTTACTTTTTTGCCTAAAACAAAGATGGTGTCTGCCTGCACAATTTTAGTAATGATAGCCACCATCTTTGTGGCAATGGCTTTATCCTCTTCAGTCAGATAAAGCACTTTATGGTTAGCAACGGTTGGTTCGTTCATGGTTAGCTATTTTTAATATGCCGGGGTTTACGAAACCATTTTTTAAACCACCAGGTTTGGTGTTTATCCCGCCATTTGGCATACCGGTCTACCATTTTGCCATTACTTTCCCGTGGAAACAGTAGACCAACGGCATCCATTTCCTTAAAAATTTGCCGGATGTCGGCTTCCGAATAATATTCTTGTCCGTAGCCGTGTGCAATAAAGTAATTGATGAGGTGTTCTTTGGCAGGATCACGACCCTCACGTTTCCAACTGCCGCAGGACAGGTCATCCATAAAATCAGTTAGGGCCTCCTGCGGCGTTACCTCCATCAGGCGGCAGAGCAGCAGGAATTGATACGGTAGAATGAAATTGAAATCAGCAAAACGCTCATAGGCCCCGGTTTGCCACTTTAGTTCCGGCTTTGGCTTGCGCTGTTTTTGTTTGGGAGTGGGTTTCTTTTTCATAGTTTTTGCATTTGTGCCCTAAATCTCCACCTGCTGCGGCCGCTATCCTAACTGAAAAGGCGATAATTTATTGGAAAAATGAGGTATTTTAGCAGGACGATTTATTTATCTTTGAAAAACGCTATAAAGGCATAAAAATCAAATCTTATGGAGAAAACAATACATCAGGGCAGAAATGTGAAGCGATTCCGGGAAATGCTGGGTATAAAGCAGGAAGCGTTGGCTGCTGATTTGGGTGATGACTGGAACCAGCGTAAAATATCGCTGCTGGAACAAAAAGAGGTAATAGAAGAACCTTTATTACTGCAAATTGCCGATGTATTAAAAGTGCCCGTGGAGGCGATTAAGAATTTTGATGAAGAACAAGCCGTGAATATTATTGCCAATACATTTCATGATAGTGCAGTAGCTAACACTTTTACCGAAAATTCACAAGCTAATTTTCATTGCACTTTTAATCCCATAGATAAATGGGCCGAAGAAATTGCCGAAAATCGGAAATTGTACGAGCGCTTATTGCAGGCGGAGAAGGAGAAGATGGAGTTGTTAAAGAAACTGCTGGAAAAGGTGAAGTAGTGTTGCTTCTTTTTCAAATATTTACATTATTTCACAGTGATTAACTTCTTAGAACGCGATAATAGACTTCTATTTTTCTATCAGCCTGAAGACAAGGAATATAACTGGATTAGCGAACGTTTAAAGGCAGACGGAAATGTGCATGTAAAACGCACATTTTTTTTTACTGAAGAAGATGTCATTAAAGAAGATATTGATGAGGAATTTGTAGATGATTCTCTTTCGGATATTGAACCGGAAGGAATATACCTCTGGTTTGGTGATTTAGAAAATGATTATTACAAAGTAAAGCGCGGCATTCTTACAAGTGCTTTTGATATTTACCTGCATAAAGACATAGAACTCAAACTGGGCTATTTTGTGGCAGATGCAAATGCTTCAATTTTTAATGCGATTAGTAAGATATCTAAGTTGGATTTTTATTTGGGAGGCCCCCATCAAACTGCTGTTCCAATTGAAGATTTTGAAAAACTGACCAGATACTTCCCTACATCTTACGAACGAAAAAGGTATGTCGAAGCCCGCATAGCAACTGTATTGAGAAATTATCTGGACAACGTAAAAGATGCCGAACAAGTCTACGAGCGGTATATGAATAAAAAGTTGTCCAAGGAAGGCTCAAACTTGTCTAAAATATTTAAAGATACTGAGCTATACAAATATCAGACAATCTATAGGAAGCTGGAAAGCATGCTTATGGAAGAAACTCAGTACAACGAACGGCAATGGCAACAGGAAATATTGCAGATCATTCTATTGATTTATCCTAAATACATTTACGTTTTCAAAGAAGTCAAAATAAAAGCCGGAATTGCCGGGGATGTGAGAGAACGATTTCTTGATCTTCTGTTAGTGGACTGTAACGGTAACGTGGATATTATCGAAATAAAACGACCGTTTGAAAAAGCTATAATGACTAATGACCATTATAGAAACAATTTTATCCCGTTACGAGAGCTGTCGGGTGCTGTTATGCAAGTTGAAAAATACGTATACTACCTTAACCGATGGAGCGAGGCTGGTGAAGAATATTTGAATAACACATATAAAAATGAATTACCAAATGGGTTCGATATTAAAATAACCAATCCCGGTGGTATAATTATTATGGGCCGGGAGAATAACCTCACATCTGAACAAAAGCGGGATTTTGAAGTGGTCAAGCGCAAATACAAAAATGTCGTCGATATAATCACCTATGACAATCTATTGGAAAGACTCAAATTCACTATCGATCAGATTAAAAAAGGAGAGTATAAAATAAATTGTGTAAATAGATTAAGCAACTGCATTTAGAGGCGGCATCTGTTGTCAAAGATAGTTAAGAACTGCTGGAGTATGAACCCCCAATTTTGGATGGGCATACTCCATTTTTTTTCGATATTAGTAATAGCCATGTAAACAGCTTTTAAGGCGGCCTGATCATCGGGGAACTGTACTTTTGTTTTTGTATATTTTCGGATGCCCCGGTTCAGGTTTTCGATGGTATTGGTGGTGTAAATGATTTTGCGGATTTCCAGCGGAAAATCAAAATAGCTGGTAAGACAGTCCCAGTTGTTGCGCCAGGCCTCGATGGCGTGGCGGTACTTATGCCCCCATTTTTCGGATAATTTTTCTAAAGCAGCTTCTGCCGCATCCCGATTTACAGCCCCATAAACGTCCTTTAAATCAGCGCAGAAGGGCTTTCTGTCTTTCCATACCACATACTTGCAGGAGTTGCGGATCTGGTGTACCACACAGAGCTGGGTTACCGTATCAGGGAATACCCCTTTGATGGCATCTGTAAAACCTTTGAGATTATCAGTGCAGGCGATCAGGATATCTTCCACGCCCCGGGCTTTTAAATCGGTTAGTACGCTCATCCAGAAAGAAGCTGATTCTGTTTCAGCCATCCACATGCCTAAAACTTCTTTCAGTCCATCGTTTTTCAAACCAATAACCAGGTAAATGCACTTGTTGATATACTTGCCATTCTGCTTTACTTTCAGTACAATACCGTCCATCCAGACCGTATAATACACTGCTTCCAGTGGCCGTTGCTGCCATTCTTTGATGTGCTCTATGATACGATTGGTGACATTAGAAATGGTGCCTTCACTCACATCCACACCATATACCTGCTTTACTTGTTCAACGATATCGGAAGTTGTCATTCCCCGGCTATACATGCCGATAATGGACTCTTCAAGCTTATCGCTCATGCGCTGCCCTTTAGGTATCAACTGCGGCTCAAACTCGCTGTTACGGTCTCTGGGAATGTTGAGCACCATATCGCCCAGCGACTGGGTTTTTACCTTTTTGGGGTAGGTGCCGTTACGGCTATTGCCGGTATTGTTGCCATCTTTGGCATGCTTCTCATAACCGAGGTGGCTATCAAGTTCGGCTTGTAACATCTGCTCTACGCCCTGTTTGTAGAGCTCGCTAAAAAATGATTGGAAATCTTCTTTGCTTGTAAATTGCTTTAAGAAATCTTTGGGTAATTTGTTGTCCTGTTCCATAAAACTGTATTTAAAGTTAAAAAATCCGGGCTAAATCGCCGGCCGCAACCCGGCAGGTTCGCTTCGTTCGGCTCCGCTACGCTCCGCCTCACTTCGCTTCACCTGCCCGGGGGTTAACTCTCGAATACAGTTACTTAATATTTATTTACACAAAGAACTAAACACTACCTAAAAAACTATAAGACCCATTTCAAGTAAATTTAGGCCCCTTTTCTAAATTTTCAGGTTCCTGATTCGCACCAGGTTTTAACATGGCAAGGTGTCTATTATCAAACAATTCTGGAGCTAGTCTACAACCAAGTATGCTATATGGATAATGATTTTTATCCACATTCATCCCGATTACTACTACGCCTTTTGCATCATTTGCCTTTTTATCATCAAGAATATCGTAAATAATATCGTCACGGTCTTTACGTAAATGATTATGATACCCGTAACCAGCAATAACAAATTGCCTATCCTCTTCAGCGGTTTCGAGCAAAATCCAGTTATGCGGGTGTTCTGCAATTCCTTTTAGCATTTTATTCTTCATTTCGTTGATAAATATTTCGAATTGCTTTTGAATATCGATAGATGCATTAAGCAAAATGTATGATACCTCAAGCCAGGGTTGAGGTTTTTTCTCTTCCAGCCGGTATAATATATCCTTCCACCACTGGGTTTTCAATAACTGGGGTTTAACTACGGGTTCCTTATTCGCGGCACCAATAATGTAATTATCGAGCTCTTTCGCCTTCAAATCCATTTTAAAGAAGTCGTATTTTTTCATATCGCTACCTAAGTTAAAGCCATCATCGAGGTACCATGCCAAAAGATCCAATTCGTCGCCAATATATTCAACACTAGCTTCCATCTCGCGTCTACGCTGCAAATAATGAATTTTCTCTGCTGCCAACGGCAACAAATCAAACACCACCTGAAGATCCGTCAGGCTTATGGACGGAGCCAGTTTTTCAATAGGCTTATCTGTTACCCCGGCTCTAATTAACTGTTTAAGATTGCTGCTTAGCATACCCAGATGGGATAAAGTTACTCCAAGAGGTATAAAATACTTAAGTGAAGAAGCATTGAACTTGTTATTAGGGCCTTTTTTGACTTTCAATGATAACTCGGCTGGGTTATCCTTCAAAAATTCTATAAATCGCAATGCCTGTTCTGAGGGCTCTTCAATGAGTTCCTGTAAGGTCTTAAATAAACGTTCTGGCGCACCTCGTTTTGCCGGCGCACTTACTAATCCGGCCTTAGCTTCCACTACAAGCGCAAACTTATCTACAATTACCAGTAGATCGTTTTCATACTCTTTCCCATCATCCCCCTTCCATTTACTTCCCCGAAATATTTGTGCCATTGGGAAAGATTCTTTAAAAAGAAGAGCCACCTGTTCTTCAAGGTAAAAAGCTCTGCTGTCATTGTGTTTTTTTCTTAATTGCTCATCTCCGGCACAGAAATTTTCTAGTAAACTAATACTTAAATGAGTCATAATAGTCCATAAAGAGCTAAAGACACTATTGCTATCAATTAAAATAAATGGCTTTTCATGAACGGGGTTGTTAAGTAAAAAATATTCCTCATTATGATCTGCCAATTGGCCAAATTGTAGGCTGATTTCTCCGAAAATATACTTTAACTTTTCCGACGCTATTAAGCCATTTGAATAATCCTCCAGTGTTTTAAAATCAAATGTGAAAATCTCATCAAGATAAATATCCGAATGCATTAAAAACATTCCTTTAAGCTGTTGTAGCTTTTTACCAAATTTTTTCCAAATTTCCTCACGCTGTTCTGGAGTTGTTTTGCCAACTGGAAACTGACATTCATAGGCCTCCATCATTTTTATATAATTCTTCTGGTTTATAACTTCAGCAGTTTTTCGCATATGGACATTTATCCGTTCTTCAACCACGTCAGCCATTTTATATATCAATTTTAGAAAAACAACTGGATCAAAGCCGTGATGATCGATAAAGGAATCTCGAATTGCATGAGCTAAGTCCAATGTAACAGATTCCATTTTATGTTTATAGGACCAATTTCTGACAGCAGTGGTATTAATCATCATTTCCATTCGCAACAAATGGAATGGAATTTCATCAGGGTTTTCAACATTCTCAAAAAAGGCATAGTATTTATATTTATTGAGCTCACAAGCAGTTTTAATGTCACTTTTGAACTTTTCTACCTCACTCGAAAATGGTTGCTGGTAATACGTCCTGGGGAGCGTTAGAGAAAATGCCTGAAGAAGTTCTTGATAATAGGGTGGAAAGTCTAAAGTACCGGTAACCGCTTCCTCATCGTATCCTGAAAATGACGTCATAAAATAATACATAGAGAAAGAGAGTAACTGCAACTGATCATAATTTTTGAACCAGTTTTGAATGGCTTTAAATTTCGCAGGAAACTCTACTGTAGCCTTGCGCCCAATTTCTTTAATAACTGCCAATCGGTCTTCAAACGTCGTTTCAGTAGCTCCTTCGTTAAACGAAGCTTCAAAATATTTCATTTTGATCGGATCGGGAGCTACGCCAGGGGCTATGTTTTTTGCCGAAGTTTGGTTGTGGGAAGATTTGGTTTTAGTTGAAATACGTTTTTTCTTCCTTGTTCTACTTCTTGGCATAGATTTTTTTTATTTAAGGACTTCGAATGAATACGGCTTAATTTTGTAATTACGCAAACGACATTTTAAAATAGTGGGAACCCAAACTTATTTTTTTTGAGTATTTATGGATGAGTTCTGGAAACGAAGCCAAATAACATTCCCCTTAATATCCGAAAGTCCTAGTTTCTTACGCAAGTCCTTCCTTAAGCTATTAATTAAGGGATCTAGTTCAAAATGCCTGTTTTGAGCTGCATCTTTGGCTAGTTGATGTGCCAACATTATTTGTTCCTCAGATCCGAAAAGCTGTATATCGGTAATAATGGACTCCAGCTGCCTATTTTCTACATTCTCGCGATGTGAGATTTCCTCAGCTAATACGCGGTAAGCTTTTATCAGATGATCAAGGGATATATCTCTGCGTTTAGCGATCCGATCTCTTCTATTAGTAAAATAATGTGCTGCTGCCCAGCCTCCAATAACTAAAAACGTCCCTATTGAGAACTTGATAATATCTGCCGCTGCGGATTCCATATTGTTATTGATTTTATGAGGAGTAAGCTTTAAAATCTATTTTCTAAGTACTAAAAATCTTTGTCGTAATTGCAGTTTGATATTTCTTTCTACGAAATGAAGGGGAGTATGATATTTATCATCAGCATTATTTTACAAATCGTAATTGAGCAGATGTTTTCTCTGTAATTAATTCAGAATATTCAGTCTCAAATTTCTCATTTACGGTCTTGTCCTTTATTTTTAGCTGATTTGACAAGTAGCCTAGTTTTCGTTTGTTCTGCTCAATCAGCTCTGCCCACTCCATTACATAAACTTCAATATTTTTTTCACTCTTTTTATCATATAAAAATGGCTGATCAGGAGAATTGGATCTTCTCGATTTGACTTTAGATTTGGCAAATTTTGTCAGCTTAGAAGATATTAGCAGTAGCTTATATTTGACCTTATTGGCAGGCAAACCAGAATGCTGTTCAATAGTAAAGGCATATCTGTCAATTTGATTAAGTTCCTTTTCACTTATTGCGCATTTGGGAGCTTTCAATTCCACAATCATAATTTCTCTCTCATCAGCGTCGTTTACCTTTTCATTCATAAAAAACAAATCAGTAATATCGTCAGGTGTTCCTTCATCGTTTATCAAGTTTTCGTCTTCTTCAGTAGGCTCATAGTTGAAATGCTTATCTCTTAGTTCCTTCAAAATATTACCTATTTTTTTATCAGACCAAAGGTGTGGTGTCCCGTTATAGTTTTCGCCAAATACCCACAACTCATTTTCAACTATTTTATGTAGTTGGCTGCGTTCCTTCAAGCATTTAGAAATCTCCCCATAAGTAAGTTCATGAAGAAAATAAAGAAACTCCAATTTGTTTGCAACGAGATTTGCAAAATGAACAACATCTTCAATGTCCGTCTTATCCAAAAGTGTTCTGAATTTTTGAACATTGTCATCCGACATTTTTAGGATTTTCCGAAAAATATATTCTATGTCTCCGTTTAATATCGATCTATCTAAAAGCGGGTAAAGAAAAGTTCGGATAGAATCATTTTTCCGAATTAAAGCATGTTCCTCTTCGATTAAGTACGCAGCCTTTTTAAATATGATTTCCTGAGCTTTAGAGGCCGGAGCCTCTTCTTTGTATGGGTAATACTTGTCTTTCTCTAGTTCGATTAGGAATTTCTCAAACTTTTTGTTTCGAGATTTAAAAAAATCGTTAATGGTATTTTTGATATTTTCTTTTACACCCTTAACTTCTTCTTCACCCAAAGATTCAATATCTAAATTTCTAAATAAATCACTATTGAAAAAGTCGGATTCGATATAGACAAACCAGGTACCCAAATCAGGGGTATACCAGTCGGAAGAGTAAGTATATTCATGAGCTACACTTTTAATTCCGGCATTGTCTATCTGAAAAAACACTTTTACTTTATTTAATGAAGATTTTATATTGTAGAAGTAAAGTTTTATCTCATGACTTCTGCCTTTTTTGTCGGTGTGAGGTATAACTTTTTTTATAGGCAAATCAATTAAAAACTCATCCCGTTTTACTGCTTCTCCGTTTACATGAAACTTTACTTTGCTATGGAAAATTTCATAAGGATAATTTTCAAAAATTGATTGTCGAATATTTTGAAGCAAGAAATTTTGGGTTATTAAATTTCGTCTTGCCGGTTTGGGTTTAATATTATGATGAAGATTTTGTATGGTTACTTTGTAATAAGTATTGGCTGGCTGTTCTAAATATTCGTAGTCCACTTTAAATTCAGTTTGCTCCAACTGAGCATCTCTAAAGTCTGTGGTGTCTATACCGAAAGTGGTTTTTGAAAATTGTTTTTTCTTTTCATCATAAGCAATCGTTTCAATATGCATTAATTCCCCAATCTGAAAAGAACTAAATCTGCCAATTCCTTGTCCACTTTGTTTTGCTGTTGTCCCAATCTCCAATATTTTATTGTCAAAATCTGAATAAGAAACTCCATGTCCATCATCGGATACTATTATTTGCTTAATGCCAGATTTAGTAAACACATCATCTGTATAATCTATTTCTATATATACATTTTTTGCATTGGCTTGAAGTGAATTATTGATGAGCTCTTTCAGAGCCGCGAAAGTATCGCTATAGTTAGTAAGGAGATCCTTTATTACTCTGGAATTGGTCGTTATTTTCTTGGTTACTGTTGTCATTGTAAAATACAAAAAATGATTGTGAATCTGAAAGTAGTATACATTTATTTTACCTGCATTTTTCGATCAATGGATTTTTTCAATGCTTCAATTTTTGATGGAGCAACGTAAACATATTCCAGCATTGCAATTAAGAAGTCTTTCATAGCTCTAACCTCTTCGATATCTATTTGATAACTCACATCATGTGCTCCTATGTTGCCTAATGTTCTCAGCGCATCCGCCATTTTTGCCAAGTTGGCCGGGATGATATTTTTTGTTGCTAAATCGGTTATCTGCTCCTTTAGATTTCTACCAGCGGCCTTCTGATCCTTACATAATAATTCCAGCGACTTTCTAATTAATAGAGAAAAGGCTGTAAACGATACCTTCTCAACTTTTAAAGCTTCATTATATGTTTGTTGTATCTGTATAGGAATATGATCGGTCAATGTTCTTATTACTGGATAGCACAGTGTTGCTTCAGTAATATATCCTGGATGTTCATCAAATTCGGTGTCATAGAAAAGAGAAATACCGCCACAGGTTTTATATCTTGTTAAATAATAAGAGCATTCAATCTCAATTGTTTCAAATGGATTGACAGTATTATATCCTGTTGATGTTGACTCCGCTTCACAAAGCAAAAAATGACCCGCTTTATTACCGCAGTGAGAACAAGCCAATATCAATTCAGCAGTTACTTTTACTTTCTTCATTTTGGGTTTGGTTTGTATCGGCACTATTTATATCTCAAAAGAGTTGCTATGCAACTTCCAATTCTTTCTTAGTGTTCATTACACTTGCATTTCTTAAATGTGCATTTTCCGGCACCGTTAATTTATAGGGACGGTTAAACGCCTCCTGTGAAATTTTAAAATGGATGGCCAGCTTACGGATCACTTCTTTTGAAAGCCCTTTCTTATAGTTCAAAATATCCGAAATATATCCTTTGCTTATATTTAAAACGGGCACCAGGTCTTTGGCCTTAAGATCATGTTCTTTCATAAGAGATTGCAAAAGTTGTATAGGGTCTAACTCTTCAAAAGTATTATGCACCTCATCCCATTTTTCAATAAGCAGGGTAAGCAATGCAATTTCATCTTTTGTATCCCTATCTTTATTGCCGGAAAACAACAATTGCTCCAATGCGTTACAATAATCCCGGTACTGGGCTTTACTAGTAATTACCTTATATTTTAATGCTGCCATAATTTCTTTTCTTTAATAATCGCTTCTTGTGTATTGTTCATCATTTGCACATAACTTATCATACTGTGCATGTGTACCAATCCAGCAAATGAATAAATGCATTTGTTTATCTCCAAACGCATATTTGCCAATCATCCTGTATTTATTACCACCAATATCAAATACCACTCTGTTGCTGCCATTGCCCAGCAAATCAGCACTGGGAAATGTGGCTGAAATATCCGCCGGATTGTCCCAATCTCCATACTTTACTTTTATAAGCCATTCTGCAAATGAGGCCCTGCTTTGGGCATTGTGTCTTACAAAATCTTCTATGGTTTCTTTTCTTATCAGGTGGACTTTCATAGCAAAATTACGTTTTTTTATTCAAAAGTTCACATTTAGAGAACTTTTAAATACCGCAAGCTAACCAATTGAAAACAATAGCACTGCTAAAATACTTAGTTTTTTAAAAACGGATAGTGCAAGTTATACACAGGCCGTTAAAACTTTTGATTCCACCACTTGAACAAAAAACGATTCTTTTAAAACAAAGCATCATTTAACAGGTAGCTGGTGCTTCTGCCACCTGCCGGCTCTTTCACCAACAGTTGCCGGTTTATCAGGTCCTGGATATCCCGTATAGCTGTGTCTTGGGAGGTTTTGGCAATCTTTGCCCATTTGGAGGAGGTGAGCTTACCAGTAAACCCATCCAGCAATTTATTTAGCATCAGCTTTTGCCGGTCATTTAAAGTGTGCGTGGCCGGCTGTTTCCAAAAGGCAGCCTTCTTCATTACCCCGGCTAACGTAGTGCCTGCGGCCTCTATGGATCGTTCCAGGCAGCCCAGGAACCAATGGATCCATGGGGTTATATCCATCCGGCCTTTTTGGGTTGCCTCCAGTATATCATAATAGGCTTTACGTTCAGCCCGGATTTGGGTAGACATGCTGTAAAATCGCTGCCGCGTTTCATCTGCACGGGCCAGCTGCATATCCGTTATGGCCCGGGCTATACGGCCATTACCATCGTCAAACGGGTGTATCGTCACAAACCACAAATGGGCAATAGCTGCCCTTAATACCGGGTCTGTTTTATCCGGAGCATTAAACCAATCCAGGAATGCTCTCATTTCAGCCGGAACCTGGTCTGCATCCGGTGCCTGGAAATGCACCGTCTCCCGCCCCATAGGGCCGGATACAACCTGCATGGGATCATCAGGCAGGTTATCCCGCCATTGGCCGGTTACGATCCGGTGCATACCACTGCGCCCTGCCGGGAACAAAGAGGCCTGCCAGCCAAAAAGCCGGTCTTCAGTAAGTAACTCCTGATATTGCTGGGTAGCATCCAGCATCATTTCCACAACGCCCTCCACGTTACGATCGGCAGGAATTAAACCGGCAATATCCATCCCCAAACGTCGGGCTACAGAAGAGCGCACCTGTTCGGCATCTAATACTTCACCCTCTATTTCACTGGATTTGAGCACATCTAATGTAAGGGTTTGCAAGGTAGCTTCCTCCCGCAGGGTAAACCCCAGGTTTTCCATTCGTCCCAGTAGCCGGCCCTGTTGATGGCGTACGCCTGCCAGCACGGAAGCTATTTCTCCCGTGTTCCATTGAAAATGAGGCCATTGGGTCAATTGATAGATATACATTCTACGCATTTTGTGCAACGAATATATCAAATATTTTCCGCATTAGCAATTTTTATACGCAAAAAACGCGAAGAATAGTGCTGTTATTCTTCGCACACACTCTCAGTATAATATGAATCTTCATCAATGGCTCGTTGCTTTCTGTATTTTCCTGGCTTCAGATTGAAGCCCCTTGGGCTTGTTTTATAATGCAATAGGCCTATAGCCGGTAGCCTCTTTTTTTCTTTTTTCTAATGTTCCGGTAGTATTCCCGCTCTATTTGTGATGTAGCATAGTCCTCTGGTGATGGATACTGTACTTTATATAAATCGGCTACCAGATCGGCGGCATTTTCTGCCGCTTGTTTTACTGATTGTATAAATGCGCTAATAAAATCGCTTTCCCGCGGATTTCTCTTGTATGGTGCAAAAGGCACGGTAAGTCGCCAGATATTTGAGCGCCCGTTTTCCGGGCTTTCTTTCCTTCCTTCTGGCCGGCCCTGAGTGATGTATTGAGTTTGGTTTTTCTGCAATATTTTCTCAATGGTGTTTAAAGAAAGCCCCATATCGCTGCCTTTTATTTTAACGCCCTCTTTATCAATAAAAGAAATACCCCGGCCTTTAATAATTTCAAAACCTTGCTCCCTTACTTTCTGCTGAAAGCTTTCCATAGTTTTTGATGAACGCAATATTTGGCGTAAACGGACTTTAATATGATCCCTTCGCTGGTCATTCCTGGGTAGTAATTGCTGGTCTTTTGGTAAAAAACGCCGGGGGCTTAATACCGGCTGTAGCTGAAACTTCTTTTCCATTTTCCGGCAGAACTCCGTCATGCGCTTATAGCTATTGCTGTCCGACACATTGGTTTTGCCGCTATAACCAATCCGGTTGGCCACAATATGAATATGCTGGTGCTGGGTGTCCTTATGTTCTACTGCTATAAATTGGTTGTCAGCAAAACCAAATTCCTTTGCACAATCCTGGGCAATCTGGATGAGTTGTGACCTTGACAAATGCTCTCCGGGTGCCATACTCAAGACTAAATGGAAAACTGGTTTGGATTGCTTTGGGTTCAATTTCCGCACTTCGCGGAACTGCTGCGCCAGTTCTTTCCTGTTGCCAAAACATTTATTGAAGAGTAAAATCTCTGCCCGGTTTTCTATAATGGTCTGATCTGGATCTTCCTTCATTTTTTTGTCTTCAAGGCAATAGCCGATACACCCACTAAAACCTTTTCCAGTAATAACCTTACCGATCATCTCAATCTGTTTTTAATTGCCTCTGCCAACTCCTTTAGTTGTTCAGCCAGTTGCCTTAATTCTGTGCGCTCAAAAGCGTTAAATGCCTGGGCGGCGTTGTTTTTATAGGCCAGTGAATTAACATTAGCTGCCAGGTGATTCAACTGCCCGGTGAACTCCAAAACGGCTGCGGGCAACGTTTTCTGCCGGGTTTCAATATGACTGTTAAAAGCCGCCTCCCGTAAAAATTCTGAAACAGTGAGCTGTACTTGTTTGGCTTTTGCTTCAATTATTTCCCGCTCCAGTGCGGTACAAGCCACCCGCAAACGATAGCTGCGTTTAACTGATTTCTTTGGCCTACCGCCTTTGTTTTTTTCATTTGGTGTATTCATATAATATTAATTTTAGAAGGTGATAACCGCGCCTTGCGCCCCCATGAATACTGCCCCAAAGCGGCATGAATGGGCCAGCTGTTCGAAGTGGGCGAGGTTACGAGCCCACGAGAACATAGCTGGCTCCCGAAAAATCATTATTCATAATTGGATCAAACAGGCTTAGATCCGTAGGATTAAACGCGAATGATCTTAATTAAATGTGTTGAAGCCTATTCAGACTTATTGCTGGTGCATCAACGCTTATATACTGTGAAAGGAAATTGAACTACGCCTATCTATGGGCATTTTATAGTTCATTGATCCTTGGCTGTTTTTTGTCGGCTGAACTGGGTTTTGAAAAAGGAAATGTCTCCACTTTATTATTTACAGGTTCCACCTGAGCCGTTATTGCTCTGCTTTGCATTTTCTCCTTATCCTTCTTCCGCTGTTGTTGCAGCGCAGAATTAAGGCTGCTCAGATTTATTTTCTCCAGGGGAACGTCTAGTTCCCCTGCAAGCCACCGGCGAAAGCGGGCGGGCGTTTCCAGGAACGCCATTTGCTCCCGGTATATTTCCAGTATTTTCCGGTACACACCATACCCATTATCCAGCAAATCTTTTCTTATAAATTCTTTGTACATACTTTTAGCTATTTAATTCGCTTTCCGGGTTTCTTTTCGATGGTGCCAATACCCGACTTGTCAATTACCTTTTGCGCTGCTTCGTAATGCTCTTTGTACCAAATAAGAGCTTGCTGGGTTTCCAGCTGCTTTTTATCGTTGTTCAGGCTAGTGAAGTAAACAAGCGTCGCCGCTATTACCGCCAGGCAAAGGCCCAATCCCCACTGGCCCATGCCGTGCCAGAATGCCTGCCACCGGGGATGATTCGGGTCTACCTGTAACGCTTTCTTTGATTGCTGCACTTCCATTACTATTTCCCCCTGTGTTTTATTCATCACTACAAACTGGCCTTTCATTTCCAGGAGCAGAACAACAAGAATAGTAAGGGCAGTTTCATCTAGCTCAACACCATACTTAAGTGCGATCTGCAGCCGGAGTTTCTTTAAATCAATCCTGGACTCTGGCATAGTCAAATTTTTGATAATTCTTTCAGCATTTTTATCTTTTCAATAAACTGGAAAGCTTCCATTCCTTTGCCTTCGCTGATCTTCTGCAGAATGCTCCGGTGCGGAGCTGTGGTGATATCAAAGTCTCCATATAATTTAACAGCGCTTACATTGTTTTCTTTCGCTGCCCCAAAAGCCATCAACTCTTTAATAAGGCCCGGCGTTCCCGCAAAACTGCTTTCATTGATATACAGGTTCACTCCAAAAAAACCTCTATTCAGTAAAACAATTTTTTGGAGGTAATGCGTGCAAGGTTCATAGGCGCTGCCCCCGGCAATAACAACATTGAAAATAAATTGAGCATTCAATTCATCCTGCACGTCTTTAAATTCTTCGATAGTATAATCTTTATAAAACAAGGATGGTAGTTGATCGCTCTCCGGAGCGCCAAAGTCTAAGTAAAAACAGTCATAATCCTTTTGTGACAGTTCGTATAAATTTTCAAACAATAGCTGGCGATCCAGTTTCTCCCGGCTGTCCAGCAGGCTCATTGTTGCAAACCGGGAGGGCGTTTTTCCCTGGAGAAATCGTAGCTGTTGAAGGCTGGATTTTACAGAACTATCAAAGTCTACAAAATAAGACCGGTCATTATTTTGCTCTTTTAAGGCTTGCAGATAAGTGAGCATTGATTTGCCAGCGCCGCCCTTGGCCTGGATATTAAATTGAAATTGCTGCATTTTTAAATTTTTTGATTATAAAATTCATGTTGGGTAAAGGAATAGAATCAAATTCCCCGGCCTCTTGTCTGTCTTTGTTGTTCCTGTTGTCCGGCTCCGGCTATCAGCCAGGCATTCAGGTCGTCGAGGGATTTGTATAGATCACTTGCATCCGTATATTTTGCCGATCCCATTTCCTGATTCCAGGAAAGTGCTCTTTGTGTGTTTTGCCTGCCGGACAGATCCCTGTCTAAAAACAAGAATATTTTATTATGCTGCTCCATTAGGGCGCGGCTTTTTTCAAAAAAGGCAAGGGAATTAAGTACCAGGCAATTTGTAAACCCTGAACTGGTTTGAGGGCGGATTACCGCGAAGGATAGAAAGTTGAAAAATCCTTCGAATACATAAAGATCCTTTTTACTATTGTTAAAAAAAGTGATGTCTTTAGGTGCAGCGCTGCCCTTAAAATGGGCGTTCCGTAATTCATAGCCACCAGCACTATTGGGGAAACCGATGGCATAAAATTTTTTATCACCCAACTCATACTGTACTTCCCTGCAATAGGCCTGCGCAATTTTAACCGGTATTTTTCGCTGTTCCAGATAACTGATAAGTGGAGGGGACTGTATAGGTCCGGTTGTTACAATCTTGATCTTTTTCTTTTCATCGGGAAAAGGCGCAGCACTGAAAAGCGGGAAGGCCTGTAAGGAGCCTCGGTGAAAAGAAAGAAATTGTTCTAATTTGCTCAATGCCTCCGGTACACTGCAACCGTGATACAGCATACACAGGTCTATAACACTACCACCTTTGCCAATGGCATGATCATACCACAGATTTTTTTGCCGATCCACCTTAAAAGATGGCGTATTTTCATTTCTACCGGGCAGCGGCGACAGATACCAATACTGTTGATTGCGACTCATTTTTTTGTCCGGGTGATGGCCCAGGGAAGCCAGGTAATCGACCAGGTCGATTTGCTTAACGTATTCCCAGTTATTACTTGTCATATTTTTGGTGATTTTATTATTAAAAAAAGGGGACGGCCGGGTATTAATGGCGATAACAATCCCGAATCAGGGCTACATGCGGAAGCCTCTTTTCTTTTCGGGTGGATCGTTCCGGATACGATTTTGCTTCATGGCTGGGAAGATTTTTTGAGTAAATTCGAGTGCCTCTTGCAGTCGCTGTTTGGTTGCTTCCCAATTGAATGACAAATAGGATAACCGTATTTCATCATTTAAATTGACCCCAGATGTATCTGTTAGGGCCATGCGTGCCACAGCCGCCCTGGAATGAGGAGAATATTTTTCTTCGTATGCGGCATACATTTCTGCCAACGGCATTTTCTCCAGCAAAAAACAGATATCTACAAAATCTTTTAATCGGCTTCCACTTCGAACGATAGCGTGAAGTTTCATTGCAGCAATATCTGATAGTGACATTATTCTAATGCCGTCTATTTGATTATGGGGAGATACTTCAGGATAAGGATGGGTAATAAGATCTACTTTGACCTGGTCAATAAAACAAATCAGGCTACTTTCCCGCGGTTTCACTTCCTCTGCATAGTATACTGATTTTAGGTGATTGGCGATTAAGGCTGCATCAAATGAATCAAAAGCAAATAAATCGATATCAACCGACAAGCGGTGGCCAATTGTAAGTGCAAGTGCCGTACCGCCTACCAACAAAAAATCATTAAGTTGGGGATCGGCCATCAGCCGTTTGATTAAAGCCAGGGTATTTTCTGAGACAGTTTGCGTTTGTAACATAGCATGTCCTCTTTATTCAGGTTAAAGAATAAAGAAGCTTCATCTATGCACTCATCTGGCAAAAAGGTGATGCGTTCCTTCAGGAAGTTAATAATGGTGTCTTTACTATAATAGCGGACAAGTTCATCCCAGTGTTTGGCAGACCCGCGTTCAAGCACCCGTTGTATTACAGTGCTGGCGTTTGCCATCCAGTCGATCCTGTCGTAATTAAATTCCCAAAAAAACATACGCGGAAAATCCGGTTTAGGAGCAGATACGATCGCTTTTTTTTCGATATAAACTGCTTCATCTTCAAAAACGGTTTTTCCGAAAGCAAGAGCATCCGCCAGTATTGACAAGTCATATCTCGGGTAGCTGGCTGCAAAAACTTCCAAATTGTCGAAAATTTCGACATGATTTTTTTGTTGCTTCCAGCGTACCAGATACACTTCCTTTTTACTAATGCTGCTGTTGCTCATTTCGTATATCCAAATTTACTCAAATTAGTGGATAAAGCCTCTTTTTGAAATTTGATTATGAATTAAAGATTTGATTGTCAGTAGGTTTGGCGTAAATCCCTTAAGGTGGGGCGACATCTGGCTGTAATAATTCCTGTATGTCGTTCCAAAGGAAGTAAACCCTTGAACGGATCTTATAGGGTTTGAGCTTTCCATGTTTGATCCAGTCGTAAATAGTAGGCTTGGTAACCTGGAATAGCTGACAGACCTCACCAATTTTATAGAGTGGTTTGTAGGTCAGCCCAGAGGTGTTATAATTGGTAGCTGGTGGGGGGCGTTTTTCTAACTGTCCGATTTCCTCGCGTATCAACGCGCGTAATGTCTGCCAGAACTGTTCTGGGTCAACGGGGAACAGCATTGGTGTTGCAGACTGCACACCATTTCCATTATTTTTCATTTTAACTGATTTAATCAGCTAAAGTGGTTTTATGGAAAGTGGAATATGGGCTAAGTATACTTGTTTCTAGCTAAAAAGTGCTTTTCTGATGCTTTTCGTGGAATTATTAGTGTTGGAGGAATTTTTGTTCCAATTCTTTTAACAATCTTATGCCTTCTGAGAACTGCATTGTTTCTAAGATCGTAAAGGCCTCATTAAAATTTTTGCCTACCTCAACACGGCCCCGAGGGTCCAGTTTTTCACGTTTTTCCTTTTTGAACACCAGATCAAGATCGGTTCGCATACTTTTAGTAGCTACCCCAAAGATTCTGGAGAGCAGGACGGCGCATTTATCATTAGGAGAAAGGTAGTTTACCTTGCCAGCTTTGTCCAATACATAGAAAAGAAGAAGCAATGTCCGGTTGTCAGGCTGATCTTTTTTACATTTTGCCATCCAGGCCCGTTCTTCATTTTGATAGGTAGCTATTACGGTTTCCAGATTAGGGAGAAATTCGCGATTAAAAATGGGCAGATAAAGAAGCGGGAATAAAGGGATGCTTACGACAATAGCAGCTAATACAGAAGTTGAGAAATAAGCAACATTTGGCTGGCTGTTAAAAAATGAAGTAATGAACGTTGCAAGCCCTAATAATAGTAAGAAATGGATGGTTGCATTGCCCCAATAATCTGTTATTAACATTCGGCGGGTAGCCCTGGCCGGCCATGTTTCACGGATATCTAACCGTTGTTGATGAGTTTTGTAAAATGATTTGGAAATGTGATCGTAATCTACAGGGCGTTCGAATGCGAAAATAGAAAGTACCTTCTTCATAATCTTTTAGTGTTTTTAGGTAAAATAATAATATGATTAGCAGTATAAATTTACTGAAATATCATATCCAATCCAAGAGACTATTTCCTGCACTTTATATAAAGGCGGTCTGGTGGTACAAGCTGGTTAATACTCAATAAAACCGGTAAGAAATGCATGGTTAGAAAGGTTTAAGAAAAAAGTAACGTAATTTTATAAGACTAACGTTACGAGTTAGTTATGAAATTTTAAATATGAATAAGCTGATACTAATAGGGAATGGCTTCGATCTGGCGCATGGGATGAAGACCAGTTATAAGGATTTTTTATTGAATCTTTTGCGAACCTGTGTAAACGAAGCTCTGGATAATGGGATTCATTCAAGCTCCGATTTTAAGATAAAAAGTAAAATCGGTTTTTACGAGAAAGAAGACATTAAGGCCGTCATTAATAGTCCCGAAAGCTGTGAAACGGTGTTTAATGCTTTTGCTGTAGACGACGTTTTGGTTTCTACAAGTGGCGAAAAGCCCCAGAAGGAGTTTGATGCGCAGTGCCTGAACCCGGTATTAAGAAAAGCAATAAACTCTTGTTTTAAATTGGGGTGGGTCGATATTGAACAAATATATTATGATGAACTGATACACATTGCATCTTCTGATGCCGGTAGCTATGATAAAAAACTAAACACATTGAATAGCGGTATTGAAAGCATAAAAAAGAGCCTGCATAGCTACCTGAAAGGACTGCCGAAACCTATCCATAATAAATTTATGTATGATGTTTTTGCAGCGCCTTTTAGTGAATCAGAGTTTCTAACCGATTCTCCAGATCTTAATAAATGTGATCATATTCTTATGCTTAACTTCAATTACACGTATACCCCTGACCTTTATATTCGGGATCTGGTTCCGCAGTTTGAGAACAATCCGTTGGTTGATTCTATTCATATTCATGGGGAATTATATAAAGATGAAAACCCGCTAATCTTTGGATTTGGGGATGAGATGGATGATCATTATAAAATTTTAGAGAAAAAGAACGATAATAGGTTCCTTGACAATATGAAGTCCTTTGGTTATTTTAGAACAGACAACCTTCGTAAACTATCACGATTTTTAATGGAAGGTGAATACCAGGTTCAGATAATGGGGCATTCATGTGGGCTATCTGACCGGGTGATGCTAAATGGTATATTTGAGCATGATAACTGCCGGTCGATTAAGATATTTCATCGTCGCAAAGGAAGTCCTTTTGAGGAGACCAACTATAAAGAACTAACGCAAAATATATCCCGCCACTTCAATAAAAAACAAAGAATGAGGGATTGGGTTGTCCCTTATAGGCCAGACGACTTTTTACCGCAAGTGGTCTCTTAAGACTTTTACCTGCATATGCTGAGTACTATATTAAAAGAAGCGTAACTTTATAGCGTCAACGTTAAGCGTTATAAAGTGCAGTAAGATTTGTGAAATTTAGCTCTTAGAAGTAGACTAAAAGTAGACCTCAAAAAGATCATAGCTGATTTTCAGTGGATTATGGACGGATGACTTATCCCGTCCGGTCCGCAAAAAAGGATTATCAGCAATGATGATCCTTTTTGCTTTTTACCCTACTTTACTTTTAAGGGGCTGACTTTCAAATTCTCATAACAAAACACTCTGAGAATCCTTACTACCTTTAAAACAGCTTAACAATTTTAAAAAGTAGACCAAAATTTAGACTACCAAAGTCGATTAAAATTGTTCAGGTTATGCCCCTTCCGATTAAAGTAATTTGTCGTAAAAACAAAGCCCGCACTGGTGAAAACCGCCCCCGTTTACATTCAGTATTGCTGTGATGAAAAACACAAACCATTATTCGGAACAGATATCAAAATCCCATTTGTCTATTGAGATAAAAAAATCGCTGTATAAATAATCAACTTCCGTTGGAGCACGGTGATTATAAAGATCTCAATGACGAGTTGGTCAGGTTAAGGAAGATTGTTGAGGACATTGTTACTTATGCCAGGTTAAAGAAAATTCCAAACCAGAACCGGGCTGAATTTGCGAAGAAATATTTTTCTCCAGCTTTCGATATTAATGATACAGGGCTTAAATTAAACGCCATTGGAAAAACGATCAAGCATCTCCGGGTCTTTATTAAAGACCGGGTCAAACAAAGAATTATTAAGCCCATCGATCTGTCTGATTTTAAAATACCTGAGGAAGAAAGTGATGCTATATACCTTTCATATGAAGAAATAGCAAAAATTTATTTTAAACAGCTTCTGAGGATAGTATATTTATTTCATTTCTGGCCTTTCAGTATTATGCCCCGGCACCTATTTTCTTTAAGCGGTATTACATAATAGCCACCCGACCGTTTCAGTTCCCCTTTTATTTTTCCTGCTTTTACAAGCATTTCCCCGTTGAGTACCAGTGTAGCTCTTTCGCTCATTACTGGAATATACAATACAGGGGTTGCACCTTTGGGAGTATTTATACTGAAATGGAGAGAGCCACCTCCGTCTCTAAAGGTCCATTGTACGTCTGTTTTTCCAAATTCGGTCAGCACTGTTCCTTCTGCATGTTGTAGATCACCCAGGTTGGGTTTTATTATAAAACTGAGTTTTCCATTCTCTATTACCGTACGTACTCCTAACACAAAAGCGCTCATAAAATAAGCAGGGAACGCTGAAGATTCATGAACGGAAGCACCACCCCACCAGCCTTCAGATGTTGTTGCCGTCTCATACCGGGTCATGTGCCAGAAAGCATTCCGTATAAAATTCAGGGCAGTTTGCGACAGGTCTGTCCGTTGTTCCCGGTACAGTACGTCCAGCAAATAGCGGGAGGTATAAGGCCACCACAGCTCCATTTGCTGTTCTGTTGTTTTGTTAAAACTATTTAGCAGAAAATGCAGCACCCGCGCATGCCGGTCTGCCGGAACCAGGTTAAAATACAAAGCCATTAAAGCTGCGTGGTAATTGGGCGCTACGGTTTTACCCGGCTCAAGCGGGCCTTCATAAGGCAGGCTAAAACTCTTTGGGTTATCGGTCATTGCCTTCCCTTCATCGCTGAAGCTGGCGGCATTATAGGTTCCTGCTCTCTCATTCCATAGGTTGCTGTTATAGCTTTTGTATAACGCCACGGCTTCCGCTGCATATCGGTTAAACGCCTTTGCATCTCCCAGTACTTTTGCCATTCGGGCGATGGCCTGCAGCGAACCATAAATAAATGCGTTGATGGTTGCGCCCTCACATTGAACGTATTTTAAAGGGTTATCAAAGTAAATGAATTCACGGGCGTTGATGAGCCCGTTTGCTATTTTGCGGTTCAGGAAATAATCCATAGCACGTTGCAGCTGCCCCCATATTTGTTTAACGAACGCAATATCTCCGGTACGTTCATAGTACTCTACAGCCGCCTGTACCCACAGGCAGGAATAATCATCAATAACACCATGTGTATTGATTAATGGGTAAACAGATGGTCGCATGGGTTGCAAGCGACCGTCCGGAACCTGGCTATAACCCATATCCTGAATCATTTTCCGCAGCAGCCTCGCATCGCCAAAAGTATATGTTCCGTTCTGCTCTTTTGCTGCTAGGGCTACCCTTGCTACCGGAAAGCTCATTTTATAACCATCGGCAATCCATTGCGCCCTTTCACGATCTGCACAATCCACATAAGCATCTTCGCTGCAGGCTTCTACCGTGTTCACACAAACCTTCCACAGCGTATTCAACAGTGTATCATTGCTAGTAAAGGATCCCATCCGTTCATAAGGATAACTGCGTTCCGTTATTGCTACAGACTTAAGACGGATTTTTCCGGAAAGCACTTTAATGACCAGATATTTGAATCCATGCGTATCTCCGCCCATATAGCGCTGAAAGCCTTTTTTAGCAATATACCGGTCTTCTGGATGCGGAATAAATGAAACGATCAGCGGTTGTTTTTTATGATCATAAAAAAGTGTTGCATGCCCTACCTGTAATGAAGCACCTTCTTCAGCATCCAGCTCCAGCAGATGATAGGCCTGTCTTACTTTTCCGATATCAATTACCAGTTCACTCCCCGCTTCCATTTCCAGCGGTAGCAGCGCCCGTAACGACTGTACTGAGTCATGCACATTAGCGCCGGTAGTTTGCTGAACCACGCGGTCGGGTACCAGGGTCTGCTCTTTCAGCAGGGGAATCAACCGGGGACTGAGTTTGCCCCAGCTACTGCCGCTGATCTTCCGGGCATGTTCCCATTTTTCGTCATTGTATCCGGCCACTGACCAATCGCCATCGCTCAGCCGGGCATCAATATTATCAGGGACAGACGAATAGGAACCAGGAGAGGCTTTGTATTGCGTATTTTTATTAGCCGCCCATGTTTCATCTGTCCGCAACGAAAAAATAGTTCCATTTGTAAAATCAATATTCAACGCTGCAGTAAGCCCGGGAGTATGTTCCATCATCCGGGCGTTCTGTTCATTCCATTCTGTAAAGCTGTCCACCGCATAGTAATGCACCAGAACAGCTATGGCATTTTTGCCTTTATGCAGAAATGGTTTTATGTCCAGAATATCATATTGAGGCCCCTTGGGATCAAACCGCGCAGGGCCACGCTCCACATACTGACCATTGATCCAGATGATAAACCGGTTATCGGCAAATACCCTCAGTTGTGCTGCCGCAATATTTTCTTTTAAATTAAATGTTTTACGGAAAGCTACATATTGTTGCTCACCGGCTTTGGTAGCCTGCAGCCAAATAAATGATTCCTGTAACGCAGCCGCCTGTTTTTCCTCAGCCTGCTTTTGTCCGGCAAACACATTCAGCCAGCTGCATAAAAGCAATAAAATTTTAAAATTCATTTCAAACTAAAATAGGAGATCCCGGCAGGGTTGCTCTTTTTTTTACGAGTTTATTTTACAAATCTTTCTAAACCATTGCAACTCGGCAATCGCTTTTTTATTAATGGCATTTCTTACTACTCTCAAAATCCTCCCCTGCAAAATATACAGACCGATGCACAAAAGCTACCTTAAAAATATCAAAAACCGGTACTTTTATAGCATCCGCGCTTCAGATTGTGCTTACAGTTTGATGGTATTAAATGACTTGGGGGGCAATATTACAGAAAAGGATTGGTCACCAACTTTTATTACCCGCTTCATCTCTGTACTGGCTGTATTATACATAATCAGTACGTAGTTACCATCAGGATTCTGAAAGGCCAGTAAATCAGCAAATGTACCTGTTACCGGTAATAGCCGCGCGCCCGGAGTTACATAATGGCTGGCATGTTTCAGCAGGTAATACTCGTAAGTGTATTGATAGGTTTGCTCCTTCTTATTTACGGTTACCAGCGAATTCTGCCGCCATCCCCATCTACTTAATCCGCCCTCCTCAAGTGCAATATTCCAATAGTCGTAAACATTGGTGCCATTATTCAGATAGTGCTTCATCAGCTCCCAGGAATATTCAGCTCCCTGCCAGTCGTTTTTACCGTCGCCGCATTCCTGCTCCGTTTGATATAGAGTAAGATTAGGGTAACGCTGATGGATGGATGCAATTGCTTTTTTGCCAGCCCACTGAAAACCCACTCCTTTAATATACTTACTGCTTTCCGGATCCGAAAGCAGTGTGTCCACTAACGCAGGATTCGGACGCTCCATGGTTCCAAATAGCACTTCCACCCCAAGATCATGCATCTTTGGGCCAAGATATTTTCCCACAAATTCATTCAGGCCGGAAGCCAGCCAGGTACAGCTTGGGAATGGCTGACATGAATTAAATTCATTTTGCGGCATCACCATAAAAATGGGAATGCCCTCCCCCCGGTAAGCTTCTATGAATTTTGAAAAATACAACGAGTATGCTTTAAAATAGGCATCCTGCTGAATAAACATATTTACCCCTTCCCGGCGCACCTGTTCCGGTTTTATACCGTTTTGCCCTATATTCTCAAAGAATGAAGTATCCAACGGCTGGCAGGCATAATGCTTGTTATCTTTCATCCATGTGGGAGGGCTCCAGGGCGATGCCCAGAGTTTGAGACCGGGATTATATTCCCGGGCGGCTTTAATAAAGGGCACCAGAGTTTCCCTGTCATTGGCAATACTGAAATGCTTCATTTCAAAATCACCATCGGTTTCATTATAAGAATACCAATCTCGCGAAAAATCATTTGCCCCTACCGGCATGCGGCACACGGTAAGGTTAGCGCCTGTGCCAGGTTTAAAAAGTTCGCTGAATACAGCATCCCGGTCAGCAGGACGAAGCCCGCTGAGGGAGGTCCATCCCAGTTCATTAAAACAGGCGCCAAAACCATCAATCCGCTGAAGCGGCTGATGCACTGCTACTTCAGCATCCACTTTTGCCCCGGTAACTATTATAATTTTCCCCGGGTCCTGCCGTTGCCATTGTTGTTCCATAGTGGTACACACCCATTCCATATTCTTTTTCTCTTTACAGGCCGATAAAAGCGAAAGGGTGCAGAGGCCTAATAAAACTGTTTTCATTCAATGTTATTTTTTATGGTCAATAATTTTAATTTAAGGAATATTCAAATACATAATCACCTGAAGACATCAGCTTTTCGGGCTGGTTTTGCAACCGCACCCGTGCCACGGCTCCAAAAGGTATTGTAATTTTATAGGTCACCTGCCTGTTACCCTCTTTTTGCCAGGCACTTTTAACCCTGCCATAGGGTGTTTCCACGCTGGCTTTGCACCAGGTTACATTTTCCACAAGGTGTGGGCTGATGAGTACCGTATCATACCCGCTTACAGCTTCATTGATACCGGCTAACCCTTTGATGAAAAAGGCAGATATTCCGGTATAAGAGGTATGTATAACGGTGGAATTGGGCTGATCAATTTCCCACATCTCCGGGAAAGTAGTGGCGCCTTTTTTCAGAAAGTAACCATACCCGGGGTAGGTGTCCTTTTTTAGTATGCCTGCAATAAGATTGAAATATCCGGCTTCGCTGAGAACGGTTTTATAAAATGGGTAACGCCCAAAGCTACCGATATTGAGGTATCCCTGGCTTTTTAACAGATGCTGCAAATGGGCATTTACCCTTTCCCGTAAACTATCTGGTACAATACCGGCATACAATGCAAAAGCCGTACGCACCTGGTCGCCATTTAAATAAGTTCCCGTTTCGGGCTTATAATATTGCCGGTGCAGCGCCTGCCTAAGCGCATTCAGGGTTTGGGCGTATTGCTGCACATCGGCACTGCGACCCTCCAGGGTTGTAGCAATCCGGATCATGAAATCGAGAGTCATGGCATAAGCACAGTTATTAAAAAACAGGGCCTCCGCTGTTTCCGCATACTCAAAAATCGGCCCCGGGCTCACCCATTCTCCCAGAAAATATCCGCCAAACTGATAGCGCGTCAGCATAGAATCCTTTGTGTGCCTGCTTAAAAAAGCCAACCATCGCTGCCCTACAGGATAGGCTGCTTCCAGTATTCTTTTATCACCATATATCCGGTAATGCTCCCACGCTGTATTGAGTATGGCAGTACCGTTTAGCACGCTTCCGTACATGTCACTGATCTGCGGTGCTACATTATTGATGAACCCGTTGGGCAACTGAACATCAGCCCAGTCCCGCACGTTCTTTACATAATAAGCAGCGGCATTAAAACAGGGTAATCCCAGCCCCCACATTGTCTGATAGGCTCCTTCGGGGCCATATCCTAACCGCTCCCGGTTGGGACAATCCACCGTTACCCCTTCTGTATGGCACATCTGGTAGGTATACTTGTCCATTGCAAAAATCTTATTGAAAAGGCTATCAGAGCATTCAAATGTTGCCGTAGCTTCGGCGGCAGAGGATACCTCCAGCCCCTGTATGTCCTTTAAATGAGGAGCCTGTCTGAGGCCCCTGAAATGAATATACCTGCCTCCAAAAAAATTAAACCGGTTCCGGAATATTTCTCCGCCGCGCCCTGCCGCAATGTAGCGCTGTTGCTGCTTTTGCTCTTCAATTACTTTATTGCCTATTCCATAGGTAGCCCCAACCAACCGGGGATTGGTATCGCGCATGGAAACCATTATTGCTACAGTGTCTCCCCCGCGTAGGCCTTTGAAGCCCGCCTGCAGGAAACCGGTAAATTCTTTGCCCATATCTACCCTGTAAATAGTATCATGCCGCTCAGGGTCAATGATCCGGGAAATGGTTTTGGCCGCAATGGTATCTATTATTTCTGAAGGGTCCGTCATCTGTGCAGAAAGCGTTACCGAATCGCCCGGCGGGTAATTTACAACATGTTGCCAATTGCTTGTATCAACATCCGGCAGCATCCATTGATCAGTATACGCCCTTCCATCAACCAGTTCTCCTCCCATGTCCATAAAATCAAATCGTCCGCTGTTTTTACTATAGCTCTCCTTGCACAGCCAGGTTGTGTCTGAAAACAGTGAAAACTGATTTCCATAAACCTGTACCCGTATGGCCTGACTGGTCCTTTTTGCAAAATAATTATTCCTGCTCCATCCAGGACCGTAGTAAATGGCTATAGCATTCTGTCCCTTTTTTAAAAAGCGGCTGATATCATAGGTAACATAAAATACCCGTTTATCCAGGCGGGATATGGCAGGCGCCAATACCCTGTTATCTGCTTTCTGTCCGTTAACATACAACTCATGATAGCCTATGGATGCCACATACGCAAAAAAATGACCAGGCATTTTTTCATTGGGCAATACAAAATTTTTCCGGAACCAGATATGACTTTCTTTGGGTGCGGAGGGATGTTTGATCCAGGTGCCCAACCATTGCTGCCTGATTAACCCTGTTGAAAAACGGCCCGGCTCACTCCAAACAACAGCGCTCCCGTTTCCAGAAGAAACCCCAACTTTCCAATAATAGGTTGTGTTGGGTTGCATGAAGCCCGCAGGAACAAAGCAAAAAGGTTGATGACCCCTTATGAGCCCGCTGTTCCAGATTGTTTTTTGCTGCCGCAACCCCTCCGGAGTATTGGAAAGCACAACCTGGTAAGCAACCTGTCGTGTATCTTTTCCCCTCCCATTTACTTTCCAGCTCAGGCGTGGGGAAAACTTTTCAAAGCTTATTGCTGGGCCCTGCTGATAGGGATCATCAATACCCAGAGGTTCCTTCAGGTATTCGCAACGCAGCTCATAAATCCGTACCACTTCAGCAGGTTTACAGGCTGCAAGAAAACAATAAAAGAAGAACAGTCCGCCTATAACCCATCGTTTACTGGTAGAGATATATTGATTCATCCTAATCATTTTTATCCGATATTTTTGAGTTTACTTTTTTATACAACGGTCGCATCCCTTTAACACGGGTGCATAACATTTTGTGATTGGAGCAGGCTACTAAAAGGTTTCTTGATTACTTTTTAGTCAATCCCGGCAAAAGGCCACGGTTCGTGTCATCACGAACCAAAAAAATGTTATGTACCCCTTTAATATTGCCATAATAAACAGCGTCCTCATATCTTTATTTATTCTGCCAGAATGCTAACCTTCCCAGTAATGCCTGATTCCTGTAAAGGCGCGTTAGCCGCAGGACCCTGGTGAATCTGTAGCCTACGCTCCTTTTGGGGCAAATTCAGATCGCCAATGATGCGGTTTCCCCAGGTGTTTACCACTTCCACTTCCAGATCATTTTCACCTTCTTTAATAAATGGCAGGATGTTTACACGATAAGGATAGGCCCATACGCCGCCCGCGTACTGCCCGTTGATCTTTACTTTTGCCATCATACCCACCTTTTCAAAATCAATCCACAGCTTCCTAAAGGATTTAGTGCGTTGAAGAGCTGCAATTTTAAACCGGTTCTTATAAACAGCCGTGCCTGAATAATGTTTTATTTTCGGGTTGCTGCTTTCCGACCAATCCTGCAATTCTTTAAACAGAACCGCTTCAGTGGGTCCGCGATGAATACTGTCCGACATAAATTGTACGGTCCAGGGGGTTATTATCTCACTGATGAACTTCGGTTCCGGAAAATTTTCCTGCACAGACCGTTCTTCCGTTGCTTGCACCATTGGCTTCCCGGATCTCCGGAACACAATAAAAGCACTGCCGGATGGTTCCAGTTGCAAGGGAACCAGGGTAGTTGCATCGGCCTGCGTAAAGGCCTTCAAACAGCGGGTATCCCCTGTTAAAGTATTCCAATATTCCGGTTGTTTTTGAGCCACCCTAAACTGCGCATTGAACTGAATGCGCTGATTGCTCTGATTGCTCAGGAAATAGATGTCCGTATCACCTATTTTGCGATGGGTGTAGTGTACGGGCACACTGTCTTTCAGCAATAGATCGGGTGGCAGATTCAGTTGCTGAAAAACCTTTTCCAAAGACGTTTGTGTATATATTTTTCCCTTGCCATATCTATGTTCTTTTTCCGTCTTTGCGCCCCATATTTTTTTTGAAAGCGCTTGTACTTTCTGATCAGCATGCGGGTAATTCTGCAAGCTAGGCGAAACCCAGGGAGGCGCTCCTATTACTAATAACCCGGCTTCGATCAATTGCCCGATTTTTTCTAAAATTTCAGGACGCATGGTGGTTTGCGGGGGCAATACCAGCACCCGGTATTGTGTTCCATGTGGCAGAACAAGCTTACCGTCCTTTACCTGAGCCGAATGCAGCAGCACTTCTGCATTAATAAAATCATAATGATACCCCGCGGGAATTTCCGGCGCAACAATGCCATCCATTTTGGGGGCGTCTTCGCCAATATAATAGGCTACATCAGCCACGTTCAACCCCTGCTGAAGCATAAAGCTGCAACGGCGCAAATAAGTAGTAAACAGATCTATTTGTGAGAACCAGGCATTCTTCCTGTTAAACTCCATATTATACCAGGCGTCAACACCGGGGAAAATGTTATCAGCCTGCTGCTGGATGTATACATGAAGCATAAAGGCATTCACTCCTTCCGCCATTGCCCAATCGCCTTTCTGTTTAATTGCTCCGGGATATACGGTATAATGCGGACCCGAGCCGGTAAATGATTCTGCCCATACCTGTGGCTTGCCATAAGTATGCGCAGCAGATGAAGCACAGCGGATCTCTACTTTGCCCAGATAATCGCCCAGCCAGAATTCACCCCCTACCTGATCCGACTGTCCTCCATAATTAAGAAACTCACCTGCAAACCCCCAGGTGCCGTAATTTTCAAGCCATGTTTTGAGACCGTTTTCATTCGCTTTTCGTGTAATTGTTCCTATATACTGATGGGCCATGCGGTCGGCAACCATGCGCCGCATATCCCAAAGAAAACGATTGGAAAGCGCGGGGCTGCCTATAGGATACCCATAATAGGCAGGCAGATAGGGTGTTGGATCATACCCATATTGCTGCCGGAAAAGGTCAATAAAATCATCGGTAAAGTTTTGCCCGCCCTTCTCATAACTATCCAACACCACCAGCCGGAACGTTTTGCGGTCTTCTGCCGGAATGCGCTTGAGGATCTTTCCGATATACGAATCAAAATGATATTCCGCCAGTTTGCCGCTCATTTTGTCTACTTCAAGCCCCGTAGCTCCCTTTGGGGAAGGAGAGTTTTGTAACCCTGTAGGCAGCATGCCTGTACGGAGGATGACCCATTTTCCCGATGGTACTTTCCAGCGGAGGGTGCCATCGGGTGCAAGATGGTCAGAAATATCAATCACCTGCCGCGGCTGTACGGCACCCGCCGCATCTGTTGTTTGAAAATCCCACATATAGGCATCCCAGGGCGGGGTAAAACTGTTAAACATCTTGGCAAAGGTCTTTTCCGGAAAACGCTCAATAACGGGCGCCGCAGTAAGCGTAAAGCCGCTGATCAATCCTTCACTGCCCGAATTCCTAAAAAGGATTCTGTACGCCCTGGCGTTTACAGTTGCAAAGGATACTACCACAGGCGAGTTGGGGATAAAGCCCCGCATCAGCCCATCTACCACACGGTCTATTTTAAAAGTGCTGATCGTTTTATAAACCTGGTCATCCCCTAAATACTGTAGCTCCGCATCACAGCTGATCCTGCCCCGGATGGCAATTGTCAAGCTGCGGGCGGTCATTTTCTGAGGCAACTCTAGCATTACACTTGCTGTTTCATTTTGCGGCAGCTGATATAAGGTATCCTTATTTTCAAGCTGCTGTTTTATATTCCCGGAAAAAGAAATACGGGCTTTGTTCTCATCAAAAAGATTCCGGAAAAGGTGCGGGTCAATGGGAAAAGCAATGACCTTAACATCCTGAAAATCGGCCGGATGAGCCTGGTAGGATTCATTGCTCCACCCAATATTTTCGATGCTCGGAATATCTTTGGATGTAATAGGAATTTTTTCCGAAAATAAAGTGGGTCCGGTCACCTGGCGCTCCACTGCAGCCAAATAACGCATGGCCTGGTTGTTTTTTATCCACGGGCCGCCCGACTGGCTCCATCCCGGGCAATTAAACAGCCCGATTTCAATATCAAGATCGGAGGCTGTTTTTAATGTTGTGTGCAACAGCTCCCACCATTGGTCCGACATAAATTTGAGCTCATCGCCACCACCGGTCATACCAATAAAAGCACGCGTAATTCCAGCGCGTTTCATCGCTTTTAAATCGGCAATCACCCCCTTTTTGGTAACGGTTTTATCAATCCAGTACCAGTAACAGCCCAGTCGCACATCCCGTGGCGGTTTTCTGAAACCCGCTTCGAGTGCAGCAGTATCCCTATTACTAACAACGCTGTCCCCGAAACGGTTTGTAAAAGCGCTTAAGAAAAGCAGGGGCAAAAAAATAAAACTCAATCCTGTTTGCTTCATTATTGTTCTTTTTAATCAATTCACTTTTAGTTGCTGATAACGGAGCGTTACGGGGCCTAACAAGCCCGCCGGCACCAGTGGAGAATTTTTATTAAAATAAGACCACGGAATAAAGGTTTTGCGCTCTTTTGAAGGACGCGGTTGTCCGTTGGTGGCCCACTCCGGCAAACCTTTCATCCTTGGCAAGCCGTTCATGGCCGGAGTGCCGTTATTTTCAAGCATTGTCCATTCAAAATCTGCAGGATATTGTTCATCGCCAATAAGGCGGTTCACCCAGGTGTTTGTAACAGCAATCTTAACAGTGTTTTTCCCCGCTTTCAACAAGCGGGTAATGTCTGCCTTGAAAGGCGGCGACCATAATATACCGGCTTTTTTACCATTAATTTCCAAGCCGGCCATATCATATACCGTTCCCAAATCAATCAGGATCCGTTTATCAGATGCGAGGTCTTCTTTTTTTATCGTGATGGTTTGTTCATAAACAGCTGTGCCCGAAAAATATTGGACGGCTTTGTTATGCTCTTTGCTGAAATCGACCAACTTATTCCATTTTCTTGTAAACGTTTTTTCATTTGTTTTAGGATGAAAAGTAATTATCCACCTATCTTTTAATGCAACAGGTTCTTCATTCAAAACGGCTACTTCCGGTTGTTTGAAATAGGTTGTTTTTTGTGCAGGAAAAACAATAAACATTGATTGGTCTTTATCCAATTTAATCGTTACAAAAGTTGAATCGCCCTGTTGTTTCCATTGATTGGTTTGTTGAATTATTCCGCGGTAGGCATCCCACAATTCAGGCACAGCATTCTTTACAGGAAAGGCTATTGTTTTTTCTGTTGCTTCATTTGTGTTGCGCACAAAAAAGATCTCTGCTTCCGGCGTGCTGCGCTGTAATACATTAGCGGTACGAACAATGAACGTTCCCTGCTGCAAAAGCATCTGGCAACGGGCGAGGTACGTGAAAAACGCTTTGCCGGGTTCCAACCATGTTTGTGTGCGGCTGAAATGTGTTCCGTAATGCGCAAAGCTCCAGCCGGGCTGGTAGGCATCACTCAAAGGGTTATGCGCCCAGGAGTGAAGAAAAAATTTGTTAATGCCGTAAGAAAAGCCCATATCGGCAGGACGTTTCAGCATAGCCGGTGTTTCGGTAAACCTGCAGGCGGCCTCCATGCCAGTAAACGCTTCAGCTGCCACAATGCGATGATCATTTTTTGCAGCAGCAGTTGCAAAGCTTCCTTCACCGGAGGGTTCGGTACTATGCACCCAAAATTCAGTAGCAGGTATATCAGCAATTCCTATCCCTTCAGTCCTATCAAAGGGCGCCTCCCAAATACTGCCATAAGGTTCCCATGCAAATTGAAAACCTGCTTTGTTTACCATGTCTTTTCCAAGCTGAAAACATTGCAAAAACAAACGATTGATTACTTCTTTATAATCGCTGAGAAAACGATTTGTTTGCGATGAAAATTTTTCGCCAGCAGGATGAATGCCATGCATTTCTTCATTAAAAATACTGTCGCCGCGCTCGTATGCTAAGATTACCTGTACAACAGGATCATACCCTTTCACCTTAATAAAATCGTTACGGAAATTTGATGACCAGTTCTGATCCCTTGCCTCATAGCTGTCTACCCATATAATGTTGAATGTATTGCCAATATACTGACCCAATCTTTCTTCCAGCGGGTTCAGTACATTCTTCCAATGTGCAATGGTTGCTTCCGGATTCATTTTATCGGCCTCCAGCGAAGTGGCCTCTACATCTTCCGGTACGGGATGCGTGTGTATGAGACTGGGATAATACCCAAAGCGGTAAATTTTCCATTTACCCGCAGGCGCCGCCCAATTTAACCGGTCATTGCTGAATTGATCAGAAATGTCCAGTACATCGCCTGCAGCAACGCCCTTGCGCAGCGGCACCGCCATAACGGCGACCTCTTTATAATAAGGAGCGGCAACCTCATTCATTTTTGGCTTTGGTAAAGTCACATTCAGCTTTTGATTCCCTTCAATGATCGTTGTGCTGAAGCCTGCTTCCTGCATTCCTTGTTCGGGTTTGATCCATGGTCCGCCAGTGGTAGACCATCCCGGAGAATTATGTATCCCCACTGTCATGTTCAGGCTTTTGGCTTCCGAAAGCGCCAGTTCCAATGCTTCCCAATAGGCTTTGCTGCGGTAATGTTGCTGCGGCCAGGGATTCATGGCTGTATCCAGCCAGGATGGCGCATTGAAAATAATAACACCCCCCACTCCTGCCTCCTTCATGGCATGAAGATCTTTAACAACTCCTTCTTTGGAAAAGTTGGAACCCATCCAATGCCACCAGGCATTGGGACGGTATTCTATGGGAGGATCAGAAAACTTTCCAGCTAATGACCGAAGGGTTTCCGGAGGATAGTCTTGGGCCAAAATGGTGTTAACCGCGGAAAAACATACGAATATCAATAAGTAACTGATCTTTCTCATCCTTTTATTTTTTTATTTGTTTACGTATGAACAGCGCCATCTCGTACGTTATACCGGGTTCTGTTTCTATGGTGATGTGTTCGCCCTGGTATAGCCCTGCGCCAATAGCCACGGCTGCAAGCAACAGAGCAGCAAAAAAATAGTTATTTTAAGCTTCATTTTTTTTACTTACAAAAATGATGATGGGATTTGTTCAATACATCATCGTATTTTTTTCTGTTCATTAGTTATAATACCCTTGTTCAATTAAACCAATGAAACCCAGCAAGGCGCCCCAGTGATAGAATTTATCGCTGTTTCTTACATCATCACCCTGCCCGGTAGTGGCGTTATAATTTTCAAACACATACCTATCGGCAGTCCATGATTTCAATAATAAGCTCTTCGATTTTTCAGCCAGCTGCCGGCGCACATCGCTGATCACCGGGGTATTATAGTTCCGGAGTCCCATATAGACCAGAAAATTAAGGGGCGCCCAAATGCGGCCTCTCCAATATGTATTTTCCTTAAATGCAGGATCGTTTCTAGGTGTAGCCGGTATCACCCATTCTCCCCAAAACTCGTCCGGGTTCAACAGGTGTTTCTGTAACATGTCTTCTGCCTGCTTATTAGTAGGAAGTCCGGCCAGTAGTGGATAAAAATTTGTTGGCGATGTTCTTGGGCTGAATGCTTTTGTATCCGTTCGGTAATTGTAGTAAAAAGAGGTTTTATTGTCCCATAAACGATGCAGGCGGGCGGTATAGGCATTTGCCCTTTGGCGCAGTTCTTCCGCATCTTTACGTTGCCCTAATTCATCGGCGATCCTGGCCAGAAGGTTACAGTCCATAATATAAAGACTGTTGAGGCCTACATCATTTAGCTTTTGCTGGTGCCGCTGTTTGTCAAAAGGAACACCTTCATACATCTGTGAATTGTCTAGCCCCGATTCCAATGCCCCACCAAAGGTTTCATTTACTCCGTCAAATTCCCACCAGCGGTAAGTAACCGGTTCAAAGGGCGTACTACCCCAGCACAGGAGACCATCGGTTTGCCTGTTTTGATCCCACCACCTGTTCCATTTCAGAAAATCATCGTATAATAATTCCAGGAACCATTTTTCCTTATACTTCTGATAAATATTCCAGGCGGTAAACGTTCCCACAGGTGGCTGAGAACGATCGCGCGACTTATAATTACTTTCCGTGTAAAAATTAGGAACAAAGCCCTGTTCGGTTATTCCCCGCGTAATTTCCACTGCATTGGCATAGGCCAGTGCTTTATTGTCTGTAGACAACATCAGCGAAGCAAAATAAGTGTCCCAGCAAAACAATACAAAGCCGCCCAAAGAAGGATTATTGCTCCACCCTACATTCCATATCCGAGATACCGGTGTAATCACTTTATTAATGGTAGGATCATAAATATTATCCCATCCCAGCACATTTTGCATGGCGTTGTATTCCTCATAGCTCTTACCGTATTTATTTTTGTTAGACAGCACAAAATAATGATAATGCGCGTCCACCCATTGACGGGCCTGCTTTGCCGTAAGCGCTTTTCCGCAGGTAATAACTACAGGCTGATCTGCAGAAAAGATCATTTCCCCATTCTTATTTTCAATAAAGTCGCCCAGTACCTTTCCCGTCAGCTTCAGCGTTGTATCGGCAAGCGTCTGCATTGTAAACGTGTTATTCTTTGTGCTGATGGTATTGGCCCGTTGCCAGAGATTCTTTACGGACACCACTACTTTTCCTCCCCTGGCGTTTTCTGCCTGCGGGGTGATGATGACCACATTGTTCAGGCCCTCGGCTGCGCTTTCTACCCGCAGCTTCAGCCCATTCCATAAAGCGGTAATATCCGTATAATACCCATCATAGGAATGCGCACCAGGCCGCATCTGCGCCGAGCCTTTTTCTCTGTCGCCAATAAAAAACTGATCCACCCGTTTACCATCAGACGTGGCCAAATGAATGTCTACCCCCAACCCATAAGGAAGCAGCACATGGCGCAATACCGATCGGGTATCCCAGGTATTCCACCCCTTTGCTATAGAGCGCTGCAGTTCATCATATTGCTTACGGGCCGAAGCGGTATTGATCTTATGATCCTGTGCCTGTAATGCAGCGCTGATCAGCCATAGCAGTAAAAAACCCATCATACATTTTCTCATCATCATTGTTATTGTTTATATTTCTTCAAAAAAATTATTGGGAGAGCTGCTGGATGGTCTCCCGGTTTATTTTTTTTATTTCCTCCTCACTAACCTTTGTTAGCTCCCGGTCGTAGGTCAACAACCCGTTGACTTCGCCTTCTACATCCGTCATTTGTGTATAAACCGCCGCGGAGAAACGGTTAATCGATTGCAGTATACGGGCATATTCCTGATACTTCAGCAACAGTTCTGACGGGCTATGCAGCAGAGTATCATAACCAAAATTTTCGCCGGATTGCCACAAATGCCCTTCTACGGCATAGCCGATGCCACCATATTCGCCCAGTACGTTGGCTCGGCCGGCGTCATACAGGAACAATTCGGGCTCCGGATAATGATGCAGATCCAACACATCACCAGTATGGTAAAAATTGCCCCCCGAAGCGGGGTTGAGCAGGCGCGAAGGATCATACGCCCTGGTCCACGCCGCTATCTTTTTGGTATCGAATTGACCCCAGCCTTCATTGAAGGAAATCCACATCACAATACAGGGATATGGCTGCAATGCATCAATGATCTCATTCCATTCCTTCAGGTAATTTTCACGGGCCCTGAGCGTTATAGGCGCTTCTTCAACTCCCTCATCTACATATTCTCGCATATAATCCCTGGTTTTCCGCCCCCAGTTATTATCGCCACTGGGCATATCCTGCCAAACCAACATTCCTATACGATCACAATGCGTGTACCACCGTGCCGGTTCTACTTTCAGATGTTTTCGGATCATATTATAGCCCATGGCTTTGGCTTTCTGTATATCGAACATGAGGGCTTCATCTGTGGGGGCCGTATATAACCCGTCGGGAAACCAGCCCTGGTCAAGCGGTCCAAACTGGAACAGATTGCAGTTATTTAATTGCAGGCGCATAATGCCTGACCGATCCCGGCTGGTAGAAATCTTACGCATGGCGCAATAACTCTTTACCTGGTCCGCAAGCCGGCCCTGACTGTACAAATTAATTTCCAAGTCATAAAGAAAAGGAGCATCGGGCGACCACCATTTGGCAACAGCAACGGGAATATTGAGCGTTTCGGCGGCCACCGCCCTGAATGTGGACAACAGCTTTCCTTTATCTGATAGCTTTACTTCTATATAATCTCCGGCTGTTATGCTTGTTGTATTTGCTACTACTGAAATCGTACTACGGTCTATATCAGACCCGATCTTTAAATTGGTAATATACTTGCTGTTCACAGGCTCCAGCCATACCGTTTGCCAAATGCCGGATACCGCCGTATACACAATATTAGCGGGTTGGCTTACCTGTTTACCCCGGGGCTGAAAGTGCCGGTCAGTAGGATCCCACACCCTTACCGTAAGCTCCTGCTCACTGGAAGTAAGATAGGGAGTAATGTTGAAGCTGAACGGTGCGTACCCGCCTGTATGGCTGCCAATGTGCAGACCGTTGAGGTAAACTTCCGCCTTCCAGTCTACCGCACCAAAGTGCAGCAACACTTCTTTGTTTTTCCAGGATTTGGGTATTTTAAATGCACGGTTATACCATAATTCCTGTGTACTCATTACGGTGCCCTGTATACCGGAAAGGCCAGATTCTACAGCAAAGGGCACCAGTATTTTTCGGCTATACGCGCCTGGCGCTGCCCGCCCGGCCGGTGTAATGGCAAAGTTCCATAGCCCGTTGAGGTTCATCCATTCCCTGCGTTCCATTATCGGCCTTGGATATTCCGGCAGCACGTGCTGAGGGTTTACCTGTGCCGTCCACCGTGTTTTTAACCGGCTGCCTGCCGGCTGCCATTGTGCGCTTAAAGCAGAGACCAGGGTTAAAAAAAAGCCGGCTAAAAATGAGTGCTTCCACAACATGATATTCGCTCTTTACGATTTCCTTTTTTATTTACCGATGTTTCAGTTATGGTTTACAAAATCTTTTTTAAGAATACCTGCTCCTTTTATAGTAAGTGATTTCCATTTTACCGGCAGGGCTGTTTTGCGCTGTACAATTCCCTGATCACTGATTTGCAAACCGCCAAAACCAAAGATGACCGCCTGCAACATGCCACCCGCCCCTGTAGCAAAATAGGGATTGGTGCCTCCCTGTGTTTCTGCCAGTACTCCAAACGGCGGCATTTCATTGGGCTTATAACTTTTCCGGAACAACTCATCCGCTTTCCGGGCATTTCCTAAACGGGAATAGAGGGTAGCCAACGTAGCATTCCCCATCGCCGGGCCTTCAGGAGACATTTTCGGTTCGTAATAGCTCAGATCCTTTTCAATCTGTGCTGTGTCTGAAACAATCTCCAAAGGATAGGCCAGCAAGTTCACATCTGCCTGTTTAATATCCACCCCGTTATAGCTTGCATTTTCACGTGTTACCCCGTTAGGAAATTTAAGAATGGGAATATTATCCGCTACATGGTTCCAGTCGGAATTGGGTTGAATGCCGAGTTCTTTCGCTGCTTGAGTGGCATAACGCAGCGTGGTAATAGCAATACCATTGGTAAAGGCATTATTGTCTATATTCTCCTGCCATTCATTGGCGCCGATAACGTTGTTGATCTCATAGTTCCCCGGCCCTTTCCGTTCTACGCGGCTGGCCCAGAAATCAGCTACTTCTTTCAGTATAGGGTAGCCGCGCTCCCGCAGCCAGGTTTTATCTTTGGTAACCTGGTAATACTTCCAGAAAGCCCAACCCACATCACCGGTAATATGATGCTGGAAAGGACCTGTAAGCGCCCAAACGGGCGTATCTTCCGAACCTCCATCTGAAGACTCCCAGGGAAACATCGCCCCTTTATATCCGTGTGCAAAGGCATTTTGCTTTGCAGCATTTAACCGCTGAAAACGGTATTCAAGCATTGACTTTGCGATATTGGGATGCAATACCAGCAATGGCGGATACATCCACAATTCGCTGTCCCAAAACACATGGCCATTGTAACCAAGCCCGGACAAACCCATGGGCGAAGGACTATAGGCCGTACCCGCGCGGGAAAAGGAATATAAATGATATAATGCGGCATGAATAGCACGTTGTACTTCTTCATCACCTTCCACTACAATATCACTTTTCCAAAGCGCTTCCCAGGCTGCTTCATGTTTTTCCAACAAGCGTTGTATGCCCTCCAGGTTGGCAAAAATGGTGAGCCGTTCCGCTTCATTGTGCGGATCTTTATACTGTACGGTGGATGTGGCAGAAGCTACAATCGCAAACCTGTAGGTCTCGCCCGTTTTTATTTTTTTGCTAAAACGCATCAGATGCCGGTTATAATCCCAATCACCATGCGTAACTACAGGCTGCTGATTGCGTGGTTCGGGAAAAATGATGCTGCTGCTGGCCGCCAATGTTATTTTGCCTGAGGGGCTTTTGGCAACGGAAGTCAGCAAAGGAATATGTGGATCAATTTCGCTGTACAGGTTTCTTATTTCCCGCAAATGATCCGGGGCTTCAATCATGCTTGAAGCAGCAATTACTACCTCTTTCTTTGCCTTTATTTCCACCACGGCCAGGGAAGTATAGGGCAGATGGCGCAACGACATCAGTTTATGCGTTATGTGCGCATCGGCTATATCAAAATCCGTGATCAGTTCAGCTTTTTTCATATTCAACGACTGGCGGTAATTGAAAATATTATCCTTTGACGCAGATATTCCATTAATGCTAAGGCTAAGATTGATATGATTGAATATTTTAAGAATATTGGAAACCCTGCCCCGCTGGTAATAATCATATACGCCATTCATCACCACGTCTTTCACTTGCATCGGTTCGGGCGATGATACCAACCCAATCATGCCGTTGGCTACGGTAATACCATAATAGTTATTAGGATCAATATTCGATGCAGTGATGGTCCACCCATCTCTTAACTGTGCATGAATCTGAACGGAGCTGAACATGAGAAAAACGACTATCGTTCTTTTAATAAGTGCAGTACCATACTGCGAATGGTTTAAGATCATAACTAAAAATTCAGATACTGTTAAATATATTCCATAATGGCTTTTACGATCAATAAATGCCTTTTTTCATTCGGGTGATTGCTTTTTGCCATATAATTAGCCCAAAGGCGCGCCTTTATTTTGAAGCTGCTTAAAAAGAAAATAGCTGTCTGCCGGCCCTACTCCATATTTTGCAGCCAGCGCCCGGATCTGCTGCGCATGTTTTTCAGTTCATCATCGCCTGGCCATTCTTTCTGCAATTCATTTTTTATTCCGGCCGGGTAGTCATCAGCCGCTATCTGTGCCTTAGCTGCAAACAACAGAAAAATACACCAGCATGTAATACCCGCTTTTTTCATTTATTTCAATTTAATCCGGTAATTCAAATTATTTATTCCTGTCTGCTTCCGGAAGTTCAAGAAGCATCCATTTATTGTCCGTTACCCCCTCCAAAACCTGCTGCACACAGAGGTTCCAGCCGATAAAACCGACAAATTTTCCGCTTTCATCTACATAATCGGCGGCGGGGGCCAACGGCTGTCCTGTATCCGCATTATAATTTTCATGCATGCTGCCACAGGTTTTTATATCCTGAAGCAGCAGTCTGCCCAGGGTTTGACCCATCCACTTTATTTCATCCTCAAATCCATAATTTTTTAACCCGATATGATATAAATAATTTGCAATAGGCCAAACTGGTCCCTGCCAGTTGGAAAAAGGAACAATTATATTCTTATTGTTATAGTCTGGGTCTTGCAGAGAGAGGGAGCGGAAACCGTATTTTGCCTTCATCTGCTTTGGATTGATGAGATAGCGCTTGATCATGTCTACGCCTTCCGCATCCGGAGCCAGTTTCTGGATTAAAGGAATAAAGCTAGAATAGCTGATTCGTTTATAAAAGGCGCCGGTTTCGCGGTCAACCGTATAATAAATCTGATCTTCCTTACACCACAAATATTTATTAATAGCATCTTTTAGCTGGGCGGCCTTCTGCATAAGCAGGGCGTAATCCTCATTCTTACCCAGTTTTTGAGCAATCAGTGCCTGGGCTATTATTTCCCTTAACTGAAAAGTGCTGGCATCTGGCGCTAGGAACGAACGGTGATCTTCCTCCGTAAAATAATTCATGGCAACATTATTATCGGCACCGCTTTGCATGGCATTATCCCAGAAATAAAGGTTATAGGTACTGTCCAGCTGTGTTTTATCGCGATAGGCCAATACTTTCATTAACGCATTATAGTGCGGCGCCACCCAACTAAAATCATTCAGCTTTAAAGAAGCGAAGTACACGCCTTGGGAAAGGAAAGGCTTCATGGCGAATTTGCCAAAGATCGTCCGCGGGCCTTTTGTTGTGGCACAGGCAGATACATATCCTGAGCTGTCAATACCGGCAATTAGGTTGAGCGCCCAGAACTTCAGGTATTCCGGTTTACCTGTATTGGCCAGATGATTGCCAATAAAAAAGCCATCCCAATCCCACATCTGTTTGTAAAATCCTGCCGGAATGAGGTACGGATATTGAAGATAGCCCTCGGCCGGCTGAATGACCTTTGGTTCAAGCCGGTTAAATTCGGCAACCAGTTCCGTTTTTAATTTTTTCAATTTGCCCCCGCTTACCGGGTCCGTATGCTTCTTTTTTTCCAGCTTACATCCTACCAGGGAAATAAGCACGATAGATATAGCTACCGCTTTAAACCTCCATTTCATTTGTGTATTATTGTTGATCTTACCTGTTTGCATTAAAATTGTTTATGATGATTTTTTTATCAGGAGCCCGTTTTGCTCACAGATGGCCAACGTGTCTTTCTGAGTTTGCGTAAGGCAATAGGGCGTTTTTCATAAGCCGCATCGCTCCTGCCCCAATACGCACCGGCAGGGGCGTACCAATTTGCTATAGAGCTGATGCCCATATAACCTGCTCCTGTATGGCTCCCCACATCACCGCCGTATTCGGCATTAACGCTACCATGTTCTTTGAGGCAGATTTTAATAGAAGCCAACAATTTTTCATACGGGTCTTTTTGCTGTACCTGAAGCTGGCTGATCCCCCCGACAAACAAAATTTCAATAAGATTGCGTTTCATTTCTGCTATCATAATTTAATGGGCGTACTGAACTTCATACCGCCCTGAGGGGAACCGGTAAAGGATTGTTTCTGCCTTGTTTTCTATGACCGGAAAAGTTGCCTGACCGAACGATTTGCCATTTATTCTTATCGCTTTTCCTTTTGGTAAAGCCACACAGCCCGAAGCGTTTGGCGGGATGGTTATTTTCCAAATCAATTTTCCGTTTTCATTTTTCCAGTTGCTTTCTGCTTTACCATAGGGGGTTTCAATGGAGGCCTTCGCCCATGCCAGCAGGCCCATCATTGTTGGTTCATAACGGATCACTTTAAACCCCGGCCCTGATTCATCGGGGCAAATGCCTGCCACATCCTCATAGAACCAGGCATCATAAGCGCCCAGCATTGGGTGGTTGAGCGAATAGGTTCCTTCCCTTAAACAGGAATCCTTGCTTGCTGCACTTATGGGCAAGATTTCCCAAAGCGAGGTAGCACCTGCGCTTGCCCACATATATTCAAAACTGTAGGCTCCTTTTTTAGTAAAAACATTGTAAGCAGCAGCAGCATTTCCAAAACGGGAAAGCGCTTTGCCGATTCGTCCCATGCCAAAAATGCCCGTATGTAAAAAATTATGATATTTTTCCTTCATGTTCCGTACAATGGCGGCTGACACCGCCTTTTCATCACCCGGAGGTACCAGCCCAAAATCCAAAGCCAGCGCATCAGCGGTCTGGCTGCCAAAGGTTTTATTGATGTGGTCATAAAATGCCGTAACAAAGGCATGGGCAATCTTTGTTTTTAATGCACTGTAATACTGCTGGTCTTCCTTATGCCCCAGGATAGCCGCCGTTTTCTGCAGAATGCCCGCGTCCAGATAATGAAAGGCTGTAGCACTTAACGGAATGGGCGTATCAATAGTTTTATTGCCCCCGGGTGGGCACCAGTCTCCCAATCCGAACGGAACAATGTGTTTTATTTTTAGTGAGTCCTGCATGGACAACGTTTCAATATGTGCTACCCACTGCTTCATTGCGGGATAATATTTGCGGAGTATTTCCGCATCTCCGTAATACAAATAGGTTTGCCAGGGCAGCTGTACCACGGCCGTTCCCCAATCGGGCGACGCCACACCACAGGTGCGCCTACCGGGGGCTACCATATAGGGCAGGCCGGCGGGTTTATCGGCCCAGTAAAACAGGGCGTTGGAATATTTATGAAAGAGAGTGTTTTCTTCAAAGCCGGCGGATGAGGAATGTATATCTTCCAGATACTTTTCCCAAAAATCCTTCATCTCAAAATTGAGATTTTCGAAGGGCGCTACCGTATGCGCATCCCCTAACCACCCACATTTTTCACGTTGCGGACAATCTACAGGCAATCCCTGTATATTGCTCAATGCCGTTCGCACTGCCAGCTCATGCAGGCGGTTGATCTGCTGATCAGCGCATACAAACAGACCGCGCCTTTTCAGATCCGAATGAATGGTTACCATTTTCAGCCAATTCAGATGGGGAACCGTAGCGGCACCGGAGAGCTCCAGGTACCGGTAACCATGATAGGTAAAACGGGGATGCCAGATTTCTGTTCCGGCGCCCGCGCAAATATATTCGTCTGTTTGTACCACACCAGTAGCAAAAACACCCGTTGTAGCAAAATTGACCGTACTGTCCTTGTTCAGCAGTTCACCCATTCGCATGGTAAGACGGGTGCCCCGGGGCTGTTTTACGGTAATTTGCGGGATGCCGGTACTGTTTATCTCAAAATCGAAAATGTAATTTCCATTAGCCGTTTTCCACATTTTTACCGGCCTGAGCTCCTGTTGCATCCGTACCGGGTTCATTTTTTGCAGGCGCAGCTCTTTGGGGATGACGCCTGTAGCTGTTACAGCACTGTTCCACCCCGCTATTGATGTTCCTGGCAGCGACCATCCTTTTATTTCTTTTCTCGCATCATACGCTTCACCGGCATAAACGTTGTTTTGTATAACCGGGCTTTCGTGCCATTGCCAGGATCTGTCTGAAATAAGGGTTTCTCTGGTGCCATCTGCATAAGTAAGCTCCAGTTGCAAAATAAAAATGGGGTTCCCATATTTTGCCCACCCACCCCATACTTTGTCCTGACCATAAAAACCATTGCCCAGCAACACTCCCAGGCAGTTTGCTCCTTTTTTTAACCGGGTAGTTATGTCAAAAGCAGTGTACAGCGCATATTGCTCATAATTGGTTTGTGCAGGGTCCAGCATTCGCGACGGATCAACAAGCACCCCATTGAGGTAGAGGTCGCCATATCCCAGGCCGCAGAAGTAAACCACCGCGCTCTTTATTTTTTTATCTGCGCGAAAAACTTTTCGGAATAGGGGCATCGGCCGGTCATTTCCTAACCCGGAAGTAATCCATTGCGCCTGCCAGCTCTTTAATGCCGGCTGCCCCAACAGAACAATCGGGCCCGGCAAACCGAACATCAGCAACCATGCAACCTGTATTATTCTTTTTTTTTGCTTATTCATTAATTTCATTCTTATTCAAACTTTATCCAATCAATATCAAAAAGATCTTTTCCGGGCTGCCCATGAAATTGCAGCCAAAGTGCCTGTATTCCTGCAAGACCTGTTACCTCGCAGGAAATGGTGCTCCAGCTACCATCTGCCGGAACGGTTATACTGCCCCGTGGCCCGTGCCAGGGGTAATTATCTATAATATCAATACGCCCGCCGGCCCTGGCGCGTACCCGTATATTGCAATGCCGCACCCCATTTCCGTAATTGATAAACTTCCAGGCGGCCCGGTCGCCATTCCGGATCGCCATTAAAGCCTCGTTTTGAGATGTACCCTGCATCAACTGGATCCGTACATTTCCAAACAACAAACAGGCGCGTTCTGCATCAATTTTTTTAGTGGCTGTTAAAGGAGCTCCCGCTCCCTGCGAGGTCATGAACACTTCCGGAATGCTGCCATCCGGCCGAAAAGTAATAGGCTCTATACAGGCTTTCCGCATGGTAGCGCTGTTATGTGTAGCGCGGTGATACAGCACATACCATTTTCCATGGAAGGCTACTACCGACCCATGATTATTCCATACAGCAGGATCGCAGCCGGCATTATCAATAATTACTCCGCCATATTTAAAAGGTCCCAGCGGTGAATGAGCAGTTGCATAACCGATGCAGGTAGGTCGGTCCTGGCGTCCGATATGACTATACACCATATAATAGATGCCCTTACGTTTAAAAACAAAAGCCCCTTCATGAAAAAAATGTTTTTTTTCGGTTACCAGGCCCTCTACTATGGACGTGGTATCAATGGTTTTCATATCCGGATTCATGCGCGCGCCTTTGGCCTCAAACTGGCCCCAGTAATAGTAGGCCTGGCCGTCATCATCTATAAACACGGCTGGGTCAATCTGCGCGGGACCCGTAATCTTCAGCCCGTTGCGAAAGGGGCCCTCCGGCCTTTTACTTGTAACCACGCCTTCCGTACCATCCGGCAAACAATAATACAGGTAATACCTGCCATTCCGGTAGCACATATCCGGGGCATAAAGCGGACCGTTTGCATACTGCGCTCCATCATTTTTACTGGCTGCAGTAAATATGTTCTCCTGCAACTGCCAGCTGTGCAGATCTGCCGATGAAAGCAGGTGATATCGGTCTGAGCAATAGTATTCCGTAGATTCATCCAGTGAACCGTAGATGTATAGCTTCCCGTCTGGTCCTACCCTGCCTGCCGGATCGGCGATGTACACTCCCGGCGGCAAAACAGGATTCTGCGCCGGCAGAACCTCGGTCAATAATAAACAGGCTGCTATTAAAACAATCCTTTTCATCAGTTTATTTTTTATGTTTACCGGAATCATCGAAAATCAATATCCTATTTCATTCAATCATTTTTTGTGTTACTGCCTGATCATTTGCTAACGATGGGCATATCCCGTAAACTGAATACTTCTCTCCATCCAATACAATTGCCGCTTTTAATAAATAATTGCCTTCAACGGCGGGAAGTTCAATATTGAATGGCACCACTTTTACCTGATAGCCATCAACCGTTACCTGCTGCCGCAATACCGAAACCACTTTATTATCCTTTAGAAGCGTTAGCGCCAGCTCCTGCTTAAAGGTTGTTTCTCGGTCATTTGTTATAGAAACCGGCACTTGCAATCTTCCTAATGCCGGGTATTGTTTTTCCCATACATCAATCATCAACCCCACGGGGGCAAAAGCAGACTTTACATATTTGTAAAAGCTGGGGTCAAAGGTCAGCGCTTTAACATCCGAAAAATTATCGGAGGTTTCTCCAGGCGGCTGGCCCGGCCGGGAGTAGCCCAATCCGCAGAAATGCATGACCCCTGCCGTTTGCCGGTGCGCTCTCCAGTATTCCGTTTCCATTGCCAAGTGCCGGGCATAAATATAAAGGCGCTCCTCCGGTGTTAGCCTGTTATTGTTCCAAAGCGTTTTATACACCGGCTCCGTCAGTCGCGTTATTGTTCCATTACGGTTTAGCCATAACCAGCCATATTCATTTATAAAGCGGACATTGGGAAAGCGCTCCATTCCTTTCGGGATCAATTCTCTTGAATTGGCGTTGGCATCATTTAAATCTTCGCTCACATAGCTGAACAGGTCTTTCTTATAGCCCTGCTCACTCGGCTTATTGCCCATGAAATAAGTAATAAACAGGTATGGATGCGATTCTATAGGATCTGTTTCTGTAGCAGGTTTTGCCCAGCCGTTCTCCCATGGACGGTTACTGAGATCAAGATGCCGCACCTCATTAATAGCTTTTCCTGTTTCAGGTGTGGTAGATTCATTATTCGCATCCCATATAACTACGCAGGGATGATTCCACCGTTCACGCATCCAACGGCGAAATTCTTCGGTCAGCTGTGTTGACCGCAGCGGTTGCAGCTGCTTGCCGGAAATCGGGAATTCATCCTGCACCATCATGCCCAGGCTGTCGCATAGCTGGTACCATTGTTCGGGTACAGGGCCAATGTGAAAGCGGACCATCTGCCAGTTCATTGTTTTATACCGGCTGATCAGCTTTGCCACCCATTCCTTATTCCAGGGTAGCGTACCACGGTCCGCATCTTCCAGAAACCGGTTAAAGGCTACATTGGTGCCCAGCAGGTAGGTGGTTTTTTCGTTCAGTAATGCGACTCCCTTTTGCGGATTAAAACGAAAAGAGCGCATGCCAAAAGTCACTTTCTTGCTATCAGCACGGGTATGCAGCGTCAGTTCATACAAGAAGGGACTTTCCGGCGTCCATAGGTGTGCATCCGGTATATTGATCTCGAAATCAGCGGTTATATCCTCCGCCCCTTTTTGCATGATTAAAGGCGGTACCCGACCTTTGGCTACTTTGCGACCACCGGTTTTTTCGGTAACCGTATACCCGATATCCCATCCTTTCGAAGTATTGCTTTCAATTTCAGCAAGCACGCGCACCTTTTTTTTATGAATGTCCGGCGCACATTGCACATTTCTGATAAAGGGTTTATGCGCCAGCGTCAGCTCCACTTCATCATATATGCCGGGTATATAGCGATCGATTTCATAATCATGCCCATTTTGGATCGTATCTGGTAACTGGTCGCGACAGCCCACGCCAATGATAATACTGTTTATGGCATTGGCTTTTACATAGGGTTTTAGATCAAAATACGCAGGCGTGAAGCTATAAAGATTTTCACCAACATACTGATCATTAATATATACTTTGGTATGATACCTTGCCTTAAATACTTTAAGACGGATAATGTCAAACGAAGTATCTGCAAGATCAAACCTGCGTTTATACCAGTACCAGCCACCTTTATATAAAGCACCCGCGGTGTCTACTGACGGTGCCGCCAGATCCACCAGACCGGGCACCGGTACCACGGATGTATAACGTACCGGCAGCGCGCCATTGGTTTTTGCAAGTTGCCATTCTCCGTTCAGGCTTATGACCTGCCTGCTAACGGCCGGCCGCTTACAGGATGCCAATAGCAATACCGTAAACCCCGCCAGGAAAAATAGCTGCGCTTTTATTTTCATTTTTAGTACATCTTTAAAGTTGCCGTATTTTTAATGTGTACGGGTGGCCGGAAAGGCGGTTCCTGTTCCTTAACAAATCTTCCGGTATACGCACCTGCACACCAGTGGATGTTGCCGTCCATTCCAGCGGTTTCTCATACCCCAATATACTTATGGTGGTTCCTGCTTTTGCTATTATTGATTTCAGAACAATTTCAGGGGCTGTGCTATCTTTTACAAAAGCATAAACGCATTTACCGTCTTTGCTTTGTGTAAAACGGATGGTACCTTCTTTCCATATACCTCTGGCACGGGTATTATAAATCCCTTCGCCATTAACGGCCAGCCATCGCCCGGTTGCTTCCAGCTGCTCAATGGCTTTTGGATGAAACTGACCTGTTGCATCTGGTCCTATACCTACCATAAAACTACCTCCTTTGGCTACCGCGTCCACAAGATTATTGATGATCCAGCTTGCTCCTTTATACTTGCTGCTATCTTTATCATAGGAAAAAGAGGAAGCTAACGGATAAATAACCATCCAGGGCATATTGGTATTTTCCTTATCCCCCGGCACAAAGCCTTCGGGGGTATAATAATCGCCATAATTGCCAATGCCCCGCCCGCGGATCATAATGTCTGGCTGCAGTTGCCTAATCATTTTTACAGTAGCTTTTGTTTCTTCCCATACGTCTGCCCCCAGCCACTGATCCAAGCACAGCATATCAATTTTACCATAATTCGTCAACAGCTCATGAAGCTGTTCCCGATGGCGGCTTACCATACGCTGTGGTTCCTCTGCAGAGCGTTCGGGCGTCATTTTTTTTGTAGAATCAAAATGGATATCATTGCCATACATCGCCGTATTTGTCTTTACACTCATGGTGGTTAGCGGGTGACCGTTATAGGGCCTGAAATCCGCATCATACCAATCGGGGTGTGAATAATACAGATCGATCTTTATGCCGCTGGCATGGGCCGCATCTGTTAGCTCCTTTACAACATCGCGTTTAAACGGCGTTTCCATAATACTATAGGCCAAGTTGCAATCCTCAATGGGGTTTGCGGGATGCAAATAATTTGCCCGGCGCCGGACCCGCGTTTTAGTGTTGAACATTGAAAAGCCTTCATGATGCTTGGTGGTAAAAGCAAACGCCTGCAGCCCAGAACGCTTAAAAAAGCGCATCCACTCAGCCGCATCAAACCGGGTTGGATTAAAGGTTTTGTAAAGCTGGTTGTATTCCTGCTTCTTTTTATCTGGCAGGTTGAGGAATCCCCAGGACTCTCCGTTCATCTGCCAGATGGAATAAATGCCCCAATGGATGCGCACTGAAAATTTAATATCGCGGAATGCTTCATAAGCCGCTTCAGAAGCGTGCAAGTAATCAGCGTCCGGCTCCCGCCCCGTATAATTGCTCACTGCTTTGTAGTGGTAATCGGTTTCCGGCAGGTACCTATTACGGTTCCTGTCCTGCACTATGGCAGCACCCTGCTCTTTTACTTCATCGAATACAAAAGGAGCTGCACCTGTGATACAGGTGGACGTAATAGCTGGACTAATATATTTTTCAATATACTCCACCATGCGGTTGAGCCCACCAAAATGGGTGGTGTAGGGATATTTTGCAGGATTATACATTAAATCGGTCATATCGCTCATCAGCACGGTATTATACCCCCTGCGCTTCATGGCCCGCAGTCCAAAAGAACGGTTCATAATACACATATTGGTATGCACCCCGCACAGGATCACATTCTTTATACCGTTTTTTTGAAAGTAAGCATCCATCTCACCGCCCGAATCACTGATCAGGTCTTTATCATTAATCTGCAAAGCATCAATTTGTTTGGTCCAGGCGCGATGCGGCGCTGCCTCTGCGTTTGGGCAACCTTCATCATAGAACTCAACGGGCCACGGCACCCCGGCTTCTGAAAGCAATTTTACATCACTATAAACGATCTCGTTTTTACGCCGGTTCCCGTATTGCAACAATTTCTGACGTTGCGGATAATTTTTATAATAATTCATACACTCACTTGGCGCGTGCACAATGGTGATTCCTTTTGAACGGGCGATGGTGATCATCTTATTCAGCGCCGGTGCCAGTTCCGCCACATTTTTTGTAGCATAAGGGCACCAATGCTGATCCCACATATCACAGATGATGATAGCTGTTTCAGCAGGGTCCCATTTTTCGGTTCGGTTGCTTAATACATACGTGCCCTTCCCTGAATCCGCAGGAATCAGGCGCTGCGTGGATACCAGCAGTTCCTGCGCATGGCCGGCATTCCCTAACCCTGCGCAAAACAGCAACAAACCCATTATTTTTCTTATTCTATTCACTACAGAAAATTTAAGGTTAATAATCATAGGCCCGGATCTCAACAGGGCCCAGCAGGCCGGATGGCTGAAGTGGCGTATCCGCCTTAAAGTGATTCACGATCGTCCATGTCTGACGTTCCTCTTCCGGAAGCCTCAGATCCCCTATCAATCGATTCTGCCAGTTATTTGCTACCGTTACTTCCAGTGTGTTGGCGCCGCTTTTCAGATACGGCGTTATATTCAGGCGGTATGGCGTTGTCCATACCCCGCCGATGTATTGCCCGTTGAGCCTGATTGTTGCCATCACCATTACCTTACCCAGATCGAGGTACAGTTTTTTCTGTGGTAAATTGTTTATTGTGAAAGTGGTTGTATATACGGCCTCTCCGGAGAAATATTTTATACTATCATTTTTAAAACGGGTCCAATCCTCTAGCTTTTGAAGCGTTACCGGGTTTTTAACAGCCCGCCGGTCTTTTGCGTCCTGAAACGCTACCTGCCACGGAGTATTTATCGTATAAACAACTTCCTTATCCGGGAAGTTGGGTTTGTTTACAACCGGAGCGTTGCTCTTACGGAATACAATGAACACACTTTCATAGTTTTCCAGTTCAACGGGTATTTCAATGCCTTTGCCGGCAGCCCTAAACTGCGGAAGGCTGCGGCGCTCCCCTGTAAGCGGGTTCCAGAGCTCAGGCTGCAAACCTTCCGGCACACGGAAGCTTGCCTGGAAAAATATCTTTTTATCTGTCTGATTGGTCAGGTAATAGATCTCCCCGTCGTTCAGCGTTCTATGAATAAAGGCTACCGAATCCTGCAACGTCTTAAAGTCCGGTTCCACACCCGTTTCATAGAGCGCTTTTTGTAGACTGGTTCCCCTGTTAAATACTTTTCCCCGTCCATATATTTTACCGGCAAAAAGCGCTTTTCCCAGGTTTTTCACTTCATCATCTGCTGCCGGATAATTTTGCAGGCTGGGGGAATATTCCGGTGCACTGCCGTAAACTGAAAGCCCGGCTTTTACCAGCCCGCTTATTTTTTTCAGCAGCTCAGGTCGCATAGACTTCTGATCGGGCAACACAAGCATGCGATAACGCATACCTCCTTCTAACACTAAATATCCATCTTTTACCGAAGCCCTGTTCATAAGTACTTCCGCATTGATATAATCAAAGGAGTATCCTTTAGGCAATGCCGGATTGGTTATCCCACGCATCTTGGGGGCGTCTTCTCCTATAAAATAGGCAACATCCGCTACATAGGTTCCCTGTTGCAATAGCAGGTTGGAACGCCGCAGATAACCGGTAAATACATCCATTTGGGGGAACCATGTATTTTTCCGCTGGAAATCATTTCCGAACCAGGCGCTTATGCCCGGGTTTTTATCTTCATAAGGCTGATGGATATATACATGCAATAATGACGCGTTAATGCCTTCTGCAAAAAAACGGTCGATGCGTGGTTTCATTAAAGAAGGGTAAAGCCCAAAATTTGGTCCACCACTGGTATTGGATTCTGCCCACACGCGGGTTTTGCCATAAATATGCGCGGCGGATGAAGCGTCCCGATTTTCAATATCGCCTAATTCTCCTGAGCTCCAGAATTCGCCCCCCACTTCATCTGCCTGCCCGCCATACATCAGAAACTCACTTGGAAAGCCCCAGTGCCCGTAATTTTCCAGCCAGGTGGTTAGCCCATGACGATGACTGATCTTTGTAAGGCCACCCACATAATCATAAGCAACGCGGTCAGCAATCAGCCGCCGCAGATCCCAGAGAAAACGTGCGGATACATCTTCATTTCCTACTACCTTACCATACATTGCCGGTAAATAAGGCGTTGGGTCATAGCCATAGGTCTTTTTGAAAACGGCGGGCATATCATCCGTCCAGTTCTGCCCTCCCGTTTCATAGCTGTCCTGCACGGCAATCTTAAAGGTTTTGCGATCCACCGCTGGTATGCGCCGCAGAATCTCTCCCAAGAACGCATCAAAGTGGGCGGCTACATGCTTACTGCTCATCTTGTCCACTTCAAGCCCGGTAGCATCGGGTGTGGCCGGGCTGTTGACGGTTCCGGTCGTTTTCATTTCCAGCAGTGAAACCGTCCATGCTCCTTTTGGCGCTTCCCAGGTAAGCACTCCTTTATCAGATACAAATTTTGTTAGGTCCAGCACCTGATCCGGGCGGATCTTAAAACCTCCGGATTTGTTATACCAATCCTGTTGGTTCCACATATAAGTATTCCAGAAAGGCAAAGGACGCTGGAACATTTTTGCCAGAGTCTGCTCCGGATAGCGTTCCACAACCGGTTCAGAGGAAAGGGCAACGCTGATTTCCGGATTTTTTGAATAATAATCAACAGGTGTATCCAGCCAGATACGGTATTCTTTTCCTTTTGTTTCGGGCAGTGAAATGACCACCGGAGCATAGGGGTCAAAGCCTACAATGTTCTGATAGTTGCTACGGTCTATTTCAATAGTACGGATTGTTTTAAATGCATTATTCTCCCATACCTGGATCCACGCATTTGTTCTGATATAATCTTTAGTACGAAACACCAGGCTGCGAATGGTTTTTGTACTGTCTGCCGGAATGCGTACGTCTACCGGCTCCCGCCCGTTTAATGAAAAGGCTTTTGTAATACTGTATACATTTTTATCAACAGGGTATGCCAGTACCTTTACTAATTGCGTGGTATCTGAAAAGCCCGGAAATTTAAAGGCAATTTTCTTACCACCAGCAAATTGCGTATCTGTAGCAGCAAGGTAGCGCATGCTTTGATCAGACTTTACCCATGGTCCGCCTGACTGGCTCCAGCCCGGGCTATTGAATATACCTATTTCAATATCAAGCTCTGTTGCCGTTTTTAAGGCAACATGTAAAATATTCCACCACTCCGGGGTAAACACTTTTACCTTGCCATAAGGAATATCGTTTAATCCTATATTACCGATATATGCCCTGGTAATACCCGCCTTTTTCATGGCATGCAGGTCTTTGATGACGCCTTCCCGGGATATGTTATCCGAGAGCCAGTACCAATAGCATCCGATACGAATGCTGTCTGGCAATTGCTGAAATCCTTTTTCAATACTCACCAGCGATGCTGCCGGCTGCGCCTTGCAAGGCAGCCCTGGTAACCCCAGAAGCCCTAAAAGCGTAACCATCATGCCTATTCTTTTGATGCACTCCATATATTGTTTCATCCGTATATTTTTAGTTTTATTTTTTGCCGGGCTGATACAAAACAATATCAGCCGGAGGTTTAAATAATCGTGAATCCTCAGATGGAGCCAAAATATCTCTAAATTGCAGAGGCTCCTCAACTGCGCTTGGAGTGACGGTTTAAAATATTCGTGTTCAACCCAGAATCTGTCATTTAACAGGTCTGCCCGAAGCTCCTAGCCCTGATCTACTTTACATTATAAGCTTTATCATATTTCAGAAATTTTTTAAATGAACAACGTACGCCGGCAATCGTATGGGTCCTTTTATAAATGAGCCACCTCGAAACCGCATTGTAATAAATTAGGTTGTTCCTGCTATTGCCTACCATAATAGACCAATTTTCAGAACGCCATATACCATTGGCTTCGCCAAAGCCGCCTTCATAGGCTCCTACATCTTCATACTCTTTAAGGCCGCATTCAGCGCCGGTACCGCGGCCTTTATAAAACTTAAGGCCGCCTTAAAATCAGCTCCTTTGGATGATCCTGATCCAAAGGCCGTTTTTGTACCAGGTGTTGTACCACTTTCTTTGGATTCCGCCACAACAACATATATGTCAAAATAGTTTTTAAAATCCTTAATAACCGGGTTAATCAAAAAAGAATCCGCCAACGCATGGCATGTTTTTTCAAAGAAGCCTCCTTTTTTATTATCGCTGCGGTTAAACCCATCGCCAATGATCACTACAGGTACGCCTTTTCCTTTTGTATGTCTATGCAGGATAAAGCAATCCTTGTTTTCCCAATACTCCTGTATGCTATCTGCCCCAAAAGCCCGAAACGCAGCATTGTTTACCCATGTAGCTATAGTGGCGGTACAGCCAAATGCTTCCCTATAGAAAAACAATGCTCCTATACAGGTGAGGACAGCTGTAACGATCCAGCAATGCAATACATTCTTTAACATTAACGATCTTTGCGTTGGCGGTTTCTTTTAAATTTTAGAGATTACTTCATGAATAATTCTATAACTGGTACTTCCACACCCGGTTTTTCAACTGATAACCACAATACCAGGTCCTTTGCTGAGGGATCTGCCGCGTTACTGCCTGATGCTTCATATTTTATTTCTGATCCGTCATTGAGCAATTGCGCATAGCTGATCTTATCTTTCAATCCCGGAAGACTCAATCTTTTAAGAGGCCATTCCAAAATATGTACATATAACCGTTTTGTACGAGAGTTATAGGTAAGCAGGCAGTTAGGAGGTGCTTTCAGACCTGCGGGTGCCTGGGTACAGCCGTATATAGTCCTGCTATGGAATTTCATCCAACGCCCCAGCCCCTCCAGCCGCTCATTGGCCCGTTCGTCAAAAGCGCCCCTGGAAGTAGGCCCTACATTAAGCAGCAGGTTGCCTCCTTTACTTACTGTTTCTATAAGCATTACCACTAGTTGGTGAACCGTTTTCCAGGAATGTTCATCCCTGTAATAGCCCCAGGATCCGGAAAAAGTCTGACAGGTTTCCCAGGGAACCTGTTGCCCCCTAACCAAAGGCCATTCTTGCGGCATTTCCTGCTCCGGTGTTATATAATCCCAGCCCCAGTGTGTACTGTCCAGATCCAGCCTGTTATTGACCAGGCAGGCAGGCTGCAAGCGGCGGATCAATTGTAACAGACCTTCGGAATCCCAGTCTGCATGCCCCTTTCCGTTTTTGCCGGGATAAGAAAAATCTAAAAACAACTCATCAATGCGCCCGTAATTGGTTAATAATTCTGTTAACTGATCTTTTATATACCGGCGATATACATCCAGATTGCGCAAGGCGTTCTGCCGCTGCCGCTCCATACTATCCACTGGCGCGAGGGGATGATTTACATCATAGGTAAATTGAGGATGGTGCCAGTCAATCAGCGAATAATAAAAGCCAATCCGGATGCCCCGGGCCCGGAAGGCATTTACAAGGGCCCGAAGCAGGTCTTTTCCATACACCGTATTTGTAACTTTGAAATCTGTGCACTTCGTATCCCACAGGCAAAACCCTTCATGATGTTTTGTAGTAATGACCACGTATTTTATACCCGCCGCCTTCGCTTTTTCTGCCCATTCTTCAGGATCAAACAAATCAGGATCAAAATGATCAAAATATTTCTGGTAATCAGTGGCGGTTATCTTCTCATTCCATTGTACCCATTCATGCCGTGCAGGCAACGAATAAAGACCAAAGTGAAGAAACAAGCCCAGCCGGTCGTGCGTCCACCATGCCATTCGTTTTTCCTTTTCCGCGCTGGTTTCTTTTGCCCATGTTGGCGTGTTCTGGGCATGCAAAGCTTCTTTTGCCAGGAAGATGCATAAAAAAATTAAAAATATATTTCTGCTATTTAACATTCGTTGTTTCAATTTTTTGTTTATGGTATAATAGCTATCCCTACCTGTATGCTGCGGTTACAAATATGTTTGGGTGTATAAAGTTCAAATGACACTTTCCGATCTTTTGGCCATGCGGGCAGCATATGCTAAAACTCATTAGCATTAAAGACAAAAAGTTGCGGCGACAATACAAAGGCAGTTCACTAATTTCATTGTTATTTATTATTATACAATTTGTCAAATTCCAGAAAATCGTTGAATAACGTATCTAATTCTCCGGATTGATAAATTCTTGGTTTGCCTGTTGGGCTATTGGGGTCGCTATCCTGATCATAAAATTTAGTTCCATCATATATGCGGCGGTAAATCATCCAGCGAGACATTGCATTATAATAATAATCGTCATTGGCGTTATCTACCATTATAGAATGTATTTCTGGCCGCCAAACCCCGTCTTGCACCTGGTAGGCGCCTATTTCTTCATAGCCGGTTTTGCCTATAAAGTTTTTCCAGGGAACTTTTGATAAATCGTTCGTATTTGAAACGTTCTCAACCATATTCCAGGATTGCCAATTCCAATCATAAGCCGCATCGCCGCCAGGATATTCATCGGCAAGAGAAGCGAAACCGTGTCCACAAAATTCATGCATCATCCAATATTTGCTAACATTTCCCTCTGCTGCAGAATACCATGCCATGCCACAATTTCCTGCTGGCATACCAAACTGTGCCCATCCACCGGCTTCACCATTAAATACCACCATCCATGAGCGGTTAAACACGGGGCCTAAAGCCGGAATTGCCTGTACTGTAAAGGCATTGGCAGCATCAAAATTACAACCTGCAGTAGTTGTTGTTCCAAACTTTCCGGGGGTTCCGCCGTTGTTTCCATCCTGTATTCCACTTACAGGCGATTCAGCTACAACTACATAAATATCAAAATAGTTACGAAAGTTTTTGATGATATCGTTTTTTAAGAATGCCGACGCCATCATTTTTGCTGTAGTTTCCCACAAGCCATTGTCTTTATTATCTTCATAACTGTAGCATTCGCCTACAATTACTATTGGAACACCTTGCCCGTATCCTGATTTATGTTCCCAAACTTTGAAAGCACTTCCATCCGTCCAATAACTTCCGCTTTCTGGTTTAGGATCCAGCAAAGTCACCTCTTCAGAAGGGTTTTTATCATACTGAAGCAGCAGCTTTGCCGTATCTTCTTTATCATTTTCTTTTGGTATGCTGCCAGGGTTTCTACTGCACGATATCAGTAATGTGGCAGCAATGGCTATTACCATTATGCCTGATAAATTCAATACGCTCATTTTTACTTTTTTAGTTGTTAAAAAATAATCTATTCAGTTTGTTTTAAAACAGAAATTTGTTCCCTATATGAAAGTTTTCCTTGCCGATAATCTGCATTAATGATTGTATAACCTGGTGCATAAAGCCTAAACGATACATTCCAATTCTTCGGAAACGCAGGCAGCAAATAATTTTTACCCTTATATGTTTGCAATAACATATATTGAATCGTTAATAATAAATTGCTTCCATGATCCTGGTCGGGCGTCCAGTCATAATTTGGGCCCCACATTGCCGGAAAACGGTAATTGGAATTTGTGTTTGCTATTTTTTCTTTCAGCATGGCTGGCAAAGAATCTGTAAGGCCCAGTATGGCGGCTATTTGTCCGTCCTGCCCCCATCCTTTATTCAAATTGTTTACACGGTGTTTGTAGGTACGTATTCCTGTTTCTTTTAAATCATTTGAAAAATTTGATACGCCAAATGGGAACACAGCATATAGTTCAGGATTTTCCACATTGCAGGCAACGTTTAAATATTCTTCTGCAGGAATAAATATATTACCTTCAACCGTTGCTTTTTGCGGAACAGGAGGCAATGTTTTGATGAGCGTATCAAAGAATGCTTTATCATTTTTCTCCATCAAATTCCCGGGCAAATCTTTTAAAGCATTCAGTACACAATGTAGGCCCGCAACGCAAGGCAAATCATTTACCACGTTATACCAATATGTTTCGATAGACTGTGTTGGCGTTATACGCATTTTATTACGGTCTGCAACAAAGCGGCTATTAAAATACAGTAGTGCCTGTTTTATAAAAGGCAAGGCTTTTCCCTGCAAAAATGCAGTGTCGTTTGTGTAAGCATAATAATCAAGCATCATCTTACTCAGTTCAAGCGACTGCACCCAGATAAATCTTATGTATTCATTGGTTACATCTTTTGGCGTAACACCTGTTCTGTCCCAGCCGTAATCACCATTGCTGTATGTGCCAAACACGGAAATTGTTTCAGGAATAAAAAGTCCTTCCGCATCATAAAATTTCTGCGCCATTGTTTTAAACGCGTCTGTTCTATCGAGATAAAATTTGAAAAACGATTGCATCAAATTAAAATCGCCGGACGCAAACATAGCGTAGTAAGGAAGTCGTGTATTTTGCCACCAAAAATCGTTGCCCCAATTCCTGTAATCAGAACTAAGTGGATATGCTGCGTTGGTATATTGCGGCTCTGTTGTAAAAATGGAACCATTGAATTTTACAGGAAAATTTCCACGTCCGCTGCATGCGGCCATGTATCGCTGCAAGATGTATGATTGTGTGAGTTTATAGCCAAATGCCTTATCGCCTGGAATATTTATATAAACATAACTTTTGTTCCAGAATGCGCCCCACCATTTTTTACTGTTATCCAATGCCGCCGTTAATGATGACTGACCAGCAATTGCCGCTATTTGCTTTTTCCATTCGTCAACAGATTTTACTTGTGATGAATGCGCAGTTATTTTAAGCATTGCTTTTATAAGAGCGACTTTTGATGATAATGTTGAATCATTTGATTTAACAAACGCTTTCCCCGACATGGCAACACCGAAAACTCGGTTGCTTATCAGGTCGGGAAAGTTTTGTTTTTGTGCAAGCAGATTCTGATGCCGCACTGTTAAATCATACAACTGTGAACCTTTATTTGCATGACACCATTCAACTATATTTTTAGCTGGAAGAAAAGTATCGGCACTCTCTTCAAGTTTCAGAGCAGGTGGAAGCGGGTTGGTTGTCCATGCAGAAAAACTTTCTTCTGCTGTTATGATATGTGGCACTTTTCTCCATGACTCTGCCGTAACAGTTATTTCTCTTTTCTGTTTGCTATCGAATGTTATGTATGCAACATTGTTTGAAGCATCCATGAATAAGCGAATAGTTGCGTCGCCTGCTTTTATTTCAATTACGCCTTCATTTAACAATAAGGTTTGAACAAAAGGCTTGCCCTGCTTAAACGGGTTTGGTGAGAGATGCACCCGTACCCTTCCTAATTTCATCAACCGGTTTGCTTCACTAATGGCATCTGTTCTTGATAAATAAAATAATAAATCACCGCCTTCTTCTACCCAAACATTCATTCCCAACTCACCATTTCCCAATGGCATAGAACCGGCTGAATTCTGAGAAGGCATATTCCATACTACATTATAATCGCTCACCTGCTGCGCGTGTAGCCCTGCCGGCAGGCAACAGAAAAACATTCCTAAAAATTTCAGTAACCGCTTCATTTTTGTGTAATCCGTGTGCTGTTCATTTATTGAATCCATGCAATGACTATGGTTCTGCGTTCTTTATTATTCATTCAAATCTTTTATGGAATCATATTCCTATGCAGCAGCCCGAAATAAACCAGCCCAAAAAGCCCGGCGTTCCACCCCTGCAACTGATAGCCCATATTCTCTCCTGTACTGCTGTTGATGTATTCATTAGGCGACCAATCGCCGGAAGCAACCAGATCGGCGTGGGCTACTTTTTTTACCAAATCAATGGCTTCTTTTTCCCTGCCGGCACGTATCCGTGCCCAACAGTCCATAAAGCTTAGCCAGGGCCAAACTCCTCCATTATGATATGTACCCGGAGCATAACCAAACGATGCCGGATAATAAGGATATGTTTCAGCAATACCATAAGAGGTCATGCTGATGCTATTTAAGGAAGCAATTATTTCCAATGCCCTTTTCTCTGGTACCACATTAAACAAAATACCAATTGCCTGATCCTGAAGCAGCTTATCGTTCACTTCCCCGTTCTTCCATATCTGGTTGTAATAATGACCATTCCATAAGCCTCCTTCCGCAACTGGCTTATTCATAAAATAAAACCCTTTCTGATACGCCAACCGGTACCGGTTCCCGCTTTCTGCATCATTGCATTCACCGGCCAACACTTCCATTTGTTTAAGCGCAGCCAAATAGATCAAACAAGAAAAGGGAGCATATTTACGACCTTCCACACCTTTTACATCTTTCCAGTCGCCCCAGAAAGATACCTGTACCGGTAACCCGTTTCCATCTGTATCCCGGGCTATCAGCCAATCCATCGCTTTTTTAAGTGAAGGCCACCAACTGAGCAGCTGTTTTCTGTTATGATATAATTGATAATAGCGCACCGCACGTAACACAAAGAACGCGTTAATGTCAATATCATCGTTCCGCTCTATCAGCGGAAAAATTGTTGTTGGTATCTTTCCTGATGATTGCTGCTGTTCAATGCTTTCTTCAATCATTTTTTTTTCCAGATCTTTGAACAAAACCAGGTGCAGCCAGGAAGTCCAGTAGCTGTCCCGCTGGTTCAGTTCGGCATATCCCATAGTAAGCACTTCCCCGTTTTTGGTATACCGGGTTAACGAAATACCCGGAACCATATACCAGCGCAGGTAATGATCCAGCTCCCGGTCGCCAATTTGAGGAATTGCATGGCTGAACAATTCTGTACTTGCTTTTAAAGCCGACCATTGCCGGTATCCAAAATCTGTGATTTCACTTACGGACCGGAACCGGTTTGCTGCATTCCACTCATCATCATAAAAGGCAAGCATTACCCTGACCCTACGATGCTCCTTTGCTTTCAGAGACAGCTTTATAGAAAGTGCTCCATTTTTCCATACTGTTTCAGCGTCGCTGCTCAGCTGAAAATCACTGGCCATTATTCCTGAATAGCCTGAAGCTTTAAAAGCTTGCGCATTACGGGCCAGCGAATCTGGTGTTATTTTTATTTCAAAATCTTCCTGTGGCCCGGCATTGAAACAATTCAGTTCAAGAAGCAGCACGGGCAGGGACGCCGTTTCTGCATCATTTACCGCTAAAGGGCAGAAGGATAAAGTATTGATCTGTGTTGTGATCAGTTCTGACTGGCCATAGGCGCTTTTTACAAACGGGAAACTGCGTTCTACTTTCTTTTCTTTAAACCCGGAGAACGAATGCTGCCGTTTTCCTTTTTCTATACTGAACAGAATGCTGCCTCTGTCTTTAAGCCATTCTCCCAGGGTGCCGGGGTTTTGAAAGACCCGTTTAAAAAAGCCCCCGTCTTCTGAAGCATTCACCGTCATTGCAAAATTGGCAACAGGATACCCGTCAATAACCAGAGGGCTATGGGAAGCGCATTCCCCGGTAAATACAGCAATCGTCAATGTAAAAAAAAGTAAACACCACCTCATAAATAAAAAAGTTTTGTATGCGATTTTACCTCCTACGAGTTAGTCAATCCTCAGTCTGTTCATCTGAATAAGGCTCCTTTACCAATTAAAAGGAGCCGTTATTCTATTGTTCTTACTTATTAAAAACTCCTCATAATTACACAGTGCTAAAAGACACCTAGTACCCGGGGTTTTGTGTAACCACACTTGGGTTCTTGATCTGTTCGCTATACGGCACCGGATATAAAAGCATATAATTCTGAATATTGTAGGAACGGGAAGTAAATTCCCATCCCGGGTTGCGATAACTGGACGGATCTGCCTTTTCAATCGTTGCATAGGCTTTCATTACCGGAAGCGCACGATCTGTACGCAGCAGATCAAACCAGCGATGTCCTTCAAAAGCCAGTTCAATACGCCGCTCCCGTTCAATAGCCAGGCGAAAAGCTTCCTGATTTGGAATATCCGCCGCGGTAAAAGGCTTTGTAAGACCGGCACGTGCCCTTACCTGGTTGAGCAGGTCAAAAGCTTCGCCACCGGCCGTGTATCCTTTTTCATTAAGCGCCTCGGCCAACATCAGCAATACATCTGCATATCTGTAAATAACCATATTACAGGGGTTCTGCTGACGGGCTGATCGGTCTGTATAAACAATCCACTTTTTTATGTAGGCCACGGGATCCTTGGAAGACTGACCGGGAATAGGCAAATCTACCACGCCTACAGATATGTTTTTTCGCTTATCCGCGGGATCATAATATCCGTTTTTCAGCAGGTCTTTGGTTGGAATATTCCATTGTGTTCCGTTGCCTGAACCTCCGTCATTTACGATGGCATTCCATGCAACATCACCCAACGGCACCCAACTAAATACGAGTGCATTATTGCCCGTTGTCGGGTCGGAGCTGTACTGTACCTCAAAAATGGATTCAACACCATTCTTATGTGCAGGATTAAAACAGTTGGCATAATCCGGTTCCAGCGCATATCCCTTAATCTGACGCAGCGCTGTTATGGCACCATCATAATCTTTACGTGTAAGCTGCACCTTGGCCAACAATGTTAAGGCAGCACCTTTAGTAATACGCCCTTTTTCTGCAGTTCCATAAGCGTCCGGGAGGTTTTCAACCGCAAAATTGGCGTCCTCAATAATCGCATTATAAACATCGTTTATAGGTGAGCGGGGTATTGTAAAGGCTTCCCCTGCTTTTTCAACAGGCTTTAAAAGGAGTGGTACATCTCCATAAAAACGCACCAGGTTGAAGTAATGGAATGCCCGGGCAAAACGGGCCTCTGCCTCCATCCGCTCTTTTAGCCCAGCTGTAGTAATAATGCCTTCCGGAGCATTATTTAATAAATCCAGAAACGTATTAATTTTATAAATAGCACCATAACCTGCAACCCAGTAACCATTAACCAGATTTGTGGAAGTCATATAAAACTCATCCAGTTCCTCAAAAGGCACGGTGCCGGTGCCCCTGTTGCCTATATTGAACTGGTCCGTTGTATTATCCGACCGTAGCTCGCCCATTACATATATACTAGGCAATACATCCCGGTATCCTGAATACACCGCATTCAGGGTGGAGAGATAATCATTTTCCGATTTATAAAAATTATTTGAAGACAAGGTCAATTCCGGCTGAAGATCTAAAAAAGACTTTGAGCAGGACGTCATCAATACCGCTATAGAAAGCGTCAGTAGTATAGATTGTTTTTTCATGCCTGTATTATTTAAAAAGAGATGTTTGTTCCAAATGTTACTGTTCTTGCCAACGGATAGATCTGAATATAATTACCCATCTGCAGATCTGTACCGGCAAAATTTCCTTCAGGATTATTTAATGGCGACTTGCAGAACATGGCGGCATTCTGAACAGAAATATAGAAGCGGGCATTTGTAAAAACTTTACCTTTTTGAAGTAAGAATTTAGGCAACGTATAGCCTAAAGTAACATTGTTAATTGACAAATAAGATGCATCCCAGATCCACGTACTGTTTCCCAAACGAACATATTGCAGCTGATTGTCGTGATCCACTGTAGTTGGCATAATGCCCTTGCCGGGCTGTTCGGGCGATTTCCAGCGATCCAGTACGCTGGTCTCCAGATTGAACACGCCGTCCATATTATGAATAAACTGGAACTGGTTCACGTTCACCTGTGCGCCCCAGGAGCCGTTTATCAGCATGCTCAGATCAAAGTTCCGGTACTTTACATTATTAGTCATCCCGAAAATGAACTTAGGATGAGGATTGCCGATGATAGTGCGGTCATCCGGCGTTATTTGCCCGTCATTATTGGTATCCTGTATTTTTAAAGAGCCCGCATACGCATAAGGATTATGATTATGATCTGCCTCCGCTTCTGCCTGATCTTTATAAACCCCAAGTATCTTGTACCCTCTGAACATAGAAATCGGTTGCCCTACTGCGGTGTAGCCTGATCCATTAAACTCATCCCCAACCTCTATAGGATCTGCAAAATCATTCAGCGCAAGAACCTTATTCTTATTGAACGTAATATTAAAACCGGTATTCCACTGAAAGTCCTCCCTGTTAAAGTTGACTGAATTAACAGTAAACTCCCAGCCTTTATTCTCCACCTCCCCCATATTTGTTAAAACGCTAACGGCCCCAAGCAGCACGGGTGTTGGGCGGTTTAACAAAAGATCATAGGTTCTGCGGTTATAATAATCAACAGTAAAGCTCAGGCGACGGTCTAGAATACTCAGGTCCAGCCCAAAATCATATTCTTTATTCTTTTCCCAGGTAAGCCCTTTATCTACATAAGCCGGGTAGCGGCCTGTTGCCAAATTATTACTAAAGGTATAATTGGCATTTACAAGTGCCGGATAATAAGCAAAAGAACTGCCGATATTGGCGTTGCCTGTATAACCATAGCTGGCCCTTAGTTTTAATACATTTATATCCCTGATCTTTTTAAGAAATGATTCATTGGCCACATCCCAGCCAACAGATACAGAGGGGAATGTACCCCAGCGCCCTGATTGTGAAAAACGGGAGGAACCATCGCGCCGGATGGACGCGTTAAAATAATACCGGTTATCAAAATTATAATTGATCCTGGCCAGATAAGATTCTATCGCATACTTAAATGCGTCGCTGCCATCATCCGCAACTCCGGATGTACCCATGGCCTGGCGGTATACATAAGGAATCCTGTCATCAGGGTAATTCCATGCCTCCAGGTGGTCTGCATCATAATCCTGCTTTTGTGCAGAATGGCCGGCCATAGCGTCAATTTCATGTTTGCCGCCAAATTTTTTGGTATAGGAAAGATAATTTTCAATCAGAAAATTGCGCATTTCATCGCGTGAAGACTTTCCGTAAGACCAGGATTGATCTACTTCCGTCATCCAGTTACCCGTCCACATATCAGGGCTGCCAATGGATTGTGGGAAAAAATACCTGGAACGTGAAAAGTTCATATCTGCCCCAATAACATTTTTCAGATAAAAGCCCTCTGCCAGTTGAATATCTACATTAGCGCTTGTTAATAACCGGAAATCATTTCTATAATCTGTAACATTATCGGTTACCAGATACCAGTTATTGTACAAAAAATTACCAATTTCCGCATCCCCGATGGTTTTGTTTAAACTGCCGTCAGAATTGCGCGCCGCAATTGTTGGATTGGGCAGATACAGTGAGTTCAGTAGATCGCTGTTAAACGTTTGCCGCAGGTTATAGCTTGGGTTAACACGCAAACCAATTTTCAGGAATGGAAATGGATTGGATTCTGTATTCAATCTTAATGAATACCGTTTATAGCCCGTATTCCTCATTACGCCATCTACGGAATAGTAGTCAAACGAAAGAAACATATTGCTTTTTGGCGTTCCGCTGGTAATAGTAACGTTATATTGCTCAGTAGGAGCAGTGCGGGTTATATTGTCGAACCAGTTCTCCCCCGTTCCTTTATAATTTACATACTTCCGGTAGCCCGCATAGGTGTCAGGAATATTATTTGGATCAAATGTGCCCCCGGCATCTTCTATCCAGGCTTTTACTCTTTCCAGCTGGTATTGCGCATATTGCTCTCCGTTTAACATGTGAAACTTTCCACGTTCCGGAATGGTCTGAAATCCGTAATACGCCCCTACTTCCAGTTTCAGCTTTTCTTTATTTTTTCCTGATTTTGTTGTAACAAGCACTACGCCATTTGATCCCCGGGATCCATAGATGGCAGTTGAGGCCGCATCCTTAAGAATCGTAATGGATTCGATATCTGATGGATTCAGGAAAGAAAGCACATCTGTTACCTGATCATAGCCCGGCGCCTCAATCGGCATACCATCAATAACATACAACGGATCATTTTTAGCGTTGATGGATCCTATTCCACGCACCCGTATATTGATGCCTGACCCTGGCCGTCCCTGGGGCTGAAGTACCTGCACCCCTGCAGCCTGCCCCTTAATGAGCTGCTCCATACTGGACGTCTTCAGGTTTTCAAAATTCTTGGCCTGGATAGTGGAAAGAGAAGAGGTTAGGGACCGGCGATCTTTTGTACCATACCCAATAACCACTACTTCATCAATATCCTGTACATCCTGCTCCATTACCACATTAACGGTATGCCGATCTCTAACAGGAACCCGTTGGCTCTGATAGCCTACCAGTGAAAACAAAAGCACTGCATTTCCTTCAACAGCGTTGATCTTGTACTGCCCGTCCTCTTCGCTTACCGTTTTATGGGAGCTTCCTTCCAGGGAAACCGTTACGCCGCTGAGCGGTAAATTGGAAGTGTCCGTTATAATACCGGAAATACTATTTCTGTCTTGCGCCTGTAATTGCAGTGCGCTTATACAGAGTACTAATAAAGCGAATAAATTTTTTTTAAACAACTTTAATTGGTTTATTAAAAGATTCATATTCCAATACATTTTGTAGTAAATAAGCGATAAGCATTTATGCTCATCAGGTCTGTCGGCTGAAGTTCTTTTGTTGAGTACAGTATGCTACCATACTCGCAAAATCTCCTCTTCCCCGGCAATAGCCAGGTCTTTAATGTTCGTCAATCATCCATTTAAAACTTGATTAGCGGATTTATGACAATTTCTTTTTTGATACCGATTTTTGTTCTCTCAGAACAGCTGCAACTCCTTAAAATAAGCTGTACCTCTTAAGCTGCTCCAAAACTGTCCTTAACGGACCTGTTGGGTTTCCTCGTCTGGACCTCTGTTTTACAAACAAAGAAACAATCACCAGAGGTACAGCAATAAATTAGAGCAATCGCAATCAAATAATTAATGTAAGGATCAGTGCCTGGCGGAGAATCAACTGTATTAAGCATCAAATCTGAAATCATCCATTTTCAGTAATCAATCTCGGGGTATCGCAATACATACCTGATAAACTACCGTACAATAACTCCTGAATACTAACGGATCTCGATTCAATTGCAGCATCCTTAAAATATGCTCCTGACGGAGACCTTACACGAAGCAACAAACACTGATAAAACATATAGCTTGCAATTTATATTTACCAATAGCTAAATTACTTGCGTAAGGCTGTTGAAACTCCCTTAATGCCATCAAAAAATGATGCTTTTATAACATATTATATCCTTGCAATACGCCTAAAATGCAATAGATTTTATATTTTGTATACCGCTTTATTTTTTGTTGACCGGAAGTAATCAACAACCGTTTTGTTAGGATTGGGGGAACCCGGAATAATCAAAACAGCAAAGTTGCCTGTACTGCAATACATAGGTAATCCTGAATATGAATACGAAAGACGCAAAACAAAATAGCTTCGCTATACAGGCGAAGCTATTTTATGAATAGAAAAATACGATTATTTATAACCGGGATTCTGCTCCAGTTTTGGGTTGGCATTGATTGCACTTGCAGGAACCGGGAATCTGTTAAGGTACTCTTTTCCTGGCCCATCAGCAGGGTGATCCCACCATGCTTCGGTAGTGAATTTATTCCAACGCACCAGGTCCGTACGCCTACGGCCCTCGCCAATGAATTCAATCAGCCACTCATCCAAAAAACGGTACTCATCCAGGTTTCCGGCCGTAGCAGGATTAGGATCATTTCCCCCGGCGAAATAGCGCTTGCGTACTTCATTGATAAGATTAGCAGCCGTTGGTTTGTCGCCTAAACGCCACTTGCATTCCGCAAGCATGTACTGTATTTCTGTAAAACGTATCACAGGCACTTCAGGATTAAATCGAAGGGCATTGTCCGCTTCATTGGGAATAGGTGAATGTTTTAAAAGTCGTACACCTGAATTTTCTTCGCCATAGAGTGCCCCTTCTTTTCTTCCATTCGGATAACGTGTTCCGTTCGGGTCGGGCGCAAGCTGCGCCACCTGATCAACCATAGGAATGATGGTACCTTTGGGATATTCACGACTGCCATCCGCAATACAGGAAACGCCTGTGTGAGGATTTGTCAGCACTCCTGCTAAAAACATACCTGTATATTGCCCGTTGCCATTATAAACATAGTTTTTCTTACGCAGATCTGTTGCTTCAAATTTATCATAAGGGCTTCCTAATTTGAAAGGGCCGCCTAGGTTGCCGGCTACTTTAAGATAATGCTTACCATTAATATCTTGTGAAGGAAGCAAACAGAGCCCGTTCCATGACATAGCACCAGGGTTATCCAGGTACATCCAGGTATTGTAATGGGTAGAGTACTGAGGTGTTCCACCGCCCACTTCGCGTTTGCTGTTTTCACTGGGTACTACCCACATCAATTCAGGAGAAGTGGCATTAGAAAAGCCAAATATTTCCTGATAAGAACCAGCCAATGCATAAGGCCCGTACTCGCCATTTTTAATTTTTGTACAGATCTCAGCACATTTAGTATACATTTCTTCGCCCGTATACGGCCTGGCGTTGAAATATAATTTTGCCAATAAAGCCGCAGCGGTACCCTGGGAAACATATCCTTTTTCTGCATCGCCCGATGCTTTTTTAGGCAAAGTGGGCAATGCTTCCAAAAGCAGCCCTTCAATAAACTCAAAGGTTTGTTTATCTGTAGCTCGTGATTGCAGTTCTGTTTGATTGGATGTATACAAAGGCATACCGCCAAATGCATCAAGCCCGATCATATAGAAATAGGCAACAAGCACTTTTATTTGATTGAGCATTGACTCGCGTATTCCTTCAGGAAAACCCAATGCGTCAAAATCAACATTTTTGTCAATGTCTTCCACAGCGCTCCAGGCCTGAGCAATGCTCTCTGAAATAGCATCCCAAGTGTAATTCCAATAACCGTCAGTAGCTGGGGAAAACTGATGCGTAAAATGGTTGAGATAAAAACCACCATCATACCAGTCGCCATTACGGTTTGGCATCAGCAACTCATCGCTTGCCAGTGTATTCAATACTGTAAAACGCGCATAAGGAACACCCCCCTGATAAGTGGCCCAGCTTGTAAACGGACGGGCAAAACGTTGATAGACTTTATCCTGACTGTCAAAAAAATTAGAAGGTGATACCTGCGAATAATATTCCGGATCAATGCTACAGCCCTGCAAAACAGACATGCATATAGTCATTATTATAACTGATTTAAATATCTTTTTCATAATCAAAAATTCAATTGTTTAAAAAGTCAATTGCATGCCCAGAGTAAATGTGCGTGTTTGAGGATAAACCGAGGCCCATTCTACGCCGCCTTCCCAACCGGTAATATCAACCTCAGGGTTCAGACCTTTATATTTTGTAATGCGGAACACGTTATTACCTGTTAGGTAAAATCTTGCGGACTCCATAATTTTTAAAAGCTTTTTCGTATTCAGCTTATAGCCCAGGGTAAAATTCTGAAGTTTTAGGAAGGTACCGTCCTGAAGGAAGTAATCACTTTCAAGCACCTGCCCCTGTATCGCCCCGTTTTTTGTATACGCATCAAGCAACTGGTTGCGCAAGCCACCAGGCAAACCGGCCTGCATGCCCATTTCATGCTCAATGGCATTGTATATGTCGTATTTAATCCAGCTGGTAAAGGTTAAGCCCAGTGAGAAGTTTTTATATTGCAGATCATGCGTCCAACCTATGATTGCCTTAGGAATATAATTACCAATATAGCGTTTATCTTCAAGATTTTTGCCGTCAACTTCGGGTACAATCTTATTACCATCCTTATCCAGCGCTATAAAACGCCCTTCGTTATCTACACCCGCGTATTGATACAACCAGAACGATCCTACCCGTGCATTTTCTTCAATACGGTGAAGATCACCTGCACGGCCTACATAAGCACCTGTATAATAGGTTTGATTCCCCCATAAGGAACCGATCTTGGTAACATTATGGCTAACATTTGCTTTCATCGTATAGTCCCAGTTGCCGGCAGATACAACGTTCCCGCCAATTTCAAACTCCCATCCATTGTTTTTTAACGTACCTATATTTTTATACATCTGTGCCTGAACATAAGGAGGTTGTGGTACATCCACATTGTATATCAAACCCACTACGTTACGCGTGTACAAATCCAGTTTACCAAACAGGCGGCTATTAAACAGCACGAAATCTATCCCAAGGTTCCACTCATGTTTTTCTTCCCATCCCAAATCCGGGTTGATGTTTTGGGTAATGCCATAGGAATAGGCCCAATTGCCATTTGGCAAAGGATAATATGAATCAGCCCCATACATTGTTGCTGCGTAATCGGCAGAGAAGCCTTCATTGCCCGTTACACCATAAGAAGCACGGATCTTCAGGTCATTAATCGCAGCAATGTTTTGCATAAAGCTTTCTTGTGAAAGACGCCATGCTCCTGACACCTGCCAGAAATTACCCCAGCGTTTGTTGGCTGCAAATTTTGACGAGCCTTCGCGACGGAAAGTACCCGAAAGCAAATACCGGTCTTTAAATGAATAGTTGATACGGCCAAAATAAGCCAGCAGCTTTTGTGTGATCTGTTTTGACGATTGCATTTCAGCCTTGTTGGCAACAGCAGGATTGTTTAGGTTGATACCGGAGCCAATATCCCACATTTTAATACCATCTACAGCAAAGCCATAGTTTTTCATCCCAAACATTTCTCCGTTAAATTCATAGTAGCTGTAACCCGCAGCCGCGTTAACAGAATGGTCGCCAAGTGTATTGTTATAAGAGAAATAACCATCCGTATTCAACCGGTTTTCTTTCTGGAATCTCAGCTCGGCAGTACCTTGCCCGCTAACGTTTTGATATTCCGTTACAGTAGTGGTGGATGGCGCATAATAATGAAATTCGCTTTGGCGGTTCTCAAAACCTACGTTATGATGGTACGCCAATCCTTTTATCGGCTTGATGTTGAGCGTAAGTGCCACATCGGGACGGAACCATTTATCCAATTGGTTATTGGTGATCAGCTCCGCATCGCGGATGGTATTGGGATCATCCAATCCGTTACGCGGGTTCCATTGCGTAAGGTCATAAGGAGAGCGTGTAGGATTTACCGCCAACAAAGTGCCAACGCCAGGCGACGACAAATCGCGGTTCGCCTGCCGGTAGGCAACGTGTGTTCCAATTTCCAACCAGCCATCTATAAGCTTAAAATCGCCGTTGATGCGTCCGCTGTAGTCAATCCGGTCATCTCCCGAAAGTACTCCCCGGTTGTCTTCATAAGCTGCCGTAGCATAAAGTTTAGCTGTTGCAGTTCCGCCCTGAATATTCACCACATGGCGTTGCGAAGTAGGGTTCTTGCTCATGCCCTCTTCCCACCAGTCAATATCATATCCATAATTAGTAGCTCCTGGTTTGTATTTCAAATATTCCTCTGCGTTCATCACGCGGGGTTTTCCAAAATCCTGCTTGAAAATAACTTCGCCTATATATGAAATTTTCATTTTTCCTTCCTGCGCTTTTTTAGTAGTGATCACAATAACGCCACCGGTAGCCCGGGTACCATAAATAGCACCTGCCGCAGCATCTTTCAATACGTCGATGGATTGAATATCTTCCAACGCCACTGAGCGCAGATCGCCACCAGGCATACCATCGATCACTACCAAAGGTTCACGTGATGTATTTACCGAAGCCATACCCCGTAACTGCAACGCAGTAGCCGAGTTAGGGCTGGCCGTTTCCTGAACCACCAAACTGCTAACCTTACCTTTGAGTGCATTGGCTATTGTAGCACCATTTACACCAGGCACCAGGTCTTTTGCTTTAAGCGAAGTAATGGAGCTCGTCAGGTTTTTCTTTTCTAGTGTACCATAACCCACTACTACCACTTCGTTCAACTGGGCCACGTCGGGGTTAAGGGCAACATCTACAGTTGAACGCGACCCGACAACTTCCTCATGCGTTTCCAACCCAACGGCCGAAAACACTAATGTACCTCCTTCAGCGGGTACGGCAAGCTTGTAAGCGCCTTTGGCATCCGTATTTGTGCCGTTATGCATGCCTTTTACAATCACATTTACTCCGGAAACAGGTAAGTTGTCTTTTGTTGTCGTTACTGTTCCGGTAATCGTTCGCTCCTGTGCCCATGCCCTTCCTTCAAGGAGAAGAATAAACAACAGCATGAACCCATTCATTAAGCAAATCCTCTTCATACTTTAAATTGGTTTGGTTTGGTAAATTGAAGTTTCCTCATTTTTTAAGCGGTATTTGTGTTTATTCAGCAATCGTGGTTTAAGTTATGGCGTAAGCTTAAACTGAATAAAAACTCCTGTATGGCTTAACTAATAAAAGAAATTGCTGCTGAAAGTAAATAACGGAAGTCGCTAACCTTTGGCAGCAATGCAGTGTAAAAGTAATTGGATCACGTCCCCTAAACTTCCTCAAAAAAGGCAAAAAAATATGCTTTTATAACATACGGCGTTCCTGTTTTACAACGAATCGGTATCAAAAATCATTTCTCGTCACAGTCAGTTCGAACACTGACCGTGGTGTGGGCCGAACAAACCACTTGTGATTGCGAACATCTAATAAAATTGATCGTCAATTACAATGGCCATTTCATTATTCGGATATTCTCATTAAAAAACCCTTTACAATGCTTAATAGTAAAGGGTTTTGTAGAAAAAACGTTGCTTCTATTGCAATAACTGCTCTCTGTTAAGACAATTTGTGCTCGCTTCTTTCTTGTTTTTTTATTCATCAACCATTGCCACAGCGCGAATTGGTGAGCCGTCTCTCCCTTTAAAGTTCAACGGAAACCCAATGAAAGTAAACTGATCCGGAAGTTGATCAAGATTTGCTAATGACTCAACAATCACAATCTCATTAGGCAATAAAATGTCGTGATGGATCTCATACCAGTCTTTACTGGGTGTGGGCGTATCCATACCTAAAAAACGGATGCCACATTCGGCCAGATATTTCCCCGCCTCCTGGGTAAGCGAAGGAAAATCGGAATAAAAATTTTCTTTTCCGAATTGCCGATACCAGCCTGTTTCATAAATGATCCTTGCACCTCTCTGTAAAACAGACCGGTAAGGTATAAAATCATCGGGGGTAATTTCTTCATTTGCCTGTTTCGGTATCCGGATGAGATGTGTTGTACCATAAAACCAATCCAGTGGCATCTGATCAAGTGTTTTGCCTTCGTCCAAAAAATGATACATAGCATCTACGTGTGTTCCCTGATGGCTTCCCATACTGACCTGCGTAATATTATATTTAAGCGTTTTGGTAGTACCATGCGGTATAATACTCAGCTTGGGGTCCCAGGGAAAAGTTTGCTGTCCGTGCTCTAATGGATGGGAAAGATCTATCAATTTCATATTGGATTCGTTTTATAGTTTATGATATTACCAACGACAGCGTTGACGCCTTATTTATTTGTATGTGTTAATTGATATTTTTTTGGGGTAAGCCCTGTAATTTTTTTAAACTGTTCATTAAAATTGGACAGATTTTGAAACCCGCTCTCATAACACACTTCGGTAACGGCCCTGTCTTCCTGCATCAGCAGTTTACACGCATATCCTACCTTAAGTTCAATTATGAATTGCCGGAAGGGTTTGCGCATACGGCTTTTAAAATACCTACTGAAGGCTGAAGGCGACATGTGAGCTACTTCTGCAACCTCAACAAGGTTAATGTCCTTATGAAAATTATTCATAATATATTCATAAATCTTTCTTAACCGTTCTGAACCGGGGTCTTCAATTGATTTAACAAACACTTCACTTGATAGTTCTACAAGATCCTCAGAAGTGGAAAGGATATCCAGTAACGACAACAGCAACCTGATCTTTTCAATACCCTTTGTTTTTTCCATAGCCAGCAGTAATTCGGTCAGCACCACTTTTGTTTTTCCTGTGATCCTGATCCCCCTGTGTGAACGCTCCAGCAATGCGAGAACATTTTTCATTTCGGGCGATTCAAAAAACCGGTGCCCCCACATATCCTCCAAAAAATGCAGTACTAGCGCTTCTGCCTTTTTATAATTTTTTATACCCTCATTACGCCAGGTATGGGGAAGGTTCTTTCCAATAAATATCAGATCTCCGGCGGCAAAAGAATCAATATGATCTCCTACCATACGGGTACCATTGCTTTCCAGGATTAATGTAAGCTCGTATTCGTCGTGAAAATGCCAGATTGCCGGGAACCGGTCCTCATGCACGTATCTGTTAACCGCAAAAGATTCAGAATCGGTCTTCTGGACTTTCATTAATTTAGGAATCATAAATAACCAATGGTTTTATGACCTAAACATAATATAAAATCCGGCAAAACGCTATAAATACATTATTTTTTTAGCTTTTAGCGTAAATAATGAGTAATACGCCAATAATGTAGCAACAAAACATGCTGTACAATAGCCAGGACGTACCCGGCGGAGCATTCCGAAACTCTTTCCATACAAAAACACCCCAGATTGCTGCCACCATGGCATTTCCCTGCCCCAACCCAAAAGAGATGGCAAAGCCCGCATTTCCTGCTGAAAGGATGCTGAATGTAAGGCCCAGCCCCCAAACGGCACCTGCAAGAACACCCATAAGATGCCTGAAAACGGAACCGGCGAGGTAGTCTTTAAACCCCAACGGCTTTCCCTGAAAAGGTTTTTTCATGAGTAGGGTATTCAACAGCAGGTTGCTTATGAGCACACCAAAAGCAAAACAACAAGTTGCCGAATAAGGCCCCAGCCTGCCCGACTCTGGCACTTTAAAATTAGGGTACATGGCGGCGGCAACAAACCGGTAAAAACATCCAAAAAGTATCCCTGCCAATAAAGAAAGAATAATTCCCTTGCCGGAAAATTTATGATTTCCAGAAACCCTGCGGTGTGAAACAGAAGATAACAAAATTGCGGCGGCAATAAATATTACCCCGCCAAACAGGTAAACCGGCTTTCCTGCAGGTAAGGCAATATAATTAACAACAACACCCAGAATCAACCCGGTACCGGCTCCAATTGAAAATGCAACCGCCATACCTGCAATAGCAATGGCTGCTACAAACAGAATATTGGCCGCGTTAAAAATAACCCCTCCTATAGCAGCCGATATGAGATTGTTTAAATCCGCCTGACGCAGATCCTCCATAAAACTGCTTCCATAATTGCCAAACGACCCTAAAGTAAAAGCAAGAAGTAAGGTTACCGCCACAATACCCAATACATAATCCCAATAAAACAGTTCAAACCGCCATGAAGCGCCCGCCATCTTTTGCAATACCGGCCAGGAACCCCAGCAGATCATTGTAATAAATAGCAATATTATGGCAATGGAATACGTTTCTGCAACAAACATAGTTTTTAGTTTTTTAACCGGTCTTCAGTTCCTGTTTTATATCACCCTGTTTTTAAGCGGTTCTGACTGCAGCCCCCGGAGCACTTCCGCAGCCGCCATTTGTTGCAAAGCCGGCACGCTGCGCTCACTATACCAGGCTGTGTGCGATGTAAGCACTGCATGCTCCACGCCCCATAAAGGATGTGTTTCCGGTAACGGCTCATTTTCAAACACATCCAGCCCTGCCACTACCCGCCGTTTTGAAAGTGCCGCAGCCAATGCTTCCGTATCAATAAGTCCGCCCCTAGAAGTATTGATAATAATTGCGCCCTGCTTCATTTGCTCAATGGTTGCCGCGTTTATTATATGCTGCGTTTCAGCCGTAAGCGGAAGGTGTAATGAAATAATATCGGCTCCGGATATCAGCTCCTCAAAACTCAAAGCTGCAACCCCGGCTTCCTTTAACTGAAAGGGGTTGATCTTTGGATCATAGGCTCCTACTTTAAAACCCAAAGACTTTGCGCTTTTAAGAACTTCCCTGGCAATGCGGCCAAAACCGATAGTACCAAACAGCATATCCCGAAAAGCCGGCATTCTGTAAGGAGGCACGATCTTCCACTCGCCTTTTTTGAGCCGGTTATTGATCTCGCCCAATTGACGCGAAAGCGAAAGTGCAAGAGCGAGTGTATGATCGGCTACTTCATTTATACAATAATCCGGCACATTACAGACCGGTATTGATTTTTGCTTGGCTGCATTTAAATCCACATTATCCACCCCAATACCGTATCGCACTATAATCTTACATTTATTAAGGTGTGCAATCAGGCGGGCACTTATAGGCGCCCACTGAACCAGTAAGGCATCAGCATCTGTGCAAGCTTCAATCAATTCATCTTCCGTGCTGGTTTCCAGTGCTACTAAATCATAGCCATGCTCCCGGAACATTTTTAACTCCTGTTCAAGATCTTTAAATCCATAATCGGTTATTACAATCTTTCCTTTGCTCATTTGAACTGTTATTTATCTGAATGGTTCTTTGCTGGTTCCATAACCAACACCGATTTTATATGAGACCCCTTTGCCTCCATCATATCATAAAAAGCAGTAATACCATTTTCTAAATTATAGTAGTTGATCCATGAGGTCATGTCAACCTTTCCTGAAGCGATCAGGCTGACAGCATCTCGCATATCCTCCTGTGTTGCGGCGTAACTTCCAACCGCCTGTTTCTCAGCCAGTACCAGATCATAGCTTTCCAGCGATTTGCTGTTTTGGTGAAGTCCGATCATTAACAGAACACCTCCGGGCTTTAATACCTTCAACCCATATTGGTTTGTTTGGGCGGATCCAACTGCATCCACAACCAGATCAATAGAAGCGCCTCCTGACATTTCAGATAGTGTAGCTACCAGCTCCTGACGGGAAGGATTAATTACCCCGGAAGCTCCCAGCTTTTGGGCAATTGACAGCCGGTCTTCTAAAAGATCGGCTACAAAAACATGGACCTGCCGCATAGATCTGAATGCCTGCAAAGCCATAAGCCCTATTGGTCCGGCGCCGATGATGAGCATATTATTGACGGGAATATGTTTACTAAGCTTTACCAGGTGTACACCGTTAGCCAGTGGCTCTGCCAGGCAAGCCGCATGAAAAGGAACCATTTCCGGCAATGGTATCAAACAATGCGCCGGTACATTCACATATTCGGCAAATGCCCCGTTGCGCTGCATTCCAAATACCTGCCGGTTTTGACAAAGGTTTGTTTTTCCGGAAGTACACAACTCACAATGCCCGCAGGGAACAATGGCGTTACTTACTACCCGGTCTCCTTTTTTCCAATCAGCCACAGATTCCCCTACATCAACAATGACACCACTAAATTCATGACCCATTATTAATGGCGGCACCCGCCGGCTACTATGCGATTTAAAGGTTTCCAGCTCACTGCCACAGATGCCACAGGCGGCTACTTTTATCAGTACCTCGTTCTTTGCCATGTAAGGGACCTGCTGATCTGTAATTTCCAACAGATCATGTTTGGGGTAAAAAAGTGTTTTCATCGTCATTTACTTTGCCAGATATCCTCCATCCACCAATAAATCGCTTCCTGTTATGAAGGAAGCGTCATCACTTGCCAGAAAGGCAGCAGCAGCAGCAACTTCCTCCGGCCTTCCCTGCCGCCCCAATAAATGCATGGCAGCAGCCCTGCGATCTTCTGCCTCAATATCCAATCCCAGTTTTTCGCATGAATCAATAAATGCCCTGGTATAGATATAACCCGGGCACAGCGTGTTCACCCGTATTCCAAAGGGTGCCAGATCCTGTGCCCAGCATTTCGCCAGTCCCCTGAGCGCAAATTTGGTTGCATTATATGTTGCAAAGTTTGCCTGCCCGATAAATCCGCTGACCGATGATATATTTATAATACTTCCTTTGCCAATTTCCTGCATTTGCGGAACGATATACTTTGTTATTAATGAAGTACCGCAAATATTTACAGCATTGATGCGCTCCCAATCTTCCGCACTTGCATCAACACCTTTAAAAATAAAACAGGCGGCGGCGTTCACCAGTATGCTCACTTTGCCCAGTTCCTCCGCGATAGCAGCACAGACAGCGGTTACCGCACCTTCGTTACTGATATCGACCTGCCAGTAGCGTGCGCCGATCGAGCTGGCTTTCGCTTCTGTATCAGGAGCTACATCCAGCAAAACAACAGAACACCCTTCCTCTGATAAACGGCTGGCTATGGCAAAGCCTAAATCCCCCAAACCTCCGGTAACGACAGCAATCTGATTTTTTAACCCTTTCATAATGTTATTTTACAATTCGTTAATAAAACAAATTTAGTTCCCGTTGTTGTAAAAAAACTACGCTTTCATGCCTAAAAAAGATACTTGGATAACATGACAAGCTAGATTTCAATATTTTTAAGTTAAAATGTCTTATATCTATTCCAACTGGCTAAACACAGCCGGGTTATGCACCACTTCACTTCCAAGCATTCTGAAATCGCTATATGATTCTGCACCGTAATCTTTATAGGCCGGTTTAGATGCATAAATAAAATCAATATGTTCTGCGGTATTTAGATCTTTGATCTCCGTGACAAAATATGCAGTTTTACGCAAGTTTGAATTAAAGTTTTGGATGGTCTCTATAGCAAGAAATGTATAAGCAATGCCTTAAAATGCCCGGCAGCAAATAAAGGGCGCATTACTATATTTCTATTCTACAATAACGGAAGCCTGTCGTCTGTTAATATTCGTAAAACTCACGCAGCTTTATGCGCTTATATTGGCTGTGTATTTCCCGCTTCAGAAAGTATCGGTGAGAGAAGCCCGTCAATACGACGATTCGTTTCGCCGGATTTTGTTTAACAATTGCAACGATATTTTTTGCCATAGTTTTATTTCGCAAATCCCAAAAGTGTGACAGGCTGCTATAAGCATTTCGTACACTTACTTTTGTTCCCAAAATTGTGGTTACAAATAGTTTTGAGAATTCATCCCTTTGATTTATAACTTTTCTGATTTTGTGGTGTTGGTAAATCTGTTTCCTTTTCGCGAGCTTATCGAGCTCAGAACTATTAAATTCAGAAGCTGGCTTGTTAGCATAACTATTCAATTCTTCTGTAAGCGAGTAGTATTTTTTTACAATTTTAGTTTGACGTTTTCTCAAAAGTTTATTTCTATATAAACTATCCAGTAACTTCCCGGTTAAATTTTGCGATTGTTTAATTCCATGCTGCAGGCGATAAGTATCCCGGTTTTCGTAATCAAAATGTGAGGCAATAGTTAAAGGATGTAGTTCAATATACCGGGCTATAGCAACCGGTTCGTTCTCTTTTGATTTGTATTTCAGCCCGAATTTTTCATCAAACGTTTTTGAAAATAGCCCACTATCCAGCTCAAGAAGGATAATATCAGGCTTTACCTTTTCAAGAATGGTGAAAAGGGTGTCTGCATTAAAGCTTTCTGACGCAACGTGGGCATTACCAATAATAGTAAGTTCCTGGCTGAAAAGGTAAGCCGGGAAAATCAGAGCGATTAAAGTTATAACACCTCTCATTGTAGAATTTTCCTATATACTACACGCCTGAATGCCTGCAATGTTACACCGCCAGGCTAATGAGAGCGGATTTTTACTTTCAAAAGATATGGGTTTCCCCCGGTAATATTCAAATATCTTAATTTATGCTTTCATAAAATTATAGATACCAATGGTGGTTTTCGATACTTTCTTTTTTTTTCACTTTATGTATTCATCAATCCGGAAGTATAAATCAGGATTGGCTTTTGAATTAGTTTTTTCGCCGGAAAATTGCTTTTTCCTCTAAAGTCGCAGGGTCAAAACCTGGATAATAGGTTTCCTTGGTAAAGGTAACAACGTTGGGTATATTCTCTTTTATGGCATAGGACACTACATCATTAGCAAGCCGCAGTTGTCTTGCTAATTCTTCGTTCAGGGTGTCGGCCATTCCATATTCCTCCGGGGAGTCTGACAAAATCCGTATGTGTTTACGATGCCAGTATTTGAGCGGGATAGCGATTTCGGTGTTGAGAGGGAGGAATTTTTCTGTTTTCGCAATACTGAAGAAGATCAGAGCGGTACCATCTTTTCTTGCCTTGCTCTTTAGGCAAATGGGTTTAATTGGTAACAGTTCGATTGATTTACTTTCTTAATCCTGCTTACAGGAAAGAAGAATGATCTTGAATGACAATAGCTGCCTGCTTCAATGCGCTTACAACCTGCGTTTAAAACCGTTGAGTCCCGGCTTTCGTCATTTTTATTTTGCCTGCTGGTTCAGGTGAACGTATTTGTCAAAAATTACATCTCTTTGTCAAATCCCGCCTGTCGTCTAATACGATAGTGAAATTTATTATAGACCTAAACAAAGCATTGCTACTAAAAACCGGGGCATTAAAATTCCTCCAAAGCAGATGGGATCTATTGATTCTCAACACCCTTGTATTTCCAGGAAGCACCAAAAGAAAAGGCACATGCGGCAAATGCTCCCGCGGAAATAGTGCCTTCCTGCTGGTGAGGCAGGGAATAGCGCTGATAATCCTCCATCTGCGCTTCCGCCATTGGCGGAAGTCTGCGTTCCGAAGGTCCGGAACAGCGGGGACGTAACACGATAGTGAAATTCATTACAGGTCAATAAAAGGGTTGCATTTTTGCGGGAAACTTTTTGGTCTGATTAAAATGCCATTTCCGTATAAACCGTCAATCCAACTATCTTTGAAAAACCAGCACAATGTAAGCCCGCTCCCAAATGTTGATGAACGTAGCTAATTGATTGCAACTGCTGTAATAGAGAGGATAAAAGTTAAAATAAAAAGGAAACTGGGTTTACAGGAATCGTACAAACAATGTAAGATGAAGTTATGGCCGGAAGATCCTGACCGATTGCGGGATTTCTGCCGGAACTAAGGCCAAATGGCAAAAGCCGGAACTTTTACAATAGAAGGCTGAGAAAATTAAATCGCTTCACAACGAACCGCTATTAAAATTTTCTTTATTATAGTAATGCCGGCTGTAGCCTTCTAATAAAATAAAGCTAATCATAAAACGTCTGTTATGCTTTTACTTCTTCATTACAATATCGCAGCTGGTACCAAAGCAGTCCGGAAAGATAAGCTGCATGGATCAGCTGCGCTTCAATAGCGTTCCAGTTCTCAATGGAGCAGCTACCCAATATCAGCAGTGTCATCAAAGCAAGGCCTGCAAAAATGCTGTATTTAACTTTAAAACCGATCAGCAGGGCCAGTCCGATCAATAGCTCTAAAAAAGGTAAAATATAGCCAAATGTCAGCGTTAGAGAAGCCGGCAATACCGATTTTTCCATTGTAGTTACCATCCAATTGCTGAAGGCTGCAAGCTTAGGTATTCTTACCAGACCATGTCCCGATAAGGATACAGCCACCGGAAGGCGTAAAAAGAAAAATATTGTTTTAAGATCTTTCATATACTATTTTATTTTTACCGTGTGCTGTTTTAGAAACAGGACTATTCAGCAATTTACTATTTTATTCCATTGCGGCACTGGAAGCGTACTCAACAATGCTCTAAAAACGATGGTGCCTTATATTCTAAAAAAAGCGGCAGTTGACGCATCAACTACCGCTCTGAAAAAACAAGAACTGAAAACCGCTCTCTTCTTACTTCAGGCTTTTATATAAACTGTCATATTTTTTCTCCAGTGCATTGTATTTTGCTTTATCTGCACCTTTTGCATCCTGGCCTATAAAGAAATAATACTGGGCAAGGTTACCGGCAATAATATAGTATTGGCGTTTTTGAACATTATCCAGGGGATTTACTTTGCTCAGCATATCCGCAGCCTTCTCAAAATTTTCAGCAGCTAATGCATACTCATCAACATAGGCTTTTTTTGCATCAGCATATTTTTGCTTATCTGCAGCAGTGGCTTTTGCTCCTTTGCCATCCAGCTCTTTTTCAGCAGCACGCATTGCATCTTCCAGGCTACTGGCCTTGCTCATATAGTGATCGCCCATCAACAATATTGGCTGAATCTCTGAGGATTTGATGGAGCTGGCTTTCTTTAAGGCAGTGATCATTTTGCCTTCCAGCTCATCATAATTGGCAGGTTTTGCTTCCCCTTCTTTTGAACGGTCCAGTTTTTCAAAGATCGCTTCACCTAAAGCCAGGTTGGCATTATAATCATCCGGAGTGGAAGCTACGATCTTTTCCAGATTGGCCACCTTTTCTTCAAAACTGCTGCTGCCGCCGATAGCGAAATCTAATTTATTATAGCTAAAGAACGGGCTTTGAGGGTATAATTCTTTGCCCAGGGCCTTGTATTTTTCAAAATTTGCATCGTCATTTTTAGCAGCGTAATAACGCACCAGGCTCTGATAAATAGTGCTGTCTTTAGGCTCATGCACCTTTAGATCAGCCAGGCGGGTATTGTATTTGGCAGCCTCATCAGTCTTTTTTACGGTTTCGGCCAATATACCGGCATAATAATTAGCGTTGGTATCAATCGGGCCCGGCAGGTTGATCTTCTTTGCAATTAAAACATCCGACAGATCTACCACATTTTTAAATTTATTGTACGCCGCTTCATAATTTTTGGCATTGATATCAGCCACACCGCTGTTAAAATAAGCTGCATACAACTGATAAGGTGCATTTTTATAAGTATCCAGATCCTTCATAGAAGGATCCATTTCCCGGTACTTTGAAAAAGCGGCAAATGCTTCTTCCCTGTTCTTTTCTGCATCAGCAGCTTTGGAACTATCCAGCGCATCAGCAGCGAACAGGTACGTTTTAATGATATAACCTTCTGGTTTTGAAAAGAATTTTTCATTTGTTGATTCCTTGTCATAGGCTTTATGCGCTTCTGCCAGGTTATTGGTTAACAGGGCTGCTTTAATGCCATCATATTTCTGAGCATAACCGGCTGCTGCACTCATTACAGCTACCCCGATAAGAAAAAGCTTTTTCATCATTTTTTCGTTAAAATTTTAATTAGTAATACGTTTTGACCCGGATTTACAATCCAGATGCTGAATAATTATGCGGCAATTTTCGTTCCGAAATTGCCGCATCAGGACATTAATTTCCCTGTTTTTCATCATTATTTTCTTTTTCTTCCTCCTCAGAAGATGCATTTGTATCCTTTTCAGTTGTATATGAACCGGTAATTGCTTCCGGAGATGTACCTGTTTCTGCCGTATCCTGGCTTACTGTGCCTTCTTCAGGCTCTTCCTGCTCATCTACCTTACTTATGGCTGCGATCTGGTCGTCATCTTCCAGGCGGATCAGTTTTACACCCTGGGTAGCCCTTCCCAGCTCGCTGATACCACTTACCGGCATCCGTATTGTAATGCCGCTTTTACAGGTGATCAGCAGATCCTGGGTTTCATCTACATCCAAAAGCCCTACCAGCGGGCCTGTTTTTTCAGTAACATTGATGGTTTTAACCCCTTTTCCGCCCCGGTTGGTAAAACGGTATTCATCCACTTTTGTCCGTTTTCCATATCCTTTTTCACTTACTACCAGCACCGATTTTTGGGTATCCACCGCCAGGCAGATCAGCCCGATCACCTCATCTTTTTCATCATCCACTTCAATTCCGGCAACTCCTATGGCGCCACGGCCTGTAGCCCTTACCTTTTCTTCAGAAAAACGGATAGCGCGCCCGCTTTTTACGGCCATCATAATTTCGCAGTTCCCGTCCGTCATTCTTGCCTCTAATAACTGATCGCCTTCATTAATAGTGATCGCGTTCACACCAGTTAACCGCGGCCGGCTAAAGTCTGCCAGCGCGGTTTTCTTTATGACACCTTTTTGGGTACAGAGCACAATATTGTGCTTATTTACAAATTCTTCGTTTTTGAGATCGTTCACATCAATGATGGCACGGATCTTATCATCCGGAGGCAATTGCATCAGGTTCTGGATAGCCCTTCCTTTACCTGTTTTTTCACCTTCGGGTATTTCGTAAACATTCAGCCAGTAGCATCTGCCTTTTTCTGTAAAAAATAAAAGCGTATGATGTGTTGATGCTACAAACAGGTGCTCGATATAATCTTCATCACGTGTTTTTCCACCCATTACACCACGGCCGCCCCTGCGCTGCGCACGATAATCATCAGCCGGAGTACGTTTTATATAACCCAGATGCGATATAGTGATCACCACATCTTCTTCTTTTATGAGGTCTTTTATGGAAACTTCATTATCCAGGTAAGTAATTTCTGATTTACGCGCATCTCCGAACTTCTCTTTTATTTCTGTCAGCTCTTTTTTAATGATATCGAAACGCATCGCTTCATTGGCCAGTACCTCTTTTAAATGGGCGATCAGGGCCATCAGTTCGTCATATTCGGCTTTGATCTTTTCACGTTCCATTCCGGTCAAACGCTGCAAACGCAGTTCCAGTATGGCTTTAGCCTGAATTTCATCAATGCCCCAGCCAGCGTTGATCAGGTTATCTTTTGCAACATCAGGAGTGGGTGAATTACGGATCAGGCGGATCACCTCATCCAGGTGATCCAGGGCAATCAGGTATCCCTGTAAAATATGCGCCCGCTTTTCTGCCTCTTTTAATTCAAATTGTGTGCGGCGGATCACCACATCATGACGGAACTCAACAAATTCGCTGATGAGCTCTTTCAGGTTCATTACTTTGGGCCGCCCCCTGGTAATGGCTACGTTATTGATACCATAAGAGGTTTGCAGATCCGTATTCTTATACAACTGGTTAATGACCACATTGGCAATCGCATCCCGTTTCAGGTCGATAACAATACGTGTTCCTTCCTTTTTGTTAGACTCATTGTTTACGTGCGCAATGCCATCAATGATCTTATTGTTAACGAGTTCGCCTATGCGGTTTGTCAGCGCATCCCGGTTTACCTGATAAGGCACTTCAGAAATAACGATCTGCTCTCTGCCGCTGGGCTTGGTATCAACACGTACTTTACCCCGCAGCACTACTCTTCCCCTGCCGGTATGCATGCCGGCCTTAATCCCTTCCATCCCGTAAATGATGCCGCCGGTGGGGAAATCGGGCGCTTTTACATGCTGCATCAGTTCATCAATAGTAATATCGTTATTATCGATGTAAGCAACACAGCCATCGATCACTTCAGAAAGATTATGCGGCATTACGTTGGTCGCCATACCTACCGCAATACCGCTGGATCCGTTGATCAGTAATTGAGGGATTCTGGTAGGCAGTACTACCGGTTCTTTTTCTGAGTCGTCAAAATTCAGCTGAAAGTCTACGGTATCCTTTTCAATATCATCCAGCATATGCTCTGCCAGCTTCTGAAGACGCACCTCTGTATAACGCATTGCTGCGGGCCCGTCGCCATCCTGGTTACCAAAATTACCCTGCCCGTCTACCATGGTGTACCGCATGCTCCAGTCCTGGGCCATGCGCACCATAGCATCATAAACAGAGCTATCGCCATGCGGGTGGTATTTACCCAATACTTCCCCTACCACACGGGCCGATTTCTTATAGGGTTTATTGGCGTTTAGTCCCAGTTCATTCATGGCGTACAGAATACGGCGGTGAACCGGTTTTAAACCATCTCTTACATCAGGTAAAGCACGGCCAACAATTACGGACATCGAATAATCGATGTAGGCCGTTTTCATTTGTTCTTCAATATTTACAGGAATGATGCGGTTTGCATCCTGTGTGCCTTGCGGTTCTAAATTTTCTTCCATTAAATTATTCTAAATCATTCAAATTAGTGCAAAACGCGCTACGTGCAAATTTAACTTTTTCAGGCCGTATTTCCGATTCCGGTACCCTGTTTTTTCTGATAATTATCCACGGCCTGAATTCCTTTATCAACAGGTATTTCCGGCTGAAAACGGCGGCAAAATCATAAAAAAACCGGCCTGGGTCGGGCCGGTTCCTTTAATATAAAGATTACTGCTATTTCAATTGAAAAGCCTTTTTTACTTTGTTTACATAATCCAGTTTTTCCCAGGTAAACAATTCTACTTTTTTGGTCACTTTTTTACCGTCGGGAGCTACAAAAACCTTTTCTACTATTTGTGGTTCCTTACCCATATGGCCGTAGGCTGCAGTTTCACTGTAAATAGGGTTTCTCAGCTTCAGGCGCTGCTCAATAAAATAAGGGCGCATATCAAACAATCCTTCTACTATTTTGCTGATCTCTCCGTCTGTTAAAGCAACTTTTGCGGTACCATAAGTGTTCACGTTAATGCTGGTAGGCTGTGCTACACCGATCGCATAAGAAACCTGTACCAGCACTTCATCGCAAAGCCCTGCCGCAACAAGGTTCTTGGCAATATGACGTGTTGCATAAGCTGCAGAACGGTCTACTTTGCTGGGGTCTTTTCCACTGAATGCTCCGCCACCGTGAGCCCCTTTTCCTCCATAGGTATCTACAATGATCTTTCTGCCCGTTAAACCGGTATCTCCGTGAGGACCGCCAATTACAAAGTTGCCGGTTGGATTGATATGGTACTTGATCTTGTTATTAAAAAAATGTTTGTATTGAGGGTATTTTTTAATTACACGGGGAATCAGGATCTCTTTTACGTCTTTTGTTATTTTCGCCTGCATTTTTGCTTCTGTATCAAATTCATCGTGCTGGGTAGAAATTACAATGGCCTCTATGCGAACCGGTTTGTTCTGATCATCATATTCTAAGGTAACCTGGCTCTTGGAATCGGGGCGCAGGTAAGTAATCTTTTTGTTTTCCCGGCGTAATGCTGCCAGTTCAATCAGCAGGGTGTGCGCCAGATCCAGTGCCAGTGGCATATAATTGGCTGTTTCATTGGTGGCATAACCAAACATCATTCCCTGGTCGCCGGCGCCCTGGTCTTCTTTTTTCTGGCGTTCAACGCCCTGGTTAATATCAGAAGACTGTTCATGTATAGCTGAAAGCACTCCGCAGGAATTGGCTTCAAACATATATTCGCTTTTGGTATAGCCGATCTTGCTGACTACGCTGCGGGCAATATTCTGAACATCCAGGTAGGCCTTTGATTTTACTTCCCCGGCCAGAACAACCTGACCTGTGGTCACTAAAGTTTCGCAGGCAACTTTCGACTGCGGGTCAAACGCTAAAAAGTTATCAATAAGCGCGTCAGAGATCTGATCCGCCACTTTATCGGGGTGCCCTTCAGACACACTTTCGGAAGTAAACAAATAAGGCATAAACGATTGGGTTATTAAAAAGTCTACAAAAATTAACGGGTGCAAATATAGCACCCGTTGTCTTTTAAATAAAATATAAACTTAAAGTTTCGAATAAACGATCCGGAGCTTCATCCGCTGCGAAGGATGATCTCCCCCACCCAGGCGTACACGCCCCCAGGCGGGCACATAAATCTGCTGGCCGGTTGCTGAAACCGGGAACGAAAGCCGCTGTGTGATCTGGGCATAGGGGCCATCCACATCCCCTATCCGCAAAGCGGTATATGCCGGGGCATACAACCGCATATTGTACAGCGGAACAATGCCATTTACCAGCTTCTGCACATAGGGGGTTAAATTGAACCTCCACTGTTTTACAGTATTGCCCGCCGGATCTTTTGTATAATAATACGTTTGATTGCTGCCACTGGAAGGCACGCTATAAAAGCCGTTCACTCCGGAAATTGAATAAACATAAGAAAGCCCATCACTTGATATCTGCGATGTGACCGGGAAGCAATAAGGCATTAGTTTATAACTCATCAGCGTTGAATCATATGCATCCAGGAACAGGTCTGAAGGCGGACTGAACACCGTATCTGACGGGTCATAAACAGACTCCATCTGAAGTTCCGCCAGGTGTATCACGCTGTTCGGGAAGCCTTTCAGGCCCGGAATCTGAACAGAGGCATAGGTACCGGGGGTGGATTGAATGAACAGCATCTGTGCGGGTGAAGGATCCGCAACAGCAGCCTCTGCCGGACTGCCGGAATAATCGCGCTGAATAGCGCTGGCCACGGCATCGGAGCTGCCTAAGGTAATGCTTGCATAACTGGTATCTATTTTACCGGCAGTACCAGGATCATCATACCGGTAGTACACCAGCAGGCGTGTCTGGCTGCCGGAAGCATCAGGAGAGCTGGTAGTGGGTTCAATAGCCATCAGCCCGTTTCCTCCGGTTGATTGAATAGCAAAACCTTTAAAATAAGTTCTGAAAGTAGAATCATTATGATAGGGTGCGCTGGCACCGGCAGAATCATAAGACAACAGCCGTTGCCCGAAGCTGTTATCCAGCCTTATACGGATCTCATGTGCTGTGCTGGCAGTATCAGGATAATTGATCACTTGGAAACTGTCTGCAAGATTCCTGGGGGTAACCATTACGGAACCCAGCACACCCGCCGTTGGAAAGGTTTGTGATAACTGGTAGCTGGAGTCGGCCCTGAAATCGGCAGACTGGGCAATTTCAGATACCTGAATATTCTGGGGAGTCAGTGTATCACCATAAGTAAAACTGTGTTTCAATACCAGGATCACTGAATCTAGGTACAGTTTTCCGGGAACATTTTTGAAAGGATATCCTGTGGGTGACAACTGCAGGTATAATTGCGCATTGGTTTTACCAAACAACGGATCATTGCCGATATTACCCATCATCTGGTAAAAGGCCACGCCGGTTCTGAATGTGTCTGCATCCAGTGCAAACTGGCCGTTAGTGGTCACCACATCAATGGTCGTATCAAAAGTATGCACATTATCTATAGGAGGCAGTACGTTCCTGCCGAGCTCCGTAGCCATGTTGATTTTACTACAGGAAAACAGGAATATAACAGCAACCAGCGTGGTAATGCTAAGCGCAAATAAAAGCGTTCTTTTCACAGAAAATATTGAATTTAATAGCCTGATTATATAAAAATTAGCTCGCAAGATCGTGATAGAGTTGTAAATACTCTGTTAAATCAGAATCTTCCTTAAACAAAAGGGTCTTCTTACCGCGTACTTTCGAAAATTCTGCAACCAGCTTTTTATCCACCTCTGCAGATCCGAAGGTTATGGCGTCAGAAAAAGTAGCGCCACCCCGCATAAGGGCAACGTTCGTTCCGTCTTTAAATACTTCCAGGTCTTTTTCTTTAAGAGAAGGATGGATCAGTGCCTTGGAAATGAATCCTTTTCCCAGCTTCTCTTTAAAAGTCGTTTCGCCAATGGTATACACAATTTTACTGTGCGCAAAAACCGGCTCCTTTTTATAAACGGTTTTCAGGTAAAAGGGAATTAACCCCGTCATCCAGCCGCTGCAATGGATTACATCCGGCGACCAGCCAAATTTCTTAACTGTTTCCAGGGCGCCCTTGCAATAAAAAACGGTTCTTAAATCATTATCTTCAAACCATTTATCATTTTCATCATGAAAAAGGAACTTACGTTTGAACAATTCCTCATTTTCCAGGAAATAGACCTGCAGACGGGCGCTTGGCAAAGAGGCTACTTTAATCTGCAAAGGCATATCATCATTATCAACCGTTACGTTAATGCCCGAAAGTCTTACTACCTCATGTAACCGATGGCGGCGTTCATTAATGCTGCCAAAACGCGGCATGATGCAACGTACCTCAAAATTGTTATCGTTAGCTTTAATAGCAAGTTTATTAACGGTTTCAGAGAATTCTGTCAATTCAAGATAGGGTGACATTTCATTGGCTATAAATAAGATTCTTTTCTTTGCTGACATGTCTTAGAAACTTTTAAAGTGTGCAAAGTTACATTATTATAGGCAAACAGGCTTATAATTTGATGCTAATATTCTATTTTGCAGAATGATCCTGTTTAAAAAGAAAGATGATATTCAGCAGTTTATTGCTGTTTTACATAAAAAAAACAAGAAAATAGGCTTTGTTCCCACCATGGGTGCCCTTCATATGGGGCATATCAGCCTTATACAGGCGGCCCGCAAAAAATGTGATCTTGTGGTATGCAGTATTTTTGTAAACCCTACCCAGTTTAATGATAAAAAAGACCTGGAAAAGTATCCCAGGACCATTGAAAAGGACATTGATCTGCTTATAAAGAACGACTGTGATGTGCTGTTTTACCCGGATGAAGCCACGATTTATCCGGAGGGTACCGGCATGCGAAAGCAGTTTCAACTGGGAGCCATTGAATCTGTTCTGGAAGGGAAATACCGTCCCGGGCATTTCCAGGGAGTAGCCGATGTGGTCAGCCGTTTGTTTGAGATCATAAAGCCTGACGAAGTGTTTTTCGGGCAAAAAGACCTGCAGCAAACCCGGGTAATTGCCCACCTGATCAATAATACTCCTGATTTTAAGAAGATACGGATGAATATTGTTTCCACCTTAAGGGAGCCTGGCATGCTGGCCATGAGCAGCAGGAATACAAGGTTAACACCCGAACAGTTAGAAAAAGCACCTGCTATTTATAAAGCATTGAGGTTCCTAAAGAAGCATATTGCCAAAGGCGATCTTACCTCCCTGCTGAATGCAGCTACCAAACAACTGACAGAAAAAGGATTCAGACCGGAATATGTTACCATTGTAAAAAGTGAGACCCTGGAAGCGGTTGATAACTGGGACGGCCATACTCCACTTACCGGTCTGGTAGCTGCGTTTTTGGGTGAGGTGCGCCTGATTGATAATTTAGAACTGACTGATTAGGAAAGATGCTAAAATTGAGATAATTTTGGCCCTTAAATTGAAACAGGATGGCAAAGGTTGTATTAAAAAGAGTAAAAGGGGATTATGGATTTGATACAGTAAATGAAAATGGCACTGTTATTAAATTGGATACCAACGCGGAAATGGGCGGAACAGAATACGGCGCCCGTCCCATGCAGGTTTTGTTAAATGCCCTTGCCGGTTGTGCAAGCATTGATGTGATCAGTATATTAAAAAAACAACGCCAGGAGATTACAGACTATACAGTTACGGTAACAGGCGAAAGAGAACCGGGGGTTGAGCCTTCCTTATGGAAACATATTGAAATGGTTTTTGAGATTTCAGGTAAAGTTGATGAAGGCAAAGCCCGGCGCGCAGTAGAAATATCAATGAATAAATACTGCTCAGTGGCCGTTACGCTTACAAAAGCCGGAGCTGCCATTGATACAAAAGTGATCATTCACAACGCATAATCCTTTGCATTCCTTTAGTTTTGCAAACCAGACCCGTTTTTAACCGGAATGATCTTTCCTGATTGTTCCCTGCTAAAAGCAGATCCGTTTTTTATAGTTTAAGAATTTTTATTAATGAGTGATAGAAAATTACACCCGTCTACATTGGCGGTACGTGCTCAGATGGAGCGGACCCACCAGATGGAGCACTCTGCTCCCCTGTTCCTGACCAGTAGTTTTGCGTTCAACACAGCTGAAGACATGCGGGCTGCTTTTGCCGATGAAGTGGAAGCCAATATTTACAGCCGTTACAGTAACCCTAATGTAGATGAATTTGCCAATAAGATGGCTTTGCTGGAAGGTGCCGAAGCCGGTTTTGCCGTAGCCAGTGGTATGGCTGCCGTGTCAATGTCCTTTTTTGCATTACTGAAAGCCGGTGATCATCTGGTATGCTGCAGTTCCATGTTTGGAGGTACCAATACGGTAGTTACAAAGTTCCTGCCCCGTTTTGGCATTGAGTATACCCTGGTGCCGGCTGGCGATATCACTGCCTGGGAGGCTGCTATAAAGCCCAATACCAGAATGATCTATCTGGAAACGCCTACCAATCCCCAACTGGAGCTGATAGACCTGGAAGCGGTGGGCCAACTGGCTAAAAAGCACAACATTATTTACAATGTAGACAACTGCTTTGCAACTCCCGTATTACAGACACCTGTTGATTTTGGAGCCGACCTCGTCATCCATTCTGCAACCAAGTGGCTCGACGGGCAGGGACGTGTTTTAGGTGGGGTGATCGTAGGTAAAAAGGAATTGATCCATGATATTTACTTATTCTGCCGGAACACCGGTCCCGCCCTGTCCCCGTTCAATTCCTGGGTGCTTTCAAAAAGCCTGGAAACGCTGGATGTGCGCATCCGGAGGCATTCCGAAAACGCACTGGCAATAGCCCGGCATTTTGAAAAGCATCCCAAGTTAAAATGGATAAAGTATCCCTTCCTTCCCTCCCACCCGCAATATGAAATTGCAATAAAACAAATGAAGGCAGGCGGCGGCATTGTATGCTTTGAATTGGCCGGCGGACTGGAAAGCGGCCGGAAGTTCATGGATGCATTGGAAATTTTATCCTTAACACCCAATCTCGGCGATTCCAGGAGCATTGCCTCTCACCCCGCAAGCACCACCCACTCAAAACTGCCACTGGCAGATCAGCTGGCAGTAGGAATTACCCCCGGGCTGATCCGGATCTCAGTTGGGCTGGAGCATCCTGATGATATTATTTATGATATAGAACAGGCATTGGAGAAGGCGTAAGGGAGGATTGAGTTATCACTGGTCAGTTCTTAGCAATCAGTTGATACAGTCCGAAATTTCAATGCTGATCGCTGAAATAAGTGGTAAGAAATTTTAAACCCGCCTAAAGGAACGGGCAGGTAAGTAATAAAAGAGGGGCTGCCGCTGTCAGAAGGCTCGTTGAATATAGAAACAACATTTGTTAACAAACAAATGGGTCCGCCTTTTCAGAACATAACACTGATAACAGAAATCTCAATTCTGAGCTCCCGGCTCACAGCATTATCTTCACCACCATTTCCTTGAGCAGTTCTGCATCATCTACCCTTACCGTATTGATTCCAATGCTTTTCAGATTGTATTGATGCAACAGCAACAGTATTTTTTCCACGCCTAAGTAGCCATAGGTTCTGGAAGCCTGCGCATAGCTTTTATAAAAATAAGTATGAACGCCGATCTGCTTTGCAATGGTGTCATCAGACCCTGAAGCACCATGGATCATAAACACCTTGCTGAAGAAAGCATAAAGAGACGGCAGCACCAGTTGAATAGGTGCCGCCTTGGGGTTATCGCCAAAATACCGTATAACACGGATGGCCTTGGGCAGATCTTTTAAGGCAATAGCCGTTTGCAGCTCAAAAATATTAAAGTCCTTGCTGATTCCTACATAGTTTTCAATATCCTCTTCTGTGATGGATTTGCGGCCTTTCAGGTTGATGAGGATCTTTTGCACTTCATTTTCAATACGCGCCAGATCATTGCCGATATGATCTACCAGCAACATAACCGCTTTAGGCGTTATATCAAATCCCAGCTTTGCAACCAGCGTGGTCACCCATTCAGGAAGAGCGCTGTCGTATATTTTTTTGGTGCTTAAAAATTCTGATTTTTCTTTTACCAGTTTTGCAAACTTTGTCCGGGCGTCTAATTTTTTTTCCTTATAGGCAACAATAAAAATAGTGGAAGCCAGTGGTTGCTGGAAGTAGGCTTCCAGCTTTTCCATTTCCCTCAGTTGCTGGGCCTCCTTTAAAATAACCACCTGCCTGTCTGAAAACATAGGATATTTCCTGCAGGTATTTACAATGTCTGCCCAGTTAGCATCCTTACCATAAAATACAGTAAGATTAAAGGAAGCCTCACTTTCATTAAGAATCTTTTCTTCGGCATAGTTTACCAGCTGATCTATATAGTAATCCTCTTCTCCTTCCAGCCAATAAATTGGTTTATAAACCTTTTTATTCCAGTCGTTCAGAATTTTTTCAACGCTCATGAATTGCAAGATAGTGTTTTTAACAATTTGTAAATATTATATAAAAGCGCATATGTTTTCAGGCAAATGATCCTTTGGCATAATTTGTGTTTCCTATGATAAATGACATCCAATACATATTTATTTTTTATATATTGTTTGGGGTATCTATAACACATAAAACTATTATTATTAAAATTTTGATGAATTATGGCAAACACGAATTATCCATCTGCATCTTCGCAAAGTTCCGGTCCATCTTCCCGAACGCCCAATAGCAACAACACTGGCAGGAATGTATTGATCGGCCTGTTGGTGGCAGCACTATTAGGCACCTGGGGCTATATCCTCTGGAGCAAAAATTCGCCTTCGGCGCCTGGCTCTTCTGAAAGCAGCAGCACTGAGGTTGCAACGGCCATGTCAGAGTCAGACTCTTTAAGGCAAATGTTTAACCTTGCTGAAATGCGCCTGGATTCAATAACCGGAGCCAATAACAGTTTACAGGGAGAAAAGACAGCTTTACAGAAAGAGATCGATAGCCGTAAGGCTGAAATTACAAGAATCCTGAACGATAAAAACGCTACCGCTTCTGACCTGCAGAAAGCCCGTCATTTGATTGGCGAATTAAACGGCCAGATCGGAAAACTGGAAGCACAGGTGGCACAGTTAAGAGGCGAGAACCAGGAACTGACTGCTAAGAACACCCATCTTACACAGGAAAAAGATGTACTGAGCCAGAACCTGGACACAAGAACAAAAGAAAATGATGCCCTGGCCAATACAGTGGATGTAGGAAGTACCCTATCCGCCTCAGGAATGACGATCACCCCTTTAAAAGAAAAGAAAAACGGAAAGGAAAAGGAAACCAGCTTTGCGCGCAGGGTAGATATTTTACGTGTTTCCTTTAATGTTGAAAACCGGATCACTACTTCCGGCCCGGCCGACCTTTATGTGATTGTTACAGACCCCAAAGGCAATGTTATTCAAAATGCACAACTGTCTTCCGGCTCAATGACCACACGCCAGGATGGCGACAGGAATTTTACAGCAAAAGTTCCTGTTGAATATGAGCAGGGCACCCGCAAGGGAGTGTCCTTCCCGATCCAGAACCCCGATGGTTTTATTCCGGGTGACTATAAAATTGAAGTGTACCACAACGGTTTTAAAATTGGTGAAGGTGTGCGCAGTTTAAGAAAAGGAATTTTCGGTTAATCCCCGGCAGGAATTAAGATTAAAAAAAGGTGTCTCATATTTTGATGAGACACCTTTTTTAATACATAAAAGCGATGATCTATAATTGCAATGGCAACAGGATCTGATCAATTTTATGCAACGTTCCGTTTACATAAAACTGGTCACTTGAGCCATTCGGTTCAGGGAGCGGGTTGATGATTACATTCGCTGGCGCAGGATTCACGGCTCCTTTAACGGTAAGGGTGCTTACAGACGGACCAGTAAAACTTGCCCTGATTTTCAATTTCGGGGCTTCAGCGCCTAAAGCCAGGCTTAAGAGTGTGGGTATATCTGTTTCTGCGGATGGGAAATTGTTGGTAAAATAAGTGGCGCCAACTATATGATACGCCAGCAATCCTCTTATAGTTTGGGCCGTTAAAATGTTGATCACTGTCGGGTTGGTAAATACAGCAGGAGTAGAAGCAATCGCCGTTGCCTGCTCAATTGCCGCTGCCGCAGGAACGCCAGCCAGTGCCAACTTCTGGTAGATCAATCCTGTAAGCGTTGTTTTAAATACGGCGTCAGTAGGCGCCAATAAGGTAATATTGGGCCCAAACGATGAAAATAACGCAACCATTGATTTTTCAGGGTCTTTTGCGTCCTGCGCGTTCAGGCCGCTGTCGGCCCTTTCCACTGCAGCCTTTAAATAAGTGAGATCCGGTGCTTCGCTGATACGCTGCCACAATACTCGTTGTGGCGGCATTACTACTGCGCCCGTTGGATAATAAACGCCGTTGCCGGCTTCCTTTTTTGCTCCTGTTACCGGCACATTATTCACATAGCTGAATGTACCTGTTTTTGACAGGAAAACGGACAGCCGGGCCAGCGCGCTTAGCTGTGGAGCTGGATTGATCATTGTAGGATACATAAAATTAAAGCCGGTTGCTGAAAGCGTGGTTACGTCCACACTTTGCGGAACTGTATTATATTTTACCAGCCCGTTTGCCAAATTTGCAGGGAAATTGGCACTTTGTATAAACCCGGTAAACACTGCATCCGGCGCATCCAGCGGCACCGCACCGCCGCTGAGCAGATTAATAGCAGCTTTTACTGCTGCATTCGTGGGCACAAACAGCGTCATCGCCATTTTCTTATTGTTCAACGTATCTGAATAGCCCGATTTTTTTATAACCTCATTGTACAGGCTGTAATCAGCATCGGCTGTAATTGTTGCTGCCAGGCCGGGCTGGCTGCTGGTATCAGCCGGCATTATATCCGGGAACTGCTGTACATCCTTGTTACAGGAACATATTAAAATAAGCAGCAACAGGCTGGCAACACTGTATCTTATGATGAATGGAAAGAATGTCATAAACCGATTTTTAAAAAATTAAAACACGTTGTAGCCAAAGCTGATATAATACAAGCCGCCAACACGCGCATTTCCTATAGCATTTACATAATACTGGTTCAGCAGGTTGTTGGCGCCCAGCTTAATGACGGATTTAGCCTCCGGCAACTTATAGCTTACCTGAGCATCCACTACATTAATATGAGGCACCTGGCCGTTTGCAAAATCACCGTTATAATAAAAATCATCCTGCCACCTGTAGGCAATATTAAAGGCAAAGCGATCCTTTGATCCAAAGCCCGTATTGGAGATACTTAAGTTGGTCCTGTATTTGGGTGAGTTGAAGAAGGATACAAAGCCCGGAGGCAGGTCAGACAAACGGTCTGAAGAAAGGTTGCCGCCCAGCATAAAATTCCCGTATAGCCGGTAATCAAGGCTAACGCCAAAACCATAGGTTTTTACTTTGTCCTGGATATTGGTAGGCACAGAATAGATATTATCCGATAAAGCAGTGGCCTGTGTGGGTGGTTCATTTTCCTTACCCTGAACCAGCAAAGTACGGGTCAAAAAGTTCCGGTACTGGCCATAGTAGCCATAAACATCCACCATTAAACGATCATCGGCCAGTAATCCTTTATAACCCAGTTCAAAACTGGAAACACTTTCCGGCTTGTATTTTACAAAATCATAAGGCACCAGTTGATTATTATTGACCAGCTCATTCAGGTAATACACCTTATTGGTTCTGAAATTATAAAAATCCCAGAACTGAGGCTGCCCGCCTATCAGCATAGTATTACCGCCCACATTCAGGTTGATCCATTGCTGCTGTGTAGACGGAAAGCGGTAAGCCGTCTGGTAACTGAAGCGGATATTATTATTGGGCACCACTTTAAATACGGCCGTGGCCCTTGGCGTAAAACGCCCCTTAAAGTTTTGATTCTTGTCATAGCGCCCTGCGAAAGTCAGCTTCACCACATCGCCTATATTCCTGCTGGCCTGTACATAAGCTCCATATTCATTAATAGGAATGGTACCTGCTGAGTCTGCAAATAACGTTCCCTCTGAGTTCAAAACATACCGCTTATAATTACCTCCTACCAAAAGATCAACGACCTTCCCGGTTATATGCGAAAAATTATACTGCCCCTCTACGGAGTACAGATCGGTTTTATCTACAAAAAGCCCCCCTCCTTTTGAAATGGGAATAGATCGTACACTGTCAAACATCCTCTTAAACACAGCGCTGTTGGCATCAGGGCGATCTCTGTCTGCAAAGGCTCGGGCAACTGTATGCGCATCGGGGTCGCTCATTCCCGCAAGTTTTGCATTCAGGTAGGCCTGGCCGTATTGCGCGTACCAGCCGGTAGCGCCACCACTGGCCAGCCAGGCTTCATTGGTTAAGCGGGTGGTAACGGTTGCATTAAAGGACTCTCCTGCATTTTCCTGCGTGGTCCAGGCTCTTACAAACCAGTTCCTGTTCACCAGCTCCAGCTTGTATTGCCCCATCTTCAGGTCCTTTAAAGAATAGCGGTCGCTGCCGGTATAAACAGTATTCCCGGTTCCCCAGTTGCCGGCCAGGATCATTTCCGTATTGGGAGTAATTTTCCAGTTGACGGAACCGCTTAATTTAAAGTTTTTAGTAGTGGGATCAATAATATCTGCCTCGTTATAACCGGTACGTGATACATTGATCGGGCTTCCGGTTAACGTATTAATATAGGATGCCAGAAAAGGTGCCTGCCCCGCAATTCCGGTCAGTACCTGCCGGAGATCAGCCGTGGTTTCATCTCCATAAACATTAATACCATCGTAATTGGGATCTGTCTGGCGGGAACCGGGAATGGGCCTGCCATCCGTGCCAATGCGCTGATAGTTCCGGTAATCCTGCGCCACCCAGTCTTTTGCAGAAGTATATTCTGCAGCTATTTTGTAGGCGAATTTATCCGATACTTTCTGTCCCCAGCGCAATGCATAATTGTTAAACATAGAGGCTCCCCGGGCATCATCTCCCATATGCATCACGCCTTCTTTTAACTCAAATGATAATCCCTGATAGCGGAACGGGTTCTTGCTGTTAATGACCAGCGTACCGTTCATTCCACCCGGGCCGTATAAGGCAGAGGAAGCGCCGGGCAACAGTTCCATGCTTTCAACATCCAGTTGCGTGGTTCCAATAACACTGCCCACAGAAAAGTTCAACCCCGGGGCCTGGTTATCCATTCCATCTACAATCTGGTTAAACCTAAGATTACCGCTGCCCATAAAACCGCGGGTGGTAGGGGTCTTAAAAGTGAGCGAGGAAGTTACCACGTCTACCCCTTTCAGGCTGGCCACCACATCATAATAATCTGCAGCGGGCGCGTTTTGAATAGCCGCGGTGCTTACCCGCTCCACGGTAACGGGTGATTCAATAAGCCGTTCTGATGTTCTGCTGGCAGCAACCACCACTTCCTGGCCCAGTACATTTCTGGGAACAAGGCTTACCGCTACAGGCGTGGCATCAGATACTGTTAGCTCCAGCGCTTCATAGCCTACAGAAGATACAGTCAGTTTAACAGGCAATGCGTTCACCTTCAGCTCAAAACTTCCATTGGGCTTTGTATAGGTTCCTGTGGTACCACCCGTAACGGTTACAGAAGCGGCGTTGATGCCTTCGCCGGTTTCACTGCTCTTAACAGTACCGCTAACGGAAACTGACTGGGCAAATACAACCGTTGAGCACAGGGTAAACAAGATCCCCATGGCAAATAATCGGGTCAATAGTCGCATAAAATACAATGGTTTTGTAATTCCGGATGTTAAAATAACACTTGTTAGCATCATTCGGAAATTTATTTTGTATTATTTTATTACTGCATCAAAAAAAATTTACGGTCAACGGGTTGTTATACCTCAAAGCCTGATTATTTTCGCAGCATGTCTAATTTCCAGTTTCCACAGCAAACCGCTTTTTACAGGGGCAAAGTAAGAGATGTTTATACCATTAATAATGACCGGCTGGTGATGATCGCTTCTGATCGCATTTCAGCGTTTGACGTCATCCTGCCCCGGCCCATTCCCTTCAAAGGGCAGGTGCTGAACCAGATCGCTGCCTATATGCTGAACGCAACCAGGGATATCTGTAAAAACTGGCTGCTGAAAGTGCCGGCTCCCAATGCTTCCGTAGGGCTGCTGTGTGAGCCGTTCAAAATTGAAATGGTGGTACGCGGACATTTGACCGGGCATGCCTGGCGCACCTATCAGTCCGGTAAAAGAAGCCTGTGCGGGGTACCGCTGCCGGAAGGGATGAAGGAGAATGAAGCCTTCCCCACTCCCATCATCACCCCCAGCACCAAGGCGGCTGAAGGCCATGATGAGGATATCAGCAAAGACGAGATTATTCAGCAGGAACTGGCTACTGCTGACGAGTGGCAGCATCTGGAGCAACTGGCGCTGGCCCTGTTCCGGCGGGGGCAGGAGCTGGCTGCAAAACGAGGGCTGATCCTGGTAGACACCAAGTATGAATTTGGAAAGCACGATGGTACAATTATCCTGATGGATGAGATCCATACACCAGACAGCTCCCGTTATTTTTATGCCGATGGTTTTGAAGAACGGCTGAAAGCAAACGAAAAACAAAAACAGTTGAGCAAGGAGTTTGTGCGGGAATGGCTGATCGCTCATGATTTTATGGGCAAAGAGGGACAGCAGGTGCCGGAGATGAGCGATGAATGGGTGCAGACCATCTCCAACCGTTATATTGAACTGTATGAAAAAGTGATCGGGGAAAAATTCCGGCCGGAAACGCTGAGCAATGAGGAGTTATACAACCGTATTGTACAGTCTTTGTAAGCAGCCCACCCTGCCGTTATAGTTTCAGAATAACGACAGGTCGCCCCTACGGGGCTTCAGTATTATCCCCTGCAATTTTTTAGCTTTTGCCCTTCCCCGCCGGGACTTCAATAATGCAGTTTTTAGGGCGCTGCAAAATGCGCTGCAGGGCGCAGGCAGGATCGATCATTACAAAGGGCCTAAAACCGCTATTGGGCAACGCTCATCTTTACCAACGGAAAACTGGATTCCACTTATACCCGGCTGGAGAAGTATCAGTAGACCAATGCTGCCTTTGCAGGTATTTCTCTTCGACAATCGTTTAGTGCTCAAAAGTGAAAAACTAAGCCTGTCTGCGGTAAGCAGGTTCATTAAAATGTCAAGTAAGTTGCTAAAACAAATGCTATGTGAGCCTCAAATAAACAGGGTTTAAGTTCTTTGAAAGATTAATAGTTATCCCCGACGCAGCATAGCGATTCCGACCCTTCGTTCCGAAGGATCTCTGTAATAGCAGAGATTACCTTCGGTGAAATAGTTCCTCCGCTTGTTTTGCTTTTGGGGCAAAACTTCGGTCGGATCCGGCAATTCGGATGATGCTCCTTATGTAGATTCATCTCCAATAACTTACAGCACTTGTCATTAACAGCGTGTTGAAGTATGATCCCATTATGGAGGAGGTTCAGAATTTGGTGAATACCCAACATGGGAAGTATATAAAACTGATGCAAGTGTTCCAACACAATCACTGTTAATAAGCAATAGAGATGGAACTACTTCATATGGAATCTCTTTAATAACAGCAAAATTTAAATTGAATATAAAGCATAAATAGAATACCAGCCATGGGTGTACCTATGGGAAGTAAAGATTTTAATTATGAATATACTCTTTCTTCAGGACCCAGAAGGTGATTTATACAAAGCCAATTAAAAGACTAGATACATTTGAAAAGCAGCTAGGAAAACGAAGAAATTATAGCAACAAAAAAGGAGCCGCTCTTACGAGACGGCTCCATAGGGAACGGACTAAAAAAGTTTCTATTTAATAGTATTCGTAGTATTTGCTGACCGCATAATATTTTTTTGATTTTTAATAAGTATCCGATTGGCTTTTTTACTATATCCCATTGCAGCATCATATTCATCACAATAATCATTAAGTGCTGCATTAGCATCAACTGAATTATAAATGCCATTCTCTCTAACTTTCATTTGTGTTCTAAAATTCTGAGTGATATTTTTTATATAGTGAAACCCAATATCTTCAGAAAAATTGCCATACAATTCATCATGATCAGCAAGCGGGTCTTCCATGTATTTGCTTTCAACAATGCCATAGGTATTGTCAATTCCATATTGTACAATGCAAAACGGGTATCCATCATAAAATCCGTCTACATAGGCATATTCATTACCAGGATCATCATCGTCCCAATGATCATGTTTTGAACAAGAAGCAAAAATTACGGTTGCCAAAACGGCAAGCAGTGAAAAAGTAAGAATCCGTTTCATGGTAGTTGATTTTAATTGCCTGCTCTGTGGCAGACGGGTTTTGATTATTTAATTTTTCCCAACACTCAATCCTGTTGTTATTCTAAAGAAGGTAGAATGAATAACAAAATTGCATGCTATTTGTTAAAAAACAGATAAATCAGCACAGGATACATGCTGTTTTCAACAGGGCTGTTCCAATTCTTTACAGGATCACTTTGCAAATTTCAAACCAGTTTTTGTGCGTTGATATTTCAATTGTCGGTCATTAGCTATCAGTTGTCAGTTTGTGCGATGTTGCCCGCTTGCTATTCACTACCTACCACTCTCTGCTTGCCGGTCCTTATTCTTCCCTCGTTCTTCACTTTTCACTTTTGACGATTCCCTATCCATCATAAGAAAAAAACTTATCTGCAATAAATAGCTTTTCTGTAGGTTTGCCTGTCAACATAAAATCATACGGATGAAACCGATCTTAGCTTTATGGCTTTCTTTCTTATTTACAATGACCAATCCCTTATTAGCACAATACCTGGTAGTGGGCACTTATACCAATAATAACAGCACCAGTAAAGGCATTTATATTTATAGTTTTAACAAACAGGATGGCAGCCTGGAACAGGTGAGCATGATTTCCACCACCAACCCCTCCTACCAGGTGGTGGCAAAAGATCAAAAAACAGTGTATTCGGTCAATGAAACAGCAGCCGGAAAAATAAGCGCTTTTGCTTTTGATGCTGCAAGCAAACAGCTTTCATTACTGAACACGGTAGAAAGCCTGGGCGATGATCCCTGTTATCTGGAGCTGGACCAGACCGGCAGGTGGCTATTCTGCTCCAATTACTCAAGCGGCAGTTTTTCTATTTATGCCATACAACCGGATGGCTCTCTGGGCCCCTTATCCCAGTTCATCAAACATGCAGGTCACGGGCCGGATACAAGCCGCCAGGAAGGACCTCATGTGCACAGCACCACCATTTCACCGGACAATCATTTTTTATTTGTGTGCGATTTAGGTACAGACCAGATCACTTCCTACCCTTTTGATGCTGCCACAGGAAAAGTGGATACGGCAGCCACTTTTATTACGAACACAACACCGGGCACCGGCCCCCGTCATATAGCCCTTTCAAAGAACGGGCGGTTTCTTTATAACGTTACCGAAATGGGAGGAACCGTAAGCGCTTATGCTCTTACCAATGGAAAACTGCAGCTACTGCAAACAGAAGACCAGCTAAAAGCTGAAAAGGGTAAAGCCGCCGGTGCGGATATTCATTTTTCACCCAACGGGAAATTCCTGTACGTTTCCCAACGCAGCAACAGCACCATTGAGATTTACAAAGCCAACAGGAAAAACGGAAAACTTTCATTTGCTGGCACACAGTCTACCAACGGAAATTTTCCCAGGAATTTTACGATCGGCCCCTCCGGCACCTGGCTGCTGGCGGCTAATCAGAAAAGCGATAATATTACCATCTATAAAGTCAATAAAAGAACAGGGTTGTTAACCGCTACCGGAAAGGAAATAAAAGCGGGCATCCCTGTTTCATTAAAATGGATCTTAAAATGAACAGACTGATGAAACGATCTTTTACGCTCCTGTGTTTACTGGCTTCCTTTTTTGTGAGCAGTGCCCAACAGGCTGCATTACCTGTACAGGAGTTTTATAAAGAAGTAACAGGCAGCACTGCAAAGAATCTTATTGATGTCCGTACACCGGAAGAATATGCTGGCGGGCATGTGGCCGGGTTCATCAATATTAACTGGAATGATTCCGCTTTTGCAAAGAAAACGGACCTGCTGCCGAAAGACCAGCCTACCTATGTATATTGCCTTAGCGGCGGAAGAAGTGCCAAAGCTGCCGGGTTCTTAAGGCAGCATGGGTTTACCCGGGTCTATGAAATGGAGGGCGGCATGATGAAATGGCGCGCAGCAGGGCTTCCGGAAGAAAAGCGGGAAGGAAAGAAAGACCTGCTGACCAGGGCTGATTTTGATAAGGCCATCGGCTCCGGTAAAAAGGTGCTGGTTGATTTCTATGCGGACTGGTGCGCCCCCTGTAAAAAAATGGCGCCCTACCTGATGGAAATTGCAAACGAAATGGCAGCTACAGTTACAGTGCTGCGCATTGATGCAGATAAAAACGAAAAGCTGGCAAAGGAGCTTCATATTGATGCCCTGCCAGTGCTGCATATTTATCAAAAAGGAAATTTACTGTGGTCGCACCTGGGCTATATTGAAAAAGAGAAAGTAGTTGCTAATCTGAAGTAGTTTCCTTTAAGCTCAGGTTCCTGACATCATTCAGCCGGTTAAGGGTTTCCGTTAACCGGTTTTTAGGTATGCCGATATCCATAGAACAGAATAATTGCAGCTCCTGCTTCAATACCACGCAGTCAAATTGTTTAAGAATATTCATGACCTCGTTCAGCTGGGTATAATCAAACTGCAGGTTCAGCTTTTCCAGTATGGGCTTGCGTACTACCGGGGTTACCTGCAAAGCCATTGCAGCCGCTGATTTATACGCATTGATCAGCCCGGGCACTCCCAGCAGGGTACCTCCGAAATACCGTACCACCACCACAAGGATATCTGTCAGGTTCTTACTGTCGATCTGTCCCAGGATCGGCCGGCCGGCTGTTCCGGAAGGTTCACCGGCGTCACTGGACCGGAAAATCGTTCCATCTGTTCCCAGCCGGTAGGCAAAACAATGGTGGTTGGCTTTTGGATGTTCCTTTTTTACAGTTGCCAGTATCTTCTTAAAATCATCTGTATTCTTAACCGGGTAAGTATACGCAATAAACCGGCTGCCCCTGTCCTTAAATTCAGCCCGGCCGCTGGTTTCAATCGTTTGATAATAATGCGCTTTCTCCATCAGAATTGATCAGTTGGTTCTTATCGTTTTTATAAACAGCTATTTCATCTGTTACCAGATGTTGCACTTTTATCAATTGGTGCCGGTGCAACTTTGGGGCTTCGAGCCCGCCATGTGCCAGCATAACAGTATTGGTAATAACCCTGGCTTCGTCCCACAGGCCCGCATCAATAAAGGATTGCAACAATCGCTGCCCTCCTTCCACCAGAATACTCTGTACCTGTAGCCGGTACAACCGGTTCAGCATGTCTTCCAGGAACTGTGCAGCGCTTACTCTCAGAAACCGCTTTCCGTTCTGCTCCTCTTCCTTTCTGGTGTTGAAAATAAATGTGTCGGCACCGGATTGAAACATCCGCAAACCTTCCGGGAGCTTACCGGATGCGGAAACAACAATTTTAAGCGGCGGCCTGCCATACCAGTTGCGGTTGTCCAGCAAAGGATCATCTTTCATTGCGGTTCCGGCGCCCACCATTATTGCTGACTCTTCTGTTCTCCACCGGTGCACCAGGCGGTTGGTTATTTCAGAAGTGATCATTAAACGCGTATCTGTGCCTGAAGCAATAATCTGGTTCCGTGTCTGCGCCCATTTCAAAATAATATAAGGCCGCTTCAACCGGTGAAAGGTAAAAAAACGTTTATTCAGCTCAATCGCTTCCTTTTCCAGCACGTGCTCAACAACAGTAATGCCTGCATTTTGTAAGCGCTCTACGCCCTTACCATTCACCGCTGCAAAACTGTCGCGGCAACCGATGACCACTTTAGGTATTTTGTGCCGGATGATCAGATCAGCACAGGGAGGCGTTTTACCATAATGGGAACAAGGTTCCAGCGACACATACAGGGTAGCTTTTCCGATCAGCTCCGCATGGTGCTCCAGCGCCTTATTAATACAATTAACCTCAGCATGTGCCTCCCCGTATTTCTGATGATAGCCCTCACCTATGATCACATCGTTATACACTAAAACGGCACCTACCATAGGATTGGGCGCCACATTACCTGCTCCCTGCAAGGCCAGCTGAAAGCAACGCTGTAAATAATCTCTGTCTTTATTGGTCTCCACTTTACAAATGTAAATGAATTAAGTTTGCAGAATGAACCTGCAGGAGTTACAAGAGGAATTTATAAGCGCTATCAGCGCTGTTTATGAAACAACAGAAGCCTGGAACATCTGGAACCTTATTGTACACCACATCCATGATAACGAAAAAAAAGGCATTACCATAGCAGGCGGATCACCCCAAAAATACCTGGAAGCCATTAAACGTCGGTTGTTACAGCAGGAACCTGTACAATATATTTTGCAGGAAGCCTGGTTTTATGATTGCCCGTTTTATGTTGATAAAAATGTTCTGATACCAAGACCTGAAACAGAAGAACTGGTGCACTGGGTGATAAAAGAGCACCAACACCGGAAAGAATTAAAAATACTGGATATTGGCACGGGCAGCGGTTGCATTCCCTGCATCCTGAAAAGAAAGCTGCCGCAGGCTGCCGTTTTCAGCTGCGATATCAGCAAGGCAGCAATTGAAGTTGCCCGCCGAAACGCGGCTGCGTGCCAGCTTGCAATAGCATTTTTTGAGCTTGATTTCCTGAATCCTGAAAACTGGAAGCTGCTCCCGAAGGTCGATGTTATTGTCAGCAACCCTCCTTATATCCCCGGAAAGGACCGGGGCTTTATGCACCCAAATGTGCTGGACTATGAACCATCGCTGGCTTTATTTGTGCCGGATAATGACCCATTGCTCTTTTATAAAAAAATTGCGGAAGCCTCCGGAAGTCTATTGCAACCCAATGGCGCCGTTTATGTGGAGACCCATGAAGAGCTTGCGGTTGCAAGTGCAGAAGTTTTTGAGCAAGGAGCCTTTACTACTGTTATCAGGCAAGATCTGCAGGGTAAAAACCGCTTTGTAAAAGCCAGCAACTGATAACCGCAGTCAGTTTTTTAAAATGCCCACATCAAAAGTGGTTTGTGCAGCCATCAACCACGGCCAGAGCTGCAGTCAATGGCTGCCTGGCTGGTAGCAGGTCCTTAATGGCTGAAAGAAATAGTTTTGATATCGCTTCGATATAAATACCGCGTATTTTCTTTGCGAATTTCATTTTGGCGGTTTTATTCAAGTGTTTTCAAAAATGTACTGCTATTTTTGATTCTTTACTATAAAGGAAAGATCTAAAACCAACGCGGGGAAGACCTGCACTCAATGCTGTAATGCCCATGCCCTACAAACAATTTTCAGGAAAAACAGACCGGCTGCTGAAGAAATTAAACAAGGGGTAAGCACACCGCTTTGTAAATACATTGCTCCCTGTACAGGAGATTGAACGCGTAAGCGCTAATACTTATGAACACCAGGCTGGCACCATCGCCAGCCATTTTTTATAAAACTGTTCTCAGGAATCAGAACCGTTGTCATAAATGTTTAGGGCTGGTTTTGCTGCTGGGCAGCAGGAGCTCCGGAACGCATCATCATAGCCTGGAACTGTTTCATGGTGTGCTCCATTCCTTCTGTGCTTCCGTCAAGGAAAATAACATTCCCTTTTCCGTATTCCGCAAAGTTCTTAATGGCTTCTGTCCACATGCTGAACAAAATAAAATTGGTGTCCAGGTTGGCCTGGCGCAGCTCCACTGCCGCGGAAGACAGCCCCTTTGCCACTTCTTCCCGGAACAGGGCAATACCCTGCCCTCTTAATTTTGCGGCCTCCCTCTCTGCTTCAGCGCTGATCTTTATAGCATTTCCTTCTGCTTCGGCCGATTTGGTTTTGGTGATCAACAAGGCCTGGCCTTCATTTTCTGCGGCTGCTTTCAGGTTATTGCTGGCCACCACCTTGCTCATGGAATCAAGAATCATTTTATCAAAAGTGATATCATTGATCTGAAGGTCCAGCAGATGGTAACCCCATTCTTCCAGGGTATGGTCGATTTCTACCTTTACGTATTGCACAATTTCACGGCGCAGTCCCAATACTTCTGCCTGCTTCTTTGTTGCCACAAAAGCCCGTATATTCCCTTCAATAGTTCTTACCAACGCCTGCATCAGATCGCGGTCGCCGATAAATTTGAACGCTACTTTCTTAATGGTTTCCTCTGATTCATTTTGCACTGCATACAACAGCATGCTTTTGAAATAAACATTTGCCTGGTCCTGGGTAACCGCCTGGAACTCCAGTTCAACCGAACGGTTCTGAATGGAAATCTTTTTCATGACCCGCTCAAAAAAGGGGATCTTCAAATGCAGACCAGGCCCCACTATCCGGCGGTAGCCTCCAAACAATGTGATTACACCAATATACCCCTGGTTAATGGTAAACAGCCCGCTGAGGATGGTTATTAAAACAATCGCCCCGATGATGTACAGAGGATTTACGTCCATAAGCTTGTCATTTATTGTTTAACGTTGTAATGAATGATTTTGTTATTTTTTGCTAAGAAGATTTTTCTTCCCAGACCTGTACAAGATGGATCAGCGTTTCCACGGACTTCTGCATATCCTGGATGCTTACATATTCCTGTTTTCCGTGAAAAGCCATTTCACCCGTAAAGATATCCGGAAAAGGAACGCCCATAAAAGACAGGCGGGACCCGTCTGTACCGCCCCTGGCGCTGTGCTTTTTAAAAACAACACCACTTCTTTCCATAGCTGTTTTTACATATTCCCCAATCTCCGGGTGCCTGTCCACAATTTCTTTCATATTGCGGTATTGCTCCTTGCTTTCAAATTCATACCGGCTGCCGGTATACCTTCCAACGGCCTGTTTGGCAAACTGCTCCAGCCGTGCTTCATGCAACTTTAGCCGGGCCGTTTCAAAATCACGGATAATAAAGGAAACCACGGCTTTTTCGGCGGTTCCTTCCATATGAACCGGGTGCACAAATCCCTCCCTGTCTTCAGTGGTTTCCGGGCTGAATGAATCTTTCGGCAACAGATCCAGGAAGGTGGCAGCAACTTTCATAGCATTTACCAGTTTGTTCTTTGCATATCCCGGGTGAATGCTGTTGCCATAAAAGGTAACCGTAGCACCATTAGCGCTAAAGGTTTCATCTGTATAGCTGCCCCTTTCACCACCGTCCAGTGTATATCCAAAATCAGCCCCCAGGCGCTCCAGGTTTACATGATCCACGCCCCGGCCAATCTCTTCATCCGGCGTAAAAAGGATCCGGATCGTTCCATGCTTTACCTCCGGGTGCGTTGTTAAATAATGGGCCAGATCCATTATAATAGCCACACCAGCCTTATCATCTGCCCCCAGGAGCGTGGTGCCGGAAGCGGTGATGATATCTTCTCCTTTTTTTGTTTTCAGGTAAGGATGATCTGCCGGCCGGATGACCTGCTTTGGATCGTCCGGTAATACAATATCTTTTCCGTCATAATTCTGATGAACAATCGGTTTTACATGGGTACCTGAACAATCTGATGAGGTATCCATATGACTGCAAAAGCAGATCACCGGAACCTTTTTATCAGATGTGGAAGGAAGGGTGGCATAAACATACCCCTGATCATCCAGCTCAGCATCGGCTACTCCCATAGATCTTAGCTCATCTGCCAAAACCCTGCCCAGCTCTTTTTGTTTTTCAGTAGAAGGAACAGTTGTTGAGTGGGGATCACTTTGGGTATCAATAGTTACATATTGTAAAAACCGCTCTGCAACCGTAAAACTATAGTCTGCATCCATACATCGCAATATTAAATTAAATTTAATATAAATAAAAATTAAATATTTTAAATCAATACATTATATAATGTTACATTAACTTTAAAGCAATATAAAAGCAGCTCCTGAAAGCTGCTTTATCAATAGTGTTTTGCTCAATTTATGGCATAATGATCAACGGGCTGCCTCCTTCAATTTCCACCAGTTCCAGATCAAAAACAAGATCCTTTCCGGCTAACGGATGGTTAGCATCCAGTACGATTTTATCATCGGTGATCTCTTTTACCACTACCTGGAACTGCTGTCCCTGCGGATCGCTCATCACCAATGGCATACCTACTTCCACTTCCATGTCTTTAGGCAGGCGATCTTTGGGCATTTCGATTACCATATCAGGGTTTACCTGCCCGTATGCTTCGTCAGCAGGAATGGTGATGGTCTTTTTTTCGCCAACTGTCATGCCGGTTACCCCCTCATCAAAACCTTTAATAACCATGCCGCTCCCGATTTCAAAAGGTAACGGATCTCTTCCCTCTGAAGAATCGAAGGTTTCTCCGGTAGTCAGTTTGCCATGATAATGTACCTTTACCTTATCGCCCTTTTTTGCTTGTTGCATTGAATGAATTTAAAAATGAAAAAACTTATTTGAAAGGCAAGGTAACCATTTTTAGCCAGATGCCATAATTTGAGGCGTCGGGGCTGTATTTCCACGGCCATCGGGGATGAAGCGCTATAATGGTTTATGCCAATAACAATCTGGTAAATAGCGCTATGCGCTTCTTTACCCAATTAAAAATAATATATCCCCGTATTTTCTTGTTATTTTCGCAGCATGCTATATCAAGAATTGCGTATTGTATTTATGGGAACCCCTGAATTTGCAGTAGCCAGCCTGGAAGCGTTACTGCATGCAGGATGTACTGTTGTTGGCGTAATTACAGCACCGGATAAACCCGCAGGCCGTGGGATGGAATTGCAGCAAAGCCCGGTAAAAAAATATGCTGTTCAAAAGGGTTTGCCGGTATTGCAGCCGGAAAAGCTAAAAAACCCTGATTTTTTAAATGCCCTGCGCTCACTGAAAGCGGATTTACAGGTATGTGTTGCGTTCAGGATGCTGCCAGAGATCGTATGGAATATGCCGCCTATGGGAACTATTAACCTGCATGGATCACTGCTGCCGCAATACCGTGGAGCGGCCCCCATTAACTGGGCAGTGATCAATGGTGAAAAAGAAACCGGGGTAACGACGTTCAGATTACAGCATGAAATTGATACCGGCAACATCCTGCTACAGGAATCGTTTCCGATTGGTACGGAAGATACTGCCGGAACGGTACATGACACCATGAAGAAAACAGGCTCACAGTTACTGGTAAAAACAATAAAAGGAATAGCAGACGGTACCATTACAGAAACCCCTCAAATAATACCCGCAGGAGCATCAGTACATCATGCACCAAAGTTATTTACTGAAACCTGCCTGATCAGTTTTAATAAGCCCGTGGAGCAGGTATACAACCTGGTACGCGGCCTTTCACCCTATCCGGGTGCCTTCACTTATCTGAACGGAAAAAAGCTGAAGATCTTTAAAGCTGTTGTTGGGCAGCTACACCCTGATGAGGATCCGGGAGAATATAAAACCGATGGTAAAACGTTTCTGGCTTTTGCATGTGCTGACGGATATCTATATTTAAAGGAAGTACAACTGGAAGGTAAAAAAAAGATGCTGATTGATGATTTCCTGAGAGGTTACCAGTTTAAATAGGTCGGTTCCCTTAGTTCATCTTTTAAACCAAACAGAACGTTATTATCCATTACTATATTTGCTAAGAAATTATAGGCCGTTAGCACTTCTATTGACGTAAAATGGAAATCTTTTATATTTTTGGTTACAATACAACTGCAAATGAAAAAAGGAGTCTTTTTGAGCACTCCTTCTACCCTTTGGTTTCAATATTGTTAATGCGTAACTACCAGGTCAAAATCGCTTTCATTGATTCGTAAAGCAGTGGCAGCAGCATCGCTGATGCGGGCGCCCAGCTGATCTTTTTGCTTCAGGCTTTTTACATCACCTAATACTTTAGCATAAATGGAAGTATTGTTACCGGGATTGGATAATTTTACAATAGTACCTGCGGGCACACCATCAATAAGTGCATAATATTTACCATCGGCCCATCCTTTATCTGTCTTAAAGGTACCGGCACGTACCGGTTGATCGGTTGTAGAAGCATTCCCGCTCTGACTTTCATAGGCAGTTTTAAAAAAGCCGCTCTGATCATAATTGGCTGCTGCAGGCGTTACGTCTGCCACAGGTGCGGAAGACACTTCCTGGTTTGTACGGGTATTGGAGCGGGTAGCCGTTTCCGGCTTTTTAACTGCGGCTACTTCTTCATTATTTTGCGCAGTTGCTTCATTGCCCGGTGTAAGGTATTGCGTAGCCGCATAGCCTTCCACCCCGCTGCCTGTACGCACGGAAGACCATTCACCATTCACCTGTTTCAGGATCGTGATGGTTTCGTCTTTCTGTATTCTCCCAATTACGGGCTGATCAGTACCCGGGCCTTTACGGAGATTTACGGCTGTACCCACTGTTACTTTTTGGGCTTCCGGTTTGGCTGCCGTCTCATTTCCGGCCGGCGCCGGCACCAGGTATTGGGTAGCCGCATAGCCCTCAACACCATTGCTGGTGCGCACAGACGACCACTCATCATTAACCTGCTTAATAATGGAAATCGTTTCATCTTTTTCGATCCTGCCTACAACAGGTTGGTCGGTGCCAGGGCCTTTACGCACATTGACGGCTGTTCCTACCTGCACTTTTTGAACAGTTGTCTTAGCCGTATTTTCGTTTTCATTCGCTGCGGGTGCCGGTGTCAGATACTGGGTAGCCGCATAGCCTTCAATCCCTTTACTGGTACGAACCGAAGACCACTCTTTATCAACCTGCTTAATAATAGTAACGGTTTCATCTTTTTCAATCCTGCCAACAATGGGCTGGTCAGTGCCGGGGCCTTTGCGTACATTGATTGCGGTTCCTACCTGTACTTTTTCGGTAGCCGGCTTTGCCGGTTCTTCGTTTACATTGGATGCCGGCACCAGGTATTGGGTGGCCGCGTAGCCTTCCACTCCCTTACCGGTGCGGACAGATGACCATTCCTTATTGACCTGCTTAATAATAGTAACCGTTTCATCCTTTTCGATCCTGCCAACAATAGGCTGATCGGTGCCGGGCTTCTTTCGTATATTGATGGCCGTTCCTACCTCTATGCTTTTGCCTGTTGCAGCTTTTCCTTTTTTCTGCTCCTTTTGGGCAACAGCATCACTTTTCTTTTGGTCATCTGTTTTATCATCCTTACTGGCTGCATTATTTACCAGATAACCTACCAGCAGATCCTGGCCTTTTACAACCACATCCTTTTTCAGATTGTTCCAGCTTTTTAGGGTCTTAACAGCTACGCCGTTGAACTTATGGCTGATAGTGGTCAGATTATCTTTACCGGACACCTCATAATAAACCGGTATTCCCTTTTTTGACCGGGTAAGATTGTTTGCCGTAAGCGGCACTTTAATAACAGCGCCTGTTTTTAAACCCTGGCTGGTTTTCAGGCCATTTGCTTTTGCCAATGCAGTAAGGGGAACATTGTATTTTTTACTTAAATAATTCAATGATTCACCCGATGTAACAACGTGCGTTACCACAGCACCCCTGGAGGAAGCTGTTGCAGTTAATTTCTTTTGAGCATGTGCTGATGTCATCAACAGAACAAATCCGGCCGTAGCAAAAAACGATTTCATGGTATTTAATGTGTCTTAAAATATATCCAATAAAGTACGAATTTACAATATTATTTACAACTAAACGTACTTAGGATTTGTTAACTATAAACCATTTTTTAACAGGATAGTACAGGAAAACTGTAATTTTGCACCCCATGTTTATAGAAGTCTTTAAATCTAAGATACACAGGGCCACCGTTACCGAGGCTTTTTTAAATTATATGGGCAGCATTACCATTGATGAGGACCTGATGGACGCTGCCAATTTAATTGAAAATGAAAAAGTTCAGGTAGTAAATGTGAACAACGGTGAGCGCCTGGAAACCTATGTTATCAAAGGGAGGCGTGGTTCCGGGACGGTATGCCTGAACGGCCCTGCCGCCCGCAAAGCCCAGGTAGGAGATATTGTCATCATTATTTCCTATGCCGCTATGGATTTTGAGGAAGCCAAAAAACACAAGCCTACCATTGTTTTTCCAAAAGAAGGAAACAGGCTATAATTGTTACACTACGGGATTACCTGACCTAACGGCAGGTACACGAATAAGCCCAACGGCGCTATTTATGCCCATTTGAAAAGTACAGAATGGTATTTTACTGGTGCCGGCTGTCCGTTCTGCACTGTGCATGGCTGCATTAGCAGTATACATAGTATCTTGCAGGGTACGAAACCTTATATGCAATGAAGAGATTGTGTGCCGTGCTTTTGTTATTTTCTTTCTATTCTTTCTTAAAAGCCCAGCAATTGCCGGTTTGGAATGAAAGCCAGAACCGGTGGAACGAAAAAGACTGGCTGGTAGCGCCTGTAACAAATAAAGCCGGAGTTTACGGTACTCCTGATAAAAAGGAGATCGTTCTGGATAACGGGCTGATTGAGCGCAGATTCCGCCTTTACCCTAATGTAGCCTGTATTGATTTTAAAAACAAGATCAATAATCAGCAACTGTTAAGAGCCGTGAAAGCCGAAGCCCGCATTACGATCAACGGTACCGATTATAATATAGGCGGCCTGTATGGGCAGAAAGAAAATGCCTATCTTCTGTCGGAATGGGTAGATGCCTTTCAAAAACACGACAGTGATTTTATATTTGTGAAATACGAAGTCAGCGAACTGCCTCCTTATCTGCATCCGCAAACAAAAATGTGGGCTTCCAATAGCAAGGCGGCTACCGGTAAATTACTTACATTTCATTATCAATCCGGTTTGCCCGGTTTAAAGGGTATTATTGTTCTTATGCATTATGAATTATATGATGGACTGCCTCTCATTGTAAAATGGCTGAGCATTTGCAATCAATCGGGCCAGCCGGTTCATTTGAACCGTGTAGTGAACGAAATACTGGGTATGGCAGAGGAACAAAGTGCCGTAACAGGAAGTGCAGATAAAATGGAAAAGCCTAGTGGCTTATACCTGGAGACCAACTACGCGTTTAACAATGCTATGCGGTATAGCCTGAGCGATCAGACCACACACTGGAAAACGGACAGCAGTTATACTTCGCAGGTAAATTATGAACTGCAAACGCCCTGTCTGCTGGAAGTATATCCTGAATATGGCCCGGGTATTGACCTGCAGCCGAATGCGATTTTCACTTCTGTAAGAACTTATGAACTGGCCATGGACAGTTATGACCGTCAGCGGCGGGGAATGGCTATCCAGAAAATGTACAGCACTATCGCGCCCTGGGCCACAGCAAACCCGATATTCATGCACCTGGTAAGCAAAAATGACAATGAGGTTTATAATGCAATAGACCAATGCGCCGCTACAGGATATGAAGCGCTGATCCTGAGTTTTGGCAGCCACATCAACATGGAAGATGTTACTGGCGGCAACCTGGAACGATGCAAAAAGCTGGCCGGCTATGCGCATAAAAAAGGAATTAAAATAGGCGCATACTCTTTATTCAGCTCAAGAAAGATCAGCGAAGAAGATGATGTTATCAATCCGCAAACCGGTAAGACCGGTGGTAGTTTTTTTGGGAATGCGCCATGTTTTGGTAGTAAATGGGGGCTTGCTTACCGTAATAAAATAAAACAATTCTTTACAGTAACCGGCTTTGATATCTGGGAAAATGACGGGCCTTATCCCGGTGACCGCTGCGCTTCTGTGAAACACCCCGGCCATAAAGGGCTTGAGGATAGTCAGTGGCGGCAAATGGAGCTTCAGAAAGAATTATATCACTGGCTCAACAGCAGGGGCATTTATATTAATGCACCAGACTGGTATTTTCTGGACGGCACCAATAAAATTGCCCTGGGTTACCGGGAAGTTAATTTTTCATTGCCCCGCGATCAGCAGAAAATACTGAACCGGCAGAATATCTTTGACGGTACCTGGGATAAGCTGCCTTCTATGGGCTGGGGCTTTGTACCATTGACCCGTTACCAGGGTGGTGGGCCCGAAGCCATACTGGAGCCTCTTTCTGAACATCTGGATGATTATGAGCAACTGATGATGCAATACTATGGTGCAGGGGTGCAGGCCTGTTACCGCGGGCCAAGGCTCTATGATACCAACACAACCAAAGAACGTGTAACCGCGGTGATCAGTTGGTATAAAAAATACCGTTCAGTCTTAAATGCACCGATCATACATTTACGCCGTGCCGACGGAAGATACTGGGATGGCTGGCTGCATACAGATCCTTTACAAAAGGAAAGAGGGTTACTGTTATTGTTCAACCCAACAGACCGGTCCTTACAACTGACCATTCAACTCCCGCTTTATTATACGGGCCTTACCAGTACCGCCCGTGTCCGTGAAAAAGAAGGCCCGTTACAAACCTACCGGCTAAACAGGAACTTTGAGATTGAACTACCTGTTGTATTAGCACCCCATGCTTATTCCTGGTGGGTTATAGAGTAGTATTAATATCATTGAACACACGGCAACTATTCTTTATTGAAACCGATAAATGAATTACTGCCTGTGAGATCATTTAAAGGCACAGACAGCAGTTCATCTGTTAAAAAACAATTACATAATTACATTTTAGCATGGAGTTTGTGGTTTTTGTATAACTATAATCCCTGATCTTAAATGACGCTTATCATGAAGAAAACAATTATTCTCATAGCTCTTTTCTATGTAATAGCTTTCCTCATCGTGTTTGCATTTGCCAAGTTAAGCCCGGACGGGGATGGCAACGATCTGGGAATGGGAAGTATGGCAGTTATTTTTTTTATGGTATTGATAGCCCTGCTTGCAGTTATTAATTTTATAAAAGGGATCACAATGAGCAAGAACTTTTTCATTGTAGCGTTGATCCATACAGTAATCCTTGTATTTGTCTATTATTTTATTTACCAGTGACAATAGAGAATTGAGATGTGAGACCTGAGATACCCGTAACTATGAAGAATTGTTTTTAGTGATCAGTTTTCAGAATCGAAATCTCAGCTATCAGTCATTAGTTGTCAGCTTTGCCTTATACCCAGATTCCTGCTTCCTATTCGCTAATTGACCCTGGACTATGGACCATCGACCATGAGCCCAGTGGTCAGTTTTCAGAATTGAAATAAACTATTCACTATTGACCTTTCAGTCTTCAGTTATAAGTGCTCACTTATCAGTGTTTTGCTTATTGCTTACTTCCTATTGACCATAGGACCTGTCATAACCATTGACTATCGACCATGGACTATGGGCTATCAGAAATATTGCTCAATCAATATACCGTAGGTCAGCAAAAGATTTTCTTTATCCGTGCGGCTGATGCGGTTATAATTGAGCCGTGTAGATAAAGAAAGCCATTTCATCAGTTTTATGGATAGCCCCATTTGGGTGGTAATGATATAATCACCGATATTTTTTACAGACGGCTGCCAGAAAGCAGTGCCATCGAACGAAACTCTTTGCACAGGAAACAGCCTTAACTGGAGCCGCAATGAGTTACGGAACGTTGTATAAATATCCGGTATGCTATCGTTAATCAGCAGGTTACTGTGCTCAAAAAGTATTCCGTCGCTCACTCGCAGGTACATATGTTTTGTATCTACCAGCTTATAGGCCACTCCCAGCCCTGCCTGGAACTGGTTATTGATCTTTAAGGAATAGCTGGAGGTATAACCTGCCAGTCCCCAGTAATTAATACGGGCAGCAGTGTCCCTGTAAATATTAAAGTCGACCGAAGTGCTGAAATCATTGTTGGTAAGCCCGTCCTTATTTTTCCCGTAGATCCAGCCGGAATTAAAATTCAGTTCCGATTTTCTTTTATAATATTTATACTTTATAAAATTATTGAGCAAATAATTTCTGTCGCCGGAAGCATTATTTAATGTTCCGGCCAGGTTAATGTTTAAATAATGATGCAATGAATCATTAAACTGGGCCGCTGCCGCAAGCTTCAGTTGCAGCAATAAAGCGAGCAAATAGACCTTTTTCATGATACCCTGCGAAAATAATCATCTCACCTTCTTTATCCAACCATCCGGGCCTATAATTAATCTCACTTTTACAAATGCCGAAACATACGTATCTTACGGGCAAAAGCATTGAAACATGCAGTTATCTAACGGTTCATTATCTGCCGCCAGGGGCGGACAAAATCTTTTAGGCATTTCAATAATAGCAGCGCTTGCCGGATTTATTTTTGGATTCGATACGGTAGTTATTTCCGGTGCCAATCTTCCCATAAAAGAATTGTGGCATACCTCTCCCTGGTTTCATGGCTTTTTCATTATGTCCATGGCATTATGGGGAACGGTGATCGGCGCGATATTTGGCGGCATTCCAACTGAAAAATACGGAAGAAAGAAAATATTGCTTTGGGTAGGCATCTTCTTCAGCCTGTCGTCCATCGGGTCTGCTTTTGCCCCTGATCCTTATTCGTTTTCATTTTTCCGGTTTATTGGCGGGGTTGGCATTGGTATTTCCTCTGTTGCCGCGCCAACGTATATTTCAGAAATATCAACGCCTGCAACAAGAGGCCGCCTGGTAGCCATGTACCAGTTCAATATTGTGTTTGGCATCCTGATCGCGTACCTCTCCAATTATTTTTTAAAGGGGGTTGGGGGCGCCAACGACTGGCGGTGGATGCTGGGAGTAATGGCCCTGCCTTCCTTATTGTATACCCTGCTGGTCATTGGTATTCCGGAAAGCCCCAGATGGCTGATCGCCAAAAAGAGGAATGAGGCCGCTGCAAGAAGCATTCTTCAAAAGCTGGGCGTTATGAACATTGATGACGAAGTAAAAACCATACTGTCTGCTCTTGAAACGGCACCCGATAAGAAACAGAATGGCGCCGGTTTTTTCAGCTCAAAATACAAACGGATCATCTGGCTGGCCTTTTTTGTAGCTTTTTTCAATCAATGGTCTGGTATTAACTTTATTTTATATTATGCGCCTGAGATACTGGAGCGGGCCGGTCTTGCCGCCAGGGATTCTTTAAAGAACTCCATCGCTTTAGGTGGCACTAACCTCATCTTTACATTTGCTGGACTTTACCTTATTGACCGGCTCGGAAGAAAAACATTGCTGCTTATAGGTTCTGTAGGTTATATTGTAAGCCTTGCAATGGTAGCCTGGTCTTTTTACAGTGGTGCTCCTGCAGGCTTCCTGTTACTGTTCCTCCTGTTATTTATTGCATCCCACGCGGTGGGACAGGGCGCCGTGATCTGGGTATTTATATCGGAAATATTCCCTAACAATATCCGTGCCTTGGGCCAGTCTTTCGGGGCAAGCATTCACTGGGTCTTTGCCGCCATTATTACTTTAATAACGCCTGTATTCCTGGATGCAGACAATGGTATATTCAAAGACAATCCCTGGCCTATCTTTGCCTTTTTTGCTTTTATGATGTTCCTGCAATTGCTGTGGGTGCTCATTAAAGTGCCGGAAACCAAAGGTGTTTCACTGGAAGAGCTGGAAAAACGGCTGGTACGGTAACTACAGCCGTTCAATTACTTATCAGCGCTCCTATCCGGCTGTTGGTGAAAACTGAGCTGTCGCAGCTATACCCCCGTCTTGTGCCGGCCCTGGTCCGTGCATAACTGTTACTATGTTGCTGCAATACATGATTTTCCTATTTTAGCAGCTGATTTTGATTTTATGAAAAATTGTTTATTCCTGTTATACGCGCTGCTTATAATGGTTGTAAGCTATGGTCAGGAGCAGATCGCCTCTCCTGTACCAGACCTGTCGCCGCCTGTTTATCCAACAGAAACCCTGCCGGAATCAGAAATTAACATCCCGGTACAAATTGACCTGACGCCTTTTTTTGCGCTGGCCAATAAAAAAGTGGACACTTTATTTACCTCACCTGATTTTCCCAATGCCTGGGTGCAGGATGGCTGTGCTATCCGGTATAAATACAGTTTCAGAAGAGGCCCCCTTCAGTTTTCCCTGAAAAATACAACGCTGGACATTTCTTTTACGGGGTACTATAAAATCATAGGTTCCACCAGGGGCTGTGTAAACGGAAAAGCCATCACACCCTGGACGCCCGCCTGCCAGTGCGGCTTTGAAGAGGGCGAACGGAAGGTAAAGGTAGGTTTCACCATTGATATTGCTTTACTTACCAATTATACCATTAAGATGCAGGTAACCCGCAGGGAGCCGGAGCCTCTTGATCGTTGCAATGTGTGCTTTTGGGGGCAGGATATTACATCCTCCATTCTGGATGCGTTAAAAAAAGAGCTGGATCAGTCAAAAGCAGCTATGGAAAAGGCTTATGGGCGCATCGACTTAAAACCTCGCTTTCAGGATCTGTGGAACCGGCTGAACAGCCCCTATAATGTCAGTAACATGGGATGGTTACAGGTAAACCCGCAAAAGATCAGGGTCAACAGCATCAGCACTGCCAATAACCTGCTGCAGCTAAGTGTAGGTCTGGCAGCCAAGCCTGTTGTACGCTTTGAAAAACCTGCAGCAGTAGTTACACCGGTCCCGCACATCAGCAATTTCAGCCGGGAAAAAGGTTTCCAGGTCTATGTGGATATGGTAATGAACTATGATTCGCTCAGCAGGATACTGACCAGCCAGATCAAAGGAAAAGAATTTGTATTCAGCAAAGCTTTTATAAAAAAACGGTTTGTATTTCAGGAATGCAGATTATTAGGGAACCAGGATAACCGGCTGGTCATGCAGGTAAAATTCACAGGAACAGACAACGGCTTTTTTTATGTAACGGGCAAACCTTTGTATTATGCAGATACCCGGGCACTACAGGTAACTGATGTGGATTTTGATCTGAAATCGAAGGATGCCCTGTTAAAAACGGCCGACTGGCTATTTTCAAAAAAGATAACCCACGAAATTGAAAAAATGGCAAAATATGATCTTACAGAAACGCTGAATACCGTTAAAGACAATATCCGCCAGCAGCTCAATCAGGAGTTTATAAAAGGTGTATCAGGCACCGGAAGCGTCAATGATATTTCGGTAGCCGGTATTTTCCCGCAAACCAACTGGCTGGCGGTGCGTGCTTATTGCAATGGTAATCTGATACTGAACATTTCCGGTATGGATCTGAGTTTATAGGTCATGGGGCTCGCTGCCGAATGCTACCGGCTGAAAACCATTCGCGGCCAATAGTCAATAGCACATATCAATGCCTGCTTCTCACTTCTGAAAAACTGATCCTGATAGATCCGATACGGATCTCAGGTCTCAAGCTCCGGACCTCATTCTTCCTCTTCCAGATAGCTGGGCTCTGCATCTTTCTTAAAGCTGAAATGCCGTTGGGCCAGGTAGCTGAACAATACTACAATAACTGTAGTGCCTATCTGTGCAAATACCGGGTAAATGTGCCAGCTTTCCACTGATATCTTCAGCAATACATAGTTGAGCGTGAGGTTAAATACACAAACCAGCAGGTAACGGAACAATTGCACCCGGCCCCGTATTTTACTATCGTCAAAAACCACGTATTTCATCAGGAAAAAGCCTACCACGAAACTTACAAAAAATGAAACGACCAGGGCTGCTATATGCGATTTAAAGGCATAGAACCCAAAATGAAAATCCCGCCCTTCCAGGAGAAACTTATAAGTAATATAATAAGCCAGTAATCCTAAAAAAGTATTTCCGGCGCCGGAAACCGCGTAACGGAAGGTTTGCAGTGGCATTACACGCTTAAAAGGCGGGTAAAAAAAATCAATCACGGGAAGAACAAAATCCCGCACATGGTGTAAATGCTGCCTCATCAGCGGCGAAGATATTCCTTATTCTACTTTAAAGAACATAAAAAAATGTAAAACCGGGCGCACAGGTACCGTTTCCTGCTTAACCCGGTTCCCTCTGCCGGTTGCAGCCTCTTTTTCCGGCAGGCTTGCCAGCGCTTTTACCGCAATAACAACTTCTTAAGGTTCAGATTATATAATACGGAGATCACTGTTTAACACTAATAGTAACAATACCTGCATTTCTGCGCCTGTGTCCTTAAATTTGCACCAAAATTGAAAGGAATAATGAGTATTATAGATCGTCTGAGGCCTATTGTTTCAAAAGCATTAAAGGATTTATATCATAAGGATTTTGATCCGGCGTCCATTGCCATTAACAGCACCAAACCGGAATTTGAGGGCGATTATACGGTCGTATTATTTTCATTTGTAAAAGAATTAAAAAAGCAGCCGGAAATATTGGGAAAGGAGATCGGCGAAAAGCTGGTCACCGATTATCCGGCGCTTATTACCTCCTGTAATGTGATCAAAGGTTTTCTGAACCTGACCATTGCGGAACGTTTCTGGCTGGAATGCCTTAATGCAAATTTCGGTAACCCCTCTTTAGGCAAACAGGAAAAAAACGGCTCTAAGGTAATGGTGGAGTATTCCTCTCCCAATACCAATAAGCCCCTGCACCTGGGACACCTGAGAAACAATTTCCTCGGATGGTCTATTGCAGAAATACTGAAGGCTACAGGAAGCGAAGTGCAGAAATGCTGCATTTCCAACGACCGGGGTATTCATATATCAAAATCAATGATTGCGTGGCAGCTCTACGGGAATGGAGCCACACCCGCTTCCACCGGTATCAAAGGCGATCATTTGGTGGGAGATTATTACGTGCTCTTCGGGCAGAAGCATAAGGAGCAAATTGCGGAATTAGTAGAGAAAGGCATGAGCCGGGAAGCTGCTGAAAGAGAAGCCCCTATTATGAAAGCGGCGCAGCAGATGCTGGTGGACTGGGAAGAAGGGAAACCCGAAGTGCTGGAATTATGGAAGCAGATGAACACATGGGTTTACACCGGCTTTGATGAAACCTATCAACGCATCGGTACCGATTTTGACAAGGTCTATTATGAAAGCGATACTTATATCCTGGGCAAAAAATTTGTAGAACAGGGATTGAAAGACGGGGTATTCTTTAAAAAAGAAGACGGCAGTGTATGGATTGACCTGACTGATGAAGGGCTGGATGAAAAACTGGTATTGCGCAAAGACGGCACCGCCGTTTATATTACACAGGACCTGGGCCTGGCAGATGAAAAATACAAGGATTTTCCCTATGATCAAAGCATCTATGTAATTGCTGATGAGCAGAACTATCATATGAAGGTGCTGCAACTGATTTTACAAAAACTGCATAAACCTTATGCAAACGGTATCTATCATCTCAGCTATGGCATGGTGGAGCTGCCCAGCGGCCGCATGAAGACCAGGGAAGGCACCGTGGTTGATGCCGATGATCTTTTGGATGAGCTTGTGAAAGTGGCAGCCGCCAAAACAGAGGAACTGGGGAAAGTAAAGGACTTTTCAGAAAAGGAATTAAAAGAGCTCTATGACACTATTGCACTGGGTGCCTTAAAGTTCTTTCTTTTAAGGGTCGATCCCAAAAAACGGATGATCTTTAATCCTGAAGAAAGCATCGACTTCCAGGGGTTCACAGGCCCGTTTATTCAGTATACCTATGCCCGTATCCGGTCCATTTTAAGGAATGAACCGCTGGCAGAGGGCGTAACAGGAGCTGAAAGCCTGCTTCCGCTGGAAAAGGAACTGATCGTACTGCTGGAGCAATTCAATACTATTGTAAAACAGGCAGGCAGCGAGCACAACCCTTCTCTGCTGGCAATTTATGCTTTCAGCGTAGCAAAGCTCTTCAATAGCTTTTATACCGTTCATTCCGTACGGAATGCAGAAACTCCCGAAAAGAAAATATTACGTCTGAAACTATGCGCACTGACCTCCGGAACCATCAAGGCTGCAATGGCATTGCTGGGCATCCGGGTTCCGGAAAGGATGTAATATTATTGAACATTAAAAGAACACTGTCAGGAGCTTGCCGAAGAGTGATCAGGCTTCGTCAGGCTGTTCATAACAAATGTTGGAAGTTGTCGGAAATGCATCTACATAAGAGACATCATTCCGGATGGAGCGGAATGATCGGGGGAACCTCATTGATAATACACAGTTCCCCTGGTTTCTCCCGCTATCGCGGGATGCGCCCGGGATGACGATTGAAAAAATTATCATCCCAATCAGCTTAAAGGCAACGCTTTTATGATTGCCTCAGCCTGGCATATCTTCGCCTGGTGCTGGAAGATCAGACCGGTTCAAATAAAAGAGACTGCCTCAAAAGTTGTCATCGTTTCATTGCTTTTGCAACGCAAATAAATATCTCGAAATGACAACTTTGACACACCCTCTGCAATTACTTTAATTATCTTCTTCTGCCACCGCCACTATCGGCGTCATTCATCCGGATCCGCCTGCCGCGATAATTCTTGCCATCCAGGGCCTTGATCATGATCCGGGCAGAAGCGGCGTCCACTTCCACCCAACTGTTCATTTCCTTCATGTCAATACGGCCAAGGTTTTCCTTGCTCAGGCGGCTCATGTCCAGAATAAACTGCAGGAAACTGGCTTTATAGAAACCGTCCTTGGTTCCCAGGTTCACAAACAGCCGCTGGTACTGCCCGCTGCGGCCGCCACGGCTCTCACGCGCCGGGCTTCTGCCCTCTTTCCGGTCCCCCTTGCGGTCTTCCCGCAGGTTCAGATCCACTGAATTTTCATAATATTTTAAAAAGCGGTCAAATTCCAGGGCAGCTACCCTTTGTAATACCTCTTCTTTGGTAACCGATTCAAATTTTTCCTTTAATACCGGAACATAGGCTTCATATTCGCCATTGCTGATGTCTGCATTCAGCATTTTATCAATAAAATGGAAAAATTGTTTCCGGCAAACATCTTTCCCGGAAGGAATATCAATTTTATTAAAGCGGGTGTTGACCAGCTTCTCAATCTGGTGCAGCCGGTACATTTCCCTGGGTGTAATAATAGATATGGAAATACCGCTCAGCCCGGCTCTGCCTGTTCTGCCGCTCCGGTGCGTATATACCTCTGTATCATCCGGCAGCTCATAATTAATTACATGGGTAATACCCTGTACATCAATGCCGCGCGCTGCCACGTCTGTTGCAATCAGCAACTCCAGCGATTTTTCACGGAAGCGTGCCATCACCTTATCGCGCTGTGCCTGCGTCAGATCACCATGTAGCGCTTCAATATCATAGCCTTCCCGGATCAGTTGTTCTGTAATCTGCTGGGCATCGGCTTTGGTTCGCGTAAAAATAATGCCATATAAACCCGGATTAAAATCAATGATCCGTTTTAATGTTTCATAACGGTTGATATGCTGTGTTAAATAATACTGATGCGCAATGTTCACGTTTACGGAATTGGCCTTGCCAACGGTTATTTCATGGGGCTGCTCCATATACCGCTTGCTTACCTGCCGGATCTCTTTGGGCATGGTAGCGCTGAACAGCCAGGTGCTCTGGCGGTTTGGGGTCTCTTTTAATATGAATTCAATATCGTCCTTAAAGCCCATGTTCAGCATCTCATCTGCCTCATCCAGCACCACATAATGAATATCATTAAGGTTGATCGCTTTGCGTTCAATCAGGTCAATCAAACGGCCGGGAGTAGCCACAACAATATGAGTACCCCGCTTTATTTCACGGATCTGCTGGCTGATAGCCGTGCCACCATAAACAGCAGTAATATGTATCGCTGCATTTTTTTGTTTAAATGCGTTCAGATCGCTGGCAATCTGAAGGCACAATTCCCTTGTAGGGCAAATAATTAACGCCTGAGGCGATGGAAATGATCTGTCGATCAGCTGCAAAAGCGGCAAACCAAAGGCAGCCGTTTTACCAGTGCCGGTTTGTGCCAGCCCTATAAAATCTTTTGTTCCCTGTAATAGAACAGGTATTGCCTGCTCCTGTATGGGGGTGGGCGTCTTAAACCCGATTTCCTGTAAAGATTGAAGTAAACCTTCCTCTATACCCAACGATTCAAATGTAACCACTAAACTATTTTTATAAAATGAAGCGGCAAAGGTATGATATTTACTGCACAATGCTGAAATATCCCCTTTCAAATAAAAAGCCATCCCGCTGCAGTGGGGATGGCCTTCATTATTGCCGAATATAAATGAATTATTTTTTGGAAGTAGTGTCTGCCTTTGTTGCGGCAGTATCTGTATGAGTGGCCGCGTTGGTATCCAGATTTACGGTATCACCGGCTGCTTTTTCAGGCGCATTAATAGAATCCGGAGTTGTAGGAGCCACCGCAGTTGAATCGCTGCTGTTTGCATCTCCGTTAGAACCGCTGTTACAAGCTACAAAACCTACTGAACTGATTACCAAAACAATAAATAACTTTTTCATTATTTTAAACTTTTAATTTACAATATTGCGTTTTATACAGAAAAAGAAGAAAGGTAACCCCGTAACCTGCAAAAAAGTTTTTCTTAATGATAAAGGGTTACTATTTTTAAAAAAAAGTATTATAAACTGAATAAGGCGTGAAAGATACGATTTTAGAACAGGAGATACTGCTACTGAAAGGATTAGCGCGTAATGACAGGAAGGCGTCCGAGGAAATATACAAACAGAATTACAACCTTATTCAGGCTTTAGTTGTCAATAATAATGGTACTGCTGATGATGCCCGTGATATTTTCCAGGAATCAATGGTAGTGCTCTTTGAAAAAGCCCGTTCAGGAACATTTGAGCTCAACTGCCAGATCAAGACGTATTTGTACTCTGTTGCCAAGCGGCTATGGCTTAAGAAGCTGCAACAACAGAACCGTTTTACGGAAGAATGGAACGACAGCGGGATGCAGGTAAGAGTGGATGATGATATAGAGGTTCATGAACAAAAAGACCAGGAGTTTAATCTGATGCATCAATCGATCCAGAATCTTGGTGAACCCTGCAAAAGCCTGCTGGAGGCATTTTATTTTAAAAAGAAAAGCATGCAGGAAATTGCTGAAAGTTTTGGGTATACCAATTCTGAAAATGCTAAAACGCAGAAATACAAATGCCTGATGCGCCTGAAAAAATTATTCTTTTCTCAATATACTAAAAAGGAGCCGTAATGCACGAGCATGACAATATACTATTAACGGAGGCAGTTGAGCGGTACATTTCCGGGGAAATGACCCCTGATGAGCGTCTGCAGTTTGAAAACTTAAGAAAGGCGGACAGCGAAGTGGATCAAATGGTGGTGACCCATACGATGTTTCTGCAAAAAATGAATCGCTATAACGAGTGGCAAAAGTTTCAGGTTTCATTAAATGAAATTCATGATGATCTTGCCACGCAGGGTAAAATAGACTCTCCGGCTTTAAAAGGAAAAGCCAAAATTGCTTACCTGTTCAATAAATATAAAAGAGTAGGTTCCATTGCAGCTTCTATTGCAGGGCTTACCGCGCTGCTGGTTTCTGCCATCCTGTGGTCCGTTACCCCTAAAACACAAAGGGCACAGCTGGATCTTTTAAACCGCAATATTCACAACCTTGCCAACAAATCACGCCAGCAGGACCAGGAGATCTATAATCTGAAAAATAATCAGAGCACAACAAGTATAGTAAAGCCCGCAATCAACTACAGCTCCGGCGGTACCGGCTTTATTATTGACAGCAAGGGATTACTGGTTACCAATGCGCATGTAATACAAAATGCCCAGAATATTGCTGTAGCCAATGCGGCTGGTGATGAATATGAAGCTAAAGTTGTTTATACGGACCCGGTAAGAGACATTGCTGTTCTGCGGATCATCGATAAAAATTTTAAAAGCCTGCCTCCTGTCCCTTACGGGTTTACCAAAAAAACGGCAGAGATGGCAGAGCCCCTGTTTACATTAGGATATCCGCGGGAGGACATTGTTTACAACGAAGGGTACCTGAGCTCCAAGACCGGATTTAACGGCGATACATTAAGCTGCCAGATAGAAATTGCCGCTAACCGCGGCACCAGCGGGAGCCCCATCTTAAATAATGAAGGCGATGTGATCGGCATACTGAACAGCCGCCAGAAAGACCAGGAAGGCGTTGCTTTCTTTATCCGGTCCAGAAATCTTTACACTATTTTAAATGAAGTGAAGGAAAAAGAAAAAACAGACGCTGCTATCCAGAATGTGAAGCTGAATACCCGCTCTTCTATAGCTAATCTGAATCGCCAGCAGCAGGCGAAGAAAATACAGGATTATGTATTTATGGTAAAAGTAAATTAATCTTTAACAATAGCAACCAAAACCAATTTTTTCCCCGGCCCACTGCCGGGGATTTTGTTTTTAGAGGCGCCAGCCCCATATATTGCAGCCATATGGAAAATGCCGGCCATTAATAGGGATCCACATCCGGTATCACTACAACAGACCTGTACCGTTTTTCCTGATGCATTAAAGCAATATTATAAAGCACTTCTTTTTTACAGGAGTCAATAATCTTCGAGCTGCGGGGCAGCTTCAGCAACAGTTCCATCAGGTATTGATTCCGTACCCTGTTAATAACAGGCTCAGATGGTCCTACAATAAAATCCTTATAACGGTTCTGTAAGCTATTGAAAAACCAGGCAGCGGCATCCTGCACTACTTCCCGGATCTTATTTTTAAAGGTAAGTCGGATCAGCCGGGTATAAGGCGGGTAGCCAAATTGTTGCCGTTTGGGCATTTCATCATTAAACAGCTTTTGATAATCGTGCTGCTGCACTTCCAGCAATACCGGGTGGGTGGGCTGGGCGGTCTGAATCATTACCTGGCCCGTACCATGCTTTCTGCCGGCACGGCCGCTCACCTGCTCCATCAGTTGAAAGGATCGTTCATTTACGCGGAAATCCGGAAAAGACAAAATCCCATCCGCATCCACAATACCTACTAACGATACATACTCAAAATCCAACCCCTTTACCACCATCTGCGTTCCTACCAGTATATCCAGTTTTTGCTGTTCAAAGGTCTGTATCAGCTGATCATGCGCATGCTTTCCCCGCACCGCATCAATATCCATACGACCGATCTTTGCAGCAGGGAACAGCTCCTGTAAAAGCTCTTCTATTCTCTCCGTACCAAACTGTTTCTGTACAAAATCATGGCCCCCGCAGCTGGGGCAGGTTACCAGTGGCGGATAAGTGGTACCGCAGTAATGACAAACCAGCTTATTATAGAATTTATGATAATTGAGCGACACATTGCAATGTTTGCATTGTGGCACCCATCCGCAGGTATTGCAACGCTGGTAAGGTGTATACCCCCTCCTGTTCTGAAAAAGAATCACCTGCGTTTTATGCTCCAGCGCCCTGTGAATGCTCTCTACCAGGGGTGGATAAAGAATGGTACCGGCAAATTCCTTTGTCCGGTAACGACGTGTATCGGCTATTGCTATTTCCGGCAGGGCCAAATTGCCAAAGCGTTCAGCAAGGCTCACCAATCCATATTTTTGATGCATCGCATTGCTGAATGATTCAAAAGAAGGGGTAGCGCTTCCTAATACCACTTTACAATCTTCAAAAAGCGATGCAAAATAAATGGCTGCATCCCTGGCATGATAGCGGGGTGCCGGCTCCATTTGCTTATAGGAAGTATCATGCTCCTCATCACAAACAATCATTCCCAGCTCCTGAAACGGCAGGAATAAGGAAGAACGTGCGCCCAGCACTATCTTTAATGAGCCGTCTTTTACCTTGTTCCATACCTCTACCCGCTCATTCTGCGAAAAGCGGGAATGGTACACACCAATATGACCTCCAAAATGCCGCTGCAACCGCCTGATCGTCTGGGACGTTAACGCAATTTCGGGCAACAGGTATAAAACCTGTTTTCCCATACGTAACTGCTCTTCGATCAGATGAATATATATTTCTGTTTTACCGCTGGAGGTGATCCCATGCAAAAGACAAACATCTTTTTCCTTTAAAATCCCTCGGATCTCATCCAGTGCCTTTGCCTGCGCAGGAGACAGTTCAAAGTTTACATTGATCTCTTTTGGCAAAAAACGGATCCGGTCAACAGCCCTTTTTTCCAGAAACAGTACCCCTTTATCCACCAGCCCTTTCAGCTGGGCTTCTGTAGCGCCTGCTTTCTTTAGCAATGCGCTTTTTGTAATAGCACCCTCTGTTTTCTGAAAATGCAGGTAGGCCAGCAGCAATTCCAGCTGCTTTTCCGCTCGCTGCAATTTCTTATCTGTATTCAGTAACTGTTCCAGGGCCACTTCATCAGTATAGGCAGGGCTTAGCAGCACATAGGTCTCTTTTTTGGGGCTATACCGCTCCTTTAAAGATTCCCATACATAGCAGATCTTTTGCTGGATCAGGTAATTTACAACAGGATAAACATGAGTGCTGTCCAGTATTTGCTGCACCTCTGTTAACTTCAGCTCCTTCCGGAGCAGCAGCGCTTCCGCAACAAGGAAGGCCTCATTACCCAGTTCAGTAAAATCCTCCCCTGCCTCTTCGTTAAAAACAAGGATAGTTTCACTGCTCAGCTTAAAATGAGCCGGCAATGCGGCAGCCATTACCTCGCCCTCGGTACACATATAATATTTTGCGATCCATTCCCATAATTGCAGCTGGCTGTCAAACACTACCGGCTCTGCATCCAGGACATTTACGATTTCCTTGGCCTCAAAAAATTCAGGCGGCTTTTTATGGATTCTTTTTATAACCCCGGCATATCTTTTTGATTTGCCCAGATTTACCTCCACCCTGCAGCCCACAACGGCCGCCTCTTTCAATCGCTCCGGTATTGCCCAGGTGTAATTGAGCGGTAGTGCCAGGGGGATTACCACTTCTGCATAATCTGTTATGAGATCAGTTGTATATGCAATTTCGTTTTCAGTCATTCTTTTTTTCCGAATTATTTTCAGGTGTTGCCCATGCTGCTTTGCAGGCAAGCAATTTTTGCTCCATAAGTGCATATACCTGCTGTTTCAGCGCTTCATGATCATTTTCACGGAACCCATCCACAGGCACTTCCTCCAGGAATACTACTCTGCATTTTCCGGGGTTCAGCGAAAATAATTTTGTATACGGCATCCTGTTATAAGTATCCAGGAACAGGACCGGCCTTATGGGTGTACGGGTTTCCAGCGCTAATTTAAAGGCGCCATTATAAAACTGTTTTAACGGCTGACGGGTTTCATTAAAAGTTCCTTCCGGGAACACAAAAACCGAAATGCCTTTGTTGATGATGGAGCGTAAAAGACGGATACTTTTTGCCCTTGCCGCTGCAGAATTCCTGTCTACGCTAACAACTACCCGGTTATAGATAAAGCCAAATACGGGCACTTTGCCCATTTCAGCTTTTCCTAAAGGACGCATAGGCTTACGGAACACATTTACCATGACGGGGATATCCAGGTAAGATATATGATTCGCAATAAGGATATATTTCTTATCGTCCTCAAAAGGAGCATCAAAGATCTTTTCCACCCTGATGCCCATCAATGTAAACCATATATCAGACCAGATAATGCAAAGCCGGTACATCCAGTTACCGCCTCTGACCCGGCCCCCAAAAGCAGCTACCACGGCAAACGGGAAAATAAGCAGCAGAATGACCACAAAAACAAAAGCCGCCCAGATATTGTACATCAACCGAAACATACTCTTAGTTCTTCAAAAATAAAAGGTTATCCATAATTTGGTCTTTATATTTTCACCAGCTGCAAAAACACACTGCCTTCAGTTATTTTTTGTAATTTTGCAGCCTTTATGCAGGGCGCAAAAACAGTAGCATTTCATACACTTGGCTGTAAGCTCAATTTTTCTGAGACCTCCTCGCTCTCCCGTTTAATGGAGCAGGAAGGTTTTGAAAAAAAGGAATTTACAGATGTTGCGGACGTTTACGTCATCAACACCTGCTCCGTTACGGACAATGCAGACAAGGAGTGCCGGCAGCTGGTGCGCCGCATTCAGCGTAAAGCGCCGGAAAGCATGGTGATCATCACCGGTTGTTATGCACAGCTGAAGCCAAAAGAAATTGCAGCAATACCCGGAGTGGACCTCGTGCTTGGCGCTGCGGAAAAATTCAACATTGCAAAGCACATCAAAGAAATTTCCAAGAATGATGCTACCCGGATCTGCAGTTGTGATATTGAAACCGTAACCGGCTTCCACAGTTCCTACTCTGTTAATGACCGCACCCGCACCTTTTTAAAGGTACAGGATGGCTGCGACTATAATTGTTCTTTTTGTACCATTCCAATGGCCAGGGGCAAAAGCAGGAGCGCCTTAATAAACTCTGTTATAAAGGATGCCGAAACGCTGGCCGCATCAGGTGCCAAAGAAGTGGTGCTTACAGGTATTAACCTGGGCGATTTTGGCAAAGGCCCGGATGGTAATGCGCCGGCGGCCATCAACGGACGAACAGAGAACTTTTATGCGCTGATACAGGAACTGGAACAGGTTGCAGGTATTGAACGTTACCGGATCTCCTCCATTGAGCCAAATTTGCTCACAAATGAGATCATTGAATTTGTGGCCAACAGCAAAAAATTCATGCCCCATTTTCATATTCCGCTGCAAAGCGGCAGCAATACTATTCTTGGCGCTATGCGCAGAAGGTATAAAAGAGAACTTTACGCCGACCGTGTTGGTGTTATAAAAACACTGATGCCGCATTGCTGTATTGGTGTGGATGTAATTGTGGGATTCCCCGGAGAGTCTGATGAACATTTTGAAGAAACCTATCATTTCCTGCACCAGCTGGATGTATCTTATTTCCATGTATTTACCTATTCAGAGCGGGCCAATACCCATGCGTTGAACCTGCAGCCGGTGGTACCTGCTGCTGTGCGTCATGAGCGCAACAAAATATTGCGCAACCTTTCCTATATGAAAATGCAGTACTTTGAAAACCAGCATGCCGGAACTACCAGGAACGTATTATTTGAAAATCATAATAAGAAGGGCATGATGGAAGGCTATACGGATAACTACATCCGCATCACCACCCCATACCGTGCAGAATGGGAAAATCAGATCGTTAAATGGAAACTCTGATGCATTAAAAATTTTATTTACCAGTTATTCTTTTCTTTCTTAAGCACTTATATTCTACCCGCTTTACATTAACATTTTCTTTTTTGCCATTCTGCCAAAATGGTATCGTATTTGTATTTCATTTAAAAGCAGTATAATTTATTTTATAGTTCTTTATATCACTGGATATAAACTTTAGACGCTTTACACAGCTGGTTTACAGTAAAAAATGTTTTAGTATTTTTTATACTATTTATTAACATAACCTATATATCAATTACATTTTTTCATCGTTTATAGAATAGGTGAAATCAACTTTTTTTATTTAATAATTTTTATCTTAAAAACTTTTATCATGAAAAAAACTACAAGAACATTAATGTTAGCATTGGCAGCAACAGTGATCACAGGAAGCGCTTACGCACAGGTAGACAGCACAAAATCTGATTCAACAGATTCTACTGTTATTAAATCAGATTCTACTTCAACTCCGCCAACAGAGGACAAAAAGAAAGATGAAAAAACTCCTCCGCATGCCTTTGTAGCACCTCAGCAAAGCAATACTCTTGCCTGGGTTGCAACAAGAGAATTAATGGGTAATAAGGCTGTAGAAGTAGAAAAAGAAGAAGCATAATTTTTTAACCCCTAAAATAATCATGTTTAAAAGACCACGTGCTTACGCACGTGGTTCTTTATTATCGTCCCTTCTTTTCTAAAGAATCGCCACCCGTAAGTTTATTTCATTGTGTGTGGGGAACAGTATTACCTGCACTCCTATTCAGTCTTTTCAGCAGTTCTTTTCCTGAAACTACCATTGATTTTCATTTCTATCCCTTGTCAGCAGTCGGGGCCTGAAAGAACTTTGCCTTATCGAAAAAATATTTTTATGATAAAGGCATATCTGGAAATCACACTACAGGTTGAAGAAGCAAACCGGGCAGGTGCTGCCGGCATTTATAATAAGTATAAGACCCCGTTTTTAGAAACCATCAGTGGAGCTGTATCAAAAGAGCTCCTGTTACATGTGGAAGATGTACAGGTTTTACATGGGTTTAACAGCGTTGAAAGCGCACAGGAATACCTGATGAGTGATCTTTTTAACAACGGCGTGGTGACTGCACTAAAACCGTATTTAAAAGGCCACCCGGATATTAAGATCTACCATGTAGCTTAACCGGCTTTCCTTAAAACAAACAGCCAATACCGCATCAATGCTGCTGCCGGCAGGCGCTTATAAAAATTGAACGATAGTCTTTACCACACCGGCATTAATAGCCCGCGGTAAAACGCTGACGGATGTGCTGTCCGTTTTCTGCTTCATCAAGGATCACCACGGCCAGGTCTTCTACAGATAAAACGCTTTTCCCATTGTTGTCAAATACAGGGCTGTCGGTTCCCAAACGGTACTTACCGGTGCGGCCGGTTTGAACATGAGGTCCCATTTCTATTGCAGGGCTGAAAAAAGTCCAATCCAGCAGTTGATTCTCCTTAAGAATATTCAGGTAATCCCTTGCAGCACTGGCTCCTGCCCTGAATTGCTCAGGAAAACCATCACTGTCCACCAACTGATGCCCGTTTACTTCCAGACTGCCTGCTCCGCCAATAACGATCAGGCGCTTTACACCTGACGCCTCCACAGCTTTCTCAATCTCTTTTGAGCCTGTAAGGAAATCCTCATAAAGATTGGGATTGCCCCAGCCGGCATTAAAAGCGCTGATCACCGCGTCATTCCCTTTAATTACCGTTGCCAATGCCACATCTGCCACATCCTGGTCTTTCACTGTCAGATTCGGATCGGATATCCGGATCTTTGAGGTATCTCTTGCCAAAGCCGTTACCTGTTGCCCTCTCTGTAATGCTTCCTTTAAAATGGCGTTCCCTACAAACCCGGTAGCGCCGATCAGTACGATTTTCATTGTTATTGGATTTATTATCTAAAAATTAAAATTGTAGTATTTTTTATTACAGTTATGGCTCCAAAGAATTAAATCGGGTCTGCCAGATCTTTAATGGTGATTGACTGAAACCGCTTCAGCAATGCTGTTTCTGCTTCCCTATTGATCTGCTCCATAATACCGGTGATTTTTTTCCCGACCACGCATTGCTGGTTAGGCAGGTTTTTTGAATGCGCAAATAATCCTTCCTTATAAATTGCTTTATAAATATCAGATAAACGGATTTTGGCAGGCGTCATTGCCAGCGCATTTCCCCCGTTTTTACCTTCCTGCGTCTGTACAAAACCTGCTTCCTTTAAAATGCTGATTTCTTTACGTACTAAAACCGGGTTGATATTAATACTGGACGCTATATATGCGGACGACACCCCTTTTTCCCTGCTTAGAAGGGTTAAAATATGTATTGCGATCGCAAAACGTCCGTTGATCATTACTGTAATCAATTTTATTACAGTACAAAAATAACAAAGAGGGACTGGTTATAGAGATCTATTTCCGTTAATTTTTTATTAAAGCGGTGATTTTTATCTTTATATCTGTGTTTACTTTGCTTCCTTAAAGTTTTTACTATGAAAGTGCAGCATTATAAAAATCATATCCGGTACTACCCGCCGCATCATTTTGTTTTTTACCCGGTAGTTTTATTGCTGGAAGGGTTTGCTATTTACCGGGCTATCACCAATGAATCGTTACGGGAGTTATGGGTTTTCATAGCGCTTATAGTGTTACTGGTTGCCTGGCTTTCGTACATGACCCGGCAGCATTATGCTTTGCAATTGCAGGACCGGCTGGTACGGCTGGAAATGCGGCATAAATATGCAATGCTTACCGGGAAAGATTTTGAACCGCAGGAGCAGAAGCTATCCTTTGGCCAGATAGCAGCATTGCGCTTTGCATCGGATGATGAACTGGTTCCCCTGATCAATAAGGCTATTAAAGAAAATCTCCCGCCTAAAGCCATCAAACAAATGATCCGGCACTGGAAAGCAGATTATATGCGGGTATAACCGGCATCAGTGGCTACGCCGTTGCAATTCTTTTTTGATCAGCCCCAGTTCCCGGCCCGTTTGTCCTTTTACAGACGTATTTTCCTGCGCACGCCGCATCAGGTAGGGCACTACATCATCAATAGGCCCAAAGGGGAGGTATTTACTTACGCTGCAACCTGCAGCAGCAAGGTTAAAAGTAATGTTATCGCTCATGCCATATAACTGGCTGAAATGCACATGGGGATGGTTAAACGGCAGGTGATGCTTATATAAAAAATCCACGGCCAGCAGGTTGCTTTGTTCATTATGGCTTGCTACCACCAGGGCAATCCGGTCCAGCCGCTCCAGGCTGAATAAAAGGCCCGCATTGTAATCCCTGTCTGTGCTTTCCTTATCCGGCTGGATGGGTGAAGGATAGCCTTGTTCAGCCGCACGCGTACGCTCCTTTTCCATATAGGCTCCGCGTACCAGCTTTACGGCCAGAATAAAATTCCGTTCCGCTGCGGCATCATAACAGTCTTTTAAAAATTGCAACCGGTCGCGGCGGTATAGCTGAATAGTATTATAAATAACCGGAACGCTTTTATTAAAAGTGTCTGACATCAGAACGGTCAATGCATCAACCGGGTCCTGTATCCAGGTTTCTTCAGCATCAATCAATACGCCTATATTCTTTGCCGCAGCCCGTTCGCATATACGCAGCAATCTTGTACGAACCCGGTGCCATTCTTCTTTTTCCGCCGGTTCAAGCTGTTCTGTTACCTGTAAATATCTTTTGATCAATGTACCTTTTGCCTCATTCATCAGCCGGTCAATTTTCTCCAGCAAAGAGAACCGGGAGAACCCGGTAACCTTTACGCTCATAAAAGGGATATTGGGCTGGGTGGCCGCATAATCGATCACCCTGATAAATTCCTCAGCTGCATGATCATATTCTTTATCCCCGACTTCACCGCCTTCTACACCATAATCAAGGATTACCTTAACATTATACCGGCCCAGCTTTTCAGCTACCTTTGCGGTTTCTTCCAGCGTTTCGCCTCCTACAAACTGCTTAAAAATGGTATTGCGTACCAGTGCTTTTACAGGCAGGCCGCTTTTAATGGCCCAGGGCGTCAGCCGGGTGCCCAGTTGTACCAGCGCAGGCCTGCCCATTACAGCAAAAAGAAATTTTGCCCGCTTCAACTCTTTATCCGTTTTATATTGAAATGCCAATTCAGTGTTATCAAATGATACAGGTAAATTGTTCTGTTGCATATAACCAAAAAATATCCGGCAAAGGTAAGATTACAGTCACTGCTTATCATAAAAAAATTGAGCGTACGCAACCGTTTGTTCAAAAGCTTTTTAATATCCTTCGATCCGTTTAATTTTGCACCAAATTTTAAAAATGGCTAAAAATCCTGCGGATAGTTTAATTGTGATGACAGAGCTGGTTTTACCAAATGATACCAATACATTCGGCAACCTTATGGGAGGGCGTTTAATGTACTGGATGGATATTGCCGCTGCTCTTTCTGCACAGAAACATGCTACCCTTCCGGTAGTTACCGCATCAGTTGATAATATTTCCTTTGAAAATCCCATTAAACTGGGGAACGCGGTGCACATTGAAGCCAAAGTGACCCGGGCCTTTCACACGTCCATGGAAGTGCACCTGATGGTGCATGGAGAAGACCTGGTAAACCGTTATCGTTATAAAAGCAATGAAGCCTATTATACTTTTGTAGGACTGGACCCGCATGGCAAGCCGGCGGCCGTACCTTCCATTGAGCCGGTCACTGACCTGGAAAAAAGCCTGTTTGACGGGGCATTACGCCGCAGGCAATTGCGCCTGATCCTTGGTGGTAAAATGAAGCCCAACGATGCAATTGAATTGAAAGCTATATTCGGCATTTAACCATCCGGTAATCTTATAAGAAAGACTGCTTCCGTTTATATTAAAATTGCCGGACCCACCGCGCATAAGATTGCAGGAAATTATTCAATAACTCCTTTAATTGATCGCTGATCATATTACCCTGCTCATCAAAACAACCCGCAATATTGCTGATATAAGCTTCCGGCTGCTGCATCACAGGAACATTTAAAAACACCATCGATTGTCTTAAATGATGGTTGGCTCCAAAAGCACCTAAACCACCGGGAGTTACACTGGCTACAGCGCCCGGTTTTCCATTCCAGATACTTTTCCCGTATGGCCGGGATCCCACATCAATGGCATTCTTCAGCAAACCGGGCACAGAACGGTTGTACTCCGGTGTTACAAAGATCATTCCGTCCTTTTCCCTCATTGTATCTCTGAAAACCTTCCAGGCATCCGGCACTGCTTTTTCAAGATCTTCATTATACAGCGGAAGCTCTCCTATTTCCACAATTTTCAGTTGCAGGCCTTCCGGAGCCAGCCGGATCATTTCCCTGGCCACTTTGCGATTGTATGATGCTTCCCTGAGGCTTCCTACCAGTACGGCAATATTCTTTACGCTCATGCTTGAAATCTTTCTTTAAAATTAATTCATCACCGGCAACTACGCAAAATTTCAAACGGTAAATTGCTTTTTTCAAAAGGCAAATGTTTATATTAGCCATCCGAAAAAATGTATATATCCGGTAAGAGCAGAATCTTTCTATTGCCCCTGGTAAAATGAGCATTCTGCATATACATTCCTGTCCGGCCATTAAAACAAATAAAAAAATACTGATGCAACTTGCTATCATCAATGGGCCCAATCTGAATTTGCTGGGTAAGCGCGAGCCAGGCATTTATGGTAATGCCAGCTTTGAATCCTTTTTTACAGAACTGAAGAATCATTTTCCGGACATTCAATTTCATTATTTTCAGAGTAATATTGAGGGAGAGCTGGTGAATGCGCTGCAAAAATTCGGGTTTGATTGTGATGGCATTATCCTGAACCCTGCCGCCTATACCCATACTTCCGTTGCAATTGGCGATGCCATTGCCAGTATAAAAGCTCCTGTTATTGAAGTGCACATCAGCAATGTGCACGCAAGGGAAGATTTCAGGAAAATATCGCATGTAAGCGCAAAAGCCGTGGGTAGCATTATCGGGCTCGGATTAAAAGGCTATGAACTGGCCGTGCAATATTTTAAAGACGCTCCCACCCAAACCCGATCTTCTTTATGAGCACCCCGAAACAGGCCTCGCTTTTCAGCTTAACGGTTATTGTAGCTGCACTGGGCTACTTTGTAGACATTTATGATCTTTTGATCTTTGGTATCATCCGTATTCCCAGTTTAAAGGAGCTGGGCCTTACAGCCGATGCGATTACAACAGAGGGAGAATGGATCTTATCCGCACAAATGACGGGCCTTCTGCTTGGCGGCATACTCTGGGGTGTTTTGGGCGATCGCAAGGGCCGTGTAAAAGTATTGTTCGGCTCTATCCTCATCTATTCAATCGCCAACATTTGCAATGGCTTTGTACAGAATATCCCCCAGTATGTTATCATCCGTTTTTTTGCCGGCATCGGCCTTGCGGGCGAACTGGGCGCCGGCATTACCCTGGTGGCAGAACTGCTGCCCAAAGAAAAAAGAGGCATCGGCACTTCTCTTGTTGCAGGTTTCGGCGTGCTTGGCGCAGCGATTGCGTTCTTAATAAAAGAAACCTTTCACTGGCGCACCTGTTATTTTATCGGCGGAGGGCTGGGGATCCTTTTGCTGCTGTTGAGAATATCAGTGCTGGAATCGGGCATGTATCATCAAATGAGCAAATCCAATGTGCAGAAGGGCAACCTGTTTATGTTATTCAGCAATAAGGAACGGTTTACCAAATACCTTAAAAGCATCTTTATAGGGCTGCCTACCTGGTTTGTGATCGGCATTCTGATCACCTTCAGCAATGAGTTCGGAAAACATTTCGGCATCAGGGAAGACATCGATCCGGGTAAATCGATCATGTATGCTTATATAGGACTGGCAATAGGCGATATCAGCATCGGGCTGGTAAGCCAATGGCTGAAAAGCAGAAAAAAAGCGCTTTACCTTTTTTACGCACTTACCATTATTTCCATAGTCCTGTTCTTTGCCATACAGTGGAACGGCTCTGCAGCGGGTATGTACATGCTGTGTTTTTTGCTGGGATTTAGTATTGGCTTCTGGGCCATTTTTGTAACGGTAGGAGCAGAACAGTTTGGCACCAATCTGCGTGCCACAGCCGCTACAACCGTCCCCAATTTTGTAAGAGGGCTGCTTCCGCTTATTATTTTCATTTTTAAAGAAATACGGGAGCTGAATAATGTGGGCTATGTCAATGGCGCCATCATTACGGCTGCTATTGTGATGATCGTTTCCACCGTTTCCGTCATTACCCTTCCGGAAACCTTTCATAAGGACCTGAATTATGAAGAAGTCTGATTATAAGGGGACCAGGGATAATAACGCCCGCTGAATCCTCTGACGAACGCAGACCTTCCATCCCTCTTCTGCGAAGTTCCCTGCCTCGCCGGCAACTATGCTGTACACACAACTTTTTTCTCATATTACCTGGGCTTGTACAATAATTGTGATTGTTGTCTTTATTGAGTTGCGGAGTATTGATACAATGACAAACCTTCAACTCTTCTATTTTTTTCAACCTTTTGCCAATCGCCACAAAAGGCTTGGCCAAAAGAACGCTCCGCCTTTTGGCCTCCCACACACATGAAGATTCTAATTGAAAAGCAACTCCCAAATGCTAATGAAGGGGCAGGCAGTAGACTCTTCTGCCGGGTTGTTGTACAGTCAGTACTTCCCTACTTTTTTACAGGAATGGTTTGTTAAAAAGATAAACATCCGTTGTGTAAAAAAGAGGCGCTTTGAAGCCGATTGGCTGCAGTAGTTGCAATTGTGTTCCGGAATTGAAAAACAAGAAAAAGCAGCGCATAATAATCAGAAACGCTTATATCTGTTAGCAAAAGATATGTATACCGGATAGCTCGCCTGCAGGCAGGCGCGTTTTTCTGCAGGAACCTTTAATACTGACTACAGAAATCAACGATCTGCTTCTCATCAATATCTTTCATACATTTAAAATGCCCCAGGGGGCATTTTGGCAGTCCATATTTTGAGCAGGGGCGGCAACTGATCGTAACGCCGGCTACCAGTGAGTGATCAATTTTATAGGGCTGTACGCCCAGCAACTCCGGAATGGTGCTACCCCATATAGATGCGATCGGTTTATTAAACGCTTCCGCAATATGCGTAAGCCCGGTATCAAAGCCGATGACCGCATCTGCTTTAGCCACCAGGAATACTGATTCGTCCAGCGATGTGCTGCCACAGGCATTAAATACTTTATCGCCTGCAACATCGGCCACATATGTTCCGTTTTCTTTAACATCATTGCCGCCTAAAAGCACTACGGGCTTGTTCAGCCGCCGGCAAACAGCAACGATCTTATCATTGGGCATCCTTTTGGTAAAGTGCGCCGCACCAATAATAAAAGCAATATACCCGCCGGCATGTACAGCAGGTAAAAGCGCATTTAAATTATATGCTTTTTTTATAAAATAATCAATAGGCTTATTGTCATTTTTGATCCCCAGCGGGGCCACTGCCTTTAAATAGCGATCCACCAGATGCACCGGCGGTAATAACTGCCTCCTCAATTTAAGGCTCAGCCACTTTTTTATCGTTTGTTTATTATAGGTATATGATTTCAGTCCTGTTTTTAATTTGATAATGGCTGTGCGCAGGTTGCTGTGCAGGTCTACCAGACAATCATACTGCTCCTCCCGGATCTCCCGGATGGTAGCATCCAGCGTATCTTTCAGCAGCAGCAGTTTATCTACATAAGGGTTGCCTTCATAAATATACCTGAAAGCAGGCTTGGTCAGAAAATGCACCTCTGTTCCGGGCAGTTGCTCTTTCAGGCATCGTACAACGGGCGTTGTGTAAATAATATCGCCCATTGAACTGAACCGGATCACTAATATCTTTTGGGGCTGCTGCATTTATTTACCAGTACGTATTTTTTCAATAATAGCACTGCTGGATATGCCAGGCAAAAAAGGCATCAATTCCACTGCTCCGCCGTTTTCCAGCACTTCCTTTGCACCGGCAATCTGCTCTATTGTATAATCAGCAGATTTTACCAGCACATCCGGCATTAATAATACGATCAATGAACGGGGTGTTTCCTCTTCAAATAAAACGATCGCATCTACAAAGAATAAAGCAGCCAGTAAACAGGCACGATCGTCCTGTCCGATGACCGGACGTTCCGGGCCTTTCAATTTTCTTACAGAACTATCTGCATTCAGCCCTACGATCAGCCGGTTGCCGCAGGCCGCCGCCCGGGCAAGGGATTGTACATGCCCTGCATGCAAAATATCAAATACGCCGTTTGTAAATACCACTTTTTTACCAAGCGCTTTCCATTCGTTACGCTTTCTGAGGGCATCTTCTGCGGAAAGTATTTTTGCTTTTATTATCTTTTCCTGTTCGGATAACATTTCCCTATTTTTTATTTTGGGCGGCAATTGCCGCTATTTCATCAATGGTTACAGCTACGCTGCCCACTTTGCTTACTGCCACTGCAGCGGCATAATTGGCCAGCTCACAGGCCGTTTTAATATCCAGGCCGATAGCCAGGAAATATCCCAGCGAAGCAAAAACCGTGTCGCCTGCACCTGTAACATCAAAGACTTCATTGGCTTTTACCGGAAAATTATGGTACTCTTTTTTTGAGATCAGATCCAGGCCTTCTTCTGATTTGGTTACCACCAGGTAGTTGCACTTTATTTTTGCAAGCATTTTTTTTGCAATAGCGTCCAGCTCCTTATCATTGGCGATCCCCTCTACAACAGCGGCTTCTGCCAGTTCCCTTTTATTAGGCTTTATAAGATATGCCCCGGAATATTTTTCATAATACAATCCTTTGGGATCTACTATTACTTTTTTCCTTTTCTTGGTGCACAGCCTGATCAGCTTTTGAGTAAAGGAAGGCGATAATACGCCCTTATTATAGTCAGAAAGCAGCACCATATCCGCCGCCTCCAGTTCTTTTTCAAGTCCCGCCAGCAGTTGTTGCTCCAGGGCGCTGTTCATATTCTCCGTTACCTCCTTATCCACCCGCAGCAGTTGGTGATTGCCTGCCATCATCCGCGATTTAATGGTGGTAGGGCGGCCAGGATCTACCAGGATACCGGCCGTATTGATCAGTTCATCATCCAGTTGTTTCACCAATGCCCTTCCCGCATCATCATTGCCCACCAAACCGCCTATGGCAACCCGGGCATTCAGTTGCAGCAGGTTTTGTGCAACGTTGCCTGCTCCACCCGGGGTAACCGTTTCATTCTTTGCGCTTAACACGGGCACGGGTGCTTCCGGCGACAGCCTTTTTGCTGCGCCCCATATATAATGATCCACCATCAGATCGCCCACTACTAAAAGGGCCGGCCGCTTTTTTGATCGTATGACGGTTTTCAATACCTCCTTTATTCCCATAACTACTTGTAATTTCAGCAAAGTAACGTTTTAATGGGAGAAAATCCATGTTCCCGGGCGCATTGTCCAGGCTATTCAAAAATTATTTTTACAGTAGGGCATTAATGATTAATTTTTCAGAAAATATTGTTCCATGCCTTTTAAGAGATATATTTTAATCCCTATCCTATATATGACCCTTTTTACTGCCTGCAGCCGAAAAGACAAGAACAGCAATGTAACAACATCTGCATTGACAACACAGCACTTACTGGCAGATTCTCTATTCCTGTATGCAAAGCAGATCTATTACTGGAATACCGCATTGCCTGACCAGACAGCATTTCAACCGGACGGCTATGTGCAAAGCGATACCTTGAGCGGCTTGCAGAGTGAGTTGCTGGCTTTAACACGGTATCCCAAAAACCCGGCTACAGGTTTGCCCTATGAACAGGCGATCTATTATGATGATACCGGGGTGGCCCGAAATGACAATACGCAATGTAAATATTCTTATATTGAAAAAACGGCGGATCTATACGGTGGGGGCCTCACTTCTGTGATTGCTGACCCCCAAAAAACCGGAACCCTGAAAATGACACTGGACGGAAAGGAAAATGAACTGGGTTTTGCCATAGGCTTTATACCAGTTTCCCTTTCCGCTGACACGAAGGAAAAGATCCCTTATTCCGATAAAGACAGCTCCGTTGCATATGTCCGTTTTGTAACAAAAGGATCACCGGCCTATAATGCCGGTTTAAGAAGAGGGCAGATCATTTCAAAGTTCAACGGCAATAGATGGAGCTACGATAATAATTCTGCTCAAATTACCAATGCGCTTAACGGGTCTTCGATTACCTTAACAATTTATAAACCCAGTAAAGACTCTTCCTGGGATATCAGTTTCTCTAAATCCCTGTATACCTTCAACCCGGTATATAAAGACACGGTGCTGAATATTGCAGGAAAAAAAATCGGCTATATCGCCTTTAAATCTTTTACCAGCCCCGCCAACGCGCAACCCGCGCTTGATGAAAGTTTTGGTAAATTCAATGGAATTACAGACATCGTGGTAGATCTGAGGTACAACGGTGGCGGTTATGTGGAAACAGCCACGTATTTTGCCAATCTTCTTGCGCCTGCTTCGGCCACAGGAAAAGTTTTATTTGCGGAATATTATAACCAGCTTATGCAACAGGGTCAGGCCACCCTGCTGAAGAACCAACCGGTATATGATGACAACAACAGTCCCAGAGATTATACCTATTTCGACATCGACTACTCTGTCAGCAAGAATACTGCTAAAATAGCCAAAACAGGAAATGTGAACAGCAGCAGCACTATCAAGAATATTTACTTTATTGTGAGCAGTGCCACTGCTTCTGCCAGCGAGCTGCTGATCAATTGTCTCCGCCCCTATTTTAACAGTGTCTATCTTATTGGTGCAGCCTTCAGCGATGACGGAACAAAAACCTATGGCAAGCCCGTGGGCTTCTTTGAGATCCGGCTTGGCAAATACAGTGCTTTTTTAGCCAATTTTGAAACCAAAAACGCCAGTCAGCTTGCAGGCACACAAACAGACAGTTATTACGATGGAATGACCACCAATCTGCAAAAGTTTGACGATGTGCGCTATGATTTTGGTGATCCGAATGAGCTCTGCCTCCTGTATGCAATAAGACAGATTACAGGAAACAGCAGCTACATTCCGGCACAATCCCAATCACGGGCGGCATTTTCGGGTATCTCATCCAGTGATGACAATATCCGGCTTCCGATCGGCCACGGTATTGGTACCGTTACCACGATACATGATATGATTACCACCCCTGATCAAAAAAGTATCAGGCGCTGAACAGGGCGATCATTTACTTTAATGGTTTAAAGAATCCTTCAAAACAGAAGGATTGGCTTTTTCTACGGGTTTTACCGGCCGCTCCAGCCTGGGATCCCTGGTATTACGGTCTTTTAACACATCCTTTGCAGCGCGCTTATCAGCCTTTTTACCCTGCCGGCAGTTCTTTTTCTTTTTTGAGCACCGGGTTTTAGACACAGCAGCCCTCTGCTGCTTTGAATCCTTAATTATTTTTTTGTTACTGATATTATCCGGATTGTTTCTCCGGTTGGCCAACTGTTCCTTTAAAGCTTTGCTGGCAGATTTTGCTGCACCACTATCTGATTGGGCAGCTCCGGCTACGGAGAATGCACAAAATAAAACAGCTATAACAATAGTTTTCATAATCTTTTTTTTAAAGATGCATTGGAGTGGCCGGTTACTCTTTCAGTTTTGTTAAATCTGTTGATACCGCCAACCATGCCATCATGCCCATGCCTATTTCAATAGCATTCTCATCAATATCAAAAGTTGGGGTATGCACACCGGAAACAATCCCCTTTTCTTTATTCATGACACCCAGGCGATAGAAACAACCGGGGATCTGCTGGGTGTAATATCCAAAGTCTTCAGCACCCATCCGTATTTCTGTTTCTTCTACCCGTTCATGGCCCCAATACTCTTTTGCCTGCTCCAGTGCCTGCCCTGTTAATATCTCATTATTATAAACGCTCGGATAGCCAACATCTATGTGAAGATCCAGCGTTCCTCCCATTCCTCTCACCAGGTTCTCAGCAATGCTCCGGATGATCTCATGCGCCTCAAAACGCCAGGCTTCATTCAGCGCACGGAAGGTTCCCTTTAGTTTCACTTCGTTGGGGATCACATTAGTAGTGGTTCCTCCATTAAAGGCAGTTATTGACAGCACTGTAGGATTTTGAGGGTTATTTCTCCGGCTGATCACCTGCTGCAAAGCCACCACCAGGTGCGATGCAATCAGGATCGGGTCAATACATAAATTGGGTGCTGCGGCATGCCCCCCTTTTCCTGATATGGTAAAATACAATTCATCCGCACTGGCCATCACCTTTCCGCCTCTGAAGCTTAGTTTGCCTACCTCCAGCCCCGGATGCACATGCAGCCCCAATATAGCTGCCGGCGCAGGGTCTTCCAACACCCCCTCTTTGATCAAAAGACTGGCACCACCCGGGTTTTTTTCTTCACCCGGCTGAAAGATAAGCTTTACCGTACCTTCCCATTCCTCTTTTGTCTGGCTTAATATTTTTGCAGCGCCCAGCAAGCAGGATGTATGCACATCATGCCCGCAGGCATGCATCACCTCTTCGTTAACGGATTTATAAGGCACTTCATTTAATTCCTGTATGGGTAATGCGTCAATATCCGCCCTTAGTGCAATGATCCTTGCATCCGGGTTTTTTCCCCTGATGAGGCCCACCACACCAGTAGTGGCCTTTATTTCAAAAGGAATGCCCAGGTTGCATAATTGCTGCTGAATATATTTTGAAGTTTCAAACTCCTGGTAGCTCAATTCCGGATGCGTGTGCAAATGACGCCTTACGGCAATAAATTCCGGGGCGTACTGTTTAGCCAGCGATTGTATTCTTTTGATCATCCGGCAAAAATAACTGATAAACCAATGATACGGAAATCCTGACAGCATACGCATCAACCTATAAAAACCCGCCACAAATGCACGAATAATAATAAAAAAAGGTTCCCGGTCAGAATAACACCAATAAGGCGCCTTTAGCTACTATTTTTTTAGCGTTTTGAAACAATTCGCCCCCATTGATCGGAATTCGTGACAGATGTATGCGTCTGCCATTATTGCTTTTAAATAGAAACAGGCACTACAAACTATCTGATGAAGCAGTGGCCTCAGGGTTTACCTCAACCACATCGTTCATTAAAAAAACACCACCGGGGAAATAAGGCGCCAGCTTCTTTTGATAGGCCTGCGCGTCCTGACGGGAGGTAAAATTCCCCACTTTTACCTTATAATAAGGCGACTGGTGCCACATATAGGGCTTGAGCTCCGGGAAGGAGGAGTAGATCTTTGTGCGTGCCGCTATTGCTTCCTGCTTACTGTTGGTGCTGATTACCAATAAACGATAGCCCGGGGCGGTTCTACGCCTGGTGGAGTTACGGGTAGACACATCATTTACATCCGCCTGCTTTTTAAGCAGCAGATCCACCCGGGCATCCTTGTAAACATTTACAGATGCATGATCCGATTGCTGCGCATACAAGCCCGATGAAAGCAATAATAAAAAGGCGGAAATAAGATTCTTCATATTTTTCTACCGGTTAAAACTGAATGATTAGGCGTCAACTCCGTTCCTGATAACTTTTCTATTAATAGAATAGAATCTATTATAAAAAGTTGCATGCAAATATAATGCTACAATAAATAGATTTTGCCGGTTTCAGAAGTTATAAAAACAAAATAAAGGTTAACCGGCTGATTACGAGCCGATCTGTCTCCTCTCATTCCGCTCTCCAACTATCGTGAACCCATGGCTGAAATAGTTCTGAGAACAACGGGCATAAAGCTTATAGTTTCGTCAGAAGCATATCCTCCGCTCACTGACCGCGCTGTCAACCATACTTTTAATATAATATTTATAATATTGCGGCGCTACGCACTTTTGGGGACTGTAGTGGTTTTACTGCTGTTACCATCCTGCCGCAGGCGGGAGTTCACAACAGCATTACAGGAGGTTTGAAAGCCCGCTTTATTTACAAAAACGGGAGGGCTTTTTCTTCTTAAAGAAAATTGGCGGGAAAAAATTAAAACGAATATAATTTATAGGGACAGGCTTTTTCATTTTCCGGCAACATTTGCGAAAATTAATCTGAAAAATTACGGTTTAAAGAATTGTTGGCAAATTGTTGGCAAATTTGGATAAAAAAGAAAAGGCTCACTTTCGTGAACCTTTCCATCTGATTGATCATCAGAGCCCCAGGCGGGACTTGAACCCGCACGGACATTGCTGCCCACAGGATTTTAAGTCCAATCAATAACTTAATCCCATTATAATCTACTTTATCTAAATTTCACCTAACTGTTTGATTGCCAATATTTTTAAAAGAATTTACGAATTTCGTTTAGCACCTTTATAGGTCGTTTAACCGTGGTTTATGTGCAAATCTATGTGCAAATTCTCCGGAGAATTTTTTAATTCTCAAAACAAATAGCGATGTTGACAGTTACAATTATTTTAGACACCCGAAGGGTAAAGAAAGAGAACAAATATCCAAATTGCGCCTTTATGAAAAAGGGGTAAGGGAATACTATCCCCTTATCTATGATCTTTCGATACAGGACTATGAGAAACTTTCTGCTTCCCATATTAATGCTGATCTTCAAAAAATCCGCGATGATTTAGAGACGATAGAAGTAAATGCAAAAAAAGCGGTTAAAGAGATCAAACCATTTGATATAAAAATATTTGAACAAAATTTTATAAAAAATCATCCTCTCTTTAAACAGAAAAAGAAGAAAATCGTAGAAGAAGAAAATGCGTTTGAATTTGATTTTACCCCTTACGAAAAAAGGTTTCGTATTCTTAAAGAAGTCCCTTTAAGCACAGATCACATTTCTGCTACATACAAAAAGGTAATTTTGGGTTTAATAGAAGAAAAGAGAATTGGATTGGCGTTGACAACGGATGGCAAGCTTGTCGGACAATATGAGAGTATGTACCAGGCTGGAAAGGTTAATGGCTTTAATGGACGAGCAATTGCTGCTGTCGCCAGTGACAAAAAGGGTTATCTTTTTAAGGGGTTTGTCTGGCAACTGAGCAAGCGAAAAACATTGAAACGGGATACCTTGCCCCTAAAAGAAGAAAAAGACATCATTAATAGAAGTCTAATGAAAAAGCTGGCGATAAAACGAACTCCAAAATCTTTACCGGCTATATTGGATCTGTCTGTGAAAACCCGTCCTGACGAGCGATGGAAGGATATTCCGGGTTATGAAGGGCTTTATATGGTTTCCAGTCAAGGAAGGGTAAAGGCTTTAAAAAAGGTGTCTGATGGGAAACAACATAAGTGGTACCCAGAAAGAATAAAACAACTGACTGTCGAGGTAACGGAAGAACCCTCCGGAAAAATCAAAACAACCACACCGTTGGTAACTTTATGCAAGGACCACAACAAGAAAACCGTGCAGGTCGCACGTTGGGTCTATTTTTTATTTGTTGATTCCTTTAATATTAAAGATGCTACGCTGAGGGTATATTACAAGGATGGGGATAATCGAAATATTGATTCGGGTAATCTTGAACTAAAAAATGCGGCATGGAGCATCAATCGTATGCACCGGTTACATGTTTAATATTTTCCGAAATGAAATAGCTTCCTGTATTTTGATCTGTTTTATTTTTCCTGGACTTGACCAGGTCTGGGATTTTTTTATCCAGGAATAACGGTGCAGCTTAAAAAGCGTTTCGTAATAAAATGGGGGAGCTGTTTTATGATTCCATGAGGTCTATGAAAACATTCTTTAAAAGCGCAAAAAATAATTTTGGAATCTGAAATAGTTTTGTATTTTTAATTCGAATTTGAAATAAACACCTCAAAACAATAAACGCATGTATAAAAAAGAAACCTTAAACCACTAAGACAAACTGCCTAACAGGTATTGAAAAATGTTGTAGAACAGAACTGAGCTGCTGATTATCATTTTCAACATTTTAACGGCAAAATAAATCAGAAGTAAATTTCTAAACGCCCTGTCATAATTGAAGGGTAATATTTATGTGCATGTTGTTTTATACATGCGCGTTGTATTCGGAGTGCTATATAGATCCATCATGCCCAGGAAATTTACATAAAATATGCAAAAAATCACCCTATTCGGCTGCTTTGGTATGGGTTTGTAGATATGTCAATGACAATTGCAGGAAGACAATCAATCAATAAAATAAAAAGCAATTATAATACCGATGAAACCAAGAACCCCATGTAGGATGGCGTTGATCCTTTGGCTATTTGTGGCTTTTACTCAGCATGAAACTTATGGCCAGAACTATAATAATATCCTGAATCACAGAGGTATGGCGACACCAGTAAATGGAGTGAAGATCAAAACTAACCTACCCTATATCAGCGGTAGTTATATGCCGACGATTTTCATAGATGGTTATAGTTATGGTAAAGCGAAGACGATCAGTCTTAAATTCTCATTTTATATCTATAACGGTAATTTTATTAGTTCTACAATTTCGTCGTCGGGCGGAGATGTCCCCAAGGTCCAGCTTTCAAATGAGGATAATAAAGTGGTGATCTTTATCGATAACAAGGTCTATTTCCAGCAACTTACCGTAAGTGCATTTTGTATGGTCAATCCTGCTACCGGGGCTTTTCAAGGGTGGACGGTTGCTGATGAGGCGATAACGGGAACCAACACTGTTGAAATACCGTATTCCAATGCTTTTGGCGGGGATGTGAATTTTAAAGATGGTATATGGTCCAAGACGGGCAATGTAGGCATAGGAACGATTACTCCTGCTGAGAAACTTTCTGTAAATGGTAATATCCGTGCAAAAGAAGTAAAAGTAGAAACGGCGAATTGGCCGGACTATGTGTTCAAACCTTCTTATTCTCTTATGCCCTTAAGTAAAGTAGAAAGCTTTATCAAAGCCAATGGGCATTTACCGGATATCCCATCTGCTAAAGAAATAGAACAAAATGGAATGGAAGTAGGAGCTAACCAGGTGGTGTTGCTAAAGAAGATTGAAGAACTGACATTGCATTTGATCGAGATGGAAAAAAAAGTTGAAAATATAAGCAAAGATAATGAGCGGATCAAAAAGCAATTAAATCGGCGGCTAAAGCAATAAAAAGCATTTTAAAATAGAGATTAAACCAAGATATGAGAAAGCTATTTTTTTTAAATTTGTTCCTGCTTGCTTTTTTAGTAAATGTATATCCTCAAAAGGATAACCCCAAATTTTATCCTCCATCGCCTGAAGCATACGCACTTGGCAAGTATGGAGATGTCCCGGTAAGTTTATATACAGGCATACCGGATATTAGCATTCCGCTCTATAAGCTTACTGAAAAAGAACTATCTGTGTCAGTTACGCTATCCTATCATGCTTCAGGCATAAAAATCGACGAAACCTCATCGAATGTGGGCCTGGGATGGGTGATGAATTCGGGAGGGCTGATCACACGTTCTGTCAGAGGGAAAGCAGAATACCTGGTCAACGGCGTTCTAAAGCCGGACAGATCGAACATCCCCGAATGTACAAATTGTACCAATAATACTGCGGTATCAACATTCATTAATAACAATGGATTAGCAATGTCGGTGGATGGTGGACTGGATCCGGAACCAGATGTCTTTTATTATAATTTTAACGGGCGAAGCGGAAAATTCTATTTTGATAAAAATGGAGTAGCGCAATTGAATAAGGATGAAGCAATTGCTATTTCGTGGAGAGCGGGTTCAAATCCGCAAGAAGAGATTTTTACGATTAAGGATGAACTTGGATTTAAATACGAATTTTCTGATCATGAAAAGACATTTTATGGGACCAATGAAGGAGCAAAAGTATCTGCATGGTATTTGTCGAAAATTACGTCCCCTGCCGGGAATTCTGTTTTGTTCACTTATGAGGGTAACTCATTTAATGAAACAATTCGATCTTATGCAGATGGGCTTGTAGAGGTTGTAAATGGCAGTGCAGGAAATATAAACCCGCCATTGAATTACACGAACACTAATACGAATGTCTCCGGTATAAGGTTAAAGAAAATAACAGGCACGTGGGAGGCAATTGATTTTATATATGCTGCTACAGCCAGATTGGATTTGCCAGGAGTGCCGAGACTTCAAAAGATCTCAGTAAAAAATGCACAAACCAATCAAGAGATAAAGTACTTCAATTTGTATGCAGGTTATTTTGAGGCCAATAATGTCAGAAAATATGACGGAGCTCAACCTGAAAGTAATAAACATCTGAATTACCGGCTTCGATTAGATTCGCTCGAGGAGCGAAGCGCACTTGATGCAAGTATCGGAGGGGTATACAAGTTCTATTATCTGGGCGATAATGATCCTGCCACAGATGATCCTTATACCTTGCCCTATCGGCTAAGTCCTTCTCAGGATTTTTGGGGGTATTATAATTTTACAAAAAATACGCATTTGTTGCCTGGTATCCAGGGACAAATATCGCAAAATACGCTGTACACATCCTTTTTCCCCGATGCCAGCGAAGAAAGCCTGGGCGGTTCGGCTTTTTTTACACTAGGAGGAGGAGCTGATCGAAGTGCAAATGCAGTTGCGGCAAAGGCCGGTATGTTGTCCAGAATCGTATACCCAACGGGAGGTAGAAGCGAATTTACATTTGAGCTTAATGATCAGTCAGTATTCCAAGGTGGGTTAAGGATTAAGAAGATCAGAAATTTTTCATCGGACAACATTCCTAATGAAATAAATTACAAATACTTCAGTTCACCATCGTCTCAGCAGCTTGATCCCATGAAATATAGTTTTCAGTATTTTAATGTTGCCTGGGATGGAGCATATCACCGCCCAATACCTGGCGAATCCGTGCTGAGTACATTTGGGCTTCCTACTCCGGCCAGTGCGACCAAATTTGTAAGGATTTCTGCTCAGCCTACAGCAATTCTCGGGAGCCTTAATGATGTTGGCCACTCAGTGGTTGAGGTTTCACGGACCGGTAATGGTAAGACAATAAATAGCTTTATCAGTTCTTCATTGTATAGCGATTATGCCACAAGAGACTTGTTTAATGAAGGAACCGCGCAGGAAAACTCTCTTGTTGGAAGTTTATATCTCAGTGAAATTCTTGATCCCACGCCCTCAAACGACTATGGATATGTTAGCAAGTATGTTAGTTACGGAGAATTTCCGTATCCTGAACTGTATCAGAACGAATGGAAAAGGGGGGTTCTGCTTGAAACAAAGACTTATGACCAGTTAGATTCTTTAATACAAACTGAAAATTTTGACTACTATCGAACACTAAAAGCGGTCATTCCAGGCTATAAGGTTATACGGGTGGGAACGCCGTCATCAAATGCCTATCTATATACCAAATATTTGTTACCGCATGCGTGGTCGCAATTGAAATCGAAGACAACTACGATTTACTACAAAAATGGATTGAATCCGCTTATTACAGAATCTAAATATTATTATGATAACGCAGAACATTTACAAGTGACGCGAATAGAAACGATGAACAGCCGCGGCGAAAAACAAACCAGCTACACCAGCTATCCAATGGATTTTGCTTCCGGAACAGATTTTATTGATTTAATGAAGACAAATCATTTATGGGCTTATCCGGTAGAAAATGTAACCTATTTGACCAAAGCATCATCGTCGTACATCAGTTCGGGATTAATAAAAGAATATACTCCCAATACAACCGGGCTGGTTGCAAAAGAATTCAGATTGGAAACGGCAAGGAATATTCCACTTTCAAATTTTAAATTTTCAAACCGGGCCGCTGGAGTACTGCCAACCACAGGAAGTCCATTAACCTACCAAAAAAATGCGCAATACAAACTCTCTTATCTCTATTCCAGATATGACAGCCGGGGCAATATTATTGAAGCACAAAAAGCTGGTGATCAAAGACAAACACTTTTATGGGGCTATAAAGGACAATTTCTTGTCGCCGGAATTGCTGGTAAAGATTTTACAACTGTCAGTTCGGTAATTGATACGAGTATTCTGAACAAAGGAGGAAGTAATGAGGCGGCCATGCTAACGGAGCTTGGCAAATTGCGAACTGATAGTCGTACTAAAGATGGAGTCGTGACTTCATTTACTTATGACCCCGTGTTCGGATTAATATCCAGGCAGGATGGCGCCGGGCGGACGACCTATTATGAATACGACGGTTTAGGACGGTTAAGCGTTTCAAAGGATAATGAAAAAAAGGTAATAAAAAAGAATGCTTATCAGTATGCAGATAGGGCGCTTGCAGGTGCTGGAAAATATTTTTTCAATGAAGAACAAAAGAAGACTTTTTATAAGAAGGATTGTTTGGAACAGGGAACGGCCGGACCAACTGATTATGTGGTTCCCGCCGGTACTTATTTTTCCGGTATAAGTGTTGAAGATGCCAACCAAATTGCTTGGGACGATATCAACACCAATGGCCAACAGTATGCTAACGAAAACGGCTATTGTACTTATATAAATGATGCCATGTCCAGGGAATTTAATAAAACCGACTGTCTCTATGGTACAGGCACATGGGTTAGGTATGGCGTCGGTGCGGGCTGGCATATGTCAACAATCAGCAAAGCTGATGCGAATCGTAAGGCCGAACGTGATCTATATTTTAATGGCCCTGTTTACGCCAATATGCATGGACAATGCCAGGGAACTGGTCCCGCCCAAATTGAGCTGGCAAATGTTTTTCCCAGTTATATGGAACATTATCCGGAGCAAATAAAAGTGGAGTTTCTGAAAAATGGCCTTGTTGAGCAAACTGCTTACTATCCTCAAAGCCGGGAATCAAGTACTACAATTTCCTTAACTCACGCCGGGACTTATCAACTTCGGTTTACCATGCCGGACTGGCCATGGTTTCAGACGAATTTTTGGGTTTACTATAATTTCTTTTATGGAGTCGATTTGCGGAATGTTTGGAGTAATAATGGGAAAGGGATAATCCTTACTACCGGTGAAGTTACATTTGAACAGGGACTTAATTATTCAATTAAAGCTTCCAATTCTACGTTTTAAATGGGAATGATGGAACTATATAGCCTCTGCTAACAGTTAAAATTTAAAAAGAAAACACATGCATTTCAATAGATTACCAGTTTTGCTGCTGTTGCTAACAGGAACTATTAACATTCAAGCTCAGAAGCCAACGGATCTGCCAACCTATCCTACTGGCGTGCCGGTCAATTATATCCGTGAGTGGACGGCGACGGCGCCGGTAACGACGCCGGCGGCCTTGATGCAGGGAAATCTCTTGCAGAGCAAAGAGACGACGCAGTATTTTGATGGGTTGGGCAGGCCGTTACAAACGGTGGTAAAGAAGGGTTCGATGGTCACCACGACAACGGCGAGTGTGGGAACGGATACGGCTGGTGCGCGGGACCTGGTAACGCCGGTATTGTATGATGAATTTGGGAGGGAGCAGTATCATTTTTCACCTTTTGCGGCGAACAATGCGGATGGCAATACGTCTTTATCAGATGGTTTGTTTAAGATGAACCCCTATGCACAGCAGCAGCAGTTTATGACGGGCAAGTATGGGACATCGCAGGGGGAGGATAATTTTTACAGCCAGACGCTTTTTGAAGCCTCGCCGTTAAACCGGGTACTGGAGCAGTTTGCGCCGGGTAAAAGCTGGGCGGGGAGCTATGCGGCCACCACGGAAGCTACGCGCCATAGTATCAAGAGCAAATACTGGATCAATACGGCCAGGGACAGTGTGCGGATCTGGGAGGTGACGGACGGTACCCCCGGTGATGGCTCAGGCGGCACGCCAGCAAATCGTACGGAAAATAACTATAGCGGGCAATCAGAGATAAGCGCAACAGAAAGCATTACATTGGGTAATGGCTTTACCGTACCATCGGGCAGCAACTTCCGGGCTTATATTACGAGCACCCCCAGTGCACCGGGAGCCATCATCACCAGTACCTATGCGAGCTCCAGGCTGTATGATGCGGGGGAGCTATATAAGAAAGTAACGGTAGACGAGGTTGGCCGCCAGGTGATCGAGTTCAAGGACAAGGAAGGGCAGCTGATCCTGAAAAAAGTGCAATTGGAAAGCACAGCCACAGACAATGGGCTGGGCAAAGGACACTGGGGCTGGTTATGCACCTATTATATCTATGACGACCTGGGGAACCTGCGCTGTGTGATCCAGCCGGAGGGGGTAAAGACGATGAATGATGCCAGGAACTGGGCATTGACCCCGACCTTACTCAAAGAGCAATGTTTTCGTTATGAATACGATGGCCGGAACCGGATGACAGTAAAGCAAGTGCCAGGCGCTTCGGAAGTAGCGATGGTGTATAATATCAAAGATCTGCCAGTAATGACCCAGGATGGGAATCTGAGAAATGCCGGTATGTGGAACTATACCCAATATGATACGCTGAACAGGCCGGTTGCGACGGGGGTGTTCAGTAGTTCAGTAGTTCTTTCTACCCATTGGCAGACGGCGGCTGCCAGCACCAGTTACCCGACTGCGGCAATGCTTACGGGCGTACAGCCCCTGACGGAGACGTTTTATGATGATTATAGCTGGGTAGGCAAAACACCCTATTCGAACGATCTGACAGGTAAAATAAGTGCTACTTTTACCGTGACAGATACTGCAGGCAACCTGCTACCTGTCAGCAATACGATCTGGCCATACGCCCAGAAACCGGCAATGGACAGCCGTACCAAAGGGATGGTTACGGGCAGCCGGGTAAAGGTTCTCAATAGCGCTGTGTATATCTACACTTTAACGCTCTATGATGATAAAAACCGCCCGGTACAGGTAAAAACACTCAATCATACAGGTGGGGTGGATGTAGCCACCACTCAATACAGCTGGGCTGGCCAGCCATTGACGGTACTCAGCCGTCAAACCAAGGGAGGTGCAGACGCCACTTCTGTATTAACTATAACCAGGAATACTTATGATGCATTGGGCCGTGTGGTAAAGGCGACCAATCAGATCAAGAGAGATGGGGGGGCATTGAGTGCGGAAAAAGTCCTCGCGATCAATAAATACGATGAGCTGGGTCAGCTAACCACCAAAACATTGGGAGCAACAGATGCCACAGGTACAACAGGCGTAGAAAAGCAGGTATATGAATACAATATCCGGGGTTGGCTGCTGGGGATGAACCGGGCTTATGTGAATAGTGCCACGGGAGCAACGACCAATTTCTTTGGTTATGACCTGTCCTATGACAAAGCCAATAATAATATAGCGGGTCAAACCAATGTTGCTATCAGCAACTATAGTAACCTTCAATATAATGGCAACATAGCAGGTATGAGCTGGCGAGGACAGAGCAACAGCGCACCGATCAGGAGGTACAGTTTCAGTTATGACAATACCAACCGGTTGCTGAAGGCGGACTTTGGTCAGCTGAGTGGAAGTGCTTATGTAGCTACCACAGCGATGGATTATAGTGTAAAAATGGGCAGTACAGGAACAGATGTCAATGTGGCCTATGATTACAATGGTAATATTAAGGGGATGCTGCAAAGAGGTGTGTACAACAATACTGCCATTGATATGGATAAGCTGGTGTATAGTTACCTGCCGGGCAGTAGTAAGCTGGCTAAGGTCACGGAAACCGGGGTAAACACAAAGACCTATGGGTTGAGTGATTTTAATGACGGAACTAATGGTACAGCTGATGATTATGCGTATGACTTAAACGGGAATTTGACAAAAGACCAGAATAAAAGTATCAGTAGTATAACGTATAATATCTTAAATTTACCGGAACAAATCACGGTAACGGGCAAAGGAACGATCAGTTACCAGTATGATGCGGCAGGTAATAAATTACAGAAGAAGGTAACAGAGGGATCAGCGACAAAGATAACGGATTACCTGGGTGGAATGATTTTTGAAAATAGTGTATTACAGCATATAGGCACTGAAGAAGGACGAATGCGTCCGACAACACCAACGGCTACCACATTTGTGACGGATTATTTTCTGAAAGATCACCTGGGCAATGTCAGAGCAATGGTACAGGAGAATAAAACCTTGCTTGAAGAGACCCATTATTATCCGTTCGGGTTGGTACAAAGAGGAATATCCACGCAGGCCTCAGGGATTTTAGCTAATAAGGATAAAACGTTCCAGGGGCAGAAGTTTGATGATGACTTAGGGCTGAACTATTACAGCTACAAATACCGTAATCATGATCCGCAGATAGGGAGGTTTATAGAAATAGACCCATTAAGTCCCAAATATGCACACAATAGCCCCTACGCATTTAGCGAAAACAAGGTAACTACCCATATTGAGTTGGAAGGTCTTGAAGGTGAATGGATGGGATTTGTCATAAACAAAGCTCGAAAAGAAATAGAACGAAAAGAAGGACCTAGTGCTGCCAGAGAATATGATAGAGGAGTGAGAACAGGTGGAGCAATCACGGGTGCTGCGTTAATAGATGTTTTTGTAACTAAAGGTTGGGCTACTAGGATATTACTTGCATCACAGACGGCAAGTTTATTTGAACATAATAGGCTTGATCCTAATACTCCTCAGGGGCAAGCACAGCAGCAAAGATTTAAAGATAATGCTACTGATTTGTTTATATCGGCCGGAACCGGCTATATGTTGGGGAAATCAATCAATGTACTAACATCGTTAATGACAGAGGCCGGAAGTTTAGTTACAAAAACTTTTAGTTCTAGTTCAATTAGGTTTTCTCAATCTTCTGTTAATGGATTAGATGATATTGTTACATCGATGAAACAAAGTGGATGGAAAGGAGATCCTATTGATATTGTAAAGATGGAGGACGGCATGTATACGACAGTAGATAATACGAGGTTACTAGCTGCTCAAGTTGCCGGAATTGATGTGCAGGCTACAGCTCATGGTTTTGATGATGCTATATCAGCGGAAGTGGCAAAACGATTTATCGGTAAGGATGGATCATTGCCTGCTACATGGGGTGAAGCAGTTCAAAATAGAATACAAAGTCAAAAAAAATCATTTCGTACTCAGTATGAAAACGGGAGTTTTGTTAATCCAAATGTGGGGTCAGGAAATTGATTTTTCTAAAAGTCAAATGCGAAATTTTCTTTTAAATAGTGTTGAAGTGTTGTAGTAGATGATAACCGTACAACGATTTCTTCATTCCAGTCAACGAGGATTAATTTAAATTGTTTTCCTAATATAGTTAGGGCTTGTAAAAGTTTAGAGTTGCTCGTTTCTCTCGGGAGATCAGCCGATTGGCTCATCCAAATATTATTAACAATATTAAGTTTTGTTTCAAAAAATAAGGCGAACCGTTCAAAGCCAAGGGCCATGATGTTTTCTTTGAGAATTTCTGTTTTATTATATCCTGTAATTACAGTGTCAAATTTTTTGATTGTAAATGGGCTTAAAACATTTTCTATAATATCCATATGAATTCTTAAAACTTCGGTTTTAATGGCTTGCTCTTTTCTTTCTGTAATATTTATAAACCCATATTTAGAGGGTTCTTCCTGTATGAAATTTTGATCAATGTCTTTACGTGTGCCAAAGTAGTTTTCTTCCGGTATTAGTTCAATTTGTCGGTAAAAATCTTCGTGGAAAAATATACTGTTGTTCATAAATAATGCTTTTCTTATTGTTGCGCGTAAGCTTTTTTAGCCTTATCTCTAAAGAATGCGTCCATAAGGACGAGCAGATGAGCCTGTTCATCTTCGGGTTGCTGTTGGATATCAACCATTCGTTTTACTATGTTTTTCTCCGGGGACAGGTCGGTATTATCAGTTAGGTAGCCTAATGATACTTCGGGGGTGTCAGTGATTTTGGCAGCTACTTCAATAGAGGGATTTACTTCATCGCGTTCATAGCGTCCCATGGTAACGAGAATCGTTCCGATAGCCTTGGCCAGGTCTTCCTGGCTCACGTTTTTTATTTTGCGAACATCGCCCAGTCGTTTACCAAAACTCATACAGGTATGCTTTAAAAACAATAGGAAAAAGGTTGTTTGAGCAAATTTAAGCATTAATGGAATCCCATAGCAAATAGTAGATAAAAGATCTTTGTTTATGGATAAAGATATGCTTAAGCGTCACCATTTTTTGGGTGCAAATTTTCGCTAATGAGGGAATAAAAGGAACTTTATTGTCAAAATTCCACAGTTATGACAAAAGAACAATATTTAGCAGCGGCCGAAGCCCGTTACGATGAGTTAAAAGCGCTAGGTAAATTGGAGAGTTTTTATGATTATGAGGTATTATGTCAATCCCGAGCATCCTATTTACAAAAGCGATGGGTACAATTATACTCAGCCTTTTCCAAATCTGAGGCTTACCTATAAGCTAAGTGATAATAACAGACTTTCTTTCTTTTACAACCGAAGGGGTGATCGCTCAAATAAAGTAGATATACGTATTTTTCCCAAATATGATGATGCGGAAATTATTAAAGTGGGAAAACCTACATTGCGACCGCAGTTTACCAATTCTTTTGACTTGGGATATAAGTCTAATTGGCAAGATGGCTATTTCTTTTCCTCACTCTATCATAAACGTATGAATGCCACGATCACCCGAATTAGTAGCACTGTGCGGGGTAGTGATATTATCTACAACATTTTTCAGAACGCTGGTAAAAGTTGTAACACTCGGATAGAATTTATAGTGTCGCAGAAAGTCGTGCCGTGGCTTTACTTTAAATCTTAATTTAAATGGCTATCAGAACATAATCGATTCATTCTTGGTCGTAAATTTATATCCGATTAAAAATACCTTTACTGCCGCCAGAGAGGATCTGTTTTCTGGAAACGTGAACTAAACGCGGTCTTCCATTTTTCAAGGCAATTGGATGCACAACTCATGGCAATCTATCAGGCTCCCGATCTTGTGCCACAAGGCAAAACGTTTTCCCGTTTTTCAATAGATATAAGTGTTAAAAAAGGTATTCAACGGGGCAGAGTTTATTCCTCAATGCTACGGACATGCCAATACACTTAATCTTAAAAAGGAAGTGCGTGGGAATGGATTTCGCTACATTAGCAGAGATTATTACGAGACCCAAGTATTTCGCGTGAGGTATGGGTATAAATTTTGATTTTAAGAATTCGAACTATGTGCATGGAGATTTCGTCTCTGAAAGGCCTTATATCTTGATATTTTGAGATGTAAATACCGTTGTATGCGAAAAATCGCATTGATGAGATAGTGAGCAGGAAAAAGTTTCATGCTATTTTCGCTCTACGGCGGTTTGACGTAGACAAAAATAACGGTATATGTTTATAGGGCCTTAGGTGTAAAGATATGATAGTTTGCTGTTCTGATAATGGGCCACCTGGCCGAATAAATCAAATCAGCTGTATCGGAAGGTATATTCGAACTTCAATTTGTCAAATTGAGCTTTGGAAAGACAATTAGCTTCAAATGAATTAATCCGCGTTGCCAGAAATAAACACCGAATTGCAAAAGCGATCAAAAAGAATTAACTTAGCTATAATTAAGTTCTTTAACATCTTCGGAAAGATTCATGTGCAAATTTTGTGCAAATTCTTTAAAAATAAAAAAGGCTCACTTTCGTGAACCTTTCCATCTGATTGATCATCAGTGCCCCAGGCGGGACTTGAACCCGCACGGACATTGCTGCCCACAGGATTTTAAGTCCTGCGTGTCTACCAATTCCACCACCAGGGCAATAAAAAAAAGTTATCAGTTACCAGTGATCAGCTATTAGTAAATCATTCCAATAACAAATACTTATAACGAATAACTTTTTAAAAGAGAGCGGAAGACCGGGCTCGAACCGGCCACCCCGACCTTGGCAAGGTCGTGCTCTACCAAATGAGCTACTTCCGCATTGTTAAGAACTTTTCCTGTAACGGCTTTGTTACTTAAGGGGTTGCAAATATAAGCGATTTATTGTTCCGACAAAAAAAATTGCTGAAAATTTTATTTATATTTCGGAGTATATAAAGTGCTTTCCTGAATGGTTACTTTTGGCTTTTCAAATCTTTTTGTGTAAAGACGGTAACAGCCTCCCCATGTAAATAAAATAAGGCAGGTAATAGTTAAATAAAACAGGTATGCAGAAGAAGAAACCCAGCTAAATTTAAAATCCTTTCTCTGTGCCTGATGTAATTCCTGTTCGTATTCCTGCTCCTTAATATGCTCTACATCATCATACTTATGTTCCATGCTTCTTGTTTTGTGTCACAAAAATAAGGATCTATTCATTAATTTTTAACATCTTTCGTAACAATTTCAGAGAACTTTTTTTTACCCTTTACAAAATGTTCCCATGCAATATTCTTCTTCAGCAACCCGTGCAAGACTGCTTTTTTATTTTTGGGAAAAACACTTTTCTTTTGATCTGCCAGCATCCATTTTATAAAAGACAGGTGCGCGCTTGCCACTGCTATAAAATAACCGCCATCGCCACCCAGCAGGCTTTTGAATGCAGAAATGCCGTCAAGAACGGCCCTGAAGCCAATCACATATATCCTTCTCCAGCCGATCATATTCTTGAACATCATAATATGGTTGTTGCGGAAATTCAAATAGGTCTTCAGTGAATTGCCTTTGGGCAAGGTACCACCGCCTACATGATAAACAACGGACTGCGGGCAGGAACTGATCTTATAGCCTGCCAACTGTATGCGCCAGCACAGGTCAATTTCTTCCTGATGTGCAAAAAAATAAGGATCAAAACCGCCCGCTTCATGAAATACCCCCGAGCGGATAAACAGGGCAGCCCCGCTGGCCCAGAATAATAAGGAAGGGGCATCATATTGTCCTTCATCCGTTTCACAAAAATCAAATACACGTCCCTTGGCAAAGGGATAGCAAAGATGATCCATCCATCCGCCCGCAGCGCCGGCATATTCAAAATAATGAGGATGACGAAAAGACAGGATCTTGGGCTGACAGGCCGCAATGGAAGTATCGGCTTCCAGCAGGTTTACCAACGGGGTAATAAAACCTTCGGTAACCTGCACATCAGAATTTAATAACAGGTAGTAATCTGCTGAAACCTGCTCCAAGGCAAGGTTATAGCCTTTGGCAAAGCCATGGTTCTCTGTAAAACGGATAATGGTAATACCTGGAAAATTTTGCTCCAGAAAGGCAACGGAGGTATCCGTAGAACCATTATCTGCTACCACCACTTGAAGATTGCTGTAATGGGTCTGCATTACGGCAGGAAGAAACTGTTCAAGATACTTCCTGCCGTTCCAGTTTAAGATAACGATTGCAATTGACGGTACAGCCATGGGCTGCAAAGATTCAAAAAATAATGGAAGCAATTCACAATCAAACGGCTTTATCTTTTTCAACCAGTGTTTTTTAACAAAAGCAAACTGGGAAAAAAGCAGCATACGGCGGAAAAATGTCACACTTTTTATGCAGGCGGGTTCCATGCGCCCACTCCCCTGGAGCGCCTGTCGTGAGGCACAACTATTTTCTTCAAAACGATGTTACAAAGCCCGAAACCAATAGACACTGCCTCAGTTTTCAGACTTAATCAGTTGCTCCACGCCTATCCCATGTTCACGGACGATCATGGCTGAAACCTCACCTTCCTGCGTTTTGAACTCGAAGATCAGATCCCGCTCTTTAGCAAAAAATAAATGCCGGCTTAAAGGGTAAACAGTCATTTGTTTATTATCCGCCAGATGCAGTTCCAGGGCATTGTTCCCGGCGATCACGCGGATCTTATTTTGAGGTCCCTTATATGATCCCGCAAAAGATTGCAGAGCTGCCCGGGATAACACAATCGCTTTTCGTTTGTTGACATAAGGTGCCTGCTGATGATCGAAACTGAACACCCGGCCCAACTTCCATTTATCCCCATCCAGCAACCACAGATCTGCATACTGCGCCAGCCCATCCGCATACTCGTCCTTCCCCGGTTCTCTGATATAAAACAAATGCTTCCCGGTAAAAAGCATCCCATATAACTTTCCATCTTTTTTCATCGGATACACGCCTTCACTCCCTGCTACTTTCTCGCGTCGCAAATGAAAAGCATCCAGGCTGCCGCATAAACCCTTGCGGATAGAAACTTCAAATGCAGAATCACCCCTGGTAATACCACCCTTATCATGAAAAAACTCGATATCATGAGCGGTAAGTGCCATCATTGCCGGCACATCACAATGGTTATAAGCATTCCAAAAGCTGCTGTCCGCTGTTTTAGCCGAACGTATGGCTAATTTATCTCCCCGTTGCGCGAAGGCGCGTTGTGCCAATATAAAAAAGAAAGCTACCAGGATAGAACGGTATATCATTTATAAGATTTTAGAGCAATTTCCAAACCTTGACAGGAGATCCGGTCATGGCCTGATCTTAAATCAAAGATATCTTCTGTCTATATCTGGCTGTACCCGGTTTCGGCCAAATGCCATTTTAAAAATGCCAGGTAACAATAAAAGCGGTAAAAGGGGGTAACTTGTTGAACACTATAGCTGTCAAAGTGTATGATGCCGGATCTATCATTTGGGCTCTTGAAAGGATGTACAGATCCCTATCTACAAACGATTCAGCCGGCAAAAACCTTGATGGCCTGTTAGTACCGGCAGGTAAACCCCGTTTCATTATTTTACTTTTTCGGAACGGCGGTAACCACCTTTGAAAACTTTGCAGTTCCGTCTTTATCCACCTGCGCGATCCGGATGTATAACTTTTCAATTCCTTTGATGTCCGTATTGTTTTTTGTGCAGGAAATGACGGTCACCGCAGCTGAAAGCAGCAACAGCCCAGCCAGCACACACTTACTGCAACGTGTAGCCGGAAAGCCGAGCAGTCCGATCACAAAGGGTAGCAACGCAAAACTGATAACATTCCAGGGGGAGTCAAACTGATAATCCAGGGTAACTTTACTATTGCCATCAATAGCTTTTGACGCAACAGTGCCGATGCTCTTAAAGTTTTTGCCATCAGTAGAGGCCTGTACTTCAAAATGATCGTTATTGTTTTCAGATTCCGTGTTCCATTTTACTTTTAAAGCGCCATTGTCCAGCAAGGCGCTGATGGCGCCAAACGTTACCGGGAGCACCGCCGTGGTCGTTACATTGGCAGGATTATTCGTACCGGTAGCCGGCTGATAATAGTTGTTACCGTTATCTTCTATGACCATCACCCTGTATTCCGTTGTTGCTGAAAGCCCGGTAACATCCACCGTTGTTCCGGTACCACTGTATACAGCGTACCAGCCGCCGGATCCGATTTGCGATCCGCTGCCAAATACCGGATTTGCAGTATAATCCGTTCCGTTTACCGGTGCTGCCGTACCTGAACTACCTGCCATCATAAATACAGTGCGGCGAACCCCGCTGCCGTTGGTCCAGGATATGGTGGTGCTGTTATCTGTTGTGTTCGTAAAGCTGATACCAGCCGCGGGTGTTTCGGGTGTGCCTAACAGGTGCTTTAAAGCGCCACCTGCTGTACTGCTGCTGCTTCCGGTTGCAAAATAAATATTGGTACTGTTTAAGGCAATAATGCCCCAGGGATAAAAATTGTCTCCCAGTTCCAGGTCTGCTATCTTCACAGGTGTTCCTGTTGCATTCGTATACCGGTTCAGTACATAAGTAGTGCCGTTATATTCTGATACATACAAATTACCCTGCGGATCGAGCGCCAGCGCGCTGGAATAATTGCCTGAAGAGATAGTAGTGCGGGCAGTGTAATTGCTTGCAGCTGTAAACCGGTAGGCAGCGCCTGTCTGCCCGTCCTGGCCATTAAAACCGTCAACAACGAGGATGTCTCCATTTGATGCAACAGCGATTCCCGTAGGGTATTGATAACCGGGGCCGTTGACCAGGCCATGGTACAGCTGGATACCTGAATTACTGCCGGCTGTATACTTTACGATCGCATAATCACTGGTAGCTGCTGCATACTCTAAAGTGTAAAGGTTACCTGTTGCGTCAACCGCCAGTGCTGAATAATAGTTACCGCTTACAAATGTTTCGGCAGTTCCATATGTGTTAGTTCCGCTGTTGTAAGGCAACTTTATAATTTTGTTATCCACATTGGATGCAGCAACATATACATCGCCGTTGCCGGTTACAGCCAATCCCCAGGGATAATCAAAAGCGTCATATTGTAATCCTTCTAAAAGCACTTGTGGGAAGCCGGTTCCGTTTACATATTTTACAACCTGATATCGGTCCGAACCTGCGTCATAACGGGTGGTGTACAGGTTGCCGGCACCGTCGTAAGCAAGCGCCGTATAATATCCGCCGGTTGCAATAGTAGTTACTGTTTGTGCTGAAAGGTTACTGCACAGGCAAATAAGCAAGACAAAAAAAACAAAGGTCAATTTTACTTTCATAATGTTGGTTTTAGGCGGGCCCGGGCATAAAATACCCAAAGCTTAAAATTTTATAGTTCAGGTAGAGTGCAAAAATAGCGGCTTTAATGTATTTACAGTTCTCTTTATTAATTATTAATAGCTATAAAACCGGAAAGTTAATAAACAGCTGTTACCAGCTTTTTTAAACCCCTCTTCGTGAGTTACAGAAGCTGGTTATTCAGGGCTTTCTTTTGCTGTAGCGTTCAGATTAAACTATTTTGAAAAGAAACGAAATGCTGATACGGTGGATTATAACAGCCCTGTTTCATTTCATTGGTCTGAACAATTGTAGCAGCAGCCATCCCTCTCCTTACAGAACCGGGCGGGCGAAAACATTCTACTCCGGCAGATATAATAGGAAATATTCTGATCTGGATCACGCCTTCACATTTTGCGAACCACTCTTTTTTAATCAACCGCTCATGCGGCGCAATCATTCTTCATTTCAGTACTCTATTTATCCAGAATTTCTTCCACACGCCGGGCTATTTCATAAATATTATTATGTCTGCGACTATTAAGTAAAATAATTGTCCTGTCGTTTGCGGCATCATACCACAAGATTGCCTGATAATGAAGCAACGATCCGTCGTGCAGATGCACTGTAATTTTGTTGCCGGACATTGCTCCATTCCCCAGGCCTGTTTGAGCATGATCCTGATAAGGTGTCAGCAGCTCTTTAGTGGTTTCCGGACTGATCAGCTTAAAATTATTGATACTCTCAGACCAGTTATAAAGATCGTCAAGTGTAACCGCTGTCCATCCGGAAATAGGCGGTATTAAACTATCCTGTTTAAAATCATCGTTAAATGACCGTGCCATTAGCGGCTCCCGATCAGTGGGATCAACAACCACATGAAACATAGCTGCCGGCTTTACCAGTTGTCGCTCTACAAAGTCCCGGAAGTCCAATCCGGTTATTTTTTTAATGACCTGTCTTCTGAGAAATGTATTGTTGTTATTATAATCATACCGGCTGCCTGGCTCAAACTTCAGTGTATCCAAATTATATAATTCATCCCAGTTATCTTTATCTCCATGAACGGAGCTGTAATTAACCTCAGGGAGCCCGCTGGTATATTGCAATAAATTCCTCACGGTTATTTTGTGCGCCCAGTGTGGCAGCTGGGGAAAAAATTTGCTTACCGGATCGTTGAGTGAAAGCTTGCCAGCTTCTTTAAGCATCATGATTCCAACGGCATCAAACTCTTTTGCAATAGAGCCAATATGAAAACGGTAATCCAAGCTCAGGGGAATATTGCGGGCGGCATTGGCAAAGCCAATGGCTTTACGGTAAATTTCCTTACCATGATCTATGATCAGCACATTACCATTAAACTGTCCCTCCCTGTACAATTGAAAGAATACCGAATCTATTGCCGCCTGTTCATTTTGGGCTCCTGCCGCACAGCTATAAAACAGGAGGCATAAAATCATAAGCTGTCTTTTCATCATAACCGAATAGCATTATTTTGTTTGCCTGAATCAGTTTCCTTCTTTCTCTGTTAATACAACAATTTCAGGTCTATAAAGGTCCGTATCTGTTGTTACCAAAGATAAAGATTCAGTTCAGGATCCGGGATATGGCATGCCTGTTTTTTTAACATCAATTTTCAGCTGTGCTGCCTGAACCGATGACTGCTTACCCGAAGTCCTATCATTCCTGGCTCACCAAATTTTAAAACCGGGCAAATGCCGGTTAATATCCCAATCGATATTCTGGATGTCCTATGAATAAAAGAGATCTTTACAGACAGTAAAGGCATAGTCCCGGATCGGGCAAACATCGGGGCCGGCGTTGACAGGATGGTTTTTCTCCACACGCTACCTGTCAGAAGGTACCGGCATTTTCATGCGTATGCCTGGTTCGGTTGGTAAGTTGTAAGAAAATCATTCCTGCAGCTATTTGCTTTCCTAAGGTCTTTCAAAACACCTGGTAATGCAGTCTGAATAATTGAACCGGCAGCCAGGCGTTTTGATCCAATAAACCTATAAAAGCTATAGCACGGTGTGTCTGCACTACTTTTTATTTCTGGAATTAGGCCAGCAAACAGGGCATGGCCCTTTTCCCCTGAATTTATGACCACGGCTGCATGTTTTCCAGCCGTTATTAGTTTGTGCTTTTGGCTTCTGTGATTTTGTTTTCATAATAACTATCAGTTATTCCCTTAATACAATAACAAATGTTAGGCCATATTGGGTAAAACCAGGCTGATCTGTACGCTGTTGTTTCACTTTTAATTTACAATTATTTTTTTACTTAACGGAATGAGAGGCTATTACCTGCTGTATATAATAAAGCTGCCCGTAATCATCCGCAACTTGCCGGCAGGTACCGCTAAAATATATCAGCTTAGGATATCACCTGTTGGGGATTCCTGAATGACTACCTTTGTATAAAACCAATGCTATGCCATTCTATCAATACATCCCGGCAAGCACGCCTGCCGGTAACCGCACCCTGCAACGGCTGCTGGCACTGCGTCAAAAACTAAAAACTGAAGTGCCCACCAAACAACTGGAAGGTACCTTGTTGCTGGCAACCTGGAATATCCGGGAATTTGATTCTCCCGCCTACGGATACAGGCTGCTGGAATCTTTTTATTACATAGCAGAAATCGTTTCTCATTTTGATATTATTGCCATTCAGGAAGTAAGGGACGATCTGAAAGCACTTAAAAAAACTGATACAGATACTGGGAGGCAACTGGCATTATGTGATTACGGATGTTACAGCGGGCAGCCAGGGTAACAAAGAACGGCTGGCTTTTGTTTTTGACACCCGGAAAGTGAAATTCGGCGGGCTGGCCGGGGAACTGGTATTACCGCCTTTTCAGAAAAAAGATCCCGAAACAGGGCAAACGATTTATGAACCGGCAGAGCAGCTTGCCCGTACGCCTTATACCTGCGGATTTACCGCAGGCTGGACGAACTTCCAACTGACCACAATACATATTTTATATGGCGATGACAAACCTGATAATCCCGACCGGGCACGTGAGATCCAAACCATTGCCACTACGCTTTCAAAAAGAGCAGATGGCAAAACGGAATGGTCCAATAACAACATCCTGTTAGGCAACTTCAATATTTATGGCCCCTTCTGATTCGACCTATGGCGCTATTGTAAACGCCGGCTTTATTATACCCGGTGAGTTGCAGCATTTACCTTCAAATGCCCTAAGGAACAAGTTTTATGACCAGATCGCCTTTAAAGTAAGGCCCGGGCGCTTCAACACAACAGGAAAAACGGGCGTATTTGATTACTATGATGTAGTGTTCAGGGCGGAAGATGAAGCCGGATATATCAGGGATATGGGCGAAGCCTATAATACCACCGCAGCCGGTACACCCCGTACCAACAAAAGCGCCTATTATAAAACCTATTGGCACACTTACCAGATGTCGGACCATTTACCCATGTGGGTAGAAATCTGTATCGATTATACGGACGATTACCTGGCTTCCCGCGAACGTCCGCCACAGCAGGAAGGGATGCCTTCTTAAACGCTCCCGGAGGGCACATAAAATGTAAGAGGTATTGTATGCATTCCTGGTAAACCGGCCTTTTGCAGCACACTCCTACCGGTTTCACAAAGCAGCCCGGCTTCATGTTCACTTTATGGACTTCACGCTTTTTAATGATCCAAAAATTATTTTCAAAATTGCAATCTCTTGTAGTAACTATTCAAATGGCAGCTGATTTTTAAAACAACGATGCAATACTAAGATCTGAATGACAAAGTCCCCAAGCTTTCAACGATTGGGAACCCTGTCATAGAGAACCTTTTTACGAATCCCGTTACAGGACTATTTGGACTAAGCGATCTTAAAGAAGCAACCCCGTACGGCAGGAAACAGGGAACAACACTACTGTTCTCCGGTATTACCAGTCTCCGTGTATCAGTCATAAGTGCCGATCCGGCAAATAAAGAGGGGCACTGCCAGAACGGCTTTGTTTACCGCCATCCCAGCCCGGGGGCTACCTGTTCCAATATAGCAGAAAGCACGTGCACGTTATAATCTACGCCTAAGGTATTAGGAATAGTCAACAGAACGGTATCCGCTTCCTGAATAGCCTCGTCTTTGGACAGTTCTTTAATCAGCTGATCAGGTTCCGCAGCATAGCTCCTGCCAAAAATGGCCCGCCGGCCCATTTCCAGAATGCCTGTCTTATCTGCCCTTCCGGCCTCATGGCCAAAATAATACCGGTCCCGGTCATTTACCAGTGCAAAGATGGAACGGCTTACTGAAATCCTGGGCTCACGCTCATGCCCCGCTTCTTTCCAGGCTTGTTTAAACAACCGGATCTGTTCGGCCTGCTGTATATGAAACGGCTTGCCACTTTCATCAAATTTCAGGGTGGAGCTTTGCAGATTCATCCCAACCTTACCTGCCCATACTGCCGTAGCATCGGAACCAGAGCCCCACCAGATGCGTTCTCGTAAGCCGGGGGAGAATGGTTCTAAACGCAACAGCCCGGGAGGGTTGGGGAACATGGGCTCGGGATTGGGTTGAGCAAATCCTGTGCCTTTCAGTTTCTCAAAAAACTCCAGTCCTTTGCGGCGGCCCATATCCGTATCCGTTTCTCCTGCTGCCGGTTCATAACCAAAGTAGCGCCACCCGTCAATGACCTGTTCGGGCGAACCTCTGCTGATCCCCAATTGCAGCCGGCCACCGGAAATCAAATCGGCAGCGCTGGCATCTTCCAGCATATACAAGGGATTTTCGTACCGCATATCAATGACTCCCGTACCTATTTCAATTTTACTGGTTTTGGCGCCGATGGCTGCCAACAGCGGAAAAGGGGATGCCAGCTGCCTGGCGAAGTGATGCACCCGGAAGTAAGCACCGTCAATACCGATCTCTTCTGCAGCTACAGCTAAGTCAATCGATTGGAGCAAAGTGTCCCCTGCTGTTTTGGTGTCATAAGCCGGATGATCAGCCCAATGGCCAAACGATAAAAACCCTATTTTTTTCATCTGTTCATTTATTTTTTCCATGCAACACCGGACAATTCATCATCTCCTGGTTAGCAAGATAATGTATAATCTGCAAATTCAGCAATACCAATGCCTGTCGCTATCATGAAGGCCACATCTGACAACCTAGCAGCGGCCGATTGCTGCTTTGCATGGGTTAATTCCAACAGTAACCGGAAGCGCATTTACAATAAGCTCATATTGACACACGACTTTTCAGACAAACAGAAAGCCCCTGGCCAGGTTCATTCCGGCAACATTTCCGGAGCAGGAACAATGTCTGACTCAATTGTTCCCCGCTGCCTGTTTTCTGCTTTCCTTTCCTGTAAAAAGCAATCCTGCTAAAAAGATCACCAGCGTGCCAACAACAATGATCATATTGGCATGCAATGGGTTTCTTAAAAAAGCATATTGATCCGGGATCAAATAAGAAAAGGACATCCACAGGATTACCAATAGCCCTGTAAGCGTTCCACCCAGGGCAGCCACGTTTCCTGTTTTCTTTGATAAAATACCCAGTAAGAACAAACCCAGCATACCACCTGCAAAGATCCCCGATAGCTGCCACCAGATGTCCAGCACGCTTTTAATGCCTATCATTAATACACCGGCGAACATACCCAGCAAGCCAAAGACCACAGTTCCCACATGCAACAATCGTAAGCCTTCCCGGTCACTTAATTGCTTTTTAAAATAGCGTTTATAAATATCTTCCGCAAATACCGTGGCGGAAGCATTCATGCCGGAGCTGATAGTGCTCATTCCTGCTGAAAGAATGGCGGATATAATAAGGCCCAGCAAACCCGTCGGGATCATTGTTACCATAAAATGGGGCATTACCTTATCACCAAAATCCGCCGGCTTCAGGGTAGCTGCAAGTGCTGTTATTGCTGCCGGGGAAGCATTGCTGCCCAAACGCTCTGCAGCAGCCTGCAGCCGCACCGGTTCCAACAATTGGGGATGAACCTGGTAATAGGCATAAAGGCAGGAACCGATAACAAAAAAAAGAAAAGATGCCGGTATATAGATCCACACACAAAGCCATATTGACCTGGCGGCCTGCCGGGGCGTACTGGCGGTATGATAGCGCTGCACATAGTTTTGATCCATCCCGAAATTATTCAGGTTAATGAAAAAACCGTACAATAGCACCACCCAGAATGAAGAGATGGTAAAGTCGGGGTTCAGGCTGCCCAGGCTGAATTTATGATCTCCTTTTCCAATAACAATAATTTTTCCCAAACCGCCCCCGGTATTTTTAATTACCAGGTATAAGATCAACACGGCACCTGCTGTTTTCAGAATCCCCTGCACTACTTCAGTCCAGATGACGGCTTCAATTCCTCCCATTACAGTATATAATACAATGCAGATACCTGTAACCAGCATAATCATTTTCATATCATAGCCGGTAAGCGCCTGTAATGTAAGCGATAATCCAAAAAATATGGAGCCCATCCGCGCTATCTGTGTAAGAATAAAACACACAACCGCGTAGGTCCTGGCCCATGGACCGAAACGCTTTTCCAGGTTAGTATACGCTGATACCTCACCTGTATTCCGGTAGAACGGTACAAAATATTTTGCAGCAATAATAGCTGCCAACGGCATGGACAGGCTGAAGGCAAATGCATTCCAGTCAGCTCCAAATGCCTTTCCCGGAACTCCTAAAAAAGTGTTGCTGCTCAAAAACGTGGCATAGATGGAAAGCCCGATTGCCCAGCCGGGGATTTTCCCGGAGGCTTTGGTAAATTGCGATTCACTTTTATTTCTTTTAGAAAAGAAATAGCCTACATACACCATGGCTGCCAGGTACACTAAAATCACTGAAACATCCGCAATCGGTAACATGTTGTTGAACTGTTTTTTAAACAGGCAAGTTATAACATAACAAACAAATTAAGGAGCAGTATATTTTATACAGCATATTGACCAGGGAATACCGGTGTTTTTATCCGCTTTGCCTGCTGGGGCAGATATAATTAAAACCGGAGCGCAATAAACCAATGCTGTATTCAACAGAGCCGATCCTTGTTGCCCACTTCCTGCAGCCTTTTGATCAGATGGTTTGCTTTCGCCGGTTATATTATTTAATACTATACTTTAAAATAAGACCGGTTTATAAAATATTAATTATTTAAACAACAAGATAAAAACCCTGCTATTAACAGGTTCAAAGAATGTCATCCCTGAAATACAGGAGTCTGTATTAAGCTGCTCTGTCATATAAAACCAGGTTAATAATATCCGCCTGAACGGCCGGAGCTCCGGACGGATCACCAGGTAAAGCTTTGCTTTTGTCCATTCAGCAAAGTAATATCCCATGACGACCGGTCCCAGTCTTTGTCAGCATTCAGATAAATCCGGTCAGCATAACTTTTGCCGTTATACTCAAAGCCAACGGATACAGGTGTAATGGCTGCCGGATCATTATCAGCTGCCGGTGAATGGTAATTATATCCTGAATGCGTGGCACAGGTGCCGTTTGTGCATCTTGAGCTATAAATTTCATAAAACACCAGGTCTCCGTCGAGTGTAAGACCTGTTTCGCTTAAAAAGTGCTGAAAGGTAACGGCAACATTCATTTCAAATTGGTTCAGCCGGGTTGAAGACGAACTCTGGCTGTTTTCAGAATAGCTGCCGGTAATAACAGCCCTGCCATCCCTGCCGGTAATGACCAGCTTTGTAAAGGCCTGGTTTTTTCCGTCCAGTTGCGGGCGTATTTCATCGCTCCACATATGTCTGATCTTATCATAGGCGGTCATCGCAACGGCCAGGTTCGTAATAGCTTCGTTTCCTGTTCCGGCGGCATCCTTACCATTTTTGCTGCATGCAGCAACTATCAGTAAACCGGCTAAGCAGCAGATTATTTTTTTCATATGAATCAATTTAGAGCATTCTTCAATAAGAACATTTATAACTATACAGTTGCAGTATTATCGTTAGCGGGCTATGGTTTAAAGCTTCAGCGCTACTTTTATACCGGCTTCCAGCATAGAAGGCTGGCCGTTCTGTGTATTATCTGCCTTGCCGATCTGTTTATCAGAGTTGCCCCAGCTGGCTATGCCAAAATGAACCTGGGGAGTAACCGTGATCCTTTTCAAAACGAAATCCACTCCTGCATAACCCTGTGCACCATAGATCCGGCTGCTGTATCCTTCATCACCGGAGCCGGTCTGTAAAGAAATAAAATAAGGGCCTGCTCCCAGGAGCGGCACAATTATATGTTGCGTGCCCAATGTATACCCGGCTTTCACCAGGCCATGTACCCCCAACGACCAGCCATTACTCTTTTTATCAGCAGAAGGACCAGACACGGTACTGCGTGTACTAAGGGCAAAGCCTCCGGTAAGCTCCCCACCGGCATCCAGTATAAAGCGGCTTCTTTGAAGCACCGATTTCTTTTCTATGCCCAGCCAGATCACCGGTTCAGTAAAGTGCTGATCAGCGTAGGATGATGCGCCGCCATTATAATTATACAGATCAAGTGTATAGGATCCATAGCCCGGCCCCAACGCAGCATACCATCCTTTTCGTTCCTGTTGGGCAATTACGGTTAAAGGGGCTATAAGGATAAACAATAAGAGCGATCTTTGTTTCATGAGAAATAGTTTTTGAGGTTTCTAAATATGATGTTCCAAAACTATTGCTGACAGCCTTCAAAAAAAATAGAACAAAAGTCAGGTTTTTACAGGTGGGAAGCCGGTATATTATCCGCGGGACTTAAATACCTTATTGATCGCTTCCGTGCGATTCTGCACGTGCAGTTTTTCATAAATATTATGGATATGCTGGCGAACGGTGCCTATGGAAATAAACAATTTTTCCGCCACCTCTTTATAGAGAAACCCTTTTACAAGCAGGTTCAGTATTTCCATTTCCCGGGCAGATAGTTTGCCGGCCACTTCCGGTGCGCGGAAAGAGTTCACTACCTTGCGCGCTATAGAAAGGCTCATGGGCGACCCGCCTTCATACAATTCGCGTAAAGAAGCAATGATCTTATCCGGTGCCGCATCTTTTAATAAGTAGCCGCTTGCGCCTGCGGCAAGCGCTTCAAAAACCTGGTCGCTGTCCTCAAAAACGGTAAAAATGATAAACTGCAACGAAGCATCCTGCAATTTCAGTTTACGGATGCATTCAATGCCCGACTGGCCGGGAAGCCCGATATCCATGATAACAATATCCGGTGCATCCTGCAGCAGATGCGCAAATGCATCCTCTGCATTACCGTATACTGATAGGCAATGGAACCCGGGGGTCTGATTTACTAAGAAACGTAACCCTTCGCGTATTTCAGCCATATCTTCTACTATACTAACGCATATTGTTTCCATACCGTAAATTTGGTGTATAATCCTGAAATTTCCATATAACAAAAGTTATAGACGCCTGCCGGAAATGTTTTTTATAATAAAAAACAGGAACAGAAGTAATTCTTCCCCCCAACTAATCGTATTTTTATATAACAGCATACCATCTTGCTTTTACATTATGAGAAAGCAGCCGTTATACCGGTTTTTTCTGCACCTTTTATGGTTGACAATAGTGTTGTTCTATAATTTTACCGGCGGTGCCCAACAGACTACAGGATTTAATAAGGATAGTCTTAAACGCAGGATCACTGCTGCACCGCCGGATACCAATACAATTAATACATTGCTGAAACTGGGAGAAGAATACACTTTCCAATCACCAGATTCTGCGGCTAAATATCTGAATAAGGCCAACGTGCTCAGTGATCAGCTTCATTACCCGTCAGGTTTGATCCGGTACCGGTTTTTATACAGCGGATTATTAGAGGCGCAGGGTAATTTTGAAGAAGCCATAAAATCCAGCCTTGAAGCCGTTTACATTGCTCAGAAAAACAATTTAAAACATCTGTATGCAATAGCGCTCAGCAACCTTGCCATGGACTATCAGTTTAATGATCAATATGCAATGGCTGTGGCTTACTACCTGAAAGCCCTGCCGTTGCTGGAGAAGGAACAAAACCCCAATTTGGATGTATTATACGGTAATCTTTCCGGTGTGTACAATTTGCTCAAGCAGCCGGATAAAGCGGTCATTTACGCACGCAAAAGTGTAACCGCAGCGGAGCAAAAAAACGATGCCGATGCAAAAGGAGCTGCTTATGGCAACCTGGGCAACGTGCTTTTTTCTCTCAATGAACTGGATGCCTCCATTCAATACAGTAAAAAGGCTTACCAGGCAGCTTCTGAAATAAACGATAAGAACCTGGAGGCCATTTCACTGTTAAACATCGGGCAGGCTTATACTGAAAAAAAGGCATTTGACAGTGCGGATGCCGTCAATAAGAAAGCATTGCCGATAGCCGAAGCGTTGAATGACCCGGTCATTAAAGCCGGCCTGCTTTATTCCATGGCTAAAAATTCATTCAGGCAAAGGAAAATTCATCAGGCTAAAGATTGCCTCGATACCGCCATTCTCTTTGCGCAGGCCCACGATCAAAAAAGCAACCTCGCTAAAATGCTGTTATTAATGTCTGATGTACAAATAGCCGCAGGCAACACAGACCGTTATGTACAGTACCGGAACCAGTATGATTCATTAAACACTGCTTTACTGAATGAACCATTGCTGAAAAACATACAAAGCCTGGAAATACAATATGAAACGCAGAAGAAGGAGTCTGAAATACTCCATCACAAATTATTGCTGGAGCAAAAAAACAGGGAAACTACCCGGCAACATACAGAGCTGACAGCCTCTATGGCCGGCATCGCAGTATTGTTGCTTTTGCTTTTTGCGGGTTACCGTTTTTTCAGCCAACGGCAGCTTCTTGATAAGAAAAAGCTTGAAGCATTGGAAGCCAAACAAAAAAATGTACGCCTTGAAGCCATGCTCGATGGTCAGCAAGAAGAACGGCAGCGGATCTCCCGGGAAATGCATGATGATATGGCACCAGGACTGACCTCGCTGCTTTTTCTCAGCCGCTCCATTCCGGGCCAAAATACTGTAACGGATAAATTAACCAATACAGCCCGGGATCTGATGCAGAAAATGAACGAGATCATCTGGTCAATGAATCCGGAACAGGATACGCTGGATAGTTTTATTGCCTACACCCGGCTGCATATTGCCGAAATGCTCGACAATGCTCATCTTTACTATACCTTCTCCGTTGCTGACGATCTGCCTGCAGTAGCACTGCGACAGGAATTGCGCCGGAACATTTACCTGGTAATGAAAGAGGCGGTGCATAATATTATCCGGCATGCAGCAGCATCAAAAGTGCTGGTGACCATTCATGCAGAGCAATCGCTTCAGGTATTCATACAGGACGATGGCAAAGGAATACCTGCAACTGACCAGCCGCACCCGGGAAACGGGCTAAAGAATATGCGCAACAGGATGGCCGCCATAAACGGCACCCTCGATATCATTGCTGATAAAGGAACACGTATTATACTTTCCGTTCCCTTGTTGATAAACACCGGGCCTTTGCAGGCTGAAGCATAGCTTTGTTCTGCGCCTATTCAGGCAAATCCCGGAATAACGTTTTCAAGGGTGCCGTAAGAACATGTATCATTTCCGCGTCCGGACTTCCGCACAATTGTACGCGCCCGGCCGCCGGGCAAACAACGCAAAAAGAAAACTCAACATGACGGCAAAATGCACCCGCCCTTCAATGTATAACACCACCTATCCTTGGGATCGGGCATAAAAAAAAATCAAAGGACATCATACGTGCATTTTACATATAGACTCAATATCCGGCATTCTGTACCAGATTGGGGTTGGCCTGCAGTTCCAGCAGGGGAATGGGCAACCAGGTCTTATTTTCATTAAAATTATAGTTAACCGGTTTTGACAGTATCGCCACGCCGCTCCCGTTGCAGGTATAGGTAGTTTCGTCCAGGTTATTCATTACATCAACGGCAACACCATACCGTTTCAGGTCGTTCTATTGTTGCCATTCAAAGGCCAGCTCCAGCTGCCGTTCTTTTAACAGGCTGGTTGTAAGCGAAGTTTGGGTTGCAGTTGTTATGGCTCCCAGCCCGGCCCGTGCTCTTACCTGGTTAAGATAGGTTAATGCACCGGGAGCATCTCTCATATTATCTATCCGACATGCAGGCATCATATTGTAGAAAGCTGGGCAAGAATCTTTTGCTGCCTGCTCGTGTACCGGAATGATTTTGCCGCAATTTTGTATTTTTTAGCCGCTGTTTCTCTTTTTCAATAGATTCCTGTTACCTTTGTATTCCGAAAACCTCTAAAACCAAATACTTATGACACTGAATCAATTCCTCCTGGCTGACGAAATGGCCCAGGTGGAGGCTGTGTGGAGAGCCAAACTTGTTAAAGAGAAAGCGGATCAGGAATTCACTTACACGCTTTATCAGATCGATGATTTCTTTGTAAAAGTGCGGGCCCGTAAAAAAGACATGTCCTTATGCAACTTTGAATGCTTTGAAGATGAGCAAAGCGCGTTGACCGAACAATAAGAGCCTCTCCCCCTTTCGCTGGCTGCTGCTCTGACCCTTACAGGTCCGGCAATCAACAATATACCCTGTTCACAGAACCTTTATGCATTTTACCCGAGATGAAAAAGCTCTGTAAGAGGCACTGTGACCGGAGAATGATCTGCATTGGTTTCCATAATATCACGCATATAGGACCACCACTTTTGCATTACAGGGTGCAGTGCTAAATTATCCATTTTCTTACCTGGCGCCAGCTTCATCAGTGCAAACAGGTCATTGGTGGTCTGATCCCAGAAAATGGAATAATCAACGATCCCGTTCTGCTTTAATAATTGCTTTAGTTCCGGCCAGATCTCATCATGCCGTCTTTTATATTCAGCTTCAAAACCGGCAAATAGTTTCATTTTAAAGGCAATACGCTGCATGATCGTTATTTTGATGATTTGCTACCGCTCACTCATTGCACAGGAGCATGCACAAAATAACCTGAAATATTACCCCAGCCGTCCTGAACTGTCCTGTATTTCCTGTTTTCTCCTGAATACCGTGTGTTCTTATATTGAAAGTGAAATTCTTTACGGGCCAACTGCCCAAACAATACTGCTTGCCTTATACGAATAGTGATTCAGCAAAATTGTATATTTTCGATACTAAAAGATCCGCCTTGAAGAAAAAGACTGAATTGAAAACAAACACTTCAGAAACCTGGTTAAAATACCTAGGACTTACAGCACAACTGTTAGTGCTGATTGCACTGGCTGTGTATGCCGGCCTATGGCTGGACAGGAAGCTGCACGTTTCTCCGTTATTTTTAATAGTGCTACCTTTGGTGGTTCTTGGAGGAACCTTTTATAATCTTTATAAAGAGACGGTTAAGAAAAAATCTGATGAATAGTTATAATGCAAAAACTGCAATAAAAAGGCCTGTACGGCTTATGATAGCCCTGTTTATCCTTATCAGCTGCTTTTTCCTCTTTGGGAAAGATGCGCTGAGGGAAAACAATGTAGACAATACAGTAGTGCTTATTGGTAATCTTTTGCTTTTCCTGATCAGCCTTTTGAATATTTACCGTTCTGCAAGTGCCATCAACAACCCGAACCCACAGGTTTTTGTCCGCGTTTTTTACAGCGGGTTCGTCATCCGGCTGTTTGCCTGTGGCGCAGCTGCGTTTGTTTATATTTACACGCAACAGGGAAAGATCAACAAACCGGCATTATTCATCTGCCTGGGTATTTATATCATCTATTCCCTGATTGAAACAACCACGTTAAAGAAAATTTTCAACGACAGGAAGAGCAATGCCTAAGAAACAGGTTCCGATGGGGCAGCTGGCAGCCTATTTACCCGATCATACTTTTGAACCGGTGCTCCTGTACCTGGAGCATTACAAAGTACATTTAACCATTGCCCAGGGCAGAGCCTCGGTTCTGGGCGATTACCGCCACAAGATCAACACACAGCATCACCGCATCAGCGTAAACGGTAACCTGAATAAATACGCCTTTCTGATCACCTTATTGCATGAACTTGCCCACCTGGTTACTTTTGAGCAATACGGGCGCAGGGTAATGGCACATGGCAACGAATGGAAAAGAAATTACGGGCAGTTACTGGCACAGTTTATTGAGAAAAAGGTTTTCCCGGAAGACATTGAAACGGAATTAAAGCGCTCGCTTCATAATCCCGGAGCCTCTACCTGTTCTGAAGAAGGGTTGCAGCGCATTTTATACCGGTATGATGAACGGAAGGAACACTACTTCCTTATTGAGGAACTGCCGTTAGGAGCCCTGTTTGCCTTGCCGGGCGGGCGCGTTTTTAAAAGAGGTAAAAAGCGCACCAAGCGCTTTGAATGTACTGAACTAAAAACCGGAAAAACCTATTTGTTCAGCCCGGTATATGAAGTCTATGCTCCCCGGGAATACAGGGATCAGTAGCCGGGTTAAATAGTACCGTAATCCTCTTCCGCCCCTCCCAGGGAGGACATGTAGCCTATGAACCAACAACCGCAATCCAAAGACCAGTTCATACAACAAGAGCAATTGCCGGGGAGCACCTGAATATTCCTTCATCCACCGGATCTCAAAACAGGTATCTGTACCCTGCGTTCTTTACCTAGTTATAAAACGATGGATGCTGCGCCATTCCTCAGCACCTGCGACAGCGGCAGGCCCCGGCTCAAAATTATTGAAGAATGTCAAGAAAAACTCTAAAGAGCTTAATTTTTCTATTACCTTACTTCTGGAACCATTAATCTTTAAGGTACTCTATTCAACGATCAGCTGCTGCATCTTTTTACGGTTTCCAACGATCCAGATAATATCGCCCCATTCCAGCACCGTTGAAGATTCTGGATTTAATATCCGTTCCTTTCCTCTTTCAATACCCACTACCAGTCCGTTCGTTTTTTCGCGGATACCGGAATTGTGGATCGTCAAACCTTTCAGCTGTGTATGCTCATCTACCAGTATTTTTTGCAATACGATATCATCAATACTGGTATTATCGGTGTCATCATTTGCCAGTAACTCCTTGGCATCAAAAACCGGTTTAAAAGCAGCGATCTGCTCATCAGTAGCCAGTATCCCCACCCTGTCAAACGGCAGCAACCGGTTCTCTTTTCCCGGAGTATGAATGATCTTTTCACCGCGTTTGATATATACAATATTGATCCCGAACTGTTCCCTCCACTTCAGGTTCTTTAAAGATACACCAACCGCGGTTGCCTGGGGGTTTACATCCATTTCAAGAATATGCGCATCCCATGCCTGCATATTGGAACGCATCTCCCTGTTTTTTAGCTGGAGGTTATTTTCAATAGCATGCGCTTCCTCGGCTTCAATTTCCCGTTCATTCAGGTTGCGCATAAAACGCTTTTCAATGCGCTGGTAAAAACGCTGGATCCTGTTTGAAAAAGTCAGAATAACCAGAACCGTAATAGGAATGCCTACAAAAAGCGCTACGCGTGCCGGTACCAGCGCGTTTACATAGATCGCTATAAACAGGATCCCCAGAACGATCCTCAGGACCTCCACAATCAGCAAGGGGCCCCTGTTATATTTCTTATCTACCCATAACTCCTTGTACGCCTGGTTTTTTGGCCGGCCGGCCATAAATGCCCAAAAGAACGGCGCTGCTATACCCAGCGATACGATCAACGTAATGCTGTTCCTGAGGTTATCATGCTCAATCCGCTTATTGATAAAGGGCAGGATAAAATTCTCACTAAGCAACAGCAGGGCTATCAGTATGATCGTATTGCTCAGAATGATCCTCAGGTACGTTTTAAATACAACCTTCCAGTCGCTCTCTGCCTGTATCTGCTGCGTGCTCGAAGAATAGCTGTCCAGTTTCTGCACCCATCTGCCGGGCAATAGCTTTGCCAGCCAGTTATACAGTGGTTCAGAGAATTTAATAAAGTACGGCGTTGTAAAAGTAGTGATGGCCGAAGCGCCAACGGCCACGGGAAAAAGAAAATCGGAGGTCACCCTCAGGGATACGCCCAGCGTAGCCACGATAAATGCAAATTCACCTATTTGTGCCATGCTCATGCCTACCTGTACCGATTGCTTCAGCGGCTGACCGGAAATAAGGGCGCCGATCGTAGTGCTGATCATTTTGCCCAGTATGACCAGTAAAGTTACCACCAGTATCGGAGCGCCATACTGTCCCATTGCTTTCGGGTCGATCATCATCCCTACAGAAACAAAAAATACTGCCCCAAAAAGATCTTTAACCGGTTTTATCAGGTACTCTACTCTTTCCGCCAAAGTGGTTTCTGCAATGATGGAGCCCATAACAAATGCGCCCAGCTCCGCAGAAAAGCCCACTTTGGTTGCCAGCACCACCATTCCCAGGCAGAGGCCCAGAGCAAGGATCAGCAGGGTTTCTTCATCAAGCAGTTTCCGTGCAACCCTCAAAAAAGTAGGCAGCAAAAAAATGCCCACAATAAACCACATGGCAAGAAAGAACAGAAGCTTCAACACCGTAAAAAGGATCTGCATGCCTTCAAATTCCTTGGTAACGGCAATCGTAGAAAGCAGCACCATCAACAGGATGACGATAATGTCCTCTACCACCAGCACTCCAAATACAATACGGGCAAACTGCTTGGTTTTCATACCCAGTTCATCAAACGCCCGTAAAATAATTGTGGTAGAAGAGCTGGCCAGCATTCCTCCCAGGAACATACTGTCCATAGCACTCCAGCCCATCCATTTACCTGTAAAATAGCCGGCAATGATGATAAAGATAATTTCAGTAAAAGCCGTAATAGATGCCGCCCCACCAACACGCACCAGCTTTTTAAAGCTGAATTCCAGGCCAAGACTGAACAGTAAGAAAATAACACCGATCTCTGCCAGCGTTTTTACATTTTCCTGGTCAACAACATTAGGAATAAAAATAAAATGAGGGCTTACCAGGAATCCGGCTATAATATAACCCAGCACAAGGGGTTGCTTTATCCGTTTAAACAACAGGGTAATGATTGCACCGGCAATCAGGATCAGCGCAAGGTCCTCTATTAATTTTGGTAAATGCCCCATATATTATTGTTACACTAAGTTGGTGGTTTAGAAAATACGTAATTTTTTCTCATAAAAAAGGGCAATAACAAAATGCATGCAACTGCACCCGCCCAATTTCATAACAAATTTAGCTGATAAAAGTTGCATTTCCGGAAGTGAACCTTTGTTGAAATCAGTACGGGCATGGCTTTGCGCTGATAGTTGCCCCTTTTGCATTTCCGGTCCTAAGCATACCCTGAAATCGCAAATGATTTAAAAATATGACATAAGTCATACTATATACCAGGCAGGCTCCAATACACCATCCCCGTTGTATTTTTGCTGATGAACCTGTTATTACAATATGAAAAAAGATGTTTCGCCCCCCTCCCTGAAGAACAGCATTCTTTACAAGTACATTTTACCGGAATGGGAACCGGTAATTGAAGCAGGTAAAGAACGCAGATTCTTTAAAAAAGGAGCTGTTATATTCAGGGAAGGCGATGCAGTGAAAGGTATTTTCTTCCTGGAAACAGGCAAGGTAAAAATTCACCAGCATTGGGGCAGGGAAAAAGAGCTCATCATCGGTTTTGCAAAACCCGGAGACATGATCGGCTACAGAGGACTGGGTAAGGATAAGTTGCAGCATTCGTCTGCAACAGCTTTGGAACCTACGGAAGTAGCATTTATAACAACCCGGTTGCTGGAAACCACTATTACGTTAAATCCCAGGCTATCTTATGCACTGATCAACTTTTATGCAAACGAGCTGCAGCTTACGGAAACCAGGATGCGGAATATGGCGCTTATGGAGGTAAAAGGCAGGATTGCTGAAAATCTTTTATTATTAAGCCATCAGTTCGGCATCAATACAAAGGGATTTATCAATATCACCCTCACCAAACAGGACCTGGCTGCCTATACCGGTACTACATATGAAACACTTTCAAGGACCCTCCAGGAACTGAAAGCCGGAAAGCTTATTAAAACGGAGGGAAAATACATTGGTATTTTAAAAGAAAAGGAGCTCTTTTATATTGCACATCCATACCATAAATAAAACAAAGCCGCTTTTCCTCCGGTACTGCCAGCTCCTTTTGCTACCTTAATAAGCCGTTAAAGCCAGAACATTTTTTTTAAAAGTATGATATATGTCATACTTTTGAAGGATGGAAACAGATATTTATACCTCATCAAAGATTTATACCCCCATGATGGCGGGGTTATTTGCAGGCTATATTGCCACTTTACTCAACCTTTTTTATGACGTTTTATTCAGGGATTATACCCAATTTCCCCTGCATGAGCTCGTCAATGTGTCTACCATTATCTTTGCCACACTGTTCCTGCTTACCATAGCAGGAATTACTTATGCATTGTTTGAGCGGTTATCGTCAAAAGGCGGAATCTTATATACGATCTGCTCCGCGCTGTTTACGGCGCTTTGTGTTGCAGGCGCCCTGCATGTACACCGTACAAATAACAATATACTCAATAACGGGTTTCATCACCTTTTACTGGGCATTGTTTTAATAACAGGTATTGCAGCAACTTTTGCCATCCCTTATCTGGTAAAACATAAAAACCTGTTTATTTAAGGCACAAGCGTTATAGGCTAAAGAATAAGGCCTGTCAAAAGCTTTTTAAAGACCCCGATACCGCATATGGAGTCTCCGTTTCTCATCACCTTAAAAAGAGAAGCTGTCTTAAAAGAAAGAGGTCGTTATAAAATCCCGGGCCTTTTGGAGAAGCGGAACGCCGCCTGCCCGAAACTCCATGCCGGTGGGCAGTAAGGTATTCCTGCAATTACAGAGAATGTCCGGCTATGCTTCGCTGTTAATGGCAAATGCTGGAAGTTGCCGGAAATAAATCCACCTGAGGAACGTTATCCGAATCTCGCACCTGACCGGAGTTTTTGCTTCAAAAGCAAAACAGGCACCGGGAATGCGATTTCTGATACGGCCTTCTATCCTTTATCCTTCAATTTAACAGAACAGGGATTATACTCTGTGATCTGTATCCGTACAGGATTATTTTTTCAGTTCCTTGATTTTGATGCTCCGGAAAGATACCCGGTTGCCATGATCCTGCAATAAGATATGTCCCTGCGGGGCCAGGCCAAAATTGGGCCACTCTTTATATTTGCTTCTGGCAACCAAAGCCTCAAACTCGGCAGAACCGCGTTTGTATTCCAGCATTTTCCAGCCATTCAGCCAATGCTGTACCGTATTATCCGGGTAAACGATCACCATGCCCTTGTTCCATTCCCCAATCGGTTTACGGGCCCTGGGTTCCCTGTTGGATGTGATCATATCATAAAGAGAAGCCAGTGTACGGTTCCCGTTCACGCCCAGCTTTGCATCCGGATGGCGCTCATCATCCAGTATCTGGTATTCCAAACCGATAGCAGAGCCTCCGGTTTGTTCTTTTTCTGTTACAAAATATTTTACACCACTGTTGGCGCCTTCTGTCAGTTTAAAATCAAATTCCAGTATAAAGGCGCTGTACTGATCTCTGGTCACAATATCGCCCCCGTTCTGCGCTTCCTTTCCTTCAGATGCCAGCACGGTCAGCTCCCCGTTATTCACTTCCCAGCCTTTTACAGGAAAAGTTGTTTTATGCGCTCCCCGCCAGCCATTGGTAGTTTTACCATCAAACAATAAATGGAAGCCGTTCAGCTTTTCTGCTTCTGACAAATTATCCGGGATCATATTGACCACAAATATGTTATTGGGTTTTGAAGGCTTCAGATCTGTGGTTTTTATGCGAATATTTCTCCAGCGGATCTGCCGGCCCTCATCTTCTTTTTTCCTGATTCCATGCACCTGCAAAGCAATAAATCCCTTTGGTGTCATATCATCCACCAGGTAAGCGCAGGGGATCCCATTGACCCATGTACGTATCGTATTGCCAATGCATTCCAAATGTATTTTATTCCACTGGCCCTGCCGGAAGGCTTTTTTTGCCGCGGGGTTCAGATCCAGCGTATACAGCCAATCCCTCCGGGCTTCATCATAAATACCGCCTGTCCACGCCCTGGCAGAAGGATCAATCTCAAACTGGTAGCCATGCACTCTCCCGTTCTTATAAGCGGCATTACTTTCACTGCGGAACTGGATGCCGGAGTTCATCGTGCTGTCTACCTTAAACTCCAGTTCAAGGAAAAAATCGCCATACTCCTCATTAGATGCCAGAAAAGAGTTGGGCTGGCCGTACACGGTTGTTCCAACGATCTCACCGTTCTCAACGCGGTAGCTGGCCTTACCATTGAGCTGGCGCCACCCGGTCAGGTCTTTACCGTTAAAGAGTTGTTTCCATCCGGAACGCTGGGCATTTAACAGGAATGAGCCTGATAAACAAAAGGCAAGGATCAATAATTTTTTCATCTTATAGAATCGTTTTTGGTACTAACTTATTTTAAGAGGTAATTGCTAAGGTAGCTGCTTTCACTCAAAAGAAAAGAATAAACTATTCAAACGTTTTCGTAAAAAGCCAATAAATAAAATCCCTATATTCGTCACTCATACAATTATTGCCACATGAGTACAAACAGAAGAGTCTTTATTAAAAATGCCGGGCTGGCTGCTATTGCAGCAGGAATCGGAACGGCCATTCCCATGGAACTTTTAGCCGCTGTTAAAAAGTCCGTTTCACCTAATGATAAGATCGGCATTGGCGTTATTGGTGTAAAAGGCATGGGTTGGGCGGATCTTTCATCCATGCTTAAAGTGCCCGAAACACAATGCGTAGCGGTCTGCGATATTGATCAGAACATTCTGCAGCAACGGCTGGCAGATCTTTCAAAAATCAGCCCGCTGAAGCCGGCAGTTTATACGGATTACCGGAAGCTGCTGCAGAATAAAGATGTGGATGTAGTGATCATTGGCACGCCGGACCACTGGCATTGTCTGATAATGACAGACGCCTGCGCAGCCGGAAAAGACATCTATTGCGAAAAGCCGCTGGCTAATTCAATTTATGAAACAGAGCAGATGGTAAAAGCAGCACAGCACTATAACCGGATCGTTCAGGTAGGTCAGTGGCAACGCAGCCAGCAACACTTTAAAGATGCCATCAGCTATGTACAATCAGGAAAGCTGGGAAAAATTGCATCCGCAAAAACATGGATGTATCGCGGAGGTTCAGTAGCCTTACCGGTAGTGCCCAACACACCGGTGCCTGCAGGGGTAGATTATACCATGTGGCTGGGCCCTGCCAGAAAACGGCCGTTCAATAAAAACCGGTTCCATTATGAGTTTCGCTGGTTCTGGGATTATGCCGGTGGGTTAATGACCGATTGGGGCGTTCATTTAATTGACATGGTATTGCTGGGCATGAAAGCTGAAGTACCGCTTTCCGTAATGGCAACCGGTGGCAAATTTGTATTTCCCGGAGATGCCAGGGAAACTCCTGACCTGCAGACCACTCTTTATGATTTTGGCAATTTCCAGATGAGCTGGGAGCATAATATGGCCACAGGCGTTGGCCTTTATAATATGCAGCACGGAATTGCATTTATCGGAGAGAACGGAACGCTGCTGTTAAACAGGGGCGGATGGGAAGTGCGGCCGGAAGATAAAAAACTGGAGCCGGTAGCCTGGCAAAAATCAGTAGATAACGGGCTGAATCTGCATACCTCCAATTTTATAAACGTAGTAAAGTCCAGGGAAAAAGAAGCACTGCACTGCCCGGTAGAAGCAGGTGCACGGGTGGCCATTAATAGTCATATGGGCAATATTGCAGTGCGTACCGGGCAAAAAATTTACTGGGATAAAATAAAGAACCGGTTTAATAATACAGCGGCCAACCAACTGGTAAAACCCGTTTATCAAAACGGCTGGAAATTGCCCGCCTTTTAAATGTCCTATCTTTGCAGAAAGATCTTCTATGAAGCATTTGCTTTCCGGGGCCTTATTATTTGTGGTTTTGGGTTGTACGGACAAAGCGTTGCCTGTAACCGGAGATGATAGCCGGGTCATAGACCTTCCTGTACATCAAAAAGCCGATTATAAGCAGGCTACTGTTAGCCTTTTGGATATAAAAGAAAGCCGGTGCCCGATGAATGCCCGTTGCATCCGTGGCGGAGAGGCTATTGCAGATTTCCGTATCAGCGACCGGAGAAATACAGCCGACTTTTCTTTGTGCACCGGCCCCGATTGTCAGCGCCGGGATATAGAAAAAGCAGTAACCATTACATTAGGTAAGGAGCAATATCAGCTTGAACTACAAGCCATTACCCCTGACCCCACCGTAACATTGGAAAAGGGCATAAAAAAAGCAGTATTCCATATAAAAAAGATCCGCTAAAATGCTCCGGTCACCGCTTATACTATTTGATGGCGAATGCAATTTATGCAACAGAGCCGTTCAGTTTATTGTAAAAAGGGATAAAAAAGCGTTTTACAGATTTGCATCGCTGCAGTCATCCGTTGGCCGCAGCCTTATGCAGCAATATGCGATCCCACTGGACTATAGTTCAATTGTGCTGATTGAAAACGGGAAAGCATACCTGAAATCGACAGCAGCACTGCGCGTAGCCCGCCACCTGACCGGTTTTTGGCCCCTGCTCTCTCTTTTCCTCGCAATTCCCCGGCCAATCCGCAACCAGGTATATGACATTGTAGCCCGCAACCGGTACAAATGGTTTGGCAAAACAATGCACTGTATGGTTGCCCATCCGCAAATACAAAACAGGTTTCTTTCTTGAAGAGGAGACCGGGGTGCCTGTTTTCAGGCATTAGTTTATCAGAATTCAGACATGAGAATTGAGATATAAAACCTGCGGTCAGTTTTCAGTACTCACTCATCAGTAGCCAGTTATCACTTTTTAGCATCCAGCATCCTTGAACCGGCAGCCCGTCATCACAGCATTAAGAGGCCTCATTATAAGTGACTTTTTTGTCAGCCTGTTTTAGGCAGGAACAATCTGTTGATCATTGACCATGGACCATGAATTATTCCTCCCGCTCATGCCATGGAGGTCAGCCACCACACATTTCCAAAAGGGTCTTTAACGCCGCCGCTTAAACCATAATCCCGCTCTGCAATTTCATCAATCACTTCGCAGCCATTATTCAGCGCTTTACGCATGGTTTCCCTGGCATCCTCCACATAAACAAACAAATTAGCCGGGGCCGCGGCATATCCTTCGGTTACATTGGCGAACATAATATTACAGCCGTTGATCTGCACCTCTGCATGCATAATCTCCCTGCTGTCTTTATCACGATAGCTTTTAAACACTTCGGTTGCATTGAAAACGCGTTGCGTAAAGCCAATAAAATCTTCTGCATGTTGCAGAATAAGATAAGGCATCAAAGGCTGATGCCCTTTTGCTATTTTCATAAAAATACTTTTATAAAAAACAAACCCGGCCTTACTTTGTTGTGTTCTCAAAAAAAGGCAATAATTGTTCCCGCAGTTTTTCCGGCATTAGGACACGTTTCATGGTGACCGCCTCCATAAAATACAGAGTCACGTGTCCTTTTGCCAGCAGCTCCTTCTTTTCATTATACACTTCCTGATGAAAAGTAATACGGTGACCTTCCGGCAGCTCATGTAAATTGGCTGTAACCGTAATCAGCTCATCATATGTGGCCGGCCGGATGTACCTGCAATGAACTTCAATAACCGGCATAATGATCCCCATCGCTTCCATAGAAGCATAGGTAAAGCCCAGCCCACGGATCGATTCCGTACGGGCTACTTCAAAATAATCAATATAATTACTGTGATATACCACTCCCATTTTATCGGTATCGGCATATCTTACCCTGAATTGCGTTGCTGATGTAAACATGACACTTATTTTCCTATAGCCCTGTCTGCACTATATTTCCCCGGCCCGGTGATCAGCAAAACCACAAAAATCACCAGGAAGATGCCTGCCAGTTCGCCCTTCCCAAAGAAATCGCCGCCATGCGCAAAAAACAGCGCCACGCACATTGCAATAATTAAGGGAATGGTGGCCAGCCTGGTCAGCAGCCCGATAATAATCAGCAACCCGCAGAAAAATTCGGCAAAAATGGTCAGCCCCAAAGAGGCTTTCACTCCTATATGAAATGGGTCGGCAAATCCTTTTGCCGCCATTTCATTAAACCCTGTCAACTTCTGATACCCGTGGTTTAAAGCTATGGATGCCCCGGCAGTAATTCTGAGGAGCAATAATGACAAAGCTACATTGCCATCCTTATATTTTGTGCTGATCAGTTTCATTGCAATTGTTTTTGAAACAAACATAATCATATTTCTTTTTACAATGATCCCTTATGAAGAGAATTACATTTTAATGACCGGGAAACCGCGGTTCCGGTTATGAGCGGCCAGATCTCAGGTATTACAGGCAGGGAATGAACAAGGAATCATAAGTGAGCTCCATACAGCAGCCGGTCCTTTTCAACGATTTTTCAAAAATATATTAACAGGAATTGTATATTCGTTCTTAAAAAAAAGCATTTCTACATGTTCTCATTATTAGCCACCTACCTGTATCAGCATAAAAAGCTGACCCTGCCGGGCATTGGTCATTTTGAATTGGTTCCCAAAAATGCCGCTGCAAGCTATGACAGTATTGAGGCGCCGGGCTGGACCATTCATTTTACTGAAAACAAAACAGCTGCATCCGACGAAAACCCCGATAGCCTGTATCACTTTTTAAGCACTGAAGAAACATTGTCAAAAGAAGAAGCCCGGGAACAATTTGAAGAGTTTGCAAGGAACGTTCTTGTAAAGCTGAGCGATAATGAAACCGTTCACTGGGAAGACGTTGGCATCCTCGAAAAACCGGATGAACGGATCGCATTTACGCCGGCAAATCAGGCGGCCTCAGTATTTACCGGCATCACCGCTCAGAAGATCAGCAGGGATCATACCGAAGTGAACCACCCCGTGCTGATGGGCGACAAAGAGACCAGTTCCGGTGAAATAAGAGCGCATTATCTGCCGGAAACCGGATCCGGCAAAAATAATAAAACCGTATGGATCGTATTGGCCGTAGCTGTTATTGCTGCAACTGTATTTTTCCTGAAAAACGGATGCACTTTACAGTCTGCCGGGAACCATCAAAAAGCCGGAATTCAAAAATCATCTGAAACCTATAAGCTGAAATAACCGGCGTTTAGTTCCTGTTTGTCTGTATCACTCTGCGGGAAGTTCAACTAACAGACATCGTGCATACACGCATTACCTGAAATTCCCGCTGAACACGCTGAATACACTGCCCCTATCTGTACTCCGTAGCTTCGGAAAATGACATAAAAAAAGCTGCCCCGGAAAGGACAGCTCCCTGATAAATTCAAAATAAATTAAATAATGTCCATGGCCTTAACAAAAAAGGTGGTTACAAAGGGCAGTATCAATGTTAACCAGGGCCAGTGCGCGAAAATTGCAAACAGGAATGCTGCCGTTGAAATAAAAAACAGTATCCACATTAAACCCTTATTCTTTGTTCCTTCTGCCATTGCTAAAAATTTTTACAAAAATAAGGGAACTGTTTTACACTAAAAAACCGCCCTAAAAAAATAACCGCCGCCTGTCAAAAAAATTGCGGAAAACCGGAAAATATTTTTGAATGTGTACCATCGACACATTACCTTTATAGAAATTTGACTACAATAACGAGGACTAAACCATTTTAAGTGCCATTGAAAGAAAAAACATTCATGAAAATTCAGTTTTATATCAGGTTCCATACACAGTATGGAGAGAGCTTATGGGTCAGCGGAAATTGCAGGGAATTAGGCAAAGAAGACCCGGCAGGCAGCTTGCCGATGAAATATTATAATCATGACTATTGGTTCCTGGAGGTAGAGATGAGCACGTCCTGCCTGGCACAACCACTTTCTTACCACTACGCTTTCAGAAATAAAGAAGGCGAACTGATTCCGGAACAAAAAAACAGCCGGCTGATCCTGCTTCCCGAAACAACAGAAGACACCCTTGTTCTTTATGATACCTGGATAGCAACGGGCGAAATTGAAAACGCGTTTTATACAGCCCCTTTCAGGGAAGTTCTATTGCCTTCGGCAGTTGCTCCCGTTATACCCGCGCCATCACACACATTTGCAGTAAAAGCACCCCTGTTAAAAGAAAATGAAGCAGTTTGTCTTTTGGGGAATACGGAAGAATTACATAACTGGAAAACAGATAACCCTATCCTCATGAACCGGTGTGGTGATCACTGGTGCGCGCAGGTTCCCTTTTCAAAAAGTCTTTTGTCGTTTGAATACAAATACGGGGTCTATGACACCCGGAGGCAGCACCTGGTATGTTATGAAGAAGGCGGGAACAGGCTTTGCAGCTTTCCGTTCGCTCCAGGCACCAGAGTGGTCCTGCAGGATGGCTTTATCCGTCTGCCCAGCAATACCTGGCGCGGAGCAGGTGTTGCCGTTCCGGTATTCAGCCTCCGGAGCGAAAAAGGCATGGGTATTGGGGAGTTCAATGACCTGAAGCTACTGGCCGACTGGGCACAACGCACAGGCCTGAAGCTGATACAGATCCTGCCGGTAAATGATACAACCGCTACTTTTACCTGGCGTGATTCTTACCCCTATGCGGCTATCTCGGCCTTTGCCCTCCACCCTATTTACCTGAACCTTGATACCCTTGTAGCGGATAGTGATCAGGACCTGATCGCGGAGCTTGACCGGGAACGTCAAAAACTGAATGCCCCGGATGAGCTGGATTATGAAGCCGTATTAAAAACAAAGATCAAAGTGCTCAAAAAGCTGTTTGACCAATATGGCAGGCAACAATTGAGATCAAAGGCCTACAAACAGTTCTTTACGGCCAACCGGCACTGGCTGCAGCCATACGCGGTGTTCTGCTATCTGCGTGATAAATACAAAACCGTAGATTATTCCAAATGGAAGACCCATACCCAATATAAACCGGCGGATGTTGCTGCATTATTCAAAAGCAACCCGGTGGTTGATTTTTATTGTTTCCTTCAATATCATTTGCACCTGCAGCTGAAAGAAGCAGTAGCCTATGCGCATAAAAAGGGGGTGGTAATAAAAGGAGATATACCCATTGGGGTATACCGCTACGGATGCGATACATGGGTAGCCCCGGAACTGTATCATATGAACCTGCAGGCCGGGGCGCCCCCGGACGATTTTGCTGTTAACGGACAGAACTGGGGCTTTCCTACCTACAACTGGCAGCAGATGCAGCAGGATCATTTTGGCTGGTGGCGTAGTCGCTTTGAGCAGATGAGCCATTATTTTGACGCTTTCCGCATTGACCATATCCTTGGCTTCTTCCGGATCTGGAGCATCCCTTTAGAAGCTACACTGGGCATCATGGGGTATTTTGATCCGAGCATACCCGTTCCGGCCAACGAGTTTTACGACAGGGGCATTGCGTTCAGCGAAGACCGTTATAGTAAACCTTTTATCAATAATATTGTGCTGCAGGAAGTGTTTGGAGAAGAAACAGCTGCAATAAAAAAACAATTCCTTATTACCGAAAACGGATTTGATTATTCCTTTCTGCCGGAATTTGATACGCAACGGAAAATTGAAAACTGGTTTGCCCTGCCTGAAAATAAGCATAATTGCTCCCATCTAAAACAGGCGCTCCTCCGGCTACATGCCAACATACTGATACTGAAGCGCAGCAACCAAGAGCAGGTAGATTATTATCCAAGATTCGATCTGCATAAGACCCTGTCTTTCCGGGCATTGCCGCACGACCAACAGGAAAGGCTGAAAAGCCTTTATAACGATTATTATTTCAGACGCCAGGATTTGTACTGGAAAAAAGAATCTTTAAAGAAACTGCCACAATTAAAGGCAGCCACCAATATGCTGATCTGCGGGGAAGATCTGGGCCTTGTTCCTTCCAGCGTTCCTGAAGTAATGAAAGAACTGGGCATTCTGAGCCTTGAAATACAGCGAATGCCCAAGCAAACAGGCCTACAGTTCTTTGACCCGGCTGATGCGCCTTATTTATCAGTTGTTTCTCCTTCAACGCATGATATGAGCACCCTGCGGGGCTGGTGGGAGGAAGACCGTAAGGCAGCGCAGGTCTTTTATAACCGGTTCCTGCATCTGCCCGGTGAAGCGCCCCTGCATTGTGAGGCCTGGATCAATAAGGAGATCATCCGGCAGCATTTGCAATCACCGGCCATGTGGGCGATCTGCCAGATACAGGATCTGATGGGGAGTGATGAAGCCGTCAGGAGAAAGAATCCTCACGAGGAGCGCATCAATATTCCTGCAGACCCGCATCATTACTGGCGGTATCGCATGCACCTCACCCTGGAAGCGTTAAACAGTAATACCCGTTTTACAGAAATGCTGAGAGCAATGATCGCAGCCAGCGGCAGATAAAGAACAGATCTGTTCCTCTATCTTTGCGCAATGGGCCATGAGGTTATAATAAGACAGGTTGAAGAAAAAGATAATAAAATATTAGCCGGTATTATCCGGGACGCTTTTATACAATTTAAAGCCCCTACAGAGAATACGGTATTTGAAGATCCTACAACGGATCAGCTATACCAGCTGTTTAAAACACCGGGAGCTGTTCTATGGGTTGCCGGACAGAATGCAACCCTGCTGGGCTGTTGCGGTATATATCCTACACCAGGCTTACCGGAAGGCTGTGCAGAGCTTGTAAAATTTTACTTATCAGCCGCAGCAAGGGGAAAAGGCATTGGAAAGAAGCTGTTTACCCGGTGCCTGGAATCGGCACGGGAACTGGGCTACAAACAGGTATACCTGGAAAGCCTGCCTGAATTCAGCACGGCCGTTGGCATGTATCAGAAGCTGGGATTCCAATCCCTGGATCACCCGCTGGGCAATTCCGGTCATATCGGGTGTACGATCTGGATGATAAAGGCACTTATACCCTGATAGCAGTGCCCATCAGCCTTAAACGATCCTCTGTTTTGTTTTAAGGCACCATTAGCTCTTCATATAGAACATTAAACATATCAAATAGCCCAAAAATGCATCTGAATTTCATAAATTCATTGTCAGATGCACAGTATATATGCATTTTTTACAATACGGACCGTGTACAGCCTGATACAGCCTGTGTTACCCAGCTGCACTCATCAACCTGGTAAATCTGCTCACTTGTTTAAGATGAAAGAAAATCTAAAAACGCAACAGCGGGTATAAAGCTCAATAACTACCTGTACCCTGCTCTCCTTTTACAATGGCTACGCCGGCACTGCATCCCAGCCTGGTAGCCCCGGCATTTATCAGCTCTTTTGCAAAAGCATAATCGCGGATGCCGCCACTGGCTTTAATTTGAACCTGCGGAGGCAAATGTTTCTTAAACAGCTGAACGGCATGCACACTGGCCCCTTTTTCTGCATAGCCGGTTGAGGTTTTCAGGTAATCAATGCCCGCTGCGCCATATAATTCGCAGCACCTGATGATTTCATCATCCGTTAATACGCCGCTTTCAATGATCACTTTAATTACTTTGCCTTTTTCTTTAATTACCGGCAGCAGGTGGTTGATCTCATTGGCCAGGTATTGCCAGTCGTTATTTTTCAATGCGATCAGGTTGAGCACTATATCCAGTTCGTCTGCCCCGTCAACCAATGCCAGTACTACCTCGGCCAGCTTGGCTTCAATAGCTGAATACCCAAAAGGGAATCCTATGACGGTGGCTGTTTTAACAGGTGTGCCCTGCAATAGTTCTTTTGCCTTTTTTACAAAAGGCGGAGGTACGCAAACCGCCGCAAAGCCGTATTCTTTTGCTTCGCTGCACAGTTTTTCAATATCGCTGACCAGTGTGGTTGGCTTTAAAATAGTATGATCAATATATTTTGCTACGTTCATCAGTTGTTATTTTAGAATACAAACTTCGGGTAAATTCCGGAATGAAAAAGAAAAAATAAGCCCGTATCACAGGTAGTCAGCCCCGCAGTAATTACCGTTGATAGCATTTACAAGTATATAAGACTTATGCATTACCGTTCCAATTGCTGAAACCGGGTACCGTTCTTAACCGTTATGGCCGATCCTTCTGCCAGGAATACAGAAGCAGGCTGCCGGTTGTTCAAAAAAGCAAACGATCTGCCATATGTTTTTTCAAAATCCACATCCAGCCAATAATCCAGCACATCATACACCTGCCACCGGGGATGTGTTACTTCATATGCTGAGGTGGTGCTTTCATTTACTTTAGCATATCCCCAGTAATTCTCCGTTATAAAGGCAGCTTCACTGTCATCAGCCATATCTTTCAACAGCGTGCCTGCCACTGCCCGCATCACATGCCAGCGTTTTCCCTTACACCACCGGTAGGTGAACTGCTGTTTATCTTCCCTGCGGATCTGTTGCATAATTCATCAGGATCAGCTTTCTCCGCTCTGCAGACAGAGAATTCCTTTTTGCACGATCTATAAAGTTATCAGCCCATTTGATCCCTGCAAACATAAGCAGACACAAAGGAGTCCGCTAAAAGCCGCTATAGCATTCATTTCTTTAAAAGATTCCCGCAGCTACCCTTATCTTTGCGGAAATTTTCTGGTATGTTTCGTACGCAAACCTGCGGTGCCCTAAGGATCGCAGATGTAAATAAAGAAGTGACCCTGGCTGGTTGGGTGCAAACCGTTCGTAAGTTTGGCAGCATTACTTTTGTGGATCTGAGGGATCGTTATGGTATTACCCAACTATTGTTTTCGGAAGCATTGAATGACCAGCTGGATGCCAACCCTCTGGGCCGCGAGTTTGTATTGCAGGTAAAAGGAACCGTAAGTGAGCGCAGCAATAAAAATAAAAATATCCCTACCGGTGATATTGAAATACTGGTAGATGCATTTACAATACTGAATAAAAGCATAACGCCCCCGTTTACCATACAGGATGATACCGACGGGGGGGATGATCTGCGGATGAAATACCGGTATCTGGACCTGCGCCGTAATGCCGTAAAAAAGAACCTGGAGCTCCGGTATGCTGTAAACCGGGCTACAAGAGATTACCTGCACCAGCAGGGCTTTATGGATATTGAAACGCCATTCCTGATCAAATCTACACCGGAAGGAGCAAGAGACTTTGTGGTGCCCTCCCGTATGAACCCCGGCGAGTTTTATGCGCTGCCCCAATCGCCCCAAACCTTTAAGCAATTACTGATGGTAAGCGGATATGACCGTTATTACCAGATCGTAAAATGTTTCCGGGATGAAGACCTGCGGGCCGACCGCCAGCCGGAATTTACCCAGATTGACTGTGAAATGTCTTTTGTAGAACAGGAAGACATTCTGAATATGTTTGAAAACCTGATCAAATATATTTTTAAAACGGTAAAGGATATCAACTACACAGAAACGGTAGAACGCATGAGCTGGGAAGAAGCCATGTGGCAGTATGGCAATGATAAACCAGATACCCGCTTTGGCATGCAACTGCTGAACCTTAAATTCCCGCAGTACGTTTTCACCCAAAAACAAAGCAATGCCCATCTGATCGATGGTGCCGGCTTTGGCGTGTTCGACAGTGCAGAAACCGTTATTGCCATTGCTGTTCCGGGCTGTAGTGAATATAGCCGCAAACAAACAGACGAATTAACAGAATGGGTAAAACGCCCGCAGATCGGAATGAAGGGATTGGTATTTATTAAATATAATACAGACGGCACCTTCAAAAGCAGCGTTGATAAATTTTATAATGAAGCGCAGTTAAAGGCAATAGCTGCCGCTGCACAGGCGCAACCCGGCGATCTGATCCTGATTTTAGCGGGGCCGGAAGAACGTACCCGCAAAGCAGTCAGTGAACTGCGCCTGGAGATGGGGAAACGTCTTGAGCTGAGGAAGGACAATGAGTTCAAATTGTTGTGGGTACTGGATTTCCCGTTGTTTGAGTACGCTGAAGATGAAAATCGCTGGGTGGCAAGGCACCATCCTTTTACTGCTCCCAAGCCGGGAGATATTGAAACAATGATCAGCAATGATCCGAAAATTGAAAATGCATCGGATTACCTGAAGCACCCTTACGCCCATATAAAAGCAAATGCCTATGATATGGTGCTGAACGGAAATGAGATCGGTGGCGGCAGCATCCGTATTTACCAGAAAGAGCTGCAACAGAAAATGTTTGAGGCACTGGGTATGGATGCGCAGGAGCAGCAGCATAAATTCGGGTTCCTTTTAGGCGCTTTTGAGTATGGCGCGCCACCGCATGGGGGTATCGCCTTCGGGTTCGACCGCCTGTGCGCTATCTTGGGTGGCAGCGAAAGCATCCGCGATTTCATAGCGTTCCCCAAGAACAACAGCGGCCGTGATGTAATGCTGGATGCACCGGCAGGTATTGACGACAAACAACTTAATGAGCTGCAGATCCAATTGAACCCGCAATAGCAATTGCGGCCTGTAGCCAGAATATTAAAAATACAAATCATGTCTGTAAATAAGGAAGTAAAAAGAGTGACCACGCACACACTGGCAAAAATGAAAGAAGCCGGTGAAAAGATCAGCATGCTCACCGCTTATGATTTTTCCTTTGCCCGTATTATAGACAGCGCCGGCATTGATGTGATTTTGGTAGGCGATTCTGCCTCCAATGTTATGGCCGGGCATGAAACCACTTTACCAATCACTTTAGACCAGATGATCTACCACGCCCAATCGGTTATCCGGGGTGTAAAACGTTGCCTGGTGGTAGTGGACCTCCCTTTTGGCTCCTATCAGTCCAATTCTGAAATAGCGCTGGCTTCAGCCATCCGTATTATGAAAGAGACCGGCGCACATGCGGTAAAATTAGAAGGTGGTGAAGAGGTGGTAGATTCCATAAAAAAAATAACCTCTGCCGGCATTCCTGTAATGGGGCACCTGGGGCTGACGCCACAATCGATTTATCAATTCGGTACTTATGCTGTACGCGCAAAAGAAGAAGCAGAGGCCAGTAAATTGCTGAAAGACGTTGAACTGGTTCAGGAAGCCGGGGCCTTTGCATTGGTGCTGGAAAAAATACCCGCAGCGCTTACCCAACAGGCTACTGACAAACTAAAGATACCGGTGATTGGCATCGGCGCAGGGCCGCATTGCGATGGGCAGGTACTGGTTATGCACGATATGCTGGGCATTAATACAGAGTTTAAGCCAAAGTTCTTACGGCAATACCTGAATATTTTTGAGCAGGCAACAAAAGCAGTTCAAAATTATATTGCAGATGTAAAATCCGGTGATTTTCCTAATGAACAGGAGCAGTATTAAATATAAAATTTAGAATTTAAAATTTCTCACTAAAACTTATACCGGAGAGCAATTTTAAAGCTTCGGCCAACTAACGGGCGAGCTATAAAGGAAGTAGCCCCGGCATCATTACTCTGGAACTCCCCCTGACGTGGATTCCCTTCAGTAAGGCCCAGAGAATTGCCAAGATTATCAATCACCCCGAAAATTGAAATTTTGTCGTTCAGTTTCACCTGGGCATTCACATCAATTTTTGTATAGCCCGGAAGCGACACAGAATTTGCCACATCTACATAGCGTTCTCCTTCGTATTCGACAACTGTTTGCAGGCGCAGGCGATCGCGGAAAAAATTGAAACCGGGAATAACCCTTAATGAAGTTGCCGGCACCCTGATGAGCTGGTTATTATTATAATCGATCAATGTTCCTGAATTATCCGTATAGACATATCCTTTATATTGACCATGCTGTAAGGTAGCGGTAGCTGAAATATCAAACCATTTTACGGGATAATAACCGCCTTCCAGCTCCAGCCCAAGGGTTTGGGTATTTGCATACAGGTTTTCCTGGGTCTGATTTCCATCCGGATTAAAAACATAGTTGGTAAAGCCCACATTATTGTACCTGGTCCAAAAGCCCGTAGCATACAGCGAAAGCACCGTACTGCTGTATTTATATCCTATTTCCCCAAGCTGCATTGTTTGAGTTACAGGTTCTGCAGTGGCGTTGGTTACATAAGAACCCAGGCCCGGAATGCGTGCTGCGGAAGTATAGCGGGCAAAGGCGCCCATATTATTTGAGAACTGATAATTGGCACCCACCGTCCAGGTAGTAAAATTAAAGCCACGGTTATAGCTTTGGAAGATCCCATTGCCGGTTAAAATATTAGACGTTGCAAAGGTTCCCAGGTCTACACTCTTTGTTTGTTCTACCACACCTTTTGTTTGTGCATTTTCCCAGCGCAACCCTGCATCAATACGAAATGCAGGAGTTATTTGCCACTCGTCACTAACATAAACCGCATTGGTGGTCTGCTCACCATGCGCATCCGCCCATTCATATCCATACCGGTAGATTCCATTATCCGTAAATGTTTTTAGTACCTTTCCACTGGCATCCATGGCTACAAGATTCAGTAGCCGGGCATTATCCTGAACGTCCAGCAATGCAACAGAAGAATACCTGCTAAAATCTTCGTCGAAGTGAGAATAATAGTACCCAAAATTAAAATCGTGTTTTGAAGAACCGGTAACAAATACATGCGAAAGGTGCAAATCATTTGCAATTTCGGTCAGTGGCAGTGTAAGCCCCCGGATGCCGCCAAGGATTACAAGGCCATTGCCGTTCTGAGTTGTATTATCAAAAGTTGTACCGGTACTTACATACTGCAATCCTAAGCGCTGTGCACCCGGAACAGTGGCGAGCAGGGCTGATTGGCTTGACAGCAATGAATCGGCTGTAAGTAGCGTATTCGGGTACACGCCATTGCGCTGCGTCTGTGTGTTATCATAACGGATCGTATTTTTTAAGATCCAGTTATCAAAGATCTCCGTTTTAAACCGGGCTGTCAGCTGGCTTCTTTTTACAGATGTTCCAACCGTATTGTCAAAATGGTACAGGCTGCCGTCTCCCTGGATCATATTGACTCTTTCTGTTTCAGGGCCGGCAATTGTTCCGTAATTACCATCAAACCCCGGCACGGCTACTATTTTCCCGCTCTTACGCGTCATAGGAATTCCCAAATAAAAAATCACGTTATCATCCAACCGCTTAAAATCGATATCAAAGGATGATTTTTCCCATTTCTTACCGATCGAGACCCTGAACTGGCCTCCGTGGTTGCCACTGAAACCGGGATCGCGCACTCCCGTTCCTGTGCGGTAAAACCCGCCTGCCGATAATTTCCAGCCATCCCCCACCGGCGCTCCTACCCAAAAATCGCCGCGATAGAAATTATCGCTCCCCAGGCCCAGTTTAAAAATGCCTTCTGTTTTATTGCCAACAGCGCGTGGAATATAATTGACCGCTCCTGCGGGTGCATTTGAATAAAACACAGAGGAAGGGCCGCCCCGGACCACTTCAATAGACTGAATGGTTTCATCCAGACGAAACACCTGGTCCACATTCAGGTAGCCCAATGCGGGATCGTGTTGCACGGGAATGCCGTCTTCCAGTAGCTGGATGGATCCGTAACCATCTACAGGAACCCCTCTTGCCCTTACATTTCCGCTTCCTTCACCGCCGGATGATTCCACCCAGAAACCCGGCACAGATTTTAAGGCCTCGGTAACACTTGTAGGCGCCTGCAGGCTAAGCGCATTATATCCTATGGTTGTAACCGAATAGCTGGTTTCCAGTTTGGTGCGGTTTTGGGCGCCGGCGCGTCCGGTCACAATCACTTCCTTTAAATCATTCGCTGTCGATCGTAATTGAATCAGCAACGATTTGCCGGAATTGGCCGCCATATTATAATCGGATAAGGTCTGGGTTTGAAAACCAACATGGGAGACCACAAATGAATAAGAAGCTCCTGCCGGTAAATTGTGATAAGTGAAAATACCTGAGGAATCTGTTTGCGTGGCATCCGTTTGACCGGTGCTTTTATTCTTTGCCAGAACAGAAGCATTGGCTATCGGCATTCCGTTCTCATCAGTTACCTTACCTGTTATTTCACTGCCGTTTTGCGCATTTCCAATAACCCGGATATGACAACATATTGCCAGTAATAAAAGATACAGGAGTTGCCTGGTTTTGATAGTTGATGGGATCATAAACTGATTATAAGGTTTATTTTTTATTATATGATTTACAAAACTTCAGGCACCTGCGGGATCACACTTGACTATCTGCGAAACGCAAAGATCTTAAAACTTCAAAACATCAGTATTTCCTTATTATTAATTTTTATGATCTCAAATGGAGGTTGCGTCAGGCATATTTTATCGTTATATTTCAAAAAGGCAAACTTTTTTTCGGGAATTTATAAACTAAAAATAGCCAAGTTTAATCGAATAAGCAAATCTGAGGCAAACAGGAATGATTGGATGATTCCCATGTTTGAGCAAAAAAGCAGCTGATGGTAAGTTCCGTTTATAGATTTAGCAGCAACCACCCGGGCTTTTATAGTAAAATTTGCGGTATGAGGTCTCCGGCTTATACATTCATTCTATGTTCTTCAGCGCCTGTATCGCTAAAAGAAAACGGCCTTTTTTGTAATGAAGTTTTAAACTTCTATGAATATATCTTGAGGGTAAAAAAGTAATGGCAGCCCAAGCCCATGCGTTACAATGCCGTTCTGTAATATAAAATAAAAATCAATTTTAATAAATACAATGCATTGCAATTCATTAATTTATTCTATTTAAAATTTTATATTCTATATTTCTTATTCTTTATTTATTATTTCCTGTTCCTTATTTCTCATTTCACCACCACCCCTTCCAGGTCGTAATCATAGGCCCTTTCAATTTTCACATTATAGAATTCACCGGTCTTTAACGGAGCAGTTCCGGCAATGATCACTTCATTATCCACTTCCACACTGTCAAATTCCGTACGGCCAATATAACGCCCGGCTTCCTTTTTATCGATCAGTGTTTTGAACGTTTTTCCTACTTTTTCCTGGTTCAGCTCATAAGAGAGCTCCTGCTGGAACTCCATTATTTCCTGTGCCCTCCGCTCCTTTTCTTCCTGCGGAATGGTGTCAGCCAGTGCATAAGCGCTGGTATCTTCTTCATGCGAGTAAGTAAAAATACCCACACGGTCAAAGCGTTCTTTTGCTAAAAACTGTTTCAATTCTTCTATATCATCCAATGTTTCCCCCGGGAAGCCCGCGATCAGCGTGGTACGCAGGCAAATACCGGGCACTTTTTCGCGGATAGCACTTACCAGGTCTTCCATTTCCCCCCGGGTGATCTGGCGTTTCATGGCCTTCAGCATGTTATCAGATGCATGCTGCAGGGGCATATCCAGGTAATTGCAGATATTGTCCCGCTCCCGCATCACATCCAGCACCTCCAGAGGAAATTTGGTAGGATATGCATAATGCAGGCGGATCCACTCCAGGCCTTTAATATCCGCCAGCCGGTTCAGCAGATCGGGCAGCATTCTTTTCTTATAAATATCCAGGCCGTAATAAGTCAGCTCCTGGGCGATCAGCATCATTTCCTTTACGCCCATCTTCACCAGGTTCTCCGCTTCTGCCACCAGTTGATCAACAGGCCTGCTCACATGCCGGCCGCGCATTAAAGGAATGGCACAAAAAGAACAGGTACGGTTACAGCCTTCTGAAATTTTTAGATACGCATAATGTTTAGGAGTGGTCAGCAGGCGCTCGCCTAATAATTCTGCTTTATAATCTGCTTCAAACTGCTTCAGGATCAGCGGCAGCTCCATTGTGCCGAAAAAAGCATCCACTTCCGGAATCGCTTCCTCAAGGTTATTTTTATAGCGCTCGCTTAAGCAACCGGTCACATATACTTTATCCAGCTGACCCTGCTTTTTATATTCTACCTGTTCCAGGATGGTATTGATGCTTTCCTCTTTCGCCTTATCAATAAAACCGCAGGTGTTGACCACAACAATATTATGATCGAACTTCTTATTCTCATGCACCACGTCAATTTCATTCGCCTTCAGCTGGCCACTCAGCACCTCGCTGTCCACCATATTTTTACTGCACCCCAGGGTAATAATATTGACCTTATCTTTTTTTAATGTTTTTGCTTTCAAAACCGGATTACTGTTTTTAAGGGTGCAAAGGTACAACTAAGGAGCGGAAATGCTCAAAATGCTTCGGTAGTAGTGCTGAGCAACTCATAATTAGCCAATTACAATCAGGTTTATTTAGGGCACGTCCGAAAATTTATCTGCAATTCTGAAAACATTGTTGTATGATACTACAGCGGACAGAAAGGCCCTTTTTACAAATGTACTGCATTTATTGCAGTGCCAGCACCGCATTCAGTACTGCGCTTTCAATACGTTTTTGCCGCCGGTAGCTGCTGTCTGCGGTATTCAGTTCAACCTTATATTTTACAAAATCTTTCCCCAGTGCGGCTATCGTAACAACAATCTCACTATCCGGAGCAAGATCCGGCAGCGACCTCAGCCCCGGCTCCAGTTGTTGCTTTAAAAACCCCGCATCTTTTTTTTCTGCTACGGGCAGTTCAAACTGAACAGAGAGCTTACTGGAAAACTGTGCCGATTTATTAATGACCACTGCCGTAAAAACAAGGTTGTTAGGTATCAGCACCATCGCTTCCTCCTCGTTCAGGATCACAATATTTGAAAGTGTAATATCAATGATCTTTCCGGAATGGTCGCCTATTTTAATGTGATCGCCGATAGAAAACTGATCAGAGAACATAATAAGCAAACCGCTGATCATGTTGGTAATATATTCTCTGAAGATCACCACAATGGCCATTGCTACAATGGTCATACTGGTAATAAATTCTTTGGGGTCAATACCAAAGGCGATCATTATTGCTATTACAAAAAAAACCACGTTTAAAATAGCAGCCACGCGGTTAATGCCCAGTACAAAGTTTCCTCTCACTTTCTGCGAAGCATGGCGCCGGTTATAAAATGCAACAAGGATAAACTTACCGATAGAGATCATTACGCTGGTGGTAAGAAAAAGATTGGCCCCGTAGGCCACCTGTTCCAGAACCGGGTGCGCTTCATAAAATGCAGCTATGTACAAAAAAGAAAAATTCAGCACCACCCATACCAGCGCCCTCAAAATAAATGAAACAGGTACCCTTTTCTTTTGTTCTTCCATCAGTGCAATTTAATGACCCGGCTCATTATTTTAAAATGAATTTCAAATATTCAGCAGCCACATCTGCCATCACTTTGCTTCGCAGACCAGCGCCGGTTCTGTTCCCGGGCTTTTTTACAATAAAAATACAACAGTAGTTCATAAAAACGGTCCGTTACCTGAATGATTCAATATACCTGCTCTGCCCTCTTTCGGTTTTATGCACGCATGTGGATTTTAATATTTGCTTTGGTTAGCACCACCTGCTATCTTTGACCGGATGGATGATAAAAATGAAATGAACGCATTGCTCAACCTGATTGATGACCCAGACAGGGAGATCTACGAGGCCGTCAGCAATCGCATTATTTCTTATGGACCGCCCGTGATACCTACCCTGGAGCATTTGTGGGAAACGACCGCTGATTCAGTGGTGCAGGAACGCATTGAACTGCTGATCCACCGCCTTTATTTTTCCGGGCTGCTGGCAGATTTTAATGAATGGAATAACGCAGGCCACCATGAATTAATGCCGGCGCTTTTACTGATCACAAAATTCCTGTACCCCGAAATGCAAGCGGCTAAAGTATTGCATAACGTAGAGCGTTTGCGGAGAAATATCTGGCTGGAGCTGAATAATTACCTCACGCCCCTGGAGCAGGTAAATATCATCAACAGCATTATTTATAACTACATCGGTATTAAGGGCACCACCAACAATACAGAGCGCCCGAATGAATACTTACTCCCCAAGATCCTTGAATCAAAAAAGGGCAATCAAACCGGCCTTGGATCTTTATACCTGTTACTGGTTGAAATGCTGGATATTCCTATACGCCTGATGCGCGTGCCCCATCAGTTTGTGCTGGGCTACTGCAAACCCGGACTGGGCAGCACCAGCGGAAACTACGAAGTGGATTTTTTTATAGAACCTTCATTAGGGCAGGTTTTTACACATAACGACCTGCGGCATTATCTTTCAAAGATCGCCGTTGAAAATAAACCCGAATATTTAAAGCCCCGGTCTAACCTTGAAGTGATCTGCCAGATCATTACCGATTTCAGGGAATGTTTTAACAATGATCAGCAGCAGGTGCAGTATGAAGAATTAAGTGAGCTGATCCGGTTGCTTTGCTCATAACATATATACTCCTATTCCTTTTGCGGGTGCCTGCAAGGGCTCAGCACTTTGTCCTCAAGATCACTCATTTTATTCTTTGTAACACCGTTCAGCCTTTAAAAGACAGTGTCACCCTGAGTTTTTTATTTGCGTTGCAAAAACAAAGAGGCGATGACAAGTTTTTTACCGTCACCTCTACCGAAGCGGAGAGGTCTCTTCATGAGTTAGAGATGCCTCGGCTGCGCTCGGCATGACGATACGTGTGATTGATCTCCAATGTATAAGGTAACATGTTATTGGCAGCCTCACGAAGGGTGAGGTTGCAATCGAATCATGGTTCGTCAGGCTGTTAATTAGAAGTGGTATAATATTTTGATAATCAATAATATACAAGCACTTCATTTTAACCGCAGCCTGCCCGAATGGTACAGGCGGGCGAAGCGGAGTGGAGAAATCTCCACAGAGTTAGAGACCCCTCGGTTTCGCTGCGCTCCACTCGGAGTGACGCTTGCAAGGAACCTGTCATTTTAAAGAGTTTAATTTTCCTATTATTTGTGCCTCAGCCTGACATACCTTCACCTGGTGCAATTTAAAAGTCTAAATGGTATAACAGTTCGGATCGCGAACTCTTATACTGTCACCTCCTGGCAGCAAGGGATCTCCCCGGTATTCTACAGATATGCGAACCGTGGAAATGCAACCCATCCGCCCTATTTAAACGTTACAGGACAGCTAATGGCCTGTGCCGCCGCCGCATGGGGATAGGCCGGACTGATAAAGGGAATGCCGAGGTTAAGCCCCCGCAGGATGATCAAAACAGCCGCTACGGCCATAAAATAAGAAGGGAGTTTCCGCATTTTATTTCTTAGCGAGAAAGATACATGATGACCGGTTAGCATCAGCAAACCCATAAGGGGAAGCGTGCCCATACCAAATGCCGCCATAAATACCCCTGATTGCAAAGGGCCGCCAATAAGCAAGGCAGATGCTACTGCCATGTATACCATTCCACAGGGCAATAATCCGTTGAGCATTCCGATCATAAAGAAGGTGGCCGGTTTATTTTTCCGGGAAAGAAAACGGGCCAGTGCCCTTTTCAGCCATAAACGAAAACCGTTCAGCAGTTTTACATCAGGCAAATACCGCCCCGCAATTAATACGATCAAAATGATAACACCTGTAATAACTGCAAACAATTGCTGGTAAGCAGTTATAACCATCCTGTGCCCCAGTAAGCCCAATAAGGTGCCCAGCAAAAAATAAGTGGCCGTTCTGCCCAGGTTATAGAGCAGGATCGATACCACCCTGCCAATCCTGCCGGTATGACTTAGGGGCAGCGAAAGCGCCAGCGGCCCGCACATGCCCACGCAGTGAAGGCTTCCGGCCATTCCCAACCCCATTCCTATAAGTACTGCTTCCATCATTACTGTACCCGGAAATTCTGTTCATGATAATAAGCGCTATCATTATTTACCCAGTGCATACGCACCCGGTACCATCCTTTCATCAGCATGCTTACCGGCAGGCGGTAAACAGGAGCTGCGGAGGTGCCCATATCCAGTTTCCTGTCGCCCTTGCTGCCAGATAACCTCAGGAACTCGATCGCCCCGGAGCGGATGTTACCGGAAGCTGCTGAAGGCAGCTGCACTTCCACAAAATTGTTCAGTGTTTTGATCATTACAGCTTCCCCTGTGGCTTTAAGACGCTTACGGCCATCTATGACCTTTTGATAAGCCAGCTCCTTTTCATAATAATCCGAATCGATCATTTCATTGGTTTGCCTTGTTGCCACAACAACCATTGAAATCATTCCCACTAAAAAGATCCCCAATATGATCAGCACCCTGTATCCCCAGCTCATATCATTCTTCAATTTAAAGGTTAAATAAACGGTCCCAGGAACTTTGACCGGACGGTTGCGGCTTTAATACCTTCTGTGTAAACCCCGATAGTCATATCTGTAGATCTTACCCTGATGGCCGATTTAGGAACAGTAATAAAAAAAGTAATGATGCTCAGGCTTTCTGCTTTCAGGCGGTTATGATCCGCGTCTACCCTTTTTATGATCCCCGGAACATTACCTTCTATTTTCAGTTCATACTGCACGTCCTTTTTTGTTTTATTGATCACTTTAGCCTGGAACAGGTTCGACAAAGAATCTGTTCCTACCTCCTGGTACAATTGCCCCTTAACACGGGAAATAGTGGTATCAATGCTTTTCCGGGAAAAAACCAAAAAGCTCATCAGGCCCGCCAGCACCATAAGGATAACAGAATAAAACTGCATCCTGCCATTAAAATGAAACGGCTGTTTTTTTGAGATCTGGTTTTCCGATGCCATCCGGATCAGGCCCGGTGGCCGGTTGATCTTCAGCATTACAGAATTGCAGGCATCGATGCAGGCAGTACAGCCCACGCATTCCATTTGCACACCATTGCGGATATCAATACCCGTTGGGCATACATGTACGCATAATTTACAGTCGATACAGTCTCCAAAAGAACCGGTACTGTTTTTTTTGAGCTTCCCTCTCGGCTCACCCCTGTTATAATCATAGGAAACCTGCATGGTATCTTTATCAAAGAGCACTCCCTGCAATCTTCCATACGGGCAAACGGTGGTACAAACGATATCCCTTACAAAGGCAAATACAAAATAAAAAAGCACAGTAAAAAAAAGCAGCCCGGCAAAGATCCCGGCATTCTCTGATAGGGAGCCGCTCATAAGATCTAAAACCTTGCGGGCTCCTAAAATATAAGAAAGGAAAGTGTGCGCAATCAAAAAGGAAATAATAAAAAACAGAAGGTGCTTAATGGCTTTACGGATAAGTTTACGGGCATGAAACGGCTCCTGGCTCAGTTTTTTCTGCTGCGTGGGCGAACCTTCGATCCACCATTCAATTTTACGGAATACAAATTCCATAAAAATGGTTTGGGGGCATACCCAGCCACAGAACACCCTTCCGTAAATAACCGTAAACAGGGCAATAAAAACGATCAGCACAATCATTGCCACGGCAAAGATGATAAAATCATCCGGCCAGAAAATCTTACCTAATATAATAAAGCGCGCCTCCGGAAAATTCAGCTGCAATGCCGGCAACCCGTTTATTTTTATGAACGGGAGGGCGAAGAACAGGCCCAGGTACAGGAATGCCAGGTATTGCCTGTACTGATACAGCCTGCCGTGGGGCTGTAACGCAAACACCCACCGGCGTCTGCCTTTTTCATTCACATTGCTGTGCCTGTCGCGGAAATTATCTTCCTTTTTTATGGGCTTATCTGTTACAAAAACATCCATTAGCATTTTTTTAATCCCTGCTTACTGTAACCCGGCTTGCCGCGCTGTCTGCAGGCCGGGCTGCCACACTGTCTTTTTTAGCAGACTCATCTTTATAAAGTTCACCCTGTGGCTCCTTGGCACCCGGCGGGTTAGTGCCATGAAGTGATTTGATATAACTGGCCAGCTCAGCGATCTGCTGCGCAGAGAAGACATCTTTCCAACTCATCATTCCTTTTTCAACCACGCCAAACTTAATCGTATGGAAAACCGATCCTATCGCTCCCCCATGCAGCCAGTAATCATCAGTAAGGTTGGGGCCTACCCCTCCCTGACCTGCATTGCCATGACAGGCCGTGCAGTTATTCACAAAAAGTTTTTTTCCTGCTTCTATTCCTGCTGCATCCAGCATTACAACGGTCTGCTCATTGACCGCATCGCCTTTTGTTTTGAGATACTCTGCCACCCGAAGGTTCCCTTTTGTTACGGCAATCTCGTATTCTTCATACTGGTTGGGAGCTGCATGCGCCACATGATACCGCCAAAGGTACCCCAGCCCGAAAAGGATGGAAGCAATAAAAGCGACAGAGAACCAGGGTGGCGTAGGGTTATCCAGTTCCCGGATGCCGTCATAGCTATGGCCCACATCCAGGTTATGCTCCTCTTCAATGGGCTTTAATTTATTGGCCCGGCTCCACCAGGAGCCCAGCCTTTTAAAACGCTCTTTGCGGGCCAGAGCTTTCCGCTCCTGCAACTCCTCAATGCCTGTAAAAAAGCGGATCCAGTATATAAATGCGCAGATGATCAAAAGTTCCAGGGCTAGCGCGCCAATAAGAACATAACGTGCGATCTTTTCGTAAGTAAAAGGGTTAGCTATTGCAGGCGCAGCATCCTGAGCCCATCCGGTAGCGGCACACAGGACTGCTGCTATTAATAAAAGCGGCTTGATCATGGTGCTTTCCTTCTTTTCCTTTGCCTTACGTTCCTGGTACACATCCATGGAAGCTCTTAATGTAAAAGCAAGGATACCGATGATGAAAAGCAGAAAAACGATCATAACCGTTAATACAGTATTCACGTCCAGTATCAGCCGGGGCGTTGGAACGGCTTTTTCCTGAGCCAGCAAAGACAGCGGGCATAAGCTGCCGGATATAAAGAGCAGCAGCCTGTTGTTGATTTGTTGCTTTCGATTCATTACAGTCCTTTTTTTTCGTCAAGAGGCAGATTTTCCATTTCAGCGATTGTCTCATTACTGGCGCGCATGGCATAGAGCACTACCAGTACAAATACGATGGTAAACAGCAGCAGTGATAGCAGCGGGTAAATGCCTACCCCGCTTATTTTTTCCAAATAATTTACAAACTTCATAGTGTGTATCGTTTAATGTGGTTACTCCTGCGGAGCAGCTTCCTCTGCTTTTATATCTGTTCCAAGGCGCTGCAAATAAGCAATCAGCGCAATGATCTGCTTATCGCTGCTGATCGTTATCTTCGATTGCTTTAAGCGCGCCGTTATCTCATTGGCCTGCTTCTTCAGATCAGCTACGGCAACTGCTTCATACCCTTCCGGATAAGGTACGCCCAGCTTGCGCATGGCATATATTTTTGAATTGGTAGCCCTTATATCAATTTTGTTTTCAAAAAGCCAGGGATAGGACGGCATGATGGAACCTGGCGACATGGACACCGGCTCCAGCATATGATTGAAATGCCAGCTATCCGGGTATTTGCCTCCGATACGTGCCAGGTCAGGGCCGGTACGTTTGCTGCCCCAAAGATGGGGATGGTCATAAACATACTCGCCGGCTTTAGAATATTCCCCGTAACGTGCCACCTCATACCGGAAGGGACGGATCATTTGCGTATGACAATTATTGCAACCTTCCTGTATGTACACATCCCTGCCCTGCAGCTCCAGCGGCGTATAGGGTTTCACACTTGCAATAGTAGGCACATTCTCTTTTACAAGAAAAGTAGGAATCATTTCAATCATTCCTCCAACGGCCACTACTATGAAGCTTAATATCAGAAGCATTACCGGCCTGCGCTCAATTCTTGAGTGCCAGTGCGCCCTGGCCGGAGCCTTATAACGTTTTGCCAGCGGTGCGGCGCTGGCTGCCTCGCTTTCCACAAATTTTCCCTGCCTGGCAGTTTTTACCAGGTTATACACCATCAGCACCACACCGGTTAAATAAATAGTACCACCGATGGCCCTGAGCGCGTAGAACGGCACAATAGATTGCACCACATCTATAAACTGGTATTGCAGCTGACCTTCCGGTGTAAAGGCGGACATCATGAAATAGCTTCTGAAAGCCGCCCAGTACATAGGCACCGCATATAAAACGATACCCAAAGTGCCGATCATAAAGTGCGTGCCCGCCAGTTTGGTGGAATACAATTTTGTATTAAACAACCGCGGAAAAAGCCAGTAAAGCATACCAAAGGTCAGGAAGCCATTCCACCCCAAAGCCCCAATATGCACGTGTGCAATCGTCCAGTCGCTGTAATGCGAAATAGCGTTTACATTCTTTAAAGAAAGCATCGGCCCTTCAAACGTAGCCATACCATAACAGATAACGGCTACTACAAAGAATTTAAGCACCGGGTCCTCCCGTACTTTATCCCAGGCGCCTCTTAGCGTAAACAACCCGTTCAGCATACCGCCCCAACTGGGCAATAATAACATCAGCGAGAGCGCTGTGCCCAGGGACTGGGCCCATTCCGGCAATGCGGTATTTAACAAATGGTGCGGCCCTGCCCATATATAAATAAAGATAAGGCTCCAGAAATGGATGATGCTTAAACGATAGGAATAGATAGGCCTGTTGGCTGCTTTTGGAAGAAAGTAATACATGATTCCCAAAAACGGGGTTGTCAGGAAAAATGCTACGGCATTATGCCCGTACCACCACTGCACCAGTGCATCCTGCACACCGGCATACCATGAATAGCTTTTCATAAAGGAAACAGGCAGCTCAAAAGAGTTTACAATATGCAGCATGGCTACGGTAACCCAGGATGCAAGAAAAAACCAGATGGCCACATACAGGTGCCGCTCACGCCGGGTCAATATGGTGCCCATCATATTAATACCAAATACTAACCATACAATAGTAATGGCAATATCAATAGGCCATTCCAGCTCGGCATATTCCTTGGTGGTGGTATACCCCAGCATTAAGGTAACAGCCGCTGATAAAATGATCAGTTGCCAGCCCCAGAAATGGATTTTACTGAGCGCCTTGCTCCACATAGGGGTTTTTAGCAGCCGCGGCATTGAATAATACACTGCCGTAAAAAACGCATTACCAACAAATGCAAAAATAACGGCGTTGGTATGCACAGGCCGTATACGGCCAAATGTTGTATACGCAATGCCCATATTCATTACCGGGAAGGCCAGCTGAAAAGCGGCAAGCACACCTACCAGCATGCCCACCACGCCCCAGGTAACAGTAGCAATGGCAAAAAACTTCGGGATCTTATTGTCGTAACTAAATTGCTGTAATTCCATACATTTTTGGTTATTTATTATCTTTTGTGGCCGGGTCATCAAACAAGATGCGGTTAGGCGGTGAGAAATCATCTTCATACTGGCCATCTTTAATGCTCCAGATCAATGCTACCAGGAATAAAACGGCTATCAGCAGGCTGATGATGGCTGTAATAATAATAATGCTCATTTCCTGCACAAAACTCTGTTAAAGCCTCAGTTTAATTGATGATAACGCACACAGGCAGATATGATATTTATCATTTTTTGACGGGACAGATTTTGCGCCCATACCATTCCGACAGGAAAAAAGTGAGCAGCAGAATGCTTATAGAGCTTACAGGCATCAGGATGGCTGCAATTACGGGGGCCAGCAGGCCCTGTAATGCAAAATACAACCCGATGACATTATAGATAACAGAAACAGCAAAGCTGATCCAAATCACTGTTTTGGATCTTCTTGCCAGGTAAAGCAACTGATCCAGCTGTGTTACCGAAGAAGCATCCAGTATTCCCGCTGAAGCCGGCGTAAAACTATTTCCCGTTTCAGCCACTGCTATTCCCACATTGCTTTGTGCCAGGGCCCCGGCATCATTTAAACCATCGCCTGCTACCAGTACCTGTTTCTTTTCCTTTTCCTGCAGCGCCCTGATGTATTCATATTTATCATTAGGCAACTGATGAAAGCGCATGTCTACATCATTTCCCATTATTTCCTTTAGCCGGGACTGCTCGGCTCCATTGTCGCCTGTAAGCACCGATAAGGAATAATGTTGCTTTAACCGGCTGATGAACCGTTGCAGCCCTTCCCGGTACTGGTTCTGCACTTCGAAGTAACCGGCGATCTGCCTGTTGATCCTGACAAAAACGCACGTGGCGGTATCCGTTGCGCAATCCCCGCTACCCGAAACAAAAGCCCGGCTGCCGATTTTCAGATGGTGCTCTTCCACCCAACCTTCAATACCCCCGCCCGGTATATTCTTAAAATGGGCTACCGGAATGATATGCCGCTGGTCCAGATGCGCCGCCACTGCTTTGCTTAAGGGATGCGTGGAATGCCTTAATAAAGAAGCGATCCGGTTTATTGCTTCCTCCGTCAGCCGGCTGCCGTGGTAGGAGAGCCGGTATCCTTTGCCCGACGTGATGGTACCCGTCTTGTCCAGCACCACATGATCAATGCCCGCCATCGCCGTAATAACGCCCGCATTTTTAAGGTACAATCCGGCTCTCTTATAGATGCGCAGCACATTGCCATTGGTAAATGTTGCTGCCAGCAATAAGGCACAGGGACAGGCAACAATAAGCGTAGTGGTCAAGGCATTCCACATAATTGTACGCTCCCCTTTTAAAAACCAGAACAGTGCGCTGCCCAGGGTTAGTACAAGCACTACCACGGTAAAATAATTACCGGCTTTATGTAAAAATGCGTTTTGGCTGCTGTCCTTATCCGAGGCCTCCCTGTTCCAGAGGCTGGACAGGTATCCCTGATCCGGGGGCTTTATAACCATTAGTTCCAGCCGCTCCCCCAGCTGTTTACCGCCTGCATACAGGATCGCTCCCTGCTCCACCTGCTTTGGCAAACTTTCGCCGGTCACAAAGCTGTAATCAATAAAGGCCCTGCCATTCAGCAAAAGACTGTCCGCAGGAATAATCTCATAGTCATGCACTTCAATAATATCTTTTTCCCTGAGCTGGCTGATCAATACCGGTTCTGCCTGAGTGCCTTTTACCCGGTTTACAGTAACCGGGAAAAAGGAGGCGTAGTCTCTGTCAAACACCAGTGATCGCTGGGTTTTATCCTGCGCCCAGCGCCCGAGCAGCATAAAAAAAACGATACCGCTCATACTGTCAAAATAGGTATTGCCATCCAGCACCAGCAAATTATAAAGGCTCCTGAAAAAGGTAAGCAAAACGGCTAATGCAATGGAGCAGTCGATCGTAAGCCGGCCATTCCTGAGACCGCTTGCCGCGTTTACAAAAAATTCCCTGGCAGCATACAAAAGAACCGGCAATGCCAGCAGCAGGCCTATGTAACGAAAGGTAATGCCGATCTTTTCCTGCAGGTAACTGCTGAATGAGAAATACTCCGGCAGGCTCAACATCATAATATTGGCAAAGCAAAAACCAGCAACGCTGATTTGCGTTATACGGGTATATGCCAGCTGTGGCTGCTTTTCCTTGGCATTCAGCCTTAGCCAGGGCTCATAACCGGCAGCTGTAAGCGTTTCGGCTACATCCCGCAGTGAACAGCGGTTGTGATCAAAAATGATAAAAACAGTTTTTGCTGAAAAATCAACCCTTGAGGTAATGATGCCCGGCTGCATTTTGCCGATATGCTCCAGCAGCCACAGGCAACTACTGCAGTGCATATGCGGAATAGAAAAGGTTACATGTGTTTGCTTCCCGTCTGAAAAAGAGACCAGTTGCCGGGCAATAGCTTCGTTATCCAAAAAGGCAAAACGCTCTTTGCGGCCTGGCTTTACCTGTTGCTGACCAGGATGTTCATTGAGCAAGTAATAAGTACACAAACCCTTTTCATTCAATAGTTCAAAAACCAGCTTACAGCCGCTGCAGCAAAACAGCTTTTCTTCTATCCGCAGGTGATCATCGGGACACAGATCGCCACAATGATAGCACCGCATTTCCGTATCTATAGCTTTTTTAATCAATATCCGGGATAATTGCTTTGAATTGTTCCTGCAAAGCTCCTGATAATAAAAAAGGCGGAAAGCGCCCTGCATCATATTAAAGTATGATAAATATCATGTTTCAGATCTAATAAACTTAATACCATAGACCAGCTATATGGACCAACGGCAACGTTGTAAAATACCAGAGCACTGTCACCATTCCTGTCTTTCAAAAAATTTGTTAAAAAGCCCTTTTTTTACCGGTGGCCCGCTTTTCGTACGAAGAAAGTCGTAAATTGCAGGAAAAGGCACTCATATGCAGGATCATAAATCAATAAAACCCACAGAGAGCGAACTGGAGATTTTACAGGTACTGTGGGAAAAAGGAAATGCAACAGTGAGGGAGGTGCATGAAAACCTGCTCACATTTAAGGATGTTGGGTATACTACTACCCTGAAACTGATGCAGATCATGAATGAAAAGGGGTTGGTAAAACGCAATGATTCCTCCCGCACGCATATTTATAAGGCAGCTGTTAATAAAGAAGTGACACAGCAATTTATGCTCAATAAATTTATCAGCAATCTGTTTGGCGGATCTTCTTCCCAACTGGTAATGCAGGCACTGGGCAACAACAACGTTTCGCCGGAGGAACTGGATGAGATCCAGTCTATGATTGACCAGTTAAAAAAGAAAGAGTAAATTATGCAACAGGGAGTATACCATTTATTTACTGCTTTGGGTAATGCTTTGTTCAGCAGTTTCTGGCAGATGGGCCTGAGCTGGTTACTGGTGATGCTTTATAGCCATCTGCGCCCGGGGTTATCCCCCACATCAAAAAGCCTGCTGAATTTTGCAGGACTGCTTACAGGTTTTGCGGCTTTTCTTTTGACCTTTATTATTTCCCTTGTAACGCCTCAAACAGAAAACGGATTGCTGAAGTGGCTGATCAACCGGGAGTGGATACACAATATTTTTAATTATGGGGCTGTTTTGTACCTGTTATTACTAGCAATACCGGCAAAAAATATTATCAGAAGCGCCTGCCAGGTTTACAGGTTGCGTAAAGACAGACTGGAGAGGGTGCCCGGCACGCTGAAGATTTTTATGCTGGATGCAGTAAACTACCTGGGGATCAAAAGAAAGGTACAATTGTATGCTTCATCCATTGTATCTTCTCCTTTAACCATTGGTTTCTTAAAGCCAATGATCCTTTTACCCCTGGCAGTCATTAACCAGCTAACACCCCAACAGTTAGAAGCTATTCTCCTTCATGAATTAGCGCACATAAAAAGAAACGACTATCTCATTAATCTGATCAACCAGATAATTCTTGCGGTTCTGTATTTCAATCCCTTTGCAAAGCTGCTGGTAAAAGCACAGGAACTGGAGCGCGAAAAATCGGCCGACCAATGGGTACTGCAGTTCCAGTACGGGCAGCATCTGTATGCTTCCACGCTATTACAGCTTGCAAGAGACCAGCATACCTTTAATGCACTGGCCATGCATGTTTCAGGAAAAGAAAGCCAGTTAAGCCAGCGGGTACAGGCAATTATGGGCATTGAAAAGAAACAGTCCTTCCCGCTGAAAAAGGTGGCAATGCTTGTTCTATTCCTTTTATTATCCGGCGGTTTTTATTATTCTGCCAACAAAAACGTGCCTGCTCCGGTAACTACAGCTATCGCTTCCCTTCCCTATTTCAACCCGGAAGCCCTTAACCCTGTTTTTGCTGCAAAACAGAACCTGGCTAAAAACGAATTTAAGATCATACCCATACCGGCTATAGAAAAGCCCGACAGCGGGCCGGCAGACAATGCCATTTATTTAAAAATAACAGAAGACCCGAATGGCAAGATTGAAGCTCCGGCAAAACCCAAACCGATAGAAGCAGGCCCGGAAGCCAATCCATCGTTTGTATCCCATATAACTCTTGTTGTTCCCAACCTGGACAGTACGGCAGAGCATACAGTACAGGAATCTATAAAGACACTTAAACAAATCGTTACAGAAATGGCCTGGGAAAAAATTGAAAACAGCCTGGCTGAAACGGTTTCTGAAGCTCAGAAAAAGATCCTGAAGGCCAGGATGGAGCAGGCCTTTGACAAGCTGAATTGGGAAGAAAGCGCAAATAAACTGCGCGCACTGTATAATGAGATCGACTGGGCAAAAGCCGAGGCACAGCTTAACGCCAGTCTGGATGCAATACTTTCCTCAAAGAAAAACCCGGCTGCCTGTAAAAACGCAATAAGAAGCCTGCAGACGGCCCGCAAAACCAGCCGGCAGTCAGCAATAGCAGCAGCAGCCGACAGTGCTGCCCGCTCTTTACAACAAGAAAAGATAATAGCTAAAAGGACTTTTGCTGCGGACAGCAACGCTCATAAAAAAATAATGGACCTGTAAGAAAACGGGGGTATTCAAAGCTCTCATTTTATTGGTTATCTTTGCTTCCTAATTGAGTGAGTATGAGAATAACCGCGGATAACCGTTTTAGAAAATTAATCGTTATTGGAGATCGTTTGCTTATAAAGCCGGTTCAGGGCAATGAGCGTACAGCAAGCGGACTTTACCTGCCTCCCGGTGTACAGGAAAAGGAAAAGGTACAGCAGGGATACGTTATAAAAACAGGCCCGGGCTATGCCATCCCCATTCCTGTTGAAAACGAGCCCTGGAAATCAGATGAGGACCAGGTAAAATATGTACCCCTGCAGGCAAAAGAAGGCGACCTTGCTATCTTTCTGCTAAGCGGCGCTACAGAAGTAATGTATGAAAACGAAAAGTATTTTATTGTTCCGCAGAGTGCCATTTTAATGCTGGAGCGGGAAGAGGATCTTTAACCCATTAAAACTTTTTTATGAAAGGTTTCCATGCTGATATTGAAAAAGAGACATTGTCCAATGAACATTTCAGGAAAGTGCTCTATACCGGCAGGCATATGCAACTGGTATTAATGACATTGAAAGCCGGCGAAGCGATCGGGTCTGAGATCCACGCAGAAAATGACCAGTTCTTCCGTTTTGAAAGCGGTAAAGGCAAATGCATTATCGACGAAAATGAATACCCTGTAGAAGACGGCAGCGCAATTATTGTTCCTGCCGGCGCACGCCACAATGTGATCAATACAGGCAATGAACCATTAAAAATGTATACCATCTACGCCCCGCCCCATCATAAGGACGGTATCACCAGGGCTACCAAAAAAGAAGCAGAAGAGAACGAGGCAGATTTTGACGGTATTACTACCGAATGATCCGGCAGAAGAAAAGCCGAAACAGGAGCAAAGGCCGGGATGCTTATTGCTTTCGGTGCAGTAATTTTTGTTTCAGGATTTCATATTCCCCCGCACCTTTATTTTTCATATCCGATAAGTATTTGTGCTCCTGTGCTATGTGAAGACCATCAGCTGAAGCATGCGCAGGCAAACCAGGCTTTGTTATTTTGAGATCATAAACAATCCGGTTAATACGGGCTGAAAGTTTTCTGCCCCGGCTAAGCCTCAGCAGCAGTTTGGGGATGATTTTAATAAAATTGATTTCGATGCATTAGGTACTATTGTTGCGATATGGAGCGTTTAGGCGTTTTATCTTAAGAACCGAATCAATACGACTTTAAATGAAAAAACTCCTGCTGTTAACCATGCTGCTTTTTACTACAACATTTTTATTGGCCCAGGATACCATTTACCTGAGAAACCGGCAGTTAATACATGGTACAATAAAAAGACGAAACCGGAGCTTCATTTATTATCAAAGACAGGGTAAAATAAGAAATGCACCTCTGCTGGCCTGTGCCCTGATCGATTCTATAAAATATAGTAACGGGCTAACCTGGCGCTTGTTGGATTATACAACAGCCCGCCATGAAAAGAAACAACTGGCCGTGAAGCAGAAAAAGCAAAGAAGCCGTTTTGACGAGCCCTACGTCAACAGGATTGCTATTGGCGCTACAAATATGGATCCCGTATTTATCCTGGAAAGACTATTGGGCTCCGGGCGCGGGATTACGCCTGTGATAGCAGCCGGTATCACCTATGAAAGGCGGATTGTAAAAAACAACGGATCAGTGTTTGCTATCTCTTCATTTGGGCTGAACCGCGATTTTACAGTATTGGAGCAGGCGGTCGCTATTTCTTTTTCAAAAGGCCTTCTGCCACCATTGGTGCAGGGCCCTACATTGGCTTTGCCAATCAAATAGTGGAAGAGCAGGATGAAACAGTAGATACTTATCACGGTTACCCCATAGTTATAAAACGGTATCCTTCAAATTCCCTTACTTATGCAGTTAATTTTAATGTCCAGCTCAATAACCGGAAACATTTATTTCTTTCTCATGATTTTTTCCCGGGCGGTTCCCGTTATCTCCGTTCCGGTTCCTGGTCTGGCCACTTTGCCTACAGGTTAAGTGTTGGGCTTCGCTTTTAGTACCTGATTTTTAGAACAATATTTGTCTGTAACAATTTATAAAGGCGGCGAAGCAGCCATTAATGTTCGGAACGTTTAATCATTTTAGCTTTGATAATTCTGATATCATAAACGGGCCGGTCTTTATCTTTTCCTTTGCTGGTGGGAGCAGATGCAATTTTATCCAATACCTCATAGCCGCTTATTAATTGTCCGAATACCGTGTAGTTCCCATCCAGGTGCGGAGTTCCTCCTCTGGTGATATATACCTTCCTGTGGTCTTCAGGAAGTTTTGCGCCTTTCAGCCGTTTTTCTTCCAGCGTATCCAGTCCGCCGCTGGTCCATACCCGGCCCTGTACAATATAAAACTGACTGCCGCTGCTCGCTTTTTGCGGGTTCACATCATCTCCTTCACGGGCGGCACCCAATGCCCCTTTCTGGTGGAACAGGCGCGCATTCAGTTCTGCCGGTATCGTATACTTTGGCCCGCCCTCTCCCAGCGGTTGCCCGCCATGAGCATGGCGGCTATCCGGATCACCGGATTGGATCATAAAATTCTTTATCACCCGATGAAATAATATGCCATTATAATATTTTGACCTGACCAGCCTGATGAAATTATCTCGATGCTGTGGTGTAAGATCACTCAGCCGCAACACCATATTGCCATAGTTGGTTTGCAGCAGCACGTCTTTTTTATAATCAGCCTCCGTTATTTTACCGGTAGCACAACCTGCAAGCAACAGGACAACAGCAACAAGTATAAATAAGCTTTTTCTCATTTTAATAGTATCACTCCAGGTAATGTAACTGGCATACAAGACGAAGGACGGCTCGCACAATGGGTTCCGGAAGGAGTCTCTTTTTCCGGTGTGTAAAACACGAACCGGGATATTTGATATTGCCTGAAAATCTTTACTTCACGCGTTTCTTCAGATCTTCTACTTTAATAGACATCTGGCGCCCTATTTCCTTTTTGCCCCTGTAAGTAATCACTCTAAGCAATTGGGCATCTTTCGGAATCAGCAGCGGCGCTTTATATTTCGGATAAAAGCGATCCGGTGCGGAATTGTCAAAGCTGGTGTAAATATCCAGACCTTCAATTTCAGGCGTAAGCGTTACATAATAGTCAGTTCCCTTTTTGGCTACAGAAACAACAGGATCATAAATAGCAGGAGAATATTTGATCTCGGCTTCATCAAAGCGCTTAAAGAACTGCTCCGTTTTACTTACAAAATTATTCCAGTTCTTTTTGTTCGCCGGGCTCCACACAGATTCTGCAATGGCCAGGCCACGCGGCCATGTCATGTATTCCGCCTGTCGCATGTTATATACATTCTCCGTCCACAGGTTGGCCTGCCCGCCTAAAACATATTCGGCATTGGCGCCCTGAGGCACGGGATTGAACTCATAAGCTTTAGATAGGCGCAATGTAGCATAAATAGGCACTTCCGTACTTACATCGCCCTGCATATAGTCAATATAGGCATATTGGGTAGGGCTCATCACTACATAGTGTTTGGACTGGGAAGCTTCAATACCATATTTTTCACCACGCCAGCTCATCAATGCCGCAGTTGGAGAAATGCCTCCTTCAAGGATCTCATCCCAGCCCATCAGTTTCTTGCCTTTTGAATTAACAATTTTCTCCAGCCGTTTTTCAAAATAAGCCTGTACCTGAGGCATGGTCTTTAAATTTTCCTTTTTCATCAGCGCCTGCACCTGGGAGCTTTTCTCCCAGAAATTATGCGGCGCTTCATCGCCTCCTACATGAATATACGGGAAGGGAAATAATTGTGCCACTTCGGTAATGACTTTATCCATAAAACCATACACTTTTTCGTTGGCAGGGCAAAGTGTATTATCAATTAATGCAATGGGTGGTGCGCCGTGCGACCAGTCCATAATGGGCTGCCCATAACGTACCTGGTATTGATCGGCGCCTTCTGTGCAGGATAGCTCAGGGTAAGACGCTATTGCAGCCAGGCTGTGGCCCGGCACATCAATTTCCGGCAGGATATTTATAAAGCGCTCTTTTGCATATTGCACCAGCTCTTTAATGTCCTCATGCGTATAATAGCCCCCGTACGATTTTTTTTCATCAGGCTCAGCAGGAGAAAACGTATTGAACAGACCGGTACGGTTAATACGCCATGCGCCCACTTCTGTCAGTTTGGGCAGGCTTTTTATCTGCAGTCGCCAGCCCTCATCATCGGTTAAGTGAAAATGAAAAATATTGTACTTAAAGCGGGACATGTTGTCAATATATTTTTTTACTTCATCCACTGTAAAGAAGTGGCGGGACACATCCAGCATCAGTCCTCTCCAGCCCACTCTCGGGTAATCTGTAATTTCAGCAACAGGCACTTTCCAGACAACGCCGTTCACCGGTTCCATACTTTCAATTTCCGGTGGCAACAACTGTAAAAAGGTTTGCGCACCATAAAACAACCCGGCAGGTTTGTTGGCAGCGATCACTATTTTATCCGGTGTTACAGAAAGCGTATAACCTTCATCTCCGATACGGGCATTGGGGCTTTTATTAAGCACTAAGTTAATGGTAGCACTGCGGCTTCCTTTTTGTTCCTGAACAGTGGAACCGGTACGACTCAATTTTTGCTTTAACAAGCCGGTGGTATAGCCCAGATCAGCTTTTTCAGGAATGCCAATCGTTACCTGCTGAGGCAGTGTAAACGTACCGGAACCGGCAATGAGTGAAACCGGTTCGGGGATAATGGCGATCTTTTCCTGTGCAACGGCTACAAGCAGTGTAAAAGCCAACAGCAAAGTGAATGAAAACTTTTTCATATTATTTTGTTTTACCAATAGAAAGCCCTGCAGGGCTATATTTTTTTTACCTTAGGCGCTACTGTTATTACCCGGCTCATTTTTCCAGCAGGGCATTGAATCCGGCCGATGCCGTATCAGCAACGGCCCCGTCTTTCCCGGAATAAATAAAATAGCCTTCCAGCCCCGGGTGCTTTTTTAAAAAAGCAAAAGCCTCATTGACAGACATGCCCATAAACACATTATCATAGGCATCCGCTGTAATGCCGTCCTTTGCCAGCACCGTAGCGCTGATCATTTCATTCCGGATCGAATAGCCTGTACGCGGATCCATCAGGTGTGATATTTTTTTGCTACCGCTTTTATATGCGTTGCGGTATTTGCCGGAAGTGGTTACGGCCCCCTCTTTCACGCGGATCCTTTTTATTAATACCGGGTTACTGTCATCAACAGTTTCAGATGGGCGTTCAATGCCTATTTTCATGAGCTCCCCGGAAGGCTGTTTGCTCCCTTTTACCCGGATCTCGCCACCCACTTCCACCAGGTAATTCCGGATTCCCTTTGACTCAAAGAAACCGGCGATCACATCCACAGTATAGCCCTGTGCAATACCATTTACGTCGATCGTCGTCCGGTAATCTTTTTTTATAAGGCTGTCTTCTTTAAAATAAATTTTCCGGTACCCCACATAAGATAGTACTTCTCTGATCTGCCGCGCAGTGGGCTCCGCTTTTGTCTTTCCTTCCGGGCCAAAACCCCAGAGCTTTACCAGGGGCATGACCGTTATATCAAAGATCCCGCCGGAAGCCCTAGATACTTCCAGCGCTTTGGCAACAACCTTCTTAAGGTGCCGGTCGGCGATAATGCCTCTTTTACACTGATTAAACCTTGTAATTAAAGAATAAGGTTTGTATACAGACAGTGAACTGTCAATGGAATGGAAGATGCTATCCGCCTGCGACCGCCTTAGTACGCTGTCCTCTGCGTAATAAGTAATATGATAGGTAGTACCCTGAGCGAACCCGTTTACATGATATGGTTTGAGCTCATTGGATTTTCTGAAAAAAGAAAATACAAGGACAACCGTTAAAAACCCTGACAAGCGCCATCCCCATTTTAATACCTGAGCCATAAACGTCAAAGATAGGTAATACCGGTTCTAAAAATCAGCGCCCCGGAATAATATTTTAATTGCCTGCAATATGAATAATTCCTATGTAACAATTAAAACGTTGGGCATAATGATGCTCAATTCCCGCTATTCATGCCTGCCAGGCTTTGAGAAGCTTCCGGCATCTGAACAACGTCCTTAAACGAAGGCTCTAACCATTTAACCACATGTTCGTAGCATGGGAAAACAGTGACCGGAGTCACCGGAGAGGTGCTCAAATAATAATTACGGAGCAGAAAAATTTATCTGCTTTATTATTGACAAGTATTATGCCTTCTCCTCTGACATTTCTAATATTAGGGCCCATTCTTCCGGTTTCACTGTTTGCACAGACAGCCTGCCTAAACGCACCAGATCCATTTCCTTTAATGCCGGCACCTCTTTTATGGCTGCAAGTGGTACTGTTTTTTTCAGTTTTTTATAAGGAGCCACTTCAACAGCTACCCAGCGCTCGTCTGTGGTGGTAGGATCCTGGAAAGCTTCTTTGGTGATCTTTGCAATACCTACGATCTCCATTCCTTCATTGCTATGATAAAAAAAAGCCAGGTCTCCTTTTTTCATTGCACGCAGGTTCAGGCGGGCTGCATAATTACGAACACCATCCCAAACTGTTTTCTTATCCTTTACCAGCTGGTCGTAGCTGTATTTAAAAGGTTCTGATTTTATAAGCCAGTATGACATGTGATTTTTTTAAAATTGAAAAAACTAAAATTCTTTTACTGCACTTCAAAAATAGTCTGATAAAAATTGTTAAGCGCCGAAACCGGTTCCAGTTTCCTGTAAAAACATTCCTGGAAGAGTTTTACGGCATAGAACTCATGATTGGGTACATTAAATTCATCCAGGATGATCAGGTCCCCTCTTTTCAGATAAGGGTACAGTTGGGACAGCACAAAGAGCGTTGAAGAGAACAGGTCCGCATCCAGCAGGATCACCTTTATCCCTTCCCTGCGCATCAGGGTTCTGTTTTGTTCAATTGCATCAGCAAGCGTATCCTGGAATATTCCTTTGAAAAAGCGATACCGGGTGTCAACATATGCCTTCTCTGTATGTGCCATTGCGCCCTTTTTATAGAAAGGCCCCCAATTTTCCGGTAACCCCTCAAAGGTATCAAACCCCCAAAATGTGGTTTCGGGGTGTTGTGCATGTTGCAGCCACCACTCAAAGGATACACCGGAAGCTACTCCAAACTCCATGTATAAAAATGCCTGATCCCGTAACTGATAGCGGTTTAAAATATATTCAAATCCATTGATCCGTTTTTCATAATTACGGCCCCATGTAAAATAATCAGTATTGGCCGGCAGCCTTTTATTCCGGTGTATCCAATGAGTTAATAAACCGAGGTTATAGAGGAAAAGCAATACCTTTCTGAAAGGATAAAACAAATACCCTACCCCGCTAACCAAAATAAGATCCTTTACAAAGCGATTCAATTTTGCAAACATTCAGCATCATTATTATGTCAAAAGATTAAAAATCAAATATAAACCATTTTAATAAACAGGGATTTGAATATAATTAACAGGGTTCACCCGGAATAGTCCTATTTTTAAAGAAACAAATAAGCACAGCTGTGGATCAGATAAGTATTTGGGAGCAGGACACTTATTATGGGTTGCAGGATATCATTATTATTGGCGCAGGTTTTACCGGCTTGTGGACGGCTATTTTCCTGCGGCAAAAATTTCCGTCAAAAAAAATAACCATAGTGGAAAGAGGCACCATTCCTGCGGGAGCCTCCCTGCGTAATGCAGGCTTTGCTTGTTTTGGAAGCCTTACCGAAATTTTATCAGACGCAGGCCTTATGGGCCATGAAAAAGCGCTGGAACTGGTGCGCATGCGTTTTGATGGGTTACGTACCATTCAAAAAGTTTTTGGAAATGCGCTCATTGACTTTTCTCTTTGCAAAGGATATGAATTATTATCCGGAGAGGAATACCTGAAAGACCTTTCAATGCTGAATGAATGGCTTTACCTGGTTACAGGATCGCCGGACACTTTTACTGTTTCAGATGAAAAAATTGAATCATTTGGGTTTGGCGCCATTGCCCACCTGATCGAAAACCGTTTTGAAGGTAGTTTGCATTCGGGCAAATTGGTGAACGCACTATTTCAACTGGCCGTAAAAATGGACATCCGGTTCTTATTTGCTACAACAGTCAGAGAGGTGGAAGAACAATCAGATGGTATCAGGCTGATCACTGCAAAGGGACCTGATCTGCGAACAGAACGGCTTGTATATTGCACCAATGCCTTCAGTAATCAGTTGTTGCCCAAAACAGACCTGGTACCTGCAAGAGGCCAGGTGCTGTTAACGGAGCCTGTTCCGGATCTGAAGTTTACAGGAACCTTTCATTACCAGGAAGGGTTTTATTATTTCAGAAACCTGAATGACCGCATCCTGTTAGGCGGCGCGCGTAACACGTCTCTCCAGACAGAATATACGCTGGACGCCTTTACCACGCTGCCTGTTCAGCAGGCACTGGAACATTTTTTAAGCACAGTAATCCTTCCCGGCCGGTGTCCGGAAATTACGCATCGCTGGGCAGGTATTATGGCAATGGGAAAAGAGAAAATGCCTGTTACAGAACAACTGAGCGACCGCAGTTTTTGCGCGCTCCGTATGAGTGGCATGGGCGTTGCGTTAGCTCCTGCTGTTGCCAGGAAAATTGTGGAACTGTTTTAAACCCGGATCAACGAAGCCTGTTTATGAAAATCAAAAGAAATCTCCTGCCGTTTCTGCTCTTTTGCTTATCCGTTATGGAAATACCATCAGTAAATGCACAGTTGCTATTTCCGGACAGCGGGGCACCTTTTCTTCCGGACCTGGTAAGCACAAAGAATGCAGAAGTAAAGACCAATTTTAACAGCACCGGCACAAAGATGCTGTGGGGTGGTATTGACCGCATCAAAGGTAAAAAAGACCCGGATATCCGGGAGCTCCACAAAATAAATGATCAATGGGCACCCGCACAGCCGGCAAACTTCAATTCAGACTCCAGCGATTCTGATCCTTTCTTTGCACCGGACGACAGTGGCATTTATTTCTTTTTCAGGCAGGACGGGTGGTTTTGGAGGAGATGCTCTTTACTTAGCTCCGTATGACCTGCAGACCGGTCAGTTCGGAATGCCGCAGAATTTTAGCCCGATGGTCAATTCAAAAGGCAATGAATGGGCGCCGTTAACAGATCCTAAAGGAATTTATTTATATTTTGCAATCGATAGATATGGCGGGTGCGGAAAGCAGGAATTTTTTAAAATTAAAACAGACAGGATCAAGAACTCCCGGCCGGAGCACCCTGGCAGCATTATGAATCCGGCGGATGACGATTTTGACGCGGCCCTGCTTCCGGAAGGCATCCTGGTCTTTACCTCTACCCGTGGTGACCATAAAACAGCTCAGCACTATTATTTCAAAGAAAAACGGACGCTGAGCCCTGTTAAGTTACCCGGATGGACTGATCAATAATCCCGGTGTATGGGCATTCAGGCCTTCTGTTTCAGCAACAGAGCCCGGATATCTTTATTTTAGCGGAAAGCAGGAATGTGGGAAAGACCGATATTTATAAGATCCTTTACACCAACACACCTTTAAAAAAATGATATATGAAATTTGGAAAAGTCGCACACCCGGAAACCATTGATTTTACGCTGCCAAAAGATAACCCTGAAACTTCCAGGGTTTTGGGCCTGGCAAAGAAAACAGACTTTGAAGTTGCGGTTGGCTGTGCCAAATGGAACCGTACAGATCTGAAAGGTTTTTATCCAAAGGGAACCAAAGATGAACTGGCTTATTATGCCACGCAGTTTAATTGCATTGAACTGAACGCTACGTTTTATAAAATGCCGGATTGGAAACAGGTTAAGACCTGGAAGGATAAAACACCGCCCGGTTTTAAATTCTTTCCAAAACTTACCAATACGATCAGCCATTACAAACGCCTGACAGATGTACAGCCTGAAGTAGAGGAATTCTGCAACGCGATCAGCAATTTTGATGACCGCCTGGGTATGGCCTTTTTACAGCTGCATGATAATTTCAAACCCAGGGATTTTGACCGGCTTGAAAAAATGCTGACCCATTTTCCCAAAGAGATTCCATTGGCTGTGGAAGTAAGAAATGAAGAATGGTTTGCTGATAAAACAATCTTAAAAAAATATACCCGACTGTTAGAAGAGCTGGGCAGGACCAATATTATTGTGGATACGGCAGGCCGCCGGGATCTGCTGCATATGCGGCTTACAGGCCCTGTAGCTTTTATCCGCTATGTAGGCGCCAATCACCCCTCCGATGTTGACCGGCTAAATGACTGGATACCGCGTATTAAAAAATGGCGGAAGCAGGGACTCCAGAAATTATATTTTTTTGTGCACCAGAATGTAGAGCTGGAATCCCCGTTGCTGGCCGCGCACTTTATTCGCTCGGTCAATAAAACTTTCGGCCTTTCATTAAAAATACCGGATAAGGCCAACGAACAGGGATCGTTGTTTTAAGCCTTTCTTTACTGCGGCTGTAATGCCTCGATCTCTTTAATAGCGCCGGTCAGCTCTTCATCCGTAAAAGAGTGGTTTTGCAGTTTGCCGTCAAAATAATCCTGGTAGGCTGCCATGTCTACAAACCCATGTCCGCATAAATTAAAAAGAATGGTTTTGCTGATCCCTTCTTCTTTTGCTTTATTCACTTCGCGCAGTACCTGGGCAATACCGTGGTTGGCTTCCGGTGCAGGCACAATGCCTTCTGTTTTTGCAAACAATACCCCTGCTTCAAAACATTCCAGTTGCTGAATGGCACTTGCCTCAATCAAATCATCTTTCAATAACTGACTACATAGAACACTGGCTCCATGATAACGCAGGCCACCTGCGTGTATAGCTGCAGGTGTAAAGGTGTGGCCCAGGGTATACATAGGCAGCAGCGGCGTATAGCCCTGTGTGTCGCCAAAATCATACATAAATTTCCCCTTGGTTAATTTTGGACAGGAAGCTGGTTCCACTGCAATACAACGTACATTTTTACCTTCTATCTTATCTTTTATAAAAGGGAAAGATAAACCTGCAAAATTGGAGCCGCCACCCAACGGAGCGATGATAATGTCCGGGTAATCGCCTGTATATTCCATTTGCTTTTTAGCCTCCTGCCCAATAATGGTCTGATGCAGCAATACATGGTTCAGTACAGAACCCAGGGAATACTTGGTATTTTCATCACCGGCTGCTATTTCAATCGCCTCGGATATAGCCAGCCCCAGGCTTCCCGGTGTATTGGGGTTTGCTGCCAGTGCGTTCCTGCCGGCCTGGGTATTGGTGCTGGGCGATGCATAGACCTTAGCCCCAAAGGTGTTCATTAATATTTTGCGATAAGGCTTTTGATCATAGCTGATGCGCACCATGTATACCTCACAGTCGATACCAAATTGCGCGCAGGCAAAGCTTAAGGCCGTGCCCCACTGCCCTGCTCCTGTTTCAGTTATAATGCGTTTTACTCCTGCTTTTTTATTGTAGTACGCCTGTGGAATTGCGGTATTGGGTTTATGGGAACCACTGGGGCTTGTTCCTTCATATTTATAATAAATTTTACAGTCTGTCTTCAAGGCTTTTTCCAGACCCGTGGCTCTTATCAGCGGTGTCGGGCGCCAGATACGATAAGCTTCCCTTACTTCTTCAGGAATATCAATATAGCGCTCTGCTGATACTTCCTGCTGGATCAGCTCCATGGGGAACAATGGAGCCAGGTCTTCCCCGCTGATGGGTTGCCTGGTGCCCGGGTGCAAGGGCGGCAGGGGCTTATTGGGCATATCTGCCACTATGTTGTACCACTGGGCAGGCAGATCTTTCTCATTCAGCAAAATTTTCTTTTCCATTTCTTGCAAACTGTTTTAGAGCTAAATATAAAGCACTTATACTTTATAAACAATTTATAATGAACCAGGATCAAAAATAGTAATTTAACTTCCGGTCAACGCAGACACTATTGCCGTTAACTTATGGCCCGGGCCTGCAGCTCCTGAAACAAAAACAGATCCCGGAACAAGCCCGGGATGCCATTTTCAGGGTGCCCCCTAAGAATGATTGTCACTGCCTCATCCGAACTTTCGGATGATTTTGTTTTTACAAATGGAAAACTCAATATGACAATTAAGGGGCCTTTGGTCAGCGCCAAAAATGTGACGTATAATGCGTGCTTCCTTATTGAAAGCAATACTTCTACCACCCGCTTGCCAGCACATCTGCCAGGTGCATGGTTTTGATGGGATATTTTTTATTATCTATATAGCCCTGCAGATGCATCAGACAGGAAAGGTCGGTGCTGATGAGGTATTCAGCACCTGTGGCAAGAGCATTTTCTACTTTCTGCTCTCCCATATTTATAGATATTCCGGGAAATTTTACGGCAAAAGTACCTCCAAACCCGCAGCAGGTCTCTACATCGTTCATTTCATTCAATATCAGTCCGCGGACGTTGGCAAGCAGGGTTCTTGGCTCCGCTTTTATTTTGCATTCACGCAGGCCGGCGCAGCTGTCGTGATAGGTGGCATTCCCTTTTAGTGCAGCACCGGTATCCGTTACCTGTAATATATTAATCAGGAACTCAGAAAACTCAAAGATCTTTGCTCCCAGCGCTTTTACTTCATTATGCAGGGATGAATTATCAAACAATGTCGGGTAATAATTACGTACAAAGCCCACGCAGCTTGCACTGGGCGCTACCACATAACCGGCACCACTGAAGTCGTTTAAGAATTTGGTACAAACCGCCTTTGATTCTTCCCGGAAACCGGCATTAAAAGCGGGCTGACCGCAACAGGTCTGGTTGGTATTATAAGCAACCGTACATCCGAACTTTTCCAGCACCTTTACCATATTAAACCCGGTTTGGGGATAAAGCTGATCTACAAAGCAGGGTATGAATAATTGTACGTTCATGTTACTTTTTCTGTGCTTTTTGATATTCTTCTATCGTCATTTCATCTCCGCTAACGGGTTCTGTTATTTTAATATCGAAGGTTTGCGGATCTACCGTAAAATTATAATAAGTTTCAAAATGTGCAGCATTGCCATTATACCCCGCCCTCACACGAATCCTTTTGTCACCGGCCGTATCCATTAAAAATGCAAGACCGTGTTTATGACGGCTGAACGAATCAATATATTCCTGGGTTTCTGCCACAAAAGGGATCTTTTGCAGACTGTCTGTGATCATTTTCTCTGTGATCGCTCCGGCGGGAGGCTGGGTGCTTATGGTGTCCGGATGTGCCCTTATTAAGGTAGCGGCAGTATCTGCAGGTGTTGCTGGTTTATTTCCTGTTTCGTTACAGGAAACAATCAATTGCAGAGCCAGCAATCCGGCAAAAAAATAAAAATACTTCATTCCTTTATTTTTAATGACAAGGTAATCCGTTCCTGAATAACAACTGTGTGCTGAAACGCATCCGGTGGCTGCCGGAAGGTGGTGCCTGGTTGGATGGCATCCGGAGTTCTCACCATTCTTTCTTTGCTGCTTTTATGGCAGGCAGGAGCCCCGGCAACACAACATCAGCGGATAAAACCTTTGATCAGGAATTGATCATTTTAAGAGCGGTAATGGCCGCTTCCTCTCCCTTATGCCCATGAGCGCCGCCAATACGTTCCTTTGCCTGTGCCTCCGTATTTACGGTCAGCACCCCATAGATCGTTGGTATGGGCAGCATAAGATTGAGCTGCAACACTCCCTGTGTTACAAAATCGCACACATAATCAAAATGCGGCGTATCTCCTTTTATAACGCAACCCAGGGCAATAAAAGCATCCGGAGCTTCGGAGTTTTTATTCCGTTCCCAGCAGCGCTTAATGGCGAAGGTAATTTCCACCGCACCCGGAACAATCAATGTCTGGTGCTTCACTCCGTATTGCTTAAAAACAGCTATACATCCGGCTTCCAGCTCATTAACGATAGCTGCGTTCCATTCCGTTTTTACTAAAACAACACAGGCATCCTTTTTCAGAATGCCCGCGTTCATATTATACAGATCACTGTTTCCCTGTGTTGCCATTAGTTTACATTATAAACGCCTAGCTGCGCTAAATATTTATCAGCATCAAATCCCTGCTGCGTACGCGGATATTTTTCTTTCAACTGCGTATAAAGGTCTATTGCCTCTTTTTTATTGTTCAATACATGTTGGGCCAGGTATGCCGCGCTGAACAGGGCATCTGCCGAAGCCGTTGCATCATCTTCAAAGGTCGTAGCTGCCTTTTTGTAATTTTCCAAAGCCTTTGCACCATTGCCCATATCGCCATAAGCATCGCCCAGCAATTTATAGGCACGTTGCTGTACCGGTTTGGAACCGGTCTTAAACTCACTCAGATATTTCACCGCTTTATCATTCTGATTCAGCTTAATATAACAGACCCCTGCATAAAAATTTGCCAGATTCCCGGTTGGTGTACCGCTGTATCTGCCTGCGATTGCTACAAAACCTGGATTTACACCATCGCCGTTCAGAGCCAGGTTAAAGGAGTCTTTTGCAAAATATTCCTGGGCCTTAAAACTTCTGTCCAAAGCTTCTTCTATCTTTGGCCGCTGCACAAAGGATTTATAGAGCATAAACCCTGCAACAAAAAGAACAACCGCACCCAATACGATGCTTAATTTCTTACCGTTCTTTAACCAGAAAACCCTGAGATTATCCACTGCGTTTGAACCTGTATTATGCTCATTTACAGTTTCATTATTACGCTTATCTGTCATTTAATGTAAATATTTATTTGTTTTTTTAATCTGTTATAAAAGGATAATGCTCATCTACGTATACATCTTTCAGCACCTCATCATCGTTAGGGAAAGGACTTTCTTCTGCAAATTTTACGGAAGCGGCTACCACTTCATCACAGCGGGTATCAATTTCCCTGATCTGGGCCTCGGTGGCAGTCTTACTATCCAGGATCGTTTTTCTTAACTGGTTAATAGGGTCCTTTGCTTTATATTCATCTACTTCTTCTTTCGTTCTGTATTTCTGCGGATCGCTGATTGAGTGGCCTTTATACCGATAAGTTTTAATTTCCAATAAGGTAGGGCCGCCTTTTTCCCGTGCCCTTTTTACCGCTTTTGCTACTGCTTCATGAACGGTTTCAGGGTCCATACCATCCACCATTTCAGAGGGCATATCATAAGCAGCGCCTAATTTATAGATATCATGGATATTGGAAGTGCGCTCTACTGAAGTGCCCATTGCGTAATTATTGTTCTCGCAAATGTAAATGACCGGCAGCTTCCACAGCATGGCCAGGTTAAAGGACTCATGCAGGATTCCCTGGCGGGCAGCGCCATCTCCAAAAAAGCAAAGCACTACATTTTCAGTACCTTTATAGTGTTCAGCAAAAGCAAGACCTGTTCCAACACCTATCTGGGCGCCTACAATACCATGGCCGCCATAGAAATGCTGCTCCTTGCCAAAAAAGTGCATACTGCCCCCCTTTCCCTTTGCACAGCCGGTAGCCTTACCATATAATTCGGCCATACAGCTATCTACAGAAACTCCTTTTGAGATGGCTAAACCATGATCACGATAACCCGTAATAAAAATATCTTCCGGTTTTGTGGCGGTCATACACCCTGCGGCAATGGCTTCCTGGCCTACATAAGCATGAAAAAAACCACGGATCTTCCCTTCCATTTTATACTTTTCCTCAGCCGTAAGCTCAAACGTGCGGATGAGCTGCATCAATTCATACCAGTACAGGTAGGTTTCTTTTGAAAATTTTGTTGCCACGTCTAAAATTTTGAGTAGCAAATGTAAGGGAAAAATTCTGATTTATACCCTTTTAACCTGCCTGCCCGATTGAATTTATATACATTTTTTGTACTGCCTCCTGCGCGCAGCAACCATAGGCCGCACCGGCCTTCTTTCAGCCTGCTGTTCATCCGGTTATCGGCGCCCTGCATCAGGAACTTACCAGGTTACTTTTAGCAGCAACCTGTATTAAAAACTACAGATTGATGAGCTCCTCCCTAAAATATGTTCTGGTCCAACTGGGAATTTTACTCCTCCCGCCGGCTGTTTACCTGATCCTGTTTGAAATGACCCCGCCGCAGGCAACACCGGATGATCATTATGTAGACAGTGGCTTAAGAGCAATGATCCTTGTTTTTATGTGGTTTGTTATATGGCAGGATTAAGAATTGCCCGATGGATTGGGCACTACCGGCAACAGGGTGACCGCTGGTGGATGGATCTGTTGCTGCTCTTTATGATAGGTGTACCTGTATTGATTGCCAGGCTGATGTTCCTGCATTAAAAGTGGGTGGTTATTTGTTAGCTGCTTAAACAATTTACAAAACCCGGAAAAATACCGGCAATTATAAAAACCATAAACACTTAACTTAGCGCTTTTATTAAGTGTTTGGGTGCAGTATCAATCAGATCCATATAATTATCAATCACTTATCGATTATTGCTTTCAATAGACTCCATATCGCTCCTGCAGTTTAAGAACTATACCAACAGGAACTTTGCTTTTCCAAAGAAGGTAGTGGCCATCTGCGGCAAGAACGGGGTTGGTAAAACCAACATCCTGGATGCGATCCATTACCTCTGTTTTACCCGCGGCTATTTCAGCAAAACGGATGCGGTAAACGTACAGCAGGGAGCCAGCGGGTTCCGCATTGAAGGCCGGTTTTTATTAAACGTTGCTGAGGAAAAAGCCGTTTGCATCCTGCGGGAAAACGGGAAGAAAGAGTTCTCTGTTAACGGGGAGCCCTATGATAAATTCTCAAAGCATATCGGCCGTTATCCCTGCGTGGTCATTGCCCCGGATGATGCCGTGCTGATCACAGGCGGCAGCGAGGAACGAAGGAATTTTATGGATGCCCTGCTCTCCCAGCTGGATCCTGAATACCTGAAGCAACTGATCCTCTATAATAAAATTTTACAGCAACGTAACAGCCTTCTTAAAACGGCACTGGAAACAGGACCTCTTGATGAATCATTGCTATCCGTGCTGGATGAACAACTGATCCCTGCCGGTAACTTTCTTTTTACCAGGCGGCGCGATGCCCTGATCACTTTTTTACCAAAGGTCAGGCGCCTGTATACGGAAATTGCCCAACAGGAGGAACAACTTTCCCTGTTGTATGAAAGCCGGTTACTGGAAGCCCCTTTTGAAGCCATACTGCAGGCAGTGCGGCCAAAAGATAAGGCATTGGGCAGAACGACTGCCGGGATCCACAGAGATGATATCAGCATCCAGCTAGGTGAACAGCCTTTTAAAAGCATTGCTTCACAGGGGCAGCGTAAGAGCCTTTTGTTTGCCTTAAAGATAACGGAGCTGGAAGTGCTGGCAGCTGAAAAGAAATTTACGCCCATTCTCCTGCTGGATGATGTTTTTGAGAAACTGGATGAAGACCGGATGAGCAATCTCCTGGCCAGGGTTTGTGCTGCAGACAGCGGGCAGGTTTTTATAACAGATACCAACAGGGAACGTATTGTTCAGCATATGGAAGCGTTGCAGGCAGATTTTCACCTGATCGAATTATAAATGGGTCTGTTGGCAACAGATCCGGGCTGTGAAAAAAATCGCTCCCTATCTCTTATCAGCGTTGTTTATATTTCATTGTCCTGCTATCGCTGATAATGCCTTTCCAGCTCATGCCATAGCCAAAATCGTATACATGGCCTTCACTATCTCTGTAGGGTTTCATATCCAACGGCACATCTTCTTTTTGCATTTCCACTGTTTGCATATCGGCCGGCAACTGCAGGGGCAACAGGCCCGAAGGCTCGGCAGTACCGGATAAGACATCAGCCATAGCCTGATCCTGCACACCAAAGGCAACCAGCAACCCGTCAATTTGTGGTTCAAATTCCGCCACTACGGCGGGATTGGTCAGGGTCATGCACACTATTACCGGCTTCCTTTTCATAGCTGCCTTTGTATCCAGTATCGACTTCAGATCCGTTACATTAGACGCGGTCACTGTTTTGTTCTTATAGGATCTGTTGGTGATGCCCGGATCTACTACAGGATCACCGGCAGCAATGCTTTGCTCCCTGGCGGCCGTAGCTTTATACTTTTCATATTGCAGGCTGACAGGCACATAGCCATTGCCTCCATTTTGCCGGTCTTTTGCATCATAGCCCACACCGCTGTTTGGGCCTTTTACAAATACAATGGCAAGATCTGCCTTTGCCGGGTCATCGGTTATATTGAAATATTTTTTCAGGATGTCAAGGTTTACAGGGTATTCCACGCGCTCCGGTGTTATGGTACCAAACCAATCCCTTCCGGCCGGCACAATGCGTTTGGGAATATAGACCGTCTTATTTTTTGAAAGCGGCAGCACCTGTCCTTTGTTCTTGAGCAGCACGATGGATTTCAGCTGCGCTCCATACCCTGCTTTCATGAATTCAGCATTTCCCACGATCCTTGCAGAGGCTTCGGGATCAACATAAGGGTTCTCAAACAAGCCGGTATTAAATATATTGCGCAGCAGGCGCACGGCAGATTGTTCAAAACGTTTGCGCATAAAAGCTTCCCCATGCTCTTTCACTCCCATCTGGTAAGCCTCCAGTACGGGGCCCGCGGCATTGTTGCCTCCGAACTGATCAACCCCTGCCATCAGGATCTTATAATGCCGCTCCGCAACAGAAAGCTTTTCAACACCCCAGGACTTGCCTAAGAAAACATCCGGCTGCTTTCCTTCATCAGCTGTAATCATCCAGTCCGTGCAAACAACCCCATCGTAGGCATATTTATTGCGCAGCAGATCGGTGATGATGTATTTACTATAGCTGTTCCCTACGTTCTCCCCGTATTTTTTATCCTGGTTATAGGAAATGGTATAATACGGCATTACTGCTGCGGCAGATTTTGTTTTGCCGTTCAGCTTGAATGCCCCGTCAATAAAAGGCATCAGGTGCATCCGGAAATTATTACCGGGATAAACTGCAAATTTCCCGTATGCAAAATGAGCATCGCGCCCTCCTTCTTCGGGTCCGCCTCCGGGCCAGTGTTTTACCATGGCATTCACACTGTGAAAGCCCCACCCGTTCTTTATTTCCGCCGTACCGGCAGAGGTCTGGAAGCCATCCACATAGGCCCGGGCCATATCAACAGAAAGCCGGGGATTCTCACTAAATGTACCATTGAAGCGGCTCCACCGCGGCTCCGTTGCAAGATCAATTTGCGGAGATAAAGCAGTGGCAATGCCCAAAGCACGGTATTCCTGTGCGGCTATATGACCAAACTGCTCAACGAGCTGAGGGTCAAAAGTAGCCGCCATGCCTATCGGCTCCGGCCACATGGAAATAGTGCCGCCGGCGCCTATATTATATTCTGCATTGGCTACCACGCCGTTTCGCGGATCAGAGCTGTTGTTAGCCGGAATTCCCAGGCCCAGCCCTTCCACAAAAGCCTGCACATTATTGTTCCAGCGTGCAGCTGTTTCAGGGCTTTTTACACGCGTTACCAGGATATGCCGCAGGTTGTCTTCTTTAAGAAACGCCTTTTGCTGATCGCTGATGGCATCAGGCGATGCATCACTGGAGTCAATGGGTTTACCGTTATAGGTTCCGGATCCAAAGCCTTTGGGGTTTGCCGGTATTGCCTGGTGAGCACTGTACAACATAAGGCCCGCGATTTGTTCTACAGACATTTTTCCAGCCAGGTCTGTGGCCCGCTCATCTGCGGACAACCGCCAGTCTTCATATTTGTCTAATTGCCCGTTTTTATTCAGGTCCTTAAAAAAGCATCCATCGATGATCAGGATCTTTACGCCGGAACCGGGCGAATACCCAAGCACAGGGCCTGTTTTATTGGCTACAGTTTTATAAACCACTTTGTCTGAAGTATTGCTTACCTGCGCCAGGGTAGTATTCAGGAGGCCGGTTAACAGTAAGCTTGCAAGCAATCGTTTGGAAACGATCAGGTGATTGTAGATACACATAACCAAACTTACATTAAATTTTTCATTCATAAATAGAATACGCAAATGAGGGTTTATGTATAAATCTGTAAACTATTTTTACTGTTCCGGGTAAAAGCTATCGGAATACGGATGGGCAAATACTGTTTTTATTTTGAAAAATGGGTTTAACGCTTATTCGTCTCCTGATAGTCGGGACGTGGTATTGTGAATGAACTTTTAATGGTCCATTACAGCAAAAAATAAATTGACGCATTCGCTCTGATGCACAAATGAAGGGTAAAATATTTTTTGGATAAGCCATCGTTTCCTATTACTTTAGGTCAACCAATTTTAAATAAATGAATAATCTGGATGCCGTAAAATCCGGCCGGTTCCTGGCCCTGGATATTTTTCGGGGAATGACAATCTGTTTTATGATCATTGTTAATACGGGCGGGCCTAACCCTTTTCCTGAACTCAGGCATGCAGAATGGAATGGTTTTACATTAACCGATCTTGTGTTCCCTTCCTTCCTGTTTGCGGTGGGGAATGCGATCAGCTTTTCAAAAGCAAAATGGGATCAGCAACCAGATCGTAAGGTGGTTCTGAAGATCCTGAAAAGGACGCTGCTGCTGTTCCTGATCGGCTACCTGATGTACTGGCTGCCCTTTGTAAAAGTAGACGTGCTGAACCAGGTACATTCTTTTCCCATCGGCCAAACACGGATCTTTGGCGTATTACAGCGGATTGCGCTTTGTTATGGTATCGGCGCGCTGATCATCCGCTTTGCATCTGTAAGAACAGTGATCATTACCAGCATTTGCCTGCTTTTGGGGTATTGGCTGATTATGATGACCTTTGGCGATTATACCGTAAACGGTGCTGCTGAAACCAAACTGGATATCCTGTTGCTGACAAGAGAACATCTTTATATTAAAGATGCCCAAAACGCTTTTGACCCGGAAGGTATCTTAAGCACCCTGCCTGCCATTGTAAATGTGCTCATCGGGTATCTGGCGGGCGTGCATATACGAAAAAATTCCAAAAGCTTTGAAATGCTCGCCCGGCTGGCCATTACCGGGTTCCTGTTACTGGCACTTGGTTATTTGTGGAACCTTTCTTTTCCCATCAACAAAAAATTATGGACAAGCAGCTTTGTTTGCCTTACTACAGGCCTCGATTGCCTGATCATTTCTACCATTTTATATTACGTGGATTTTAAGGGGATAAAAACAGGGGTTGTATTTTTTGAGGTTTTTGGCAAAAATGCTCTGTTCATTTACCTGTTCAGCGAAGTGGTGCCCATATTACTTTACAGTTATCATATGCCCGATAAGCGCCCGCTTTTCAAAGCGCTTTACGATGTTACCTGGGGGCAATTAGGCACAGGTCATATTCCTTCCCTGTTATGGTCGGTAAGTTTTATGCTTTGCTGCTGGCTGGCTGGTTATTTTCTTTACAGGAAGAAGTTATTTATCAGGCTTTAAAAATAACCTGGGCGCGGCAGTTCCTTTATTCGAAGCTGGCCGGAAAGAATATCCGGATAGTACCGCTTTTCTACTAAACCCAGGATAAAAATATAACATTCCTTTTTCCCGGAGTTTAAAAGATGTTCTTTATTTCGGCAGCTCCGGCCGGCGCATCCGGTAAGGCACCCCGGTTAAGGTATGCAGAAAAGCTATTAATTGCTGCCGCTCTTCTTTGGTAAGACCAAGCGGTTTTAATAAATGATCGGTCCGGGGGAAAAGCGGGTCGTTCTTTTGCTCTTCTGTTTTGGCTTTTTGCGGCATACCGCTGTTGTACATATTTATAACGCCCTCCAGGTTATCGAATAGGCCATTGTGCATCCAGGGCCTCGTTCGCTCCAGTTCTCTTAGCGAAGGCGTTCTGAATTTGCCGACATCATCCTTATTATGAGTGACGTTATATCTGCCCAGGTCTTCGTACTTTCTTTTATAATACGTAAGCCCGATATTATGAAAGCTGGTATCGGTAAGAAAAACACCGTTATGACAGTTCATACAACGGGCTTTGGTGCGGAACAGGTGCAGGCCCGCAATTTCATCAT